>CAXHRY010000001.1:0-211496 GCA_964018965.1 uncultured Alistipes sp.
ATTCATATCCAACAGACCTTGACAAGAACGAACTTACTATATTTTTACACTCTTTTTGCACATTTTTTATATAGTTCATGGCTAAAAGAGCTTTTTCTTCGAGGTCGTGACCACGAAATCTTTGAGGTAGAAAGGTTCGAAGTAGGCGATATCCTCCGTGCGACCCTCGTCGAGCGCACGCTGAGCCGGACGCGCCAATCCGCGGGCCGAGGGTGTTACCTCGATGGGCACAGCCCACGGCAAGGTCTCGACGCATTTGCGGGCTCCGTTTCCGAAGATGACGAACGGGCGGTCTTTCGTGCGGAACTCTGCGAAGCTCTCCGGACCGATCACCTCGGCCGAAACATCGGTCTGCGGACGGCCGCAGGCGTCGAAGACCTGTGCGTAGACCTCCATGCGGCGAGCGTCGACCATCGGGCAAAGCAGCGCGCGATCCCAGTCCTCCACCGCGACGATGCCCGCTTCGTGATCCTCGCGGGCGACTTCCGCCAGTGCGTCGAGCGAACCCACGGCCACGAGCGGTTTACGGAGTCCGTAGCACAGGCCTTTGGCGAATGAAACGCCGATGCGCAGTCCCGTGTAGGAGCCGGGACCTTTGCCGACGGCTACGGCGTCGAGATCGTCCGGAGCGATGCCGGTTTCGTGCAGCAGTTCGTCGACGAAAAGCGCTACCTTGCGGGCATGGTCGCGGCCCTCGTCGCTCTCGCGCAGCGACAGCAGTTCGCCGTCGCGCGCGATTCCCACGGAACAGATGTCCGTGCCAGTTTCGATGCAGAGTATCAGTGACATATTTTGTCGTTTACGATATGTATTCATGCGATAATGCCGAAATGACGCAGCGCCTTTGCCAGACCGTCGTCGTCGATATCGGCGGTTACGTAATCCGCGGCTCGCAACGCCTCGGAACAAGCGTTGCCCATCGCCACGCCGATTCCCGCCGCGCGCAGCATCGGAACATCGTTGCCTCCGTCTCCGATGGCCATGATCTCCTCGCGGGCGAATCCGAATCGGTCCGCCACCTCGGTGATTCCGGTTCCCTTGTCGGCACCGGCGACGTTGATGTCGGCGAACAGATCGCACCAGCGGCTTGCCGTCAGTCGGGGAAGATGCTCCATGACCGCCTTTTCCTGCTCCGGATCGAGGTAAAATCCCAGTTGGCAGCAAGCCTCCCGGGTGAAAAGCTCCCGGAGATCCGCCAGCTGAGGCACCGGCATGTCGACCATCCGTGCCAACTGTTCCACTTTCGGGGTGATGCGGTTGACGAAGGTGCCCGAATCGAGCTCTACGGCGATCGGAAAATGCAGTTCGTCGGAGAGCGTGAGGGCCTGTTCGAGGTTCTCCGCATCGATCGTGTGGCGCACCAGCGGCGACCCGTCGCGCAGCACACAATCGGATCCGTTCAGCCCCACTACGCCGTCGTAGGGAACTTCCGCTACGATATCCAGATTGCCGACGGCGCGTCCCGTTGCGATGAATATCCGCACACCCCGTTCGTGCGCTCTCAGCAATGCCCGGCGAGCCGAATCCGGGACCCGATGGGTGCTGAAGCTGACCAGCGTGCCGTCGACGTCGAGGAAGAGCGCACGGATCATCGTCGGAAATTCTTCATTGCCTTGTCCATCTCGCGGCGGGCGTCGTTTTCCTTGAGATATTCGCGTTTATCGTAGGACTTGCGACCTCGGGCCAGTCCTATGACGACCTTCGCCAGACCTCGGTCGTTGAGAAAGAGCCGCAGTCCTACGACGGTCAGTCCCTTGTCCTGCGTCGCGCGTGAGAGTTTCTCCAGTTCGCGGCCGGTGAGCAGTAGTTTGCGGTCGCGGCGCGGTATGTGGTTGTTGCAGGTGCCCCAGGCGTATTCGGCGATGTTGACGCCCCGGATCCACAGTTCGCCCTTGTCGAAGTAGCAGAACGAGTCGGTCATCGACGCCTTCCCGGCGCGGATCGATTTGATCTCCGTGCCGACCAGCACGATGCCGGCTATCCATTCTTCGAGTATTTCGTAATCGAATGTCGCGCGTTTATTGCGAATATTTATCTTTTTTTGGTCGTTCATAATGGTTCTTTATCGGTTCTCGGGACCTCCCGACGTCGTTATTTCCCTCTCTGCGCGTCGATTTCGGCGATTCTGTCCGAGCGTCGACTTGCTTCGGCGGTGGTGTCCGCCGCACTGACCTCGATGCAAGAGCCGTGCGGAAAATGCCGTTGCGGTACGCTAATTGCACTATTTTTCGCAGGGGTGGGTATCGGTCAAGGTAACTAATTCTTTTATCTTTGATATGTTTTACACATCTTTCTGTTTATTTTCTGTTTGCACACGGTATGCGCTGTGAAGCGTGTACGACCCGACACCCGCCCCTTTTTTTCATAACCGCTGTTGTAATTGCCGCGTGGTCGTAGGAGGTTTCGACTCTCTTACAGGATCGCTCTTCCCAGTTTGCGGGCGATTTGCGCCTTCACGTGGTTGAGTCCCGCTATGCGTCGGATCACCTCGTCTTCCTGTTCCTCCGTGAGAGTCCCGGTCGCGAGCTGTGTCTGCAACTCTTGGAGCAGGCTTCCCACGACTTTCGATTTGTAGAGCGTCATGGCCCTCGGTACCCCCGTGGCCAGCATCTCGGAATCGTCCTCGACGTGGATATCCTTGCGTTTCCACAGTTCGCTGGGGACGTAGTGGTCCTCTGCCGTGAGAATATCGACCGAGGCGTTGCAAACCTCGGGGTCGAGGTGGTTGATGAAGTGATGCGCCGGAACCTCTACGCCCGTTCCCTTCTGTACCCACTGCTCGCGATAGGCCTCCATGATCTTGGCATAGACCGGATTGCGGAAGACGATGTTCCCGTCGCTGAGTTCGTCGAAGATCACTTCGGCGACGTTGCAAGCCACCATTTCGCGTCCCTCCTTGAACTCGAACGAGCAGTGCCCGTATTTGAGCAGGTATTTCACGATCTCGCGTTCGAGGCTCTCGAAGCTGCTGCCCGCTTCGACGGGCTGCGTGTAGTCGATTCCGCTGCGATCCGCTGCGGTTATCTCCTCGGGTCCCTTTTCCTGCCGGGGTTGCATGCGGGCCTGCTTGCGCAGGAATTCGTCGGTCTCGCGGTCACCCGAGGTGACCATGCGTTTGCGGGCCACCTCCGAGATGAGAATCCGCTCGTCGATGTCCATGATCCGCGAACACTCCTTGATGTAGACCGAACGCTGGATCGGGTCGGGAATCTGAGCGATCGACTGCACCATGTCGCCGATGAGCGCCGCCTTGCGGATCGGGTCGCCCTGGGCGTCTTCGAGTAGCATCCGGGCCTTGAAGTCGAGGAAATCCTGCTCGTTGGCGCGGATATACTCCTGTACCTCGGCGGCCGTGTGGGAGCGGGCGAACGAGTCGGGGTCCTCGGGCTCGGGCAGCGACACCACACGGACGTTCATGCCCTCCTTGAGGATCATGTCGATGCCGCGCATCGAAGCGTGGATTCCGGCCGCATCGCCGTCGTAGATCACCGTGATGTTCTTCGTGAAGCGGTTCAGCAGCCGGATCTGTTCGGTCGTCAGCGACGTGCCGCTCGAAGCCACGACGTTTTCGATCCCGGCTTGGTGCATCGAGATCACGTCGAGGTAACCTTCGACCATGATGGCGTAATCCTGTTGCTGGATGGCCTTCTTGGCGAAGTAGAGTCCGTAAAGTTCGCGTTTCTTGCTGTATATCTCGCTTTCGGGCGAATTCTGGTATTTGGCGACCGACTTGTCCGTGCGGAGGGTGCGTCCGCCGAATGCCACGACGCGGCCCGAAATATTGTGCACGGGGAAGATCACGCGGTCGCGAAACCTGTCGTAGAGCCCTCCATTGCGTTCGCTCACGAGCGAGAGACCCGTGGAAAGCAGGTATTCTTTTTTGTAGCCCGCCGCCAAAGCGTCCTGCGACATGCGGTCGCCTTTCGCGGGACAGAATCCGAGTCCGAACTTGCGGATCGTGGCGTCGGTCAACCCGCGCTGCTGGCGGAAGTAGGTCATGCCGACGCTCATGCCCTCGCTTTGGTGGTGCATGTAGTCGACGAAGTAGTCCGCGGCCCAGCCGTTGAGCGCGAACATCGACTCGCGGTCGTCGTTGCGACGCACCTCCTCCTCGGTGAGCTCTTTTTCCTTGACCTCGATGCCGTAGCGCTTGGCCACCATTTTCAACGCTTCGGGGTAGGTGATGTTCTCGTGCTCCATCAGGAAGGTCACGGCATTGCCGCCCTTGCCGCATCCGAAGCACTTGTACACTCCCTTCGAGGGCGATACGACGAATGACGGGGTCTTCTCGTTGTGGAACGGACAGCATGCCTGGTAGTTCACGCCCTTGCGTCGGAGCGTGACATATTCGCCGACGATATCCACGATATTGGCGGCGGCATAGATGCGGTCTACTGTTTCCCGGTCGATCATAGTCTGTATAGCTACTCATTCAAAGCACCGGCTTTCGGATCGCAACCATCTTATCCGGCTGCTGTCGCTCGACGTGTTGCACGGCGTTTCCGATTTCGACCCACTCCTAAATCCCCTTCTTTGGAGGGGACTTCAGTCGGAACTCGTTAAGAGATCGGGACATTGGGGCTTCGGCTCGTTGAAGTATGAATAACTTTGGCAAAAATAGCGATAAAAAAAGAATTCATCGCCAAGAATCTCGAAAAATTCCTCGGCCGCTATTGTCTGCCTCGGCGGCGAACCAGTTCGATAGCCTCTTTGCCGGTGATCCGGTCGGGGGTTATGCGGATGATACACACCGTCTCGAAGAACCGGCCGATTTCGGCCTCGGGATCGAGCCCCGGGGCGTATTTCTCGCAGAGCAGCCGCAGGGCCCGGCGTTTCTCCTCGGGGTCTGCCACGAACTTCGCGCGGCCGAAAAGTATCGCACTGCGGAAATAGGTCGTGAACTCCTCCGGTACGATCCGGTCGGCATCGACCACGCAGAGCGAACATTTCGGATTGCGGGCCAAAGCGTCGATCTTGTGACCCTGTCGGGCCGAATGGATATAAACGCTTTTCGAGTCGTAGACATAATTCACAGGCACGGCGTAGGGGTATCCTTCGTCGCCCGCTACGGCCAGTGTGGCGAGACGACCCGTCAGCAGGATGTTTCGCGTCTCGTCGATGCTGAGCGCCTGTTTCGATCTTCGCATTTCGTGCATCGTCATCCTACCGCTTTGAGTCCGATGATCGAAAGTATCAGCGTCGAGAGGAAGAGCAGCCTCCAGAACGAAGCCGGTTCGTGGAAGAAGACGATCCCCACGGCTACGGCTCCCGCGGCGCCGATGCCCGTCCATACGGGATAGACCGTGCCGATGGGCAGCCGCTCGGCCGCCTTGGCCATCAGCAGCATGCTCAGCGTCAGGGCGGCCAGAAATCCGCTCCACCACCATAGCTGTTCTCCGGCGGGTGCCGACTTCGTCTTGCCGAGGCAGAAGGTGAAGCCCACCTCCATCAATCCGGCGCAGATCAGCATGATCCAGTGTATCATCATTCGATCAGCAGAATTTCGGTGAAATAGCGGTTCCAAACTTCGTGGTCGGCATATAGCCGCAGGTTCTTTCGGGGGACGTAGAGCCGGACGCCTTCGGGCATGAGCTGGAAGGTGTCGTCGATGCTGACGGGTGGCGTGGCGGCCCGGCAGACGAGAGTGCGCAGCGCCGTGCAGTTTGTGAAGAACTGCGATCCGAGGGCTGTCAAATGCTCGGACAGGGTGACTTTCTCCAGGTTGTAGCAGCTCGAGAAGACTCGGAATCCGACTTCCTCCACCGATTTGGGCAGCACGATCTCCTGGATCGGGCATCCGGCGAATGCCTGCGAACCGATGGAGGTCACGCCGGGCATCTCGATCTGTTCCAGCTCCGAGGCGATGAACGTGCCGACCTCGATGCGTTTGATCGCCCGGGGCAGCACGATTGCGGTCAGCCCGCTGCGGTGGAAGGCGTACTGGCCGATCTGCGAGACCGCCCGGGGCAGTGCGATCTGCTTCAGGGCGCTGCACCCCTCGAAGGCGCTCTTGCCGATCCGGAGGAGCGACGAGGGCAGGACGACCTGTTCCAGGGCCGTGCACTCCTCGAACGCCGAATCGCCGATGCGCAGCAGCGACTCCGGCAGGATGATCCGTTCCAGCGTGGTATTATAATGGAAGATTCTGTCGGGGATCTGCCGGAGCTTGCGGTTGTGGTGCAGGTCGAGCGTGCGAACTTGCAGATTCGTGGCCGAACCGTAAAGATCGGTCAGCTCGGTGAAGTATTCGATCCCTTTCAGCGAAGTGATTTTGCCGTTCACGTAGCTATCTGCTCCGAGGTCGAATGCCGTGACCTGTGCCGTCTCCTCGGGGGAGATCTTGCCGTCGTGGTCCTTGTCGAAAAACATTATGGCGACGGCTTTGAATACGTCGTCCTCCATGGCCGAGCAGATGTCCGTCGGGTCGGGCAACTCCGGCAGCGTGTCCCGTTCGATCTCCTCCTTCTCGCATCCGCTCAGCAGAGCCGCGGCCGCCAGGAGATAAAGGAATGCTTTTTTCATATCTGTGCCTTTTTTATGGATGTGGGTAGAAAACGGTGGCGTGAAAGTGTGATGCGAAAAATGAATACCCCTCCTTGTTGAAGGAGAGGCTTTCTGATGAACCCGCTGGGGCTCGAACGTTGACCAATGGTCGAGCCTCTCCGACGAGCCGCCGTAGTCGCCCGCAGGACGGTACGGGGTTTCGGCGAGGAGGTAACCGAAGGTGAGAGCCCCCCTTCCTCTCTTCATACAAAGACGAAAGCCTTTCCTTGTTCAAGGAAAGGCTTTCTGGTGAACCCGCTGGGGCTCGAACCGCCAGGACCCCAACATTAAAAGTGTTGTGCTCTACCTGCTGAGCTACGGATTCTCCGATACCGAATCGGCGTATCTCGTCGTTTTGGTGGTGCAAATGTACGGAATATATTTTAATTTGCAACATCCGAGCCGGAAATTTTGCGATTTCGGCGCTTTTTTTTCGATTCGGAGGGTGTTTTGCTGAGATCGGAAAGGCGAACCGGCATGCCGGATGCTTCTGCTGCGGGCCGGAAACGCCATTTCCGAAGATGAATTTCCGTGAGAAAAAGCGGGTCGGATTTTGGATTGCCGAAATAAAACGATATTTTTGTATGCGTCAAACGGACGAAGAACATTTAAACGCTATAATACCATGTGTAAAGCCCTTATTATCGGTGCGGGAGGTGTCGGCACGGTCGTCGCGCAGAAGATCGCAGCCAATCCCGTGTTTACGGACGTCATGCTGGCGAGCCGCACCAAATCCAAATGCGACGCCGTTGCGGCTGCTATCGGCGGCAATCGCGTGAAGACTGCGCAGGTCGATGCCGACAGCGTGCAGGAGTTGTGCGAACTTTTCCGCGCCTTCCGGCCCGATATCGTCGTCAACGTGGCGCTGCCTTACCAGGATCTCACGATCATGGACGCCTGCCTGGAGTGCGGCTGCAATTACCTCGACACGGCCAACTACGAGCCCAAGGACGAGGCCCATTTCGAATATTCGTGGCAGTGGGCCTATCAGGACCGCTTCAAGGCTGCGGGCCTCACGGCGATTCTCGGCTGCGGTTTCGACCCGGGTGTGACGGCGATCTTCACGGCTTACGCCGCCAAGCACCATTTCGACGAGATTCATTACCTCGATATCGTGGACTGCAATGCCGGCAATCACGGCATGGCCTTCGCCACGAACTTCAACCCCGAGATCAACATCCGCGAGGTGACGCAGAAGGGCCGCTACTACGAGAACGGGGAGTGGGTCGTTACCGAGCCCCACGAAATCCACCGTCCGCTCAACTATCCCGGCATCGGCGAACGCGAATCGTACGTCATTTACCACGAGGAGCTCGAATCGCTCGTGAAGAACTACCCCTCGATCAAGCGCGCCCGCTTCTGGATGACTTTCGGACAGGAGTACCTCACACACCTGCGCGTGATCCAGAACATCGGTATGGCGCGTATCGATCCGATCATCTACAACGGCGTCGAGATCGTCCCCATTCAGTTCCTCAAGGCGGTGCTTCCCGATCCCAAGTCGCTGGGTGCCAACTACCACGGTCAGACTTCGATCGGTTGCCGCATCCGCGGTGTGAAGGACGGCAAGGAGCGCACCTATTATATTTACAACAACTGCGACCACGAACAGGCCTACAAGGAGACCGGCACGCAGGCCGTCAGCTTCACGACGGGTGTTCCGGCTGCGCTGGGCGCTTCGATGTGGGCCAAGGGGCTGTGGCGCGGTGCCGGCGTATTCAACGTCGAGGAGTTCGATCCCGATCCGTTCCTGGCCGAGCTGGGCGAACAGGGACTGCCGTGGCACGAGCTGTTCGATACGGATATCGAGGTGTGATGCACGGCGAAGTTTCGCGAAAATCATTGCGGACATGCTCGGTCATGTCCGCAATTTTTATTATCGTCAACCGGTTCGGGTGCTTGTCTGCCGTCCGAGACCGGTATGCAGTCGATGGGGACGCGCAGCCCCGTTCGGCGATCCTTAGATCTTCCGGCAGAACAGCTGGATCCGGAAATTCCGCGTTCGGCGACCTTCGACAAGAGCGCCGGCAGATCCATGCTCTTTGAGACCCGATTGGGCCCGTTTCAAGGGAATGGCATGCACTGCCTTATCGGGCGACGATACGATTGCCGGGAGGGAGTTATTTCGAGATGTACGGCCGAACATATCGCCCTGTTCGTGGGCGCCATGCCGGGCATCGACGAACCTGCAAGGACCGTAGATTGCAAGGGCCGCCCGAGGGGATTATGAAGCGGACGGGATAAGCGATATGTCGAGGGATCCGTTGAAGGGGCCGCGAAACGGATCGATTCAACGGGTTCCCGATACCTCGAACTAAGGGCCCGTAATGGAACCCCGATACGTATTACTAAAGCGGTAGTGTAGGTACGGCATCGCTATTGAAATTTCGCATCTCATAAAACAACGTTATTTTTGCAATGATTCCCATATCTTATCACGACATGTCCAATCAATTGCTATCCGATCGACAGTTGTTCGAAGGCATTAAATCCGGTAACGAAACTCATTTCGAATGTTTTTCCGGCGTTACTATCCCCGATTGGTGAACTACGCCGCCCGGTTCGTCGCAGGGCATGAAGCGGCGCGCGACCTGGTGCAGGACTGTTTCGTGCGCCCGTGGGAACGGCGCTGCGAGCTGCGCGAACTGGATCTGGCTTCGCTGGTGTTCGCGATGGTGCGCAATGTATGTTTCAATTACCTGAAACATAGTGGTCGTACATTTGTACGGTTAAATGATTTTGAATAATTTTATCTTCATATATCAGGTATCACAAGCATGGAATAAGACAGATAAGTGGTCGTACTCTATCGCTCCCCCGACGGAAGTTCGCGCGACCGAAAAAACAGGTCTATTTCGGACTTGCGGCCGCAAACGCGACAAAACATACGCAGACGTTTCTCCCGCTGGCGGACCGATTGCTGGGTTTTGCCGATCTGCAAGTCGATCGAAGTCGCGAAGCGGCATTCGCTTCGGCACAGGCCGCAGTTTGCTATTTCCGTACGCTGTTCTTCGTTTTCCACGGATTCGAGGCCGAGACATCCGACATCCGGATACTCCACCAACGCCTGAGGACGCTATCGGCAAAACTGCCCTTGCTGTTCGAACCGGATGAGAGTCGTGCCATGCGGACCCTACATCGGCTGAACGTCTTTTTAACGGCCGCGCGATACGATCCGGAATTCTGCGTGCGACCCGAAGACCTCACTCTGCATATCGAACGGGTGAAGCGACTCGCTAAAATCGTAAAATCGAGGTGCTCCGAAAGAATAGACTTCTACCTCGCGAGAGCTAAATAAACCGAAGACCGGAGCCTCGACGACTCCGGGGTTATTGCAACCGGCAAGGCTAAGTCTTCCCATCTTCGGCAGCTATGGGGCGAGGCATAGCCTGCGGAGGTTTGCGCGAACGAAGAGAGCGAGCCTCCGGCGGCGAAGGTCCGCATTAGTCCGAGGACATATGACAGCGAGAAGCAAGACTCGCTGCTATTTCCCCATAGGACCCGGCTCTTAGCCGGCCCTTCGCAGGCTGCGTCCGCAAAAAACTTTTGACCTGCATATTGCGGTCCGCAGGGTCGCGCAGTTCGTCGCCCCTTCGGAGATGAACCGCAATGCAAGCACGATATTCATAAAGACCGTCTTTTAGACGGGCGCGAGCCGTAGTTCACCCCCTCCCCGCAGGCTACGACTCGCCCGTTACCGCCAAAAATGATATTGCGGGCCTGCGAGCCGCATTTCCCAAACCCCGACTCTTAGACGGACTTTGGGGGGTAAAAATACCTATTTCTGCAAAAAATCCCGGCCGGAAGCTGTTCCTATGCCGGGGTTTTTGCTACTTTTGCATAAAATTCATAGAACTTGCTATGATCGATCCTTTGAAATTCCCGTCGCCGTGCTATGTGCTCGACGAAACCCTGCTCGACGCCAATCTGGCCGTCATCGACCGCGTGCGCCGCGAGAGCGGCGCCGAGATCATCGTGGCGCTCAAGGCGTGCGCCATGTGGAGCATCTTCCCGCAGTTGGCCCAGCACTCCGACGGAGCCACGGCCAGTTCGGCTGCCGAGGCGCGGTTGGTGCTGGAGGAGTTCGGCCGGCCGGCCCACACCTACGCCCCGGTCTACACCGACCGCAATATCGACGAGATCCTGCGTTGCAGCGACCATATCACTTTCAACTCCCTCTCGCAGTACGAACGTTTCGCCCCGATGGCGATCCTGCGGGGTATTTCGTGCGGCCTGCGGATCAATCCGCAGTATTCGCCCGTGGAGACCGATCTCTATAACCCCTGCGTGGCCGGTTCGCGTTTGGGCGTTACCGCCGAGCAGCTGGCAGCCGGAGGCGGACTCCCGGCCGGTATCGAGGGACTCCACTTCCACGTGCTGTGCGAGTCGCGGCCCGAGCACCTGCGTCGGGCGCTGGAGGCTGTCGAGCAGCATTTCGGCGATTGCCTCGACCGGGTGAAGTGGCTCAACATGGGCGGCGGCCATCTGATGACCCACGCCGAATACGACTGCGACGCGCTGATCGCCCTGTTGCGGGAGTTTCGCGCGCGCCATCCCCGCTTGCGGTTGATCCTCGAACCGGGCAGCGCTTTCACCTGGCGCACGGGTGTGCTGATCGCGACCGTCGAGGACATCGTGGAGAACGGGGGCGTTCGGACCGCCATGCTCGACGTCTCGTTCGCTTGCCACATGCCCGATTGCCTGGAGATGCCCTACAAACCGGCGATCGTCGGTGCGCACGATCCCGTCGGGGACGAGCCGCGCTGGCGCCTGGGCGGCACGAGCTGCCTGGCCGGCGATTTCTACGGCGACTGGGCCTTCGACCGCGAGCCGAAGGTGGGCGATCGGATCGTCTTCGAAGACATGATCCACTACACGATGGTCAAGACCACGATGTTCAACGGCGTCCATCATCCCGCGATCGCCATCGCCAGACGCGACGGGCGCAACGAGATCATCCGCGAATTCGGCTACGAAGATTACCGCGACCGCATGTCGTAACCTGCGAACTAACTACTCAAACAACGAAATAGATGAAAGATTTTACCCCTACCTCCTATACGCTCGAATGCGTCGCTACGGGACGCGAATTCGCCGACGAAGGTTGGACACTCGCCGATCCGCAGTGCAAAACCCCGTCGCTCGTGCGGGCCAAGTATGCCAAAAAGCAGCTGGAAGTGAAGTCCGACGATTACGGACTCTATAAATTCTGCGACTGGCTGCCCGTGCGGCGCCTGCTGAAAGGTTCCTCGGCGCCGGTGACCTACAAAAGCGAAAAGCTGGCCGCACACCTCGGTTTGGAGAACCTCTGGATCACCTTCAACGGCTACCATCCGGCCGTCGGGGCGACGATGACGACCTGTTCGTTCAAGGAGACCGAGGCTTTCTCGGTCTGCGGACGTGCCGCCGAGGACGAGCAGCGCATACTGGTGGTCGCGTCGGCCGGAAATACGGCCCGCGCCTTCGCCAAAGTGTGCTCGGAGAATAACATCCGGCTGCTGCTTTCGGTGCCCTATGACAACATCGGCGCCTTGTGGTTCGAGGAGCCTCTGAACCCTTGCGTGAAGCTGATCTGCTGCGAGAAGGGCGGCGACTATTTCGATGCCATCCACCTGAGCGATCTCGCGCTGAAGGGCAACGGATTCTACGCCGAAGGCGGGGCCAAGAACATCGCGCGCCGCGACGGCATGGCTTGCACGGTGCTGTCGGCCGTGACGACGATCGGCCGCATTCCCGACTACTATTTCCAGGCCGTCGGCAGCGGCACGGGTGCCATCGCCGCCTGGGAGGCTAACATGCGTTTGATCGAGGACGGTCGTTTCGGTTCGAACACGATGAAACTCATGGTGTCGCAGAACGCTCCGTTCGTTCCGATGTACGACGCCTGGCGTGCCGATTCGCGCAAGATGCTGCCCTACGACGACGACAAGGCGCGCCGCGATGCGGAGATCATCGACGCCAAGGTGCTCTCGAACCGTCGTCCGCCCTATGGGCTGGCCGGAGGTCTCTACGACGCTTTGAAGGCTACCGACGGCGAGGTCCTCGTGGCGACGAACGCCCAGGCGCGCAAGGCCGCCAAACTCTTCGAGGAGTTGGAGGGCGTCGATATCCATCCGGCTGCGAGCGTCGCTACGGCGTCGCTCATCAAGGCCGTGGCCGACGGCAAGGTGCGCAAGGACGCTACCGTCATGCTCAACATCACGGGCGGCGGCGAGGCCGGTTTCAAGCAGACCCGCGACGTGTGGTACCTCAAGCCGAGCGCCGTCTTCCCGCTGGATGCCGACGTCGAGCAGGTCGTGTCGAAGGTCGAGGCGCTTTTCGCGGAGTAATTCGCAGTCGCGCAGAACGGCTCCTCGTAGTCGCGCCGACCGCTTTTGAATAATACGTTAACGATGAAAAGAATTTGTTTGCTGCTGGCGCTGCTGCCCGGCGCAGCGATGGCGCAGCAGTCTTCGAACCGTTTCGCCGACGATCTCGACTTCTGGAAAAAGCCCTCGAAGGGACAAACGTATGCGCGTTACGAAGTCGGACAGTTCCGCGAGATCGCCGATAACATCCTCGCTTACCAGAACGAGGACGGCGGTTGGCCCAAGAACCTCGATATGCGTGCGATGCTGGACCCCGATTCGGTCGTCCTGGCGCTCAAACCCCATTCGCGGCGTTCGACGCTCGACAATAATGCGACTTATACGCAGATCGAGTACCTCGCAGAGGCCTATACCGCTACGGGCGACGAACGTTATCGCGACGGTGCCCGGCAGGGAATCGAGTACATGCTCGCTACGCAATATCCCAACGGTGGCTGGCGCGGCTGGGATGCCGATGCGTTGACCTTCAACGACGGCGTGATGTGCGGTGTGCTGTCGGCATGGCTCGACGTGCTGAAGAACAAGCCCTACTATACGTGGGTGGACAAGGAGCTGAAGAAGCGTATCCGTGCGTCGTGGGAACGCGGTCTCGATGCGGTGCTCCGGACGCAGTATGTCCGCGACGGCGTGAAAACCGTCTGGGCCCAGCAATACGACCACGAAACGCTCGTTCCGGTCAAGGCCCGGGCCTACGAACTCCCGGGGCTCGCCGCCGGCGAGAGTGCCGGAATCGTGTTGTTGCTGATGCGCATCTCCAAACCTTCGCCCGAAGTCGTCGAGGCGGTGAAGGCCGCCGTGGCGTGGTTCGAAGCGACGAAGATCGTGGGAAAGAAGGTCGTCACGGTGAAGCTGGCTCCCGAGCAGCGGGAGGACCCCTCGATCGCGGTCGACCGCATCGTCGTCGACGATCCCCAGGCACCGCCCATGTGGGCCCGCTATTATGAGTTGGATACCGACGAAATCTTCATGTGCCGTCGCGACGGGGTGAAGGTCTACCGGCTGTGCGACGTTCCCGCCGAGCGCAGGGTAGGGTATGCGTGGTACGGTCCGTGGGGCAACAGCGTGCTGGCGAAGTACCCCGCCTGGCTGGCCAAAATCGAAAAATAGCGGCCTTTCGGAGTCGAAAAACGCCCGAAAAGCGTATCTTTGCAGCGGTTCGAACGCGGTGTGCAGCCGGGAAGCGTTCGAAACCGCTGTTTTTTTGCGGGTTGCGCTATGCCGGTCCGAGTTTCGGTTCGAGGCCGGCTTCTGACTCCCGCGATTGTTCAAACTCAAACCAAACAAATGGAAAACATCTCTATCAAGCAGGCTCCCTGCTTCCGGCGATGGAACCGCAAAGGCTGGTCGGTCTTCGCGAGTCTCCACCGTCCGGTGACCATCGGAGTGCTCGCCGTCGGGATGTCGATCCTGCTGCTTGCGGCTGAGACCGCTGCTGCGCAGAGTGCCGATTCTACGGCCGTCGCCAAGACGATGCGCATCCGCGAAGTCGGTATCTCGGGGAGTCAGACGGCTCCTGCGCGAACCGCGCAGTCGCAAACCCCGCTTTTCGACCGAAAAGCCCAGGTCGCGGCGCCTGTCCAGACTCTGGAAGCCGCTCTGCGCCTGGCTCCTGCGGTCGATCTCCGCGAACGCGGAGGCAAGGGGGCACAGGCCGACATCTCCGTTCGGGGCGGCTCTTTCGACCAAACGATGGTCCTTCTCAATGGAATCGATTTCACGGATGCCCGCACGGGGCATCAGTCCCACTCGCTGCCGGTCGATATCGACTGCATCTCCTCGGTGGAGTTGCTCGACGGCGTGCCGGGCGTAGGCGCCTATGCCGGTGCGGTGAACATCCGCACGGCGCCGCTGCGGCCGACCTACCTGCGCTTCGAGGGTGTCGGCGGACAGCATGGCTACGGCTATGCCAATCTTTCGGGTGCCGTGACGGCAGGACGTCTCAACGTCTTCGCCGCCGGTTCCTACCGCCGCAGCGACGGCTACCGCCACAACACCGATTTCGACACCTACAACGCTTTCGTGCGGGCGACTTGCGAGTCGCCGCGGGCCGGATTCTTCGACTTTCAGGCCGGTTATCAGGACCGGGTATTCGGGTCCAACGGCTTCTATGGGGCTTATAATCCCGAGCAGTGGGAACATACCTCCACGGCTCTCGCGTCGCTGCGCTGGCTGCGGCAGGCCGGAGCTTTCTCCTTCGGAGCTTCGGCGAGCTACCGCAAGAACTTCGACCGTTACGACTGGACGCGCGGCCAAGCGTTGAACCGCCACAATACCGACAACGTGGGCGCGAGGCTCTGGGCCGATTATACCTGGTCCGCGGGTGTGACGACTCTCGGGGGCGATTATGCCTACAACCATATTTACAGTACGAACCTCGGTGAGGCGCTTCCCCGACCGCACGGTCTCTATAGCCATGCCGATGCGCGCAATACGGGCAACGTCTGGCTGCGCCACGAGAAACAGTGGCGGCGCTTCGACGTCGCGGCATCCGCCGGCGCGAGCTTCACCCCTTACGGCTCCTCGGCGCTGTGGAACCTCTCGGCCGGATATACTCCCGGCGAGGCGTGGCGCCTCTATGCCGCCGCTTCGCAGTCGCGGCGCCTGCCGACCTTCACAGACCTCTATTACAGCTCGCCCGCACAGATCAACAACCTCGATCTGACGCCCGAGCACGCCGTGACGGTGCGCCTGGGCGCCGACTATGCGAAGGGATGCTGGAATGCTTCGCTGGGTGCCTACTACCGTGCCGGACGCGACATCATCGACTGGGTGTGGCGCGAGGATATGGACGGTAAATGGCATTCCGAGCAGACGAGCCGTCTGGATACCTACGGCGTGGAGGTTTCGGGCGGTTATACCGCTGCCGAGGGCTTCCTGCGCCGCGCGGTGTTTTCGTACGCTTATGTGACGACCGATCGTCGCAGCGATATCGTGGCCAAGAGCGCTCTGGACTTCCTGCGCCACAAAGCTGCCCTGGCCGTCGAGGTGCGTATGTTGCGTCGTGTGTCGCTCTCGCTCACGGGAACCTTGAGCGATCGTAACGGCAGCTATACCCACTATCCCGTCGCGGGCGATTCTTCGGTGACGGAGATCCGCGAGTTCGATCCTTTCTTCCTGCTCGACGCCCGCCTGTCGTGGGAGAAGGGCATTTGCCGGCTTTATGTCGATGCGACGAACATCACCGATACGCGCTATTGCGACATGGGCGGCATCATGCTTCCCGGGGCATGGGTCACGGCCGGTGTGGTGCTGACCATCGGGAAATAGACACGCTCTTTCCGGCTGCATTCTAAGGTCCGCTTTCGAAAAGGCGGACCTTTTTTCGTAAAAAAATCCCCCGACCAGTGACGGTCGGGGCGAGGCTCAAAGCAGGAAGTCGATATTTTCGCGGATCAAGATGTCTATCGGGGTGTATTTCACGATCCGCTCGTGTTGTCCGTAGAGGATGTGTTCGAGGATGTACTTGATGCTCAGATATCCCTGTTGGTCGGGTCTTTCCGAAAGCAAGAACGACAGATAACCTTTCTTCAGATACTCTGCGTTGCGATCCGTCACGCCGCAGCCGATCACTTTCACGTCGGTGATGTTGCGGTGTTCGAGGTAGCTGGCGAAGATGTACGACCGCGAGTTGAAAAGCACCGCTCCGCCGATGTTGTTCCCGTCGGCGAACAGCCGATCGAACTCCTCCCAGCTACGCTGGATATCTTCGTTGTAGTAGTTGGCGTAGAGAAACCGGTTGCGGCGCGCCATGGTGTCGAAATATTCGAAGAAGCCCTCCTTGCGCACGACCGTCTGCAACGAACTTTCGTTTCCCGAGCGCACGGCGTGGAGGATGGCTATATCCTTGTCGTCGGGGATCGCGTTGGCCAGCAGCTTGGCTTCGATGTAGCCGAGCGTTCGCGAGTCGGGCCCGAAGAAGGCCAGCTGGTTGCACTGCGGGATGAGCGTATCGACGAAGATATAGGGCGTACCCCGTTCGTCGAGCGTGCGTGAGAGCCGCACTGTCTCGTCGCGGAACGTAGGACCGATAATCATGGCGTCGCACTCGAAGTCGAGCGCTTGCCGGTGGGCCTCCTTGCAGGAGTAGAGATCGAACTGGTCGTAATAGAAAATCTTCGTCGCGGTGCGGATTTTCGAGTAGTCGTACAGCGCCCGGTGGATTCCCTGTTCGATCTGTTGCCAGTATTCGCCTTCGGCATAGCTCGGTAGCACGATGGCGACGGTGATCCGGCGCTTCACGCCGATGGACGAGACGAGCAGGTTGGGGCGGTAGTTGATGCGTGCGAGCACCTCCTCCACCTTCTGGCGGCTCTTGGGGGAGACATCTCCCCGGTTGTGAAGTACCCGGTCGACCGTGCCGACCGATACGCCTGCCATGGCGGCGATATCCTTTACCTTGTAGTTTTTGCTGTCCATCTTGCGCGAAATTACGAAAAAAATCCTTATACCGCGGTGCTTTCGGCTCAATTGCTTGACGGACCGCATCCGAAAGCCCTCTTCTCGGAGGGGATTTACGGCGCGCCGCTGAAAGCGGCAAGCATGCGCCGCATCCGTTGCTAAGGTTCGGCAATTCGAACCAACTCGATTGCGTTCGCCTTGCGACGCAGTCAGGGGAGGCAGATCCATAAGCGCGGCGAAACGTCGCGAGACTCCGGCCGTCCTGAGTTACATTGCGAGTAAAACGCCGGGAAGCGTAGAGCCGTATGTAACCGCATCGTTTAAATCTCCAACATGCAGGCCGATCCGCGGTCGAGCAGCAGCGTCGCATCGTCGTGCGTGCGCAGCACCGAGGCGGGGCAGCTCTCGGCGATGGGGCCGCAGAGCGCGTCGCGCACGGCCTGTGCCTTGCGGTCGAGCGGCACGATTCCCACGATCGTGCGGCATGCGAGCAGCGCAGGGACGGTAAGCGTCAGCGCACGGTGGGGTACGCGGTCGATCGATGCGAATTCCCCGTCGTTGACTTGCTGCCGGCGGCAGGGCTCGTCGAGGGTGGTGATCTTCACGGTCTGCGGGTCGTCGAACATTGCTACGTGGGGGTCGTTGAAGGCGATGTGGCCGTTTTCGCCGATGCCCAGCGATACGATATCGAGCGGTGCGGCCTGCAACAGGGCGGCATAACGGCGGCATTCGGCCTCGGGATCCTCGACGGACGAGCGCATCAGATGTACTTTTGCGAAAGGGCGTCGCGAGAAGATCGCTTGCGAAAGGAACGTGCTGAATTTCTGGGGCGCATCGTCCGGAAGCCCGAGGTATTCGTCCATGTGGAACGCTTCGATGCGTGCAAAATCCATTGTCTCGTCCTGGGCCATGCAGCGCAGGAAGTCGTCCTGCGAGTGCGCCGCTGCGAAGATGGCGCGTACGTGTTCCTGCGAGGCGAGCGCCGCTTCGATCTTCTGCCGGTAGAGTTCATAGGCCGCACGGCCCATTTGCTCGCGGGTTTCATAGATACGTACGCGGAGTTTGTCGATGCGGAAATCTTTAATCAGTCCGTCCATGAGTTTAGGCTTTTATATATGGTATCTTTAGCTTCTCGTATTTCCGTGTTCGAGCACGAAGTTAAGGCAATTATTCTTATTTTCCAAATATATTTTCTTTGATTGTTTTAATGTGTTATATTACAGTAGTTTGTGATTTTATTTTCGGGGCTGGTTTGTCGTGCGGGGAAATAATTTCGAAGATGAAGTGTTGCATGAAACGAATTTTTTCGTACATTGCGGTCGAATAATCCGTTATCGAGCACAGATGGCGCGGACGAACGGAGGAAAAACTACTGCCATGCCGACCGAAAAACCGATTCCCGCAGGGGGCGACAAACGTCGTTACTACGCTTCCATGACGATCATGGGAACGCTCTTCTTTTTCTTCGGAATGATCTCTTGGGTCAACTCCGTGTTGATTCCGTATTTCAAAGCGACGTGCGAACTCACCCTTCAGCAGGCCTACCTGGTCGGCTTCGTCTTCTACATCGCCTACCTGGTGATGGCCATTCCCTCGTCGGTGATGCTCGACCGCGTAGGCTATAAGCGCGGCATCGGTTACGGGCTCTGCACGATGGCGCTCGGGGCGCTGTTCTTCATTCCCGCGGCCCTTACGCGCGAATATGCGCTGTTTCTCTCGGGGTTGTTCCTGTTGGGCATCGGTCTGGCGGTGTTGCAGACGGCCGGCAATCCCTTCGTCACGGTGATCGGCCCCATCGAGTCGGCGGCCAGCCGTATGAGCATCATGGGCGTGTGCAACAAACTGGCAGGTATCCTGGCGCCGCTGGCGTTGGGGTATGTCATCATCCGCCCGAGCGACGCCGCTATTTTCGAACAGGTCGAGAGCGGTGCTGCGACGATCGGCGGACTGCCGCGCGAAGCGGTTCTGGACGAGATGGTCCGCCGCGTAATCGTACCTTATCTGCTGCTGGCCCTCGTGCTGCTGGCATTCGGGTTTTACGTGCGCCGCTCGGCGCTGCCCGACATCACCCATGTCCGTAAGGACGATACTGCGGCGAAGAACTCCCGCCGCAGTATCTTCGGCTATCCCTACCTGGTGCTGGGTACCGTGGCAATGATCTGCCACCTGGGTACGCAGGCGCTGTGTATCAATACGCTCGTAACTTCAGCCGCCTCGCTCGGCACCGATATCGCCCAGGCCAAGCTGCTGCCGCCGATGATCCTGTTCACGACCTTCGTCGGCTTCCTGCTGGGTGCGGTGTCGATACCGCGCGTCGTGTCGCAACTTACCGCCCTGCGCATCGCCTCGGCACTCGACCTCGCAGCCTCGGTGGCGCTGGTGACGGTCAGTGGCCGCATGACGCTGTTCGGCGTCGATGCGCATGCGGCGATGTGGATATTGATCCTGATGGGCATACCCAATGCCTTCCTCTATTCGGGCATCTGGCCCCTGGCGATCCGTGATCTGGGACGCCATACGGGTCTCGGCTCGGCATGGCTGGTGATGGCCCTTTCGGCGAGCGGACTCTTTCCGCTTCTCTATGCCGGGGAGGCTACGCGTCTGGACGACGCACAGGCCGCCTACTGGATGGCGATTCCGTGCTTCGTCTTCCTGCTTTTCTATGCCCTGCGCGGCTACCGGATCGAATACTGGACTAAAAAACGATAGGAACGATGAAACGAGCGATTGTCAATGCACAGCTCATCCTCGCCTCGGGCATCGAACGGGGATATGTCGAGTGGGTCGACGGCGTGATTACGGCGGTCGGTACCGGCCAATACCGGGGCGATGCCGCCGCGACGACCGATGCCGGGGGCGATTACGTCTCGGCCGGATTCATCGATATCCATACTCACGGAGCGGGCGGTCACGACTTCATGGACGGCACGGTCGAGGCATGGCTCGGAGCCGCCGAAATGGCTGCGCGCCACGGCGCTACGACGATCTACCCGACGACGCTGGCCAGCACCGATGAAAGCCTCCTCGAAACTTTCGCCCTCTACCGCGAGGCGCGGCCGCTCAACGTGCGGGGCGCCCGCATGCCGGGACTGCACCTCGAAGGTCCCTATTTCGCCTACGAGATGCGGGGAGCGCAGGATCCGCGTTATCTGCGCGACCCGAAGCCCGAGGAGTACGACGCCTGGCTGGCCGCGTGCCCCGATATCCGCCGCATTTCGCTGGCTCCCGAGCTGGACGGAGCGCTGGAGTTCGGTCGTGTGCTCCGTTCGAAAGGGATTCTGCCCTCGATCGCACACTCCGCAGCGCTGTTCGAACAGGCCGTCGAAGCCTTCGCTAACGGTTACACCCACGTCACGCACCTCTACTCCTGCACCTCGTCCGTCGTGCGTCGCAATGCCTTCCGCTATGCGGGCATTGTCGAGGCGGCCTATTTCCTGGACGACATGACCGTCGAAATCATCGCCGACGGCGTACATCTGCCCAAAAGCCTGCTGCAACTGATCCATAAACTCAAGGGTGCCGATCGTACGTGTCTCATCACCGATTCGATGCGTGCCGCAGGCATGCCCGAGGGCGAATCGATCCTCGGGTCGAAAAATGGCGGCATGGCCGTCGTCGTGGAGGACGGCGTGGCGAAGCTGCCCGACCGCAGCGCCTTCGCGGGGAGCGTGGCTACGGCCGATCGCTGCGTGCGCACGATGCACCGCCTGGGCGAAGTGCCCTTGGCCGATGCCGTGAAGATGATGACCCTGACCCCGGCCCGCGTGATGGGCATTGCAGACCGCAAGGGCTCGATCGAGGTCGGAAAGGACGCCGACCTGTTGATTTTCAATGCCGATGTCGAGATGCAGCGTGTCATTCTCGCCGGCGAACCCCTTTTCTGATCCCGCAGACCATGAACCGTATCTGCCCGATAACCGCCTTCGATCCGCATTCCGTCGCCCGTCTCGTCGCGACGGTGTGCGGCGGAGTGCCGGTCGGTCGAATTTTACCCCCCCCCTCGGATTTGTTCGCACGGTTCCCGTGCTCGATAACGGTTCTGCGTTTTTCATTCCGGAACTTCGTATTCTTGTATGAATATTCACCAACCAAATTATTGATAATATGCTGAAAGTATCCCAAAAACAGAAAAGCAACGGAGTCGTGCGGCTTTTGGCCGCGACGCTGCTGTCGGTTTGCTGTTGGTGCTCTGCGCTCGCGCAGCAGAGCGTTACCGTACGCGGTACGGTGACCAACGAGCAGAAACAGCCCGTCGTGGGTGCCGCCGTGGTGCAGGAGGGCACCACGCGCGGCACGACGACCGATTCGAACGGTAAGTTCGCGCTGAGCGTCTCGGGTAAGGAGGCTTCGCTCTCGGTGTCGTTCATCGGCATGGTGCCGCAGACGGTTCCCGTAGCGGGCAGGACCTTCCTGGAGATCGTGCTCCAGGAGGAGTCGGTGGCCGTCGGCGAGGTCGTCGTGACGGCCCTCGGCATCAAACGCGAGACCAAGGCGCTGGGTTATGCCGTGGCATCGGTCGGCAACGACGATCTGACGGCGGGCCGCGAGTCGAACATCATGCAGGCGCTCGTGGGCAAAGTCGCCGGTGTCGATATCTCGACTACGACGGCCGGTCCGACCGGATCGTCTCGCGTGCTGATCCGCGGTAACTCGCAGCTGTCGGGCTCCAACCTGCCGCTGTACGTCATCGACGGCATGCCGGTCGACAACTCCCAGTTGCAGGGCGCCGACGGCAAGTGGGGCGGCTCGGGCTACGACTTCGGCGACGTCATGTCGTCGATCAACCCCGAGGATATCGAGAACGTGACGATCCTCAAAGGTCCTTCGGCCTCGGCGCTCTACGGTTCGATGGCCTCCAACGGCGTGGTGATGATTACCACCAAGTCGGGATCGGCCCGCAAGGAGTCGCTCGGCATCGAAGTGTCGTCGAACATCAGCTTCACTACGCTCCTGTCGCAGTTCAACGACTACCAGCGTGTCTACGGAATGGGCCGCAACGGCTCGATTCCCCTGACCGAAGCCGACGGCCGCAGCACGACGCAGGTGGCGTGGGGCGGCAAGCTCGATCCCAACATCGCCATCCAGATCTACAATGGCGAGTGGAAACCCTACGGCAACGTCAACAACAACGTGCTCTCGTTCTTCGATACGGGATTCACGGCCCAGAACTCCGTGTCGTTCTCCAATGCGACGGAGAAGACTTCGTTCCGCTTCGCCGTGACCGACATGCGCAACAAGGATATCGTGCCCGAATCGGAGTTCAACCGCACGAATTTCACCATGCGCGGCTCGACGCGCCTGGGCAAGACCGTTTCGCTCGATGCGTCGGCTTCGTACGTCATCGAGGACGTGAAGAACCGTCCCGCCCTGACCGACAACGCCAGCAACATCGGCAACTCGTTGGTGGGCATCGCCCCTAACTTCGACCAGCGCTGGCTGAAGGATTCCTATAAGGATGCCAACGGCAACTACTACCAGTGGAACGGCTCCGACTACCGTTTCAATCCCTATTGGGTCATCAACGAAATGCGCAACGAGTCGAGCCGCAAGCGTCTGATGGGCAACGCCAAGATCACGTGGGAGATTACCCCGTGGCTGAAACTCGCCGGGCGCGGCGGTCTGGATACCTATACGTTCCGCGCCACGACGTTCGATCCCGTCTCGACGCCGCGTCAGACCGAGGGCCGTATCAACGAGCGGGTGATGAACGTCATGCAGACCAATCTCGAAGCGACCCTGACGTTCGCCAAGAAATACGGCGATTTCGACATCAACGCCTTCGTCGGTGCGAGCCTCTGGCGCAACGAGAACGAACAGTTCACCTCCGAGGGTCTCAAGCAGGTGATGCCGGGTGTCGACGACCTCAACGGTTTCGAGCGTATTTCGACCACGCACGGTCTTTATAAAAAAGAGGTGCGATCGATGTTCGGTTCGGTGAGCGTCGGCTACAAAGGCTGGGCTTACCTCGATGCGACGATCCGCAACGACGTTTCGTCGGCCCTCAGCCCCGAGAACCGTTCCTACTGGTATCCCTCGGTTTCGGGTAGTCTGATTTTTTCGAGCCTTTTCGACCACGGCGATTGGCTTTCGTTCGGAAAGCTGCGCGCTTCGTGGGCCCAGGTCGGCGGCGACACGAATCCCTACCAGCTCTACCTCGACTTCGGTCTGAAAACCTTCACGCTGAACGGTCAGTCGCTCGGCCAGGTCGATCCCCAGGGCGGCGTCATCCCGTTCTACGACCTCAAACCCACGGCCAGTTACTCCACGGAGGTGGGTCTCGACATGAAGTTCTTCAAGAGCCGTCTGGGCATCGATCTGACGCTCTATCAGCAGACGACCAAGGATCAGATCATGAGTCTCCCCATCTCGTCGGCTTCGGGCTTCACCAAGTCGCTTATCAATGCCGGTAAGATCCGTAACCGCGGCGTCGAGCTGGCTCTCTCGGGCACCCCCGTCGAGACCAAAGACTTCTCGTGGGAAACGACGCTGACCTACGCCACCAACGACAATAAGGTGCTGGAGCTGCACCCCGAGGTGCCGTCGTACGAACTCACGGCCGCCCGCTGGGCCAACGCCTATATTTATGCGATGGAGGGTCAGCCCTATGGCGTGATCGTGGGTCAGGCGCAGAAACGCACGTCAGACGGCCGCGTGATCGTCGATCCGAAGACCGGTCTTCCGACCTTCGACACCGATATCTCCGTCTTGGGCAAGGGTACCTACGACCACACTTTCGGCTGGTCGCACAACATTCGCTGGAAGGGGCTCAACCTGCGCATGTTGTTCGATGCCAAGTTCGGCGCCGACATGTACTCCATGTCGATGATGCAGGCCCACTACAACGGTACCTCGAAAAATACGCTCAAGGGCCGCGATGCCTGGTACCGCGACCAGCAGGCCAAGGTGGCTGCCGGATCGCCCGCCGACTGGGTGGCCAAGGGCGGCTACAAGGTCGACGGCGTGATTCCGGTCGAGGTCGACGGCCAGACGACCTACGTCGAGAACAACATTTACGTCAATCCGCAGTCCTACTGGCAGGTCTTCCAGGATATTTCGCCCGAGCCGTTCATCGTCGACGCTTCGTTCGTGAAGTTCCGCGAACTGGCCCTCTCGTGGGATTTCCCGCGGCGCTGGCTTCGCAAGACGCCGCTGGCGGGCGTGCAACTCACGGCCTATGCCCGCAACCTGGCGATCCTCTACTCCAACGTGGACAACATCGACCCCGAGTCCTCCTATTATAACGGCAACGGCCAGGGTTTCGAGTACGGTTCGCTGCCTTCGCGACGCACCTTCGGTTTCGGTGTCAAAGTCAAATTCTAAACGATCTTACGACCATGAAAAAACTATCTATATATCTCGTCTCGGCACTGGCGCTGGCGGCCGGAGGGTGCAGCGATCTCACGGAGCTGAACATCAATCCGACGAAAGCCAACGGTTCGATCGATCCTGCGCTGCTGATTCCTACCATTCAGATGTCCCACTCGATGGGGCGCCAGAATGCCGCCCGTTTCTTCACCTATCCCGGCGGGTGGGTCAACCACTGGACCGGGTCGTGGGGCAACATCGAATACGGCGGCAAGGGTATCCGCAACAACGCCTATTTCGCCCGTCTGTGGCAGGACCTGTTCTATCCCGAGACGGTGAAAAACCTCGTCGCACTGGAGCATATCGTCGACGGCGATCCCGAAATGGCCAATTACAGCGCCATGGCCAAGGTGCTGCGCGTGGAGACTTTCCTCAAACTCACGGACTGCTATGGCGACGTGCCCTACTTCGAGGGCGGCCAGGGTTACTATCAGGCGATCTTCACCCCGAAGTACGACCGTCAGGAGTCCATCTACGACGACTTCTTCAAACGGCTCGACGAGGCGATCGACCAGTTCGACGCCTCGAAGAAAAGCCCCGCATCGGACTGCTACTTCGCCGGAGACGTAGCGCAGTGGAAGCGCCTGGCCGCTTCGCTCAAACTGCGCGTGGCAATGCGTCTGGTGAAGGTGAAACCCGACGTGGCCAAACAGCGGGCCGCCGAGGCGATCGCTGCGGGACTGATGGCCTCCAATGCCGATATCGCCGCCGTGAAACATGCCTTGGATTACGAGACCCTCGGCGCGGGCAACGGTTATGCCGATATCATGTTGCAGGTGACCGGAAGCGCCGGACTCGGCATCACGCAATACCGCATGACCACCGAGTTCTTCAAGGCCCTCAGCGTCGAGGATCCCGCGACCTACGACACGGCGCCGTTCCACCGCCTCACGGCGACCGATCCGCGCTTGCCGCTGATCGCCCGCTCTTACGTGTCGCCCTCGAATGCGGGCCTTCCCGCCTGGAACGATGCCGTTGACGTCACGGATCTGATGCGCAAATACAACGCTGGCAACGCCAATAGTCAGACGAAAAATCTCGCGACGAACGTCGACGGTTATATCAACTACGACGGTTACATGACCGTTCCCGCCCAGGAGTTCAACTACGGCGGCGGCAACCAGATTCCGGGTGAGAACGGCTACGAGGGCGATGCCAAGGCGCGCAACGTGTGGGCTCCGGCCGTAACCGTCGCCTCGGTGGGCAACGCTGTCTGGATGTCCGAGGAGGACCGCGAGGCGCTGATCGAAGCCATTTCCGATATCTCGGGCGGCGCCGGTCATTATATGCAGCGCCTCTCGCCCTCGCGGTATATCATGGCGGTCGATTCGCCGTGGATCCACATGAGTTATGCCGAGACGCAGTTCCTGCTGGCCGAGACCTCGATCCGCGGCTGGGGTATCGACTCGGAGAGTGCCGCACAGCGCTTCGCCAAGGGCTACGAAGCCGCCGTGAAACAGTTCTCGTTATTCGGTGTTCCGGCTTCGGAGATGCCTACGGACGAGCAGATCGCCGCCTATATGCAGGCCTACCTGCTTCCGCACGTCGAGGCGGGCGGTACGGAGGCTCTGGAGGAGATCAACCGTCAGATCTGGATTCTTCACATGATGGACCCCATCGAGGCGTGGTCGAACATCCGCCGCACCGGCGGCATGCCTACGGACTATGCCCGCTGGTATAACCGCTACCCCAATGAAAACCAGTCGAACGGATTGCGTCCCCGGCGTCTGTGCTACCCGATCGAGGAGCAGACCAAAAATGCCGTCAACTGGCAGGAGGCCGTCGACCGCATGGGCGGCTCCGACGATTGGACCGTGCCCGTATGGTGGGACGTTCAGAAATGATCCTAACCTTTTTAACGAGATAGAATTATGAAAATGCTTAAATACCTGTTTCTGCTGCTGGCCGGAGTGACGCTGGCGGCCTGCAACGAAGATTCGGACAATCCGGCCTTCGCTCCGGACGAAGTTTATGTCTACGACTCGACCGCCTCGACGCTGACCGTCGCGGCCGGGACGGAACATTCCCAGGAGATGATCGTGTCGCCCAACGACGGCTCGGTCGAGTGCCGCTGGACGCTCATCGACGCCGAGGGGCGTTTGGTCGGAGTCGTCGGCACCGACCGTCGGCTGCACTGCACGTTCTCCGTGCCGGGTTCCTTCACGCTGCGCTTCGACGCCTCGCGCGGGGGCCGCAGTGTCTCGAAGACCTTTTCGCTCACGGTAATCTGATGACCTTGTGACGGCTGCCCGGGAGCCGATCCCGGGCAGCCCGTAAAACACGTTTCCGATGGCAAAAACCGACCGACTGCTGGCGCTGGACGTGATGCGCGGCATCACGATCTCGGCCATGATCCTGGTGAACAATCCCGCCGTGTGGGGCAAGGCCTATGCGCCGTTGCAACACGCTCCGTGGCACGGATTGACGCCTACCGACCTGATCTACCCCTTCTTCGTCTTCATCATGGGCATTTCGGGGTGGTTCTCTCTCTCGAAACGTTGCGAGGGCCCGACCCGCGCGGGGTTGTTGCGTATCCTCCGACGCAGTGCCGCGATCTTTGCGATCGGGGTAGGGCTGCAACTCTTCTCAGGCCTGGTCTTCGGCACGTCGCGCTATCTGCTGGCCCAGGTGCCCGAAGGGGCCTCCTGGTTGCAAACGGCATTCCCGATGGCGAACTTCCGCATCCTCGGGGTGTTGCAAGGGCTGGCGCTGGCCTACCTGTTCGGTGCCTCGGCGCTTGTCGTGCTGCGTTTTAGGCATCTGTTGACGACGGCTGCGGTGCTGTTGGCGCTTTATTGGCTCGTGCTCGCGCTCGGCCACGGATTCGAACTCTCGGCCGACAACGTCATCGCGGTGGTCGACCGGGCCCTGCTGGGCGAAAACCACCTCTATATGGAGCGCCTGGCCGACGGGTCGCGCCTGGGCTTCGAGCCCGAAGGGCTGCTGAGCACGCTGCCGCGCGTGGCGCAATTCCTGTTGGGGGCCGCCGTGGGACGGATGCTCACGGCGAACGAGTCCTTGCAGCTGCGGCTCAACCGGCTGTTCGTCTTCGGTGCGGCGCTGCTTTTCGCGGGTCTGCTGCTGCAATACGGCTGCCCGATCAACAAGAAGATCTGGAGCTCCTCCTTCGCACTGGCCACCTCGGGTTTCGGAACGCTGCTGCTGGGACTGCTCGTCTGGACGATCGACGTGTGCGGCCGCTCGGGCTGGACGGGATTTTTCCGGGCCTTCGGCGTCAATCCGCTCTTTCTCTATGTCCTGGCCTGGGTCGGCTCGGTGCTCACCAACGTCGCTTTCCGCGTCGGCGAGCATGCCGTGACGGTCAAAGGGTGGTTCTACACGACCTGCATCGATCCCTTCTTCGGACCCGCTTTCGGGTCGCTCGTCTGGTCGCTGCTCTTCGTGGGGATCGTCTGGGTGCCGGGGTTGCTGCTTTACCGAAAGAAAATCTACATCAAAATCTGATAACGGATGAAACTTCGCTTGTTTACACTGCTGTTCGTGCTGCTCTCCCTCCAGGCGGGACACGCTGAACCCTTTGCCGTGCGGGCCGTGCACCTCGATTTCCGCACGGAGGTGATGAC
Organism: uncultured Alistipes sp.; assembly: GCA_964018965.1. Taxonomy (GTDB): domain Bacteria; phylum Bacteroidota; class Bacteroidia; order Bacteroidales; family Rikenellaceae; genus Alistipes. Next base: position 28,259 of record CAXHRY010000001.1, read on the forward strand.
CCTCGATGCCATGCGTCACCTGGCCGACGAACTCTCCCGTCAGGGTGTCAACGCCATCGTCATGGAGTGGGAGGCAACCTTTCCCTTCGTGAAACACGCTACGCTGTCGAATGCCTCGGCATTCACCGAGTCCGAGGTGCGCGATTTCGTCGCCTACTGCGCTGCGCGGGGGATCGACGTGATCCCCTTGCAGAACTGCTTCGGACACTGCGAATACATACTGCGCAACGAACGCTACGGGGCGTTGCGCGAAGACCGGAAAGACCCTTCGCAGGTCTGTCCGCTACGTATCGAGGCCGCCACAGCGCTTTTCTCGGAGGTCTTCGCCGAAGTCGCAGCACTTCACCCGTCGCGCTATTTCCACATCGGTGCCGACGAAACCTATCTGCTGGGGCTCTGCAAGGATTGCCGGGCCGTGGCCGAAAGCGCGGGCAAGTCACGCCTGTTCGTCGACTACGTGAAGGCTATGTGCGACATCGTGCGCAAGTTGGGTAAAACTCCCGTCATCTGGGCCGATATCATCCTCAAGTACCCCGAAGCGCTGGACGAGCTGCCCGACGATCTGATCTTCGTAGACTGGAACTACGGCTGGGAGCCGGATCGTTTCGGAAAACTCGACAACCTCTTCGCGCGGGGCGTGAAGATGTGGGGCGCTCCGGCACTGCGCTCGGGACCCGACAATATCTACCTCACGCAGTGGAAGAAACATTTCGACAACCTGGCTGTCTTCGTCGATTTCGCCCGCCGTCACGGCTACGACGGCATGGTCGAAACCTCGTGGTCGACGAGCGGCACCTACGGCTGCTTCTACGACGCGGGCAACGAGATTCTCGATATGCAGCCCATTCGCCTGGTCTATCCCATGTCGGCGTTCGAGGTCCTGTGCGACGCCTATTGCGAGTCGGTGCGCTCCGAGGCGCCGTTCGAGCCCGAGACCTTCGTGAAGGGGTGGTCACAGAGCCGTCTGGGACTCGACGAGGCGGGCGGCGAGGTGCTGTGGCGTTATTTCTCGATGCCGCAGGAAATGGTCACCGTCACGGCCGCAGGTGCGAAGGATGCCCGGGGGCGCGATGCGGATGAGGTCCTGGCCGAATGTCGTTCGATGCGCGACGAATTGGCCCGGCTGCGTCCCCGCGACGGACGCGACCAGGTGTCGCACTACCTGCTGATGCTCGACATACGGATCGAATACCTACGCTTCAAACGTCTCGAGGCCCGCTATCAATCCTCGGAGTTCCGGCGAAGCGATATCCCGGCTCTGGAACGAGACCTGGCGCCGCTGCTGCGCGAGGCCGCGAAGATCGACCGGCAATTCGCACTCCTGCATAAAAACTACCTCAAACCCGCCGAAATCGACTACCTGAATCGTATGCGTACGCTGAAAATGAAGTCGATGTACGAACGGCTGAAGTCCAACCTATGAATCTTTTCCGACCGATGAAAACACGATTTCTGATCTTTGCGGCCCTGTTCGCGACGTTGGTCGCCGCGGCTGCTTCCCAGCCGGCGATCGTTCCCCGTCCCGTATCGATAACGGTGGGGGAGGGGCGGTTCCGACTGCCCGAAAATCTTGTTCTGCGCGTCGCTGCGGCCGAACTGATGCCCGCTGCCGAGATCGTAGCCGCGCAACTCGAACCCCTGCTCGGCGCACGTCCCTCGGTGGTGTGCGGCAAGGCGAAACGCAATGCGGCCAACCTTTCGATAGATTCGGATTTGGCCGACGAGGAGTATTGCCTGGAGGTCACGGCAAGGGGCGTCGACCTGCGGAGCGGCTCGCCGCGGGGACTTTTCCACGGCTTGCAGACCCTGCGCCAGCTGGTCGCCGAGGGGCGTGAGATTCCGCTGCTGCGCATCGTCGACAAACCTTATTTCGGCTATCGGGGCATGATGCTCGACGTCTGCCGGCATTTCAGCACCGTGGAGGAGGTCAAGCGCTTCATCGACATCCTTTCGCTGCACAAGATCAACACTTTTCACTGGCATCTGACCGAGGACCAGGGTTGGCGCCTGGCTGTCGGGAAATATCCGCGTCTGACCGAGATCGGTGCCGTGCGTGCTCAGACCGTCGTGGGCCATGCCCGCACGAGCAAGGAGTACGACGGCAAACCTTACGGCGAAGGGATGTACTACACGGCCGACGATATCCGCGAGGTGGTGCGTTACGCCGCCGAGCGCTATATCGACGTGATTCCCGAGATCGAGATGCCGGGCCATGCCCTGGCCGCATTGGCCGCCTATCCCCACCTGGGGTGCCGCGGCGAGGGGTATGCCGTGTCGCCTACGTGGGGCATCTTCGACGACGTTTTCTGCGCGGGCAACGATGCCGTTTTCGAATTCCTGGAGGCGGTTCTGGACGAGGTGATCGCCCTGTTCCCGTCGCGATATATCCATATCGGCGGCGACGAGTGTCCGAAAACGCGCTGGAAGGAGTGTCCCGAGTGCCAGGCCCGCATGCGGGCCGAGGGGCTCAAGGACGAACACGAGTTGCAGAGTTATTTCATGAAGCGCATCGAACGCTTCGTCAACAGCCGCGGCCGGCAGATCATCGGCTGGGAGGAAATCCTCGAAGGAGGCGTCTCGCCGACGGCCACCGTCATGTCGTGGAAAAGTCCCCAGGCGGGCATCGAGGCGGCGAAACGAGGCAACAAGGTCATCATGGTGCCTTCGAAATTCTGCTATTTCGACTACTACCAGGCCGAGGATACGGCTTCGGAACCCTTCGCCATCGGCGGCTACGTTCCCGTCTCGAAGGTCTATGCTTACGACCCCTACGATCAGCTCGATGCCGACGAACGCCGCGCGATTCTCGGCGTGCAGGCCAACCTGTGGCGGGAGTATATCCCCGGCATGGCGCAGGTCGAATACATGGTGCTTCCGCGCATGGCGGCGCTGGCCGAGAACGGTTGGTCGTACGACCGCAAGGACTACGACGATTTCGTCGTCCGCATGCAGCAGCTGCGGCGTCTCTACGACCGCTGCGGATACCGCTATGCACCCCATATTTTCCAGTAGCGAATCACAAAACACAATACCTATGAAACGACTTATCGAATCAACCCTTTTTCTGCTGCTCGGCGTCGCGGTGTCGGCCGGATGCAGCGACGATGCGACCGATCAGGCTCCTGTGCCGGGCGATCGCGATGTCCCCGTCGTTACCTTCCCGGAGACGACCTCGCGGACGATCGTCGTCAACGAACCCGTAACCTTCGAAGCGACGGTCGAGGAGGCTACCTCCTGCACCTGGTACGTCGACGACGAACCTGCCGCCGCGACCCCGTCGCTGACCTACACCTTTCGCAGCGCCGGAACCTACGTGCTGCGTTTCGAAGCGATCGGCAAGGAGGGTCGCACCGAACACTCTTTCGTGGTCCGCGCGGCCGATCCGCTGCGCGTCGCTTTCGCGCCGGCGGCCGATACGCCGGTCACCTGCAACCAGGGCGAGCCGATCGTATTCGCCGCGACGGTGACGAGCGGCGACGAGGGCGTGCAGCATCGCTGGTCGGTGGGCGGGCGGGTCGTCGGCACGGAGGCCGAGTTGCAATACGCTTTCCCTGATCCGGGCACTTTCACGCTTCGCTACGAAGCGACCAACGCCGATGCCCTCACCGCTGCGGCGCAGTGGCCCGTGACGGTCATCGAGGTCGAACAACCGCTGACGATCGAGTTCACTCCCGCGCCGAAGACGGCGATTCGCTGCCAAACAGGCGCCTCGGTGAAGATCGCCACCGATGTGAAGCACGGCGCGAAGGGCTTGACCCACGCCTGGACGGTCGACGGTGAGAAGGTCTCCGACGCAGCGATGTTCGAATACGTTTTCACTGCTCCCGGGGCCTATGCGGTCGTTTACGAGGGCAAGAATGCCAGGCTGGAGACCGTGACGGCCTCCTGGACGGTGGAGGCGACGCATCTGTTCGCCGATTTCGAGGACCTGGCATCCCTTCCGGACGATATCGAGGACTCCAACAAGGCACTGTCGCTCGTGGAGAATCCTTTCCGGACGGCAACGAACCCGAGCGCTACGGTGCTGATGAACAAACTGGGTGGCTGGACCACTTCGGGAATGTTCAAACTGTTGCTGTCGGGTGTTTCGGACCGCGGACAGTATTCGACCCTGCGCGTGAAAGTCTACCTCGGTACGAACCTCTACTATCCCTACATCTATGCCGGGGATTACGCCCTGCCCACTACGGTCAACGGCCAGACTTACGCTTCGGAGGCGGAGTGGCGGAAGGTCGTGCGGACCGGTGACTGGAACGTGCTGGTCTACGACCTGACACGGGAGATCTCTCCCGATGCGAACCTCGGCGCGGTTTCCGAACTCCAGTTCCGGCCGTTGTCGAACTGGGACCACTCCAATTTCGTCTACACGGGCGATCCCGTGACCGATAACCGCACAGTCTATTTCGACGATATCGAATTCCTGAAATAATCATGAAACACTCTTTTTTCATTCCGATTTTGCTGGCTGCCGCCGCGAGTGCCACGGCAGCGTGCTCCGACTCCTCCTCGGAGGCAGGACCCGTGAAGACCCCGCCCGTCGCTGCTACGAAATGTATCGTCGCCGGGTATTCGATGGCTACGCGCATCACTACTTCCGATCCGAATGACTATCCCTATCTGAAATACCCGACGCGGGTCTATTGTTTCGGCATCTCGCCCGATGCCGAGGGCGTGTGGTATGTCGATCCTTCGCGCGAGGCGGCGCATACGACCCTTCGCAAGGGGCTCGTCGAGTCACAGGAGGCTTTCCTGGTCGTGGGTGGAGGCGCTACGGCGGGCAATATGTACACGATGGGTACGGATGCAGCCAAACGTACGGCCTTCGCCGATGCGCTGGTGGCCTACGCTCATGCCCGGCAATTCGACGGCATCGACGTCGACTGGGAGACCGACTGGTCGTCGGAGCCCTTCAAATACGTTCCGGCCGACGACCTGATCGCATTGCTCGTCGCCATTCGCGAACGGATGGCCGCGCTGCCTTCCGATACGCGTGTGCGGCAGCTTACGGTGGCGCTCTCGTCCAACCTGGACGGTCGCGCCATGGGCGGCAAGGTCGCGCCCTACGTCGACCACATCAACGTGATGATTTACGATACCTACGGCACGGCCGAGGAGGGCTATCCCCACGCTCCGATGCGTGTGGTGAGGGAGTCGCTCGACGGTTACGAGGCCAACGGCGTCCCGGCGTCGAAAATCATCCTCGGAGTACCTTTCTACGGCGGCGACAAGAGCCGGACGCCCGTCGCGACGCAGACCTATCGTTCGCTGTACTCGCTCTCGGGCGGTGCGATCACCTCGTCGACCAACTCCTGGGGCGGCTATGCCTTCAACGGCGTCGAGCTGATGCGCGAAAAGACGCAGTACGTGTTGGACAAGGGTTATGCGGGCATCATGATCTGGGAGCTGTCGCAGGACCTCGACTACGAGCATCCCCTGTCGCTCATGCGGGCTATTCGCAGCGTGGCGGAGAAATAGCCCGAAGCCATGAACCCGAAGAGCATGCGCATCGGCGCGATCGACGTTTTTCGCGGGCTCACGATGTTCTTTATGTTGTGGGTCAACTCGTTCTGGAGCCTGAGCGACGTGCCGCACTGGTTGCGGCACGCCGCTCGGGGCGAGGACATGCTGGGATTCTCGGATACGATCTTTCCGGCCTTTTTGTTCATCATGGGTGCTTCGGTGCCGCTGGCGATCGCCGGACGCCGTGCGAAGGGCGATTCGACCGGTCGAATTGTCGTACACGTCCTCGTGCGTACGGTGGCGCTACTGGCTATGGGACTGCTGACGGTGAATTTCGGCGATGCCTATTCGGCTGAAGCTACGGGAATTTCTCGCTCCGCCTATGCCATTCTGATGGTTGCGGGGTGTTTTCTGGTGTGGAATGCCTATCCTGTGGCCGTATCGCAGGGGCGACGACGACTCTACCGGGGATTGCAATTGCTCGGCGTCGCGCTGCTCGTCTGGTTGGCCGTGATTTTCCGCGGCAGCGACGGCACGGCTTTCGAAGTCCGCTGGTGGGGAATTCTGGGGCGTATCGGCTGGACCTATCTTTTCTGTGCGCTCGTCTGCCTCGCGGTCGGTAGATGCCTTCGGGTTCATGTCGCCGTGGCGGCGCTGCTCGTCGTCGGGGCGCTGCTCCAGGCGTCGGGATACATCCCTGCGGGGCTGCTGCCCAATCAGTTGACGATTTTTGCCTTCGGCAGTACGGGTATGACGCTCACGCTGCTGCTCGAACATTGCGTCGAACGGCAGCGGATCGGGCGGTTTTTCGTCCTGTCGGCGGCTGTCGGTGCAGCGATGGCCGTCGCGGGATTCGCGGCCCATCGGTTCTGGATCGTCTCCAAGTTGGCTGCTACGCCGACGTGGTATTTCTATTGCTGCGCCCTCTTCTTTCCGCTTTTTGCACTGCTTTACTGGTTGTGCGACCGCCGCGGGCATGCCGCGTGGTTCGCATGGGTACGCCCCGCAGGTGCGGCGGCGCTGACTTGCTACCTGCTCTCCTATGCCTGGCATCCGCTCAAGAACCTCGTTTTCTCCGATCCGCTGCTGCGGCCCGAATTCTCGGTCGGCATGGCCGGCCTGGTCAACTCGCTGGTTTATGCGTTGGTATTGATCTGGACCGTCTGGTTGATGGGACGTGTCGGCGTGAAGCTCAAGGTGTGACGGCATTCTGTTAAACTACAGGCGGTTATTCCCGAAGGAATAACCGCCTGTAGTCTTTATTTCAGCTCTTGTTGCTCGTAGCCCGCCAGGTTGTAGCTCACCGGTTCGGTACTGTTGCCCACGCGGTAGATGCCGTATTTGAAGTAGTAACCTTCGTCGTCGTTGCGGCCGATGAGGATCGGTGCGTCGTCGACGATATGCCGTTCGGCGGTGCCGCCGTCTTCCCAAGACATCCGTACGTCGAGCCGTCCCATGCGTTCGACGGTTTCGGCTTCACCCCCGTAGCACGTCCAGTCGATCTCCACCTCGAAGGTTACCCAACGATCTTTCGGGAACGCCTCGAAGGGCTCCTTGTAGGCGATCGTCGAGGCTTTGAACTCCGAAGTCACCGGACGCAGCACCTTCGCAGTCTCGGGATTGGCGTTGCAGCGGTCGGTTTTGTCCGTGAACCAGCGACGGTCGGAGTTGGCTTTGATGTAGAACCCTCCGCCCGAGAATCCGAATGCCAGCGGCGGATAACCTCCCTGCTCGACCTTCCAGCCCGTCGGCTCGCCCGCCGCACGGACCGTGCGGCCCCGCTTGTCGGTCTTCTCGACCGCCGTGTATACGATATCTTTCTTGATGACGGTCGTGTCCTCCATCGCCAGGAATGCTTCCGCCGAGAGTTGGCGCACGGTGCCGTCGGGTGCCGTGGTCAGCGTGCGGTCGGGCATGCCGTGCCACTGGGCGAAGATCGTCGTGACCTCGCGGCTCAACTCCGAGGGGATGTATACGGCGAAACGGTAGCGCCACTTCGAGCCCTGGGCGCAGATACCCTTGCCGCGGTGGTAGACGGTCTTCATTCGCTGCGCCGCGTCGTACGCTTGCGCCGCGGCCGTCGCGAAGTCGGCCGCCGTGGCGTAGCAGTAGCTCAGCTCGGCACGCCCCTTGGTCTCGCCCTGGGCGTATCCCTGCAAGGTGTTGTCTTCGCGCCCGAGCGTGAAACGGAACGAGGGTCGCCCTTCGTAGAGTCGGGTATGGTCGCGGCAGATCGTGCCCTCTTTGCGGATACCTACGGCCACCCATTCGTTGTCGATGATCTGCTCTCTGCGGGCGCTGTCGGCCTGTACGTTCACCCGCTCGATGATCGATTCGAGCGCTTCGCCGGCGGGCGGAGCGGCAGCCAGGGGCCGGGTCGCGGCGGTGCAGAGGAGCAGCAATGCGAATCTTTTCATGGTTCCGGGCTTCAGAGTTCGTACTTCAGCGTGTAGTTCTTGCCTCCGATGCGTAATGCGAGGGCGAAGCGGTCGGCAGTCGATGCGGCGTCGGGTACGGCGGTGATCGATCCCGTGTGCGTCTCGTCGTCGGGTGTGACGACCGTAATGAAAAGCACCTCGCCGTCGGTCGCCTTCCGGGCCTCTACGGAGTAGGCCGGACGCTCCTCCTTCTGACGGTAGGCGTAGGATACCCAACCCTCCTGGGGGACGAGTCGTGCGGAAGCGTCGCAGAAGGTCTTCATGCGGATGTCGTTTCCGTCGCCGAAAAGCGTGCGTACGGTGCCGTCCTCGGCGAAATCGGCCTTGCAGGGACAGAGGTTGAAATGCACGCCCGTGCGGCCTGCTGCCGGACCCGAAGCCCGATCGACGATCACCAGCACGCCGTCCTCGGTGAGGAACATCGCGCGGCGGTGCGTCAGCCCCTCGTAGGAGGCGTTTTCCGTCACGAGCACCGTTGCGTCGCCGTCCGGTTTCCACAGCAACAGCTGCGAATCGGTCGTCTCCAGGTTGCGGTCGTCGAGCGTCAGGGTGTTGTGCACGCGGGTCTGGCGGAACCATTCGCGCTGGGCCAACACCTCCTTGTCGCCTCCGTAGACATAGCTGCCCGAATCGGGGAAGAAGTTGCGGCCGCGCTGCCAATATTCGAAGGTGCCGTTGTCGGGCTGGTTGTGCCAGAAAGCCGGAGGACCCGCCTTGACGACGGCTACCGTCGCGGCGCCGTCCCATCCCGTGCGCAGGGTGTAGAATCCCGCGTCGGGCAGTGCGTGCGACGCATATTGCGGGGCCGTGCCTTCGCGTCCCTCGGTGGCGAACCAGCGGAGCGTGGCGTTGTCGGGGAATACGCGGCTCCAGCGTCCCAGCTGCGCCACGAGCGAAGCCTTGTCGTGGAGTTTCGTATCGCCGAACATCGGGTTGGAGTAGTCGGGGAACAGGAGGTTCCACGTCGCCTCGGTCATGCGCTCCACCGTGCGGATGAACGCCTCGGGGAATTCGTCGCGCATGCCGTTGGCCGTAGCCATGTCGAGCGCCTTGAGGAAGATATCGATCGAGGCGATGTGGTAGCCGAAGTCCAGCTCGAACTGCATGCCGTCGGGATAGACCTGCACGCCGATCTCGCGATTGAGAATCTCCACGCCGTTGCTGCGCCATGTCGCGGCGTCGCGGAATTCGGGGAAGTAGACGCCTGCGTAGACCATGCGCTGGGCCTCGAACAGCAGGTGGTTGCCCTGTTTCGAATAGTGGCTGTCGACGTAGGCGGCGTGCTGGTGGTACATGCGCAGGAAAAGGTTGAGGAACTCGGGCGTGAAGCGCGGCGAGCGGATCGTGAGGGCGAATTCGGTCAGCAGGTCCTGGGCCCGTCGTCCGGCCTCCATCGGACGCCATGCGAACCGGATGTTCTCCCGCTCTGCATCGAGCTCCTCTTTGCTCGCACCTGCGGCGCGCAGCCGTTCCACGCCGTCCAGCGGGTTCTTACGGATCCAGTCGCCGTATTGATCGATCCATGCCTCGACGTATTTTTCGTCGCCCGTCGTGTAGTACATCTTCGCCAGCGGAATGAACCAGTAGTGGCGGTGCAACTGCCAGCGCAGTTCGTTGTCCTTGACGGGCCAGTAGCGCCAGTCGATGTCGTCGCCGTAGAAGTAGGAGGGCTGGTAACCCTTGTGGGCGAAGAATTTGTGTTCGAGCGCCTCGTCGGCCATTTGCCGTTCGTCCTTTTTCACGGTAACCTTGTCGAGGTCGAGACCCGCCAGTACGATGCCCCGGCGGTTGCGGTAGTACTTCAGCAATTCCTTGTCGGCCGCGGCATAGTCGCCTTTCGCGGCGGCTCTGCGGACCTTTTCGAGCCCCGGGCGGTCGAGGTCGAGCAATTCGTAGAGCGCTTTGGCGTCGGGATCGGGTGCCGGGGCGTTTTTCGCCGCCGCAGGCATCGTGCAGAGCGCGAGGGCTGCGCAGCAGATTTTCAGTAGGGATTTCATAGCAGGTATTAGTTCAGTTCGTATTTCAGATCGTATTTGCGGCCGTCGATCTTCACCCTTACGGCAGCGCCGCGGGGCGAAAATCCGCCGCGCAGCACGGCTTCGATGCGGCTCTTGCCGGCGTCGCGGGCCGGGAGAAGAACCGTTACGGTCCTGACGGTCTCGCCCGCGCGTTTGTGCGTACGGAAGGCGTAGGAGGGACGTGCTTCGCGGTGGCGGTAGCTGCGCGAAACCCATCCTTCGGTGCGCTCCATGCGCTCGGCGCCGAATACGCGCAGCGCCAGGTTGTTGCCGTCCTCGAAGCGTGTCGCGACGAAACAGCCGTCGGGCCTCTCCAGGGGTTCGCTCTCCGTGAGGTGGTAGTGCAGCGCCACGTCGCCCTCGGCATCGCCCCACGCTTCGTCGACGATGACGTAGAACCGGCGGTCGACGAAGAACACCGCACGGCGGTGGGTGAGACCCGCATAGGAGGGATTTTCGACGACGACCACCTCGTCGCGCCCCTCGGTGCGCCACAGCAGGCAGTGCGACGCCGTGCTGTCCAGGTTGCGGTCGTCGAGCGTCAGGGTATTGTGTACGGCGGTGCGGCGGAACCAGTTGCGCAGGGCCGTCACCTCTTTGTCGCCCGCGTAGACGAAGCTGCCCGAGTCGGGGAAGAAGTTGCGTCCGGCGTGCCACAGTTCGAACGTACCGTTGTCGGGCTGGCAGTGCCAGAAGGCCTGCGGGCCCGCCTTGAGCACCATCACCGTGGCATCCTCCTCCCAGCCGTTGCGCAGGACGTAGAAGCCCGAGGTGCGGAATGCCCGCGAACGGTAGTCGGGGGCCGAACCTTCGCGTCCCTCGGTCGCCAGACGGCGGATGGCGGCGTTGTCGGGAAAGACCTCGGTCCATTCGCGGTAGCAGGGGAGGGTCGTCGTGCGGTCGTGCAGCTTCGCGTCGCTGAACATCGGCACGGTATAGTCGGGGAACGAGTAGTTGAGGTGCGCTTCGATCATGCGTTCGACCGTGCGCAGATACTCCGCGGGGAATTCGTCGCGATAGCCGTTGGCGTCCATCATCCGCAGGGCCTTGAAAAAGATATTGATCGATTCGAGGTGGTAGTGCGGGTCCAATTCGTACTGTACGCCGTCGTCGTAGACCTGCTTGCCAATTTCGCGGTTGAGGATCTCTACGCCCGTCGCGCGCCAGCGAGCCGCGTCGCGCAACTCGGGGAAGAAGACGCCCGCGAAGACGAGTCGTTGTGCCTGGAACAAGAGGTGGTTGCCGGCGGCCGAGAAGTGGCGGGTGATGTGTTCGGCGTGGCGGTGATAGTTCTCCAGGAAGCGGAGCAGGAATTCGGGCGTGAAGTGTTCCGAGGAGAGGAAGTAGAGGAACTGGTGAATCTGGAATTCGAGTCGGTCGCTCACTTCGAGCGGCCGCCAGGCGAAGTAGACGTTCGGTGCCGTGTTCCAGCCCCGGGCCTCCTCGTCGCGGTACTCCGTGAGGGGATTTTTGCGCATCCAGTCGAGGTACTCGGCGCACCATTCGGCGGCGTAGCGCTCGTCGCCCGTCAGGCGGTAGACCTTGCCCATCGGAGCCCACCACTTCATGCGGTGCAGCTGCCAGCGCAGCTCGTTGTCGCGTACGGGCCAGTACTCCCAGTCGATATCCTCGCCATAAAAATAGGAGGGCTGGTAACCCGCGTGTACGAAGAACCGGTGTTCGAGCGCCTCGTCGGCCCAGCGGCGTTCGTCGGGCGTAACGGTGACGGCGTCGAGCCGTACGTCGGGGCAGATTACGCCGCAGCGCGTGCGGTAGTATTCGAGCAGGGCTGCTGCGGCTGCATGGTCGTCGCCTTCGCGGTGGAGGTCGGCGACGCGTTCCAGTCCGGGCTGCGAAAGGTCGAGCAGATCGAACACGGAATCGCGCTCGCCGGCTCCGGCGAAAAGCGGACCCGCAAGGGCCAGCAACAGGAGAATCGGTCGGATAAGTTTCATGTCGTTCGAGGTTGTTTCAGGTTGTACAAAGATACGATAACCCGCCGCGGGTGCCTATAAAATACGGTGAAACTTTGCCGGATATTCTGCAAAGGGGTTTCAGTTTTGTGCAATCCGATATCGAATTTGTAGAATTCGGGTGCCGAAATCCCTTTCGGGGCGGCCTTCGGGACAAATTTGGGGTCCGATTGTACAAAAACGAAATCCTTTTCGACAGAAGCGGCTTTTTCGGCGACAAACCCCGTGTGCGGAACGGATGGGAATGTCTATTTTTGTTCTTGCCGAAGACCGGGTTTTCCGGTCGCGGCATACCGAACCCGAACCATACCGAAAACCGAATTATGACCGATCCGAAAAACTTCGCGGGACGCGTCGCCTGCCTTTCGTCGCTCGCGACCGCGACGCTCGCACTGTCCGATGCCGGAGCCGCTCCGGCTGCCAAACGTGCTGCCGAGCGGCGGCCGCACCTCGTCGTCATCATGACCGATCAGCAGACGGCCGGTGCCATGTCGTGCGCCGGGAATCCGTGGGTGAAGACCCCCGCGATGGATGCCCTGGCCGCCGATGGCGTACGCTTCACGCGCGCCTACTGTCCCTATCCGCTGAGCGGTCCCTGCCGGGCGTCGCTCATCACGGGCCGCATGCCCTCCGAAGTGGGGGCCACCGACAATGCCATCCGGCCCCACGCCGAGGATATGGCGCAGGGTATCGGCCACCGCATCGCCGCTGCGGGCTACGAATGTCTCTATGCCGGAAAATGGCACGTTCCCGAAGTGGAGTTACCCGCGACGGGCACGGGATTCCGCGGCATCGCGAAGATGCACGATCCGACGCTGGCCGATGCCTGCGACCGGGCGCTCGATGCCTACGACGGGACGCAACCGTTGTTTTTGGTCGCTTCGCTGCTCGATCCCCACGAAATCTGCGAATACGGACGTTTCGAGTCGCTGCATTACGGTGAACTGCCGCCCTTCGCGACGGAGGATTGTCCCAATCTTCCGGCCAACTTCATGCCTTCGACCTACGAACCCGAGGCATTGCGGCTCGAACACGCTGCATCGCCCCGCTACCACGATACCTATACGTATACGCAGGACGACTGGCGACGCTACCTCTATGCCTATTACCGGCTCGTCGAACGGGTCGACCGCGAGGTGGGACGCATCGTCGAGGTGCTCAGGGCACACGGACTTTACGACGACGCGGCGATCGTCTTCTGCTCGGACCACGGCGACGGCGCGGCGGCGCACCGCTGGAACCAGAAATGGGCCCTGTTCGAGGAGTGCATCAACGTGCCGCTGATCGTCAAGGCGCCGCGCGGCGCCGGGTTGCGCGGCGTCACGAACGGCGAGGCGCTGTCGAATATCGGCCTCGACCTCTATGCCACGCTGTGCGACTATGCGGGCGTCGCGCTCGATACGGAGCGTTACCGCGGGCGTAGCTTACGGCCCGTGGCCGAAGGGCGCGCTGCGACGTTGCACGACGACGTGTTCATCGAGACGTTGCTTTCGGGGGCCGGTATCCGGGGCTGGTCGATCGTTTCGTCGCGTTACAAATACGTCCTCTACCAGTGGGGCCGCGACCGCGAAGCGCTCTACGACCTTCAGGCCGATCCGGGCGAGATGGTCAACCTGGCCGTCGACCGACGCTACGCCGGGGAGCTGGACCGCCTGCGTCGCCGGATGCTCGTATGGGCCGAGCGCATCGCCGATGCCCGCATGGTGCGTAATCTGAAGGCTTTAGTCGCCGAATAATACTCGAACCTATACCTATGAAAAACCTCGAACGAATGCGGCAGGGCGCACGTTACGCCGCCGTGCCTCTGACGATGGCAGTCCTCGCCGGCTGCCGCGACGAACAACCCCGGCGTCCGAACATCATCGTGATGATGACCGACGATCACACGGCTCAGGCGATGAGCTGCTACGGCAGTCTGCTGGTCGAAACGCCCAACCTCGACCGGTTGGCCCGCGAGGGCATGCTCTTCGAAAACTGCTATGTCCCCAATGCGATCTCGGGGCCCTCGCGGGCCTGCATCCTCACGGGCAAATACAGCCATGCGAATGGATTCACCGACAATTCCCGCACGTTCGACGGCGATCAGCAGACCTTCCCCAAACTGCTGCACGAGGCCGGTTACCAGACGGCGATGATCGGCAAATGGCACCTCAATTCCGACCCGCAGGGATTCGATTTCTGGAGTATCCTCGTCGGACAGGGCGAATATTATGCGCCGCTGTTCATCGAGAACGGCGAGGAGAAGGTTTGTCCGGGATATGTCACCGACGTCATCACCGACAAGGCGATCGACTTCCTGGAGCGGCGTGATCCCGACCGGCCCTTCGCCATGCTCTATTACCACAAGGCGCCCCACCGCAACTGGATGCCCGCGCAGCGTCACCTGGGGATGTTCGACGACAAGGTCTTCCCCGAGCCGGACAACCTGCTCGACGATTATGCGGGGCGCGGTCGTGCCGCACGCGAACAGGCGATGGAGATCGGCCGCGACATGTGGCCCGAATGGGATTTGAAACTCATCACGCCCGAGGAGATCGCGCGCATCGACGAACTTACGCATACGGACGATGCCAACAAGGACGACGTGAAGCGAGCCAACGACCGTCTGAGCAGCATCATGCAGTACCGGGCCGCCTATGACCGCATGACCGATGAGGAGAAAACCCGTTGGAACGAGGCTTATGCTCCGCGTATCGCCGAGTGGCGAGCTCTGTGCGACAAGGCCTCGAAAGAGGAGATCGTGCGCTGGAAATACCAGCAGTATATGAAAGATTACTGTGCCGTCATCAAGGGTGTGGACGAGAATGTCGGTCGCCTGCTCGACTACCTGGAGCGGATCGGCGAGTTGGACAATACGATTATCGTCTACACCTCAGACCAGGGTTTCTTCCTGGGCGAACACGGCTGGTTCGACAAACGTTTCATGTACGAAGAGTGCCAGCGCACGCCGCTGCTGGTGCGTTATCCGAAGGCTGTGAAGGCGGGTTTGCGGAGCGATGCCCTGGCGATGAACATCGACTTGGCGCCGACGTTCGTCGAGATGGCCGGGCTCGATGTTCCGGCCGACATGCAGGGACGTTCGTTGCGGGAGGTGCTCACCTCGGGCGGCGAGACTCCGGCCGACTGGCGTACGGGGGTCTACTATCACTACTACGAATACCCCTCGTGGCATTCGGTCAAGCGCCATTACGGTATTCGCACGCGCGATTACAAGCTGATCCATTTCTACAACGACGTCGATGAGTGGGAGCTCTACGACATGCGGCGCGATCCGCACGAAATGCGCAGCGTCTACGACGATCCGGCTTACGCCGACATCCGGGCTCAATTGCATGCCGAGCTCGAACGTCTCCAGCAGGAGTGCGGCGACACGGATCCCTGCGAGCGGGAATACGAATTCTTCCGCGGCGCGGAGAATCTTTAGGCGGGCCCGTTTCGGAGAACGGCCGTTAGGGGCATCCTTATCGGCGGCGGGAGCGAGCCTCCGCCCGGGCGGAGGCTACGCCTCGAGCGGCTCAGAGAACCGCAGTTCGCGGGAACAATCATCTTCGGCGGCTGGAGGCGTCGCGCTGGATATGGCAAGACGCAGCCGAAAACAGTTAAACCGTTGCCGCGTAGCGGCACAAAACTTTTAAAAACCGAAAAAACTACATACAACTATGGACAGACGAGAATTTCTGAAAACTTCGGGCTGGTCGCTGCTCGGTCTTGCCGCCGTGAGTGCCGTCCCTGCCTGTGCGAGACTGGGGCGCGACAGCGAGTCGCTGCCCGACGAGGTGAAGCGCAAGATGCCTTCGCTCAAGGATCTGAAAGTCTATTGGGGCGATGTGCATAACCACTGCAACGTCACCTATGGTCACGGCGATCTGTCGGACGCCCTGGCGGCCGCTGCCGAGCAGCTGGATTTCGTCTCGGTGACGCCCCACGCCCTGTGGCCCGATATTCCGGGAGAGGACGATCCGCGGCTCAACTGGGTCATCGGCTACCACACCGAGGCCTTCAAGCGCCTGCGCCGCGGAGGCTATGCCAAGTACCTCAAGGCGGTGAAAGAGGCGAATCGTCCGGGTGAATTCCTCACCTTCCCTTCGTACGAGTGCCACAGCATGGAACATGGCGACCACGTGGCGCTGTTCCGCGACTACGACGCGCCGCTGGTGGAGTGTACGTCGGTACCCGACCTCAAGCGACGTCTCGAAAAATACGCCTGTTACGTCACCCCGCACCACATGGGCTATATCTCCGGTTTCCGCGGTTACAACTGGTCGGCGTTCCGCGAGGATGCCCAGACGCCTTTCGTCGAGATGTTCTCGCGTCACGGACTGGCCGAGAGCGATACGGGCGACTACGACTATCTGCACGATATGGGTCCCCGCACGTGGAAGGGGTCGATCCGCTACGGTCTGGAGCAGGGCCATAAGTTCGGACTGATGTGCTCTACCGACCAGCATGCCGGTTATCCGGGCAGTTACGGCGACGGCCGCATCGGCGTCTATGCCCCCTCTTTGGAGCGCGGTGCGTTGTGGGAGCATATGGGCAAGCGCCATGTTTGCGGCGTCACGGGCGACAAGATCAAGATCGATTTCCGCATCAACGGCGGCGTCACGGGCGACGTGATCCGTGCTTCGCGGCGTGACATCTACGTCAACGTCGAGGGTCAGAACCACTTGGATTACGTCGACCTTATCAAGAACGGCGAGTGTATCGCCCGCCTGGGGGCTCCCCATCGGACGGTGGTGCCCGAGGGCGATCTCGTGCGTGCCAAGGTGAAGATCAATTTCGGCTGGAACCGCGAGGAGGAGTATATCCATTGGCAGGGTCGTGTGAGTCTCACTGAGGGACGTATCGAGGATATGCAAACCTGCTTCCGCGGTGCGGCCTTCACTTCGCCGCAGCCCGGCGAGACGCGTTTCCGTACGCGTGTCAATCGGGTGCTGGAGCGCGATGCCCGACAGGTGGTGCTCGATCTGTATTCGTCGAAAAATCCCAATGTCATGACTCCCGCCATGCAGGGTGTGATTCTCGACGTCGAGATGCCCCGCGACGGCAAGATCGTCGCCGAGTTCAACGGCCACCGCTACGAACACACGCTCGCCGAGTTGCTGGAGGGTGCCCGTGCGCATTTCCTGCGCGGTTGGTTGTCCGAAGCCGTGCAGTTCGAACGTGCCGTCGCAGAACCGGGTTTCGCCGTGGGACACTACATGATCGACGAGAAAGCCGAGCGCGATACCGATTATTATTATGTGCGCGTGCGTCAGCGCGACGGACAGTGGGGATGGTCCTCCCCGATTTGGGTCGAACGGGCATGATGCGCCATGCGATCGGAATAGACCTCGGCGGCACTTCGGTGAAGTACGCCGTGGTCGCTGCCGACGGATCGATCCGTTTCGGCGGTGAGTTGCCCTCTCGGGCGGACGAAGGTGCCGACCGTGTGCTGGAACAGTTGACGCAAGGCATAGCCGCCTGTCGCGACTTCGCTACGCAGGAGGATATCGTTCTGGAAGGAGTCGGCATCGGCACTCCGGGTGTCGTCTCGGAGGATGGCCGCACGGTGCTCGGCGGCGCGGAGAATATCGTCGGCTGGGAAAATCTGTCGTTGGCCGACCGGATCGAGGCGGCGACGGGTATGTCTTGCAGGGCATGCAACGATGCCAATGCGATGGCGCTGGGCGAATCGCTCTACGGTGCGGGCCGGGGTGTTACGGATGCGGTGTTTGTGACGGTCGGAACCGGTATCGGCTGCGGCATGCTCGTGGGCGGACGGCTCTTTCGCGGCTATCGCGGGCGGGGCATGGAGCTGGGACACATCACGGTCAAATGCGACGGCGAGCCGTGCGCCTGCGGCGGCGTGGGGTGCCTGGAGCACTATGCCTCGACGGCGGCGCTCGTACGCCGATACGTGGATTTGACCGGCTGCGGGCAGGCCGACGGCCGGATGGTCGTGGCGCGCTATCGGGCGGGCGAAGCCGCGGCCGTGCAGGCGATGGAGGAGCATTGGACGTATCTTTCGCACGGCATCGCGTCGGTGATAAACCTCTTCGCACCGCAGCGGGTCGTCGTCGGTGGCGGTATCTCCGAGGCGGGTGCGTTCTATTTCGACCGCCTTCGCGAAGGCGTGCGCCGTCAAGCGATGGATGTCTGCGCGGCCGAGACGGAGATCGTTCCGGCGGCTCTGGGCAATCGGGCCGGGGCGCTCGGTGCGGCGGGGCTGATTCTGGAGGAACGTTAGCGACTCTTTGTAAGAAAATAAAAGGGCGATTATAAACAATTTTATACGAACCCGATCTCGACTCGCTATAATTTTGCGGGTTGCACCAGAAGTCCCCTCCGAGGAGGGGATTTAGGGGTGGGTCGGATTTGGAAATGCGGCCAATGGCCGCGAGACATCGACCGGCCTGTATGAAATGATGGTCGAAAACCCGACCCGGTGTAAAATAGTTACCGATAAAAGCACATATTCCATGAAACGATTTTTGGTGACGGCGGCCTGCCTGGTCGCAACGGGCGCTTCGGCGCAACAAGCGCAACAGCCCGCTGAGAAACACCTCGATAAAGAGGCGCTGCATCCGCGTTACCGCCAGTGGGCCAAACCTGCGTCGGATGTCGTCGTGCGGCAGAATCCGCCTGCGCTGCTGTGGCCCGCGTCGGAAGATGCTCCCGGAACGCAATATTGCGTGCGTCTGTCGCAGGACAGTACCTTCGCTCCGGCGGCGACGATTGCCGAAGGGCCTTTCGACTGGGCTGCCTGGGCCGTGCACCGTCCGTTGGCGGAGGGACGCTGGTACTGGCAGTGGAGCCGGCAGGAACCCGGCGGTGCCGAGGTCTGGTCGCCCGTTCAGCGCTTCCGTGTCGACGCTTCGGCCCGGAGTTTCGCGACGCCGACAGCCCGGGAGCTCGCAGCGAAGGTCGCTGCCATGCCCCATTTCCGGCTCTACGTGCGGCGTGACGAGGCGGAGGCCTTTCGGGCCCGGGCGAATCGCAATCCCGAAGCTCGGGCGTTGGTGCGACAGGCTCGCGAAAAGTTGGATATGCCCCCGGTTCCGGTGGCACCCACGCGCCCGCGCGATACGACGGGTATGTCGGCCTACGAGAAGCGGGTGATGATTAATTTCATGTACCACAAATTCGGCGAGGTCGTCACGCAGCCCGCCGTGGACTTCTCGATCGCCTACCTCTTGACAGGCGAGGAGCCTTTTGCCCGTGCCGCTGTGCGCCACGCCCTGCATGTGGCGACCCTACCCGTGGACAGCGACGCCACGTCGGAGGATTTCAACCGTTCGGCCATCATGTACGGACTGGCCGTGGCCTACGATACGGCGTGCGATTTCATGACACGCGATGAGCGGCGGCGCGTGCTCGATGCGATCCGCGTGCGCGGGAACCGTTTCTTCCGCCAGTATGCCCGTGATTTCGAGTGCCATTCGATGGATAACCATGTCTGGCAACATACGTTCCGCAATTTTCTCTTCACGGCGATCGCCGTTGCGGGCGACCTGCCCGAAGCGGAACGGTGGCTGCGTTACGGCTACGAGGTGTGGTGTTCGCGTTTCCCGATTCTGGGCGGCGAGGACGGCGGTTGGCACGACGGATGCAGTTATTTCGAGGCCAACCTCGTGTCGTTCGTCTACGTACCTTTCGTGTTGTCGCGCCTCACGGGCGTCGATTTCTTCGATATCCCCTGGTATCGCAACCTGCCGGGATTCCTCGTCAACTCTTTTCCGAAAGACTCCTACGCCACGGGTTTCGGCGACGACTACGACAAACTCAGGACCCCGCCGGCCCAGTATATGGGTTTCGCCGACGCTTTGGCCCGCGAGCTGCGCAGCCCCGAGGCGCGGTGGTATGCCGATCGGTTGATCGGCGACGATCCTGCGAATCTTTACAAAGCCAAAACTTTTCGCCTTTACCGCATTCTGACCGATCGGCCGATCGACTGCGTGCGTCCCGAGGCTCCGCAGCCGCGGACCTCGAAGTTCTATCCTGATGCGGGATTCTCGTTGATGCACACCGATGCGGCGGATGCCGCGCACGATCTGATGGCGACCTTCATCGGGGTGCCCTTCGGGGCGACGGGACATGCCCATGCAGCGCATAACGGTTTCACGATCAGTTACGGAGGCCGACAGCTCTTCGGTGGTACGGGTTACTACTCCAATTTCAACGACAAACATACGCTCATGCACTACCGTACGCGCGGTCATTGCACGATCCTGGCCGACGGCATGGCACAGTGCATCGGCGAGAACGGCTACGGCTGGCTGCCGCGTTTCGCGGATACTCCGGCGCTGACTTACACGTTAGGCGATGCGACGCATGCCTACGATCGGATGCGTACGCCCTTCTGGATCGACCGAATGGAGAAATCGGGTGTCGAGTATACCCCCGAAAACGGCTTCGGCGATCCGGGTGTCACGCGCTTCCGCCGTCATTTCCTCTTTCTCAAGCCCGATATCATCGTCATCTACGATGAATTGGAGGCCCGCGAGCCGGTGACCTGGACCTGGCTGCTGCACAGTCACCGTCGTATCGAACAGCTTGCTGCGCAGGAAGTCACTGCGTCGAACGGGGTTGCCGAGGGGCGTATGCAGCTCTTTACGCAGGGCGATCTGCGGCTTCATCTGACCGATGAATTTTTCTCCCCGGCGATCAACTGGAAAAAGCGTGCCGGGGCCGACGGCAAGCCGCTCGTCTATGCGAAGCAATGGCATGCCGAGTTCTCGACGGCGCAGAAAAGCCGTGCGCAGCGTTTCCTGGCTGTTTTCCGCATTACGCCCGACGGGTGCAAGGCGATGCCGCTGACCTGCGGAGCCGCAGGGTGCGTGAAGGTCGGCGATTGGTCGATCGCCGCAGAGTTGGATCCCGAGCGTCCGGCATCGCTGCGCGTGACGGACGGAGACGGTAATGCCGTCCTTTACAACACAGCGGAGTCGCACATCGGGGGCAGTACGTTGATTCGCGCGGAGAGGGTTCCTCAGCGCGAACTTACGGACGAAATACCGGTTTCGTTGCGGTAATGTAAGGTGACAGATCTTCGTCGGCGGCTGGGCCGGTCGCACCAAAGGTGCGAGCCGCCGAAGATGGCATCTGCCTTGCTGTTTGCAGGTGAAAGGTGAGATGTGAAGGGTGAAAAGCGTTTTGCAGCGTGTTTTGCGAAAAACTTTTCACCTTTTACTTATAAAATGCGGCTCTTTGAGCCGAGCGGGCCGCAGCCGGCGGCGGAGGCTCGCTTCGCGTACTCCGCAGACTGCAACCCACACTTCCTAAACCCCGTCTCTCAGACGGGCGCCGCCATGCCTGGCGGCGGACTGTCACTCGGGCATTCTCCGCTGGCGGCGAACAGCCCGACAAGCGTGATATCCCCAACCACGGCTCTTAACCGGGTCTTTCACTTTAACTTTTTCACCTGAAACCTCCCCGAAAATAAAAAACACCCCGCCGCACATTTGCGACAGGGTGTTTTTCGAATAGCTGCGGGACCGAGCCCCGCAAATAGTATCTTACTTCTGGTTGAGCGCTGCGTGAGCCGCTGCCAGGCGTGCGATGGGCACGCGGAAAGGCGAGCAGCTGACGTAGTTCAGACCTGCGTAGTGGCAGAACTCTACCGACGAAGGTTCGCCGCCATGCTCGCCGCAGATACCGCACTTGAGGTTCTCGCGCGTGCCGCGACCCTTGAATACCGCTTCGCGGATCAACTGGCCTACGCCATTGCGGTCGAGAATCTGGAACGGGTCGTTCTTCAGGATCCCCTTGTCGAGGTATATGGGCAGGAACTTCGAGATATCGTCGCGCGAGAATCCGAGCGTCATCTGCGTCAGGTCGTTGGTGCCGAACGAGAAGAACTGGGCCACTTCGGCGATCTGATTGGCCGTTACGGCGGCGCGCGGCACTTCGATCATCGTACCGATCATGTATTCGATCCGGTCGTTGCGCTCTGCGAATACCTGCTCGGCCGTCTTGTCGATGATGTTTTTCTGGTAGCGGAGCTCCTTATGGTTGCCGACCAGCGGCACCATGATCTCCACGTGAACGGGCAGACCCGTAGCTTTGACGTTCATGGCAGCCTCGATGATGGCGCGAGCCTGCATCTCGGTGATCTCGGGATAGGTGTTGCCCAGACGGCAGCCGCGGTGTCCCAGCATGGGGTTGAACTCAGCCAAAGCCTCGACCTTCTCTACGATCTTCTTCAGAGGCACGTTCATCTCCTCGGCCATCTCCTGCTGGCCCTTCTCATCGTGGGGTACGAACTCGTGCAGAGGGGGATCGAGCAGACGGACCGTCACGGGATAGCCGTTCATGGCCTTGAACAGACCTTCGAAGTCGCCGCGCTGGATCGGCAGCAACTTGGCCAGCGCCACGCGGCGTCCGGCTTCGTCGTCGGCGAGGATCATTTCGCGGATGGCCTTGATGCGGTCGCCCTCGAAGAACATGTGCTCCGTGCGGCAGAGACCGATACCTTCGGCACCGAAAGCGAATGCCTGTGCGGCGTCCTTCGGCGTGTCGGCGTTGGCGCGCACCTTCAGTACGGAGTATTTTCCGGCCAGCTCCATGAGCTGTGCGAAGTCGCCGCTCAGGTCGGCGGCCTTCGTGGCTACCTGACCGAGGTAAACCTCGCCCGTCGAGCCGTTGAGCGAAATCCAGTCGCCCTCCTTCACGGTGAAGCCGTTGACTTCGATCGTACGGGCCTTGTAGTCGATCTGCAACTCGCCGGCACCCGATACGCAGCATTTGCCCATACCGCGCGCTACGACGGCAGCGTGTGAGGTCATACCTCCGCGTGCGGTGAGAATACCGGCAGCGTCGAGCATACCCTTCAGGTCTTCGGGCGAAGTCTCGATACGTACCAGCACGGCCTTCTGGCCCGTCTTGGCGAGCACCTTCTCGGCGTCGTCGGCGAAGAATACGACCGGACCCGTAGCGGCACCCGGCGATGCGGGCAGACCCTTCGTGATGACTTTCGCCGTAGCGATGGCTTTCTTGTCGAAGACGGGGTGGAGCAGCTCGTCGAGCTTCGCGGGCTCGCAGCGCAGCACGGCGGTCTTCTCGTCGATCAGACCCTCGCGGAGCATGTCCATCGCGATCTTGACCATTGCGGCGCCCGTGCGTTTGCCGTTGCGGCACTGCAACATCCAGAGTTTGCCGTCCTGGATCGTGAACTCGATGTCCTGCATGTCGGTGAAGTACTGCTCCAGGTGGTGCTGAATCTCGTTCAGCTCCTTGTATACCTCGGGCATCACCTCCTCGAGCGAGGGGTATTTCGTCTTGCGATCCTCCTCGGAGATATTCTGAGCCTTGGCCCAGCGCTTCGAACCTTCGATCGTGATCTGCTGCGGGGTGCGGATACCGGCTACGACGTCCTCGCCCTGAGCGTTGATGAGGTACTCGCCGTTGAAGATGTTTTCGCCCGTCGCGGCGTCGCGCGAGAAGGCTACGCCCGTGGCGGAGTTCTCGCCCATGTTACCGAACACCATGGCCTGCACCGATACGGCCGTTCCCCACTCTGCGGGGATGTTGTTGAGCTTGCGGTAGAGGATGGCGCGCTCGTTCATCCACGAACCGAAGACGGCGCAGATGGCACCCCAGAGCTGATCCCAGGGATTGGTCGGGAAGTCCTCGCCAGTCTGCTTCTTCACGGCGGCCTTGAAGTTCACGACGAGTTCTTTCAGGTCGTCGGTCGTCAGGTCGGTGTCGTTCGTCACGCCCTTCTTCTCCTTCTGAGCCTCGATGATCTCCTCGAAAGGATCGTGGTCTTCTTTCGAAACGGGTTTCATGCCCAGCACCACGTCGCCGTACATCTGTACGAAACGACGGTAGGAATCCCATGCGAAACGGGGATTGCCCGTACGCTTCGAAACGGCCTCGACGGCCTCGTCGTTCATACCCAGGTTGAGGATCGTATCCATCATGCCGGGCATCGAGGCGCGGGCGCCCGAACGTACCGACACGAGCAGCGGCATCTCCTTGTCGCCGAATTTCATGCCTGTGAGGTTCTCGATGTTCTTCATCGCCTTCTCGACCTCGGGGCGGAGCATCTCGATAACGGCCTGTTTGCCGTGCTGGTAGTACTCCGTACATACTTCCGTGGTGATGGTGAAGCCCGGAGGAACGGGGATGCCGATGAGGTTCATCTCCGCAAGGTTGGCACCTTTGCCGCCGAGCAGTTCGCGCATTTTGCCATTACCTTCGGCCTCTTTGTTTCCGAAGGTGTAGACCCGTTTTACGTCTGCCATAAATGTCTTGATTAATTAGGTATGTTAAAATATAAGTTTCGGCTTCATGATACGCCTTTGCACCTCGACTCCGTTCGGAACGGTAGGTCTCTCGCGGCGAAGTCGCGCTTACCGGTCGACATCGCCCCGAAAGGCCGAATGCTCGAACGGTCGTCGTGCCGGTCGTATGCAGTTTCCTAAAATTTTTATAGTCAGGCCCTGTTGCAGACGAAAATTGCGGCGATAGTGGATCGCTGCTCCGTCGAAAGTACGCTTTTTCGTCGTAGGGAGTGCGAATATAGGAAAACTTTTCGAAATATCCAAGAATTTTCACTCGATGTATGCGAATACGGGCAGATAACGCCCCGCACCGCCGCGATAACTGCGGCCCGAGTAGGTCGGTAGGGGTGTACCGTTCGCCGGATCAATCAGATAACGGCGGGCATATACGTCGCCCGATCGAATGTCGAACGCCGTGTCCGCGAGGATGCGGTGGCGCATCGTCCAGCGGCCGCGTACGAAAGCCGAACCTCTTCCCGCGCGGGCGGCGGCAGCATGTGCGTCGTGGAGCCCGAACGCTTCGGGATCGAGGCCTTCCGAACAGCCGAGCACGATGATTCTCAGCTCCGGACGTTCCTCGCGCAGGTCTGTGACCATCCATCGGGCCGTGCGGCTGTCGGCGCTGAGGGCCAGGCAGACCGGAATATCGTCCAATAATCCTTCGATCGTGAGTCCGCGTCGCCATTCGGAGACCTTTCCGGGGAAGAACCGGTCGCCGTGGTAGAGCAAGGCGAAATCCAGTCCGTCGAGCGAGTTGAGCGTGCGGTGGAGATAGCTGTAGTCGTTTTCGCAGGTCGCGGCGATGTCGCGCACGACCGCCTCGTTCTCCACGCCCCACAGTGCGACGAGCGGCAGCGCGAGCGAATCCGCTACGGCCGCCGTCTGCCGGATCTTGCGGACGTATCGCTCGGAATTCCAGCGCAGACGCCCCTGCGGCGTGTAATCGTCGTCGTTGTAAAAGAGCGACGGCAAGGTGTCGTAAAGACGGTCCGTGTCGTAAAATGCCACGCCGACGGGTTTGCGGCCCGAGGCATACAGGCATCCCGATACGAGCAGTATGCAGAACAGCAGGTGAAAGCGGTTTTTCATGGTCGTTGTCGAATCGGAGGCTAAAGATAACGATTTTGCGTGTCGTTGCCAATTTCTCGGCTGCAATCGTTGAAAATGCGGCCGGTCCTTTTTGGGAATACCGGGAATAAATGGTATATTTGTCCGCGAAATAAAATAGGCTATTATATACGATTTTACACGAAGCCGATCTCAAAATCCTATCATCTTACGGGGCGCACGCTAAAGTCCCCTCCGAGGGGGTGACTTTAAGGGTGGGGCAGATGAGGTGCGAAGGTCGTATATATTAACCATAAACTATCGCCCGATATGCTGAGCATCGCCGAACGTCACAAATTCATTCTCGACAAACTGAACACTTTCGGATTCGTCCGCATTACCGATATCGCGAACGAATTGGGGGTAACGAAGGTGACCATCCGGAAGGATATCCGCCTGCTGGAAGAACAGGGATTGCTTTACAAGGTTCACGGCAGCGCACGTCCGGCCGATCCGCATGTTCCCGATCAGGATGTTCATGTCAAAGATTCGATTCGCCGCGATGTCAAACGCTGCATCGCGCAACGGGCCTCCGAGCTGGTCGGTGCCAGCGATTCGATCATCGTGGCCTCTGGTTCGACCGTTTACGCCTTCGCCGAGGAACTCAAACGCCGTCCGTGGGAGCATCTCAATATCGTGACGCCCTTTCTGCGTCTGGGGGTGCTGCTCAACGATACGGATCGTATCCATCTCGTGCAGCTGGGCGGTATGGTCCACAAGAAGTCGCTTTCGGTGCTCGGCGACACGGCCGTGAAAGGGCTCGACGACTGCATCTGTTCGAAAGTCTTCTTCGGTGTGGACGGCATCGATCCCGAACACGGGATTACGACCTCGACCATCGAGGAAGCGCGCCTCACGCGACGGATGATGCAGGCCGCATCGCAGCATATCGTCCTGGCCGACTCCTCGAAATTCGGGCAGCGCGGTTTCGGCCGCATCTGCTCGCTCGAAGAGATCGACGTGATCGTCACCGACGACGGTATCGCCGATCAGACGGCCGCGATGATCGAGGAGGCGGGCGTCCAGCTGATCGTCGTGAAGCGGGAGGAGTGACAGGCTTGCGGGGTGCTGTCTGCAGCCGTATTTTGTAAATTGACCCCGGAGCCTTGTTTGGAGGCTCCGGGGTTTTCGATTATAGGGTAGCCCGCGTGTCGTAGAGTTCGATTCGCTCTTTGCATAGCCCGGAGACGATTTGCCCGAGCCTCCGGACCCGTTCGAGGTGCTGGACGAGCACCTCGGGCCGCACGGCGAATACCGGATCATACTGCGCCGTGTTCAGGTAAATGTTCAGATTGTGCAGGGTCTGCATAGCACGGCTCTCCTTCGGTTCGAATAGCAGCGGTAGCAAACCCGAAAGCGTGCGCATCCGCTGGTGCAATATCCGCACATCACATGTTTCCGCTTCGAATCCGTGGTAGATGTAAAACAGCGTTCGGAAATAGTAGACGGCTGCCTGTGCCATGGCGAACGCCGATTCGCGGGCATGATCTATTCGCTGCCCGGCAAAATCAGCCAGTCGATCCGCCAATTGCAAGAACGTCTGCGCGTACTTTTTAGCAGCAGTTGCCGCCATCCCGAAGTCGCACAACTCTCTCGACTGCTTGAATTTCTGAGAGGACGAACAATAGAGCACGATTCCTTCCTGGCGTGCCAGGTGCAAGAGCGGATAATCCGACATAAGATCGCGACGCGGGTGGATATAAATGTTAATATATGGCACTCCGTGTCCTACCCACGTATTTTCATTTTCAAGTAGCGTTTTGCTTCTGCCCAATTGTAGAGCGGTTCACCGTCCGTGATGACCAGCAGGTCATAGGCAAGCGTATCGCTCAAAGGAGTTCGTCCCGCCATTTTGCCGAAGAGCAAGATCTGTGCAGGATCGAGTAGCTCGCACAGGGTGTCGGCGATTTGTGCCGCCTGCACGGTGATTCTGTTCCATGATGTTGATTGCTTGACAATGATTCGATTAGCGGTTGCAATAAGCTAATCGGGCAGCTGGAAATGGAACGGAATCTGAGGGTTGCAGGACGGCAACCACCTGCGGCTGGCCTTTCGGCTGGTCTGCGCCAGAACGCGGACTTGATGTATTGTTCGCATAAGATAAAAAGTGCGCAGCTGCAAACATACATCACTATTTTACAAGCTCAGCAAAGTGCCGCTCGCGGGCGATCAACCCCAACGGCTCTGCGCATACTTTTAGTATGGTCGCTTTGCTGGCTACCACGTAAAATTGTTTAAAATGTATTGTTTGCAGGAGCAAGGACAGGATAAAATTACGGAATAAAAAATGCGGTCCGCCGCCGGGGGTGGCGGCGAACTGCGCGATCCAGCGGATCGCATTTTGCTGCAAAAACATAGAATCCGCCTCTGGGTCGGGCGGCAGACTGTCCGGGCGTCAGGACCGCAGCTTGCGAAAAAGTCGAGCCCGATGCCGCAGGGCGGTATAAAAAACATAATTTTCCAAAAAAATCCCTGCAAATATTGCGGGGGCGGTGAAAAACCCCTACCTTTGTACGCGATTAAACGATCCCGAACTGTGAATTGCAACCCCAACATATCATCGGCTCAGGTTTTCTGGCAGCAGGACGGTCATTGGGGTTCCTGCTTCTCGGCGGTTTCGGCATTTTTTGTTTTATTAGGGTAGCTGTTTCGGTTGCCCTATTTTTTTACGCATATACTTCGCCATGAAGACGCTTTATACCCACGCGACGATCTACCGCGACGGCCGTTTCCGAAAAGAGACGCTGGCCGTGAGCGACGGACGTATCGTCGCCGATACGGAGTCTGCGCCGGGCGACCGGGTGGTCGATCTCTCGGGCCGATACATCGTTCCCGGACTGGTCGACGTGCATGTCCACCTGCGCGAACCGGGGTTCACCTACAAGGAGACGATCGCATCGGGCACGGCGGCGGCGGCCCGCGGAGGCTATACTACGGTCTGCGCCATGCCCAATCTCAATCCGGCGCCCGATTCGCCGGAGACGCTGCGCGTCGAACTCGACGCCATCCGCCGCGATGCGCGGGTGCGGGTGCTGCCTTACGGGTGCATCACCCGCGGACAGCGCGGTTGCGGCGAGACGGTCGATTTCGAGGCGTTGGCTCCGGATGTCGTCGCCTTTTCGGACGACGGACGCGGCGTGCAGTCGGGCGAACTGATGGAAGAAGCCATGCGCGGTGCGGCGCGGGTCGGACGTCCGATCGTGGCTCACTGCGAGGTGGACGAGCTGCTGCGCGGAGGTTATATCCACGACGGCGACTACTGCCGCGAGCACGGACACCGAGGTATCTGTTCCGAGAGCGAATGGCGTCAGGTCGAGCGCGATATCGCGCTGGCCGAAAAGACGGGATGCCAGTACCATGTCTGCCACGTTTCCACGAAGGAGAGCGTCGAGCTGGTGCGCCGAGCCAAGGCGCGCGGACTGAAGGTGAGCTGCGAGACGGCGCCGCACTACCTGCTGCTGACCGATGCCGACCTGCGGGAGGAGGGGCGTTTCAAGATGAATCCCCCGATTCGCAGTGCCGAGGACCGTGCGGCGCTCGTCGCGGGCATCCAGGACGGCACGATCGAGGTCGTAGCCACGGACCATGCGCCCCACTCGGCCGAGGAGAAGTCGCGCGGACTGGCGGGCAGCGCCATGGGCATCGTGGGGCTGGAGTGCGCTTTCGGGCTGCTGTACGAATACCTGGTCGTCCCGGGGACGATCTCGCTCGAACGGCTGGTGGAACTCATGTCGGTGGGACCGCGCCGGATTTTCGGCTTGGGCGGCGGCCTGGAGCCGGGCTGTGCGGCCGATTTCACGGTCCTGGACCTCGATACGCGCTATGCGGTTGACCCGGCGACGTTCCTCTCCGCGGGACGTGCCACGCCCTTCGAGGGGTGGCAGGTGTGCGGCCGTGCCGTGCTGACGGTCGTGGGCGGAGAGACAGCTTACGAATATCGATGAAAAACGAAATAGGTAACTATATGTGATTTTAGCGAAAGATGCTTCATCGGTTTTGTTAGCTTGCGGGTTGCTCTCGGCAAGTCCCCTCCGAGGAGGGGCGGGAAATGCGACCCAAAGGCGCGAGAGATCGACCGTCCCGGGCGAAAGTGCACTCGGAAAAACCGCTGAAGACGATAAAACAGTTACAGTTCCCCGAAATTATTATATCCCAATACATGAAGCCTTACACGAAAAAAATCGTCCTGGAGAACGGTCGCGAGTTCTACGGTTACGGGTTCGGATCGAACCGCGAGGCCATCAACGAGATCGTTTTCAACACCTCGATGGTGGGGTATCAGGAGATCATCTCCGACCCGTCGTATACGGATCAGACGGTGGTGATGACCTATCCGCTGATCGGCAACTACGGCACGGCCGAGGAGGATTACGAAACCAAGTTCCCGACTATCGGCGGCATGATCGTACGCGAGTACAACGACACGCCTTCGAACTTCCGCTACACGCGGACGCTCAACGAGGTGTTCGAGGAGCTGGATATCCCCGCCATCTCGGGCATCGATACCCGCATGCTTACGCGCATCATTCGCGACGAAGGTTCGCAGAAGGTCATCATCACCGATGCCTCTACACCCTTGGACGAGGCGCTGCGCAAGGTGCGCGAATATGCGTTGCCGCACGATATGGTGGCGCGCGTGAGCTGTAAGAAACGCTGGTTTTCGCGTACGCCCAACCACCGTTACGACGTGGTGGCGATCGATTGCGGCATCAAGTACAACATCATCCGCTGCCTCAACCAGAAGGGCTGCAACGTCACGGTCGTGCCTTTCGACGCTACGGTCGAGGAGATTCTGGCGTTCCGTCCCGACGGCATCTTCCTCTCGAACGGTCCGGGCGATCCCACGGACGTCGAGCCGGTGATCGCCAAGGTACGCGAACTGAAGGGGCGCCTGCCGATTTTCGGTATCTGCATGGGCCACCAGATGGTGGCGCTGGCCTACGGCGCACGTACTTTCAAGATGAAGTTCGGACACCGCGGCGGCAACCACCCCGTGAAGAACCTCGAAACGGGCCGTATCGAGATCACGAGCCAGAACCACAGCTACGCCGTGGACGTCGAATCGCTGAAGCAGACGCCGCTGCGGCTCACGCACATCAACCTGCTGGACAATACGGCCGAGGGCGTCGAGTGCCCCGAGGAGAAAGTTTTCTCGGTGCAGTACCACCCCGAAAGCGCGCCGGGACCGCAGGACAGCGCCTACTTGTTCGATAAGTTCATTAAAATGATGGAGGAGCACAAAAATGCCTAAGAGAAAAGATATACGCAAGGTGATGGTGATCGGCTCGGGCCCGATCGTCATCGGACAGGCCGCAGAGTTCGACTACGCCGGTACGCAGGCCTGCATGGCGCTGCGCGAGGAGGGGTACGAAGTCGTGTTGGCCAACTCCAACCCCGCGACGATCATGACCGACACGCACATCGCCGACAAAGTCTACATGGAGCCGCTGACGCTCGAATACGTCGCCAAGATCATCCGCTACGAGCGACCCGATGCCATCGTTCCGGGACTGGGCGGACAGACGGGTCTCAACCTGGCGGTGCAGCTGGCCAAGAAGGGCATCCTGGACGAGTGCCAGGTGGAGATTCTCGGCACGTCGTTCGAGTCGATCGAGCGCGCCGAGGACCGCGAACTTTTCAAGGAGCTGTGCGAGTCGCTGGGCGAACCGGTGCTTCCGTCGGAGATCGCCACCTCGGTGGAGGAGGGTGCCGAGGTCGCAGCGCGCATCGGCTATCCCGTGGTGCTGCGCCCGGCCTTCACGCTGGGCGGTACGGGCGGCGGCTTCGCCGATAACGAGCGCGAGCTGCGCGAGATGATGCGCAATGCGTTGTTCCTTTCGCCCGTACATCAGGTGCTCATCGAAAAGAGCATCCGCGGCTACAAGGAGATCGAGTACGAGGTGATCCGAGACTCGAACGATACGGCCATCGCCATCTGCAACATGGAGAACATCGACCCGGTGGGCATCCATACGGGCGACTCGATCGTCGTGGCGCCCAGCCAGACGCTCACCAACCGCGAGTACCAGATGTTGCGCGACTCGGCGCTGAAGATCATCCGTGCGCTGAAGATCGAGGGCGGCTGCAACGTGCAGTTCGCGCTGGATCCGCTTTCGTTCAAATACTACCTGATCGAGGTCAATCCCCGCGTGTCGCGTTCGTCGGCCCTGGCGTCGAAAGCCTCGGGTTATCCCATCGCGCGCGTGAGTGCCAAGATCGCTGTGGGCATGACCCTCGACGAAATCCGCATCGCCAACACCCCGGCCTCGTTCGAACCCACGCTGGACTACGTAGTGACGAAGATCGCCCGCTTCCCCTTCGACAAGTTCTCCGACGCTTCGAACAAGCTCGGCACGCAGATGAAGGCCACGGGCGAGGTGATGGCCGTGGGCCGCACGGTCGAGGAGTCGCTCCTCAAGGCGGTACGTTCGCTCGAAACGGGCGTCTGCCACATCTACCATAAGAAATTCGACGGCTGGACCAACGACGAACTGCTGGCCTATATCGAGGAGGGTACGGACGACCGCCTCTACGCCATCGCGCAGTTGATCCGCGGCGGCATCGACCTGGTGCTGATCTACAACCGCACGAAGATCGATATGTTCTTCCTCGAGAAGTTCAAGAACATCGTCGAGTTCGAGCAGGTCGTGCGTGCGCATCCGGGCGATGTCGAGACGCTGCGCGACGCCAAGCGCATGGGCTTCAGCGACAAGTATATCGGTCTGCTGTGGGAACTTTCGCAACACGAAATGTACCGCCTGCGCGAGCAGCACGGCATCTTCCCCGTCTACAAGATGATCGACACGTGCGCCAGCGAATTTTCCTCCTACGTGCCCTACTTCTACTCGACCTACGAGATGGAGAACGAGTCGGTGGTGAGCGACAAGGAGAAGATCGTGGTGCTCGGTTCGGGCCCGATCCGCATCGGTCAGGGCGTCGAGTTCGACTATTCGACCGTCCACGCCATCTGGTCGATCCGCGAGGCGGGTTACGAGGCGATCATCGTCAACAATAACCCCGAAACCGTGTCGACCGACTATACGACCAGCGACAAACTCTATTTCGAACCGCTGACGGTCGAGGATGTGATGAACGTCATCCACCTCGAGAAACCCAAGGCGATCGTCGTGTCGCTCGGCGGACAGACGGCCATCAACCTGGCCGATCCCTTGGCCGAACTGGGCGTGCCCATCATCGGTACGGATACCGAGGCGATCCGCAATGCCGAGGATCGCGGCTGCTTCGAGCGGATCATGGAGGAGCTGGGCATTCCCCAGCCCGAGGCCGAGGCCGTGACGGATATCGAGTCGGGCGTGCGGGCTGCCGCGCGCATCGGCTATCCGGTGCTGGTGCGTCCGAGCTACGTGCTGGGGGGCCGCGCCATGCAGATCGTTTCGAACGAGGAGCGGTTGCGACACTACCTCCAGACGGCTGTCGAGGTCAATGATGATTCTCCCGTGCTGGTCGATCGCTACATCATGGGCAAGGAGCTCGAGGTGGACGCCATCTGCGACGGCAAGGAGGTTTTCATCCCCGGCATCATGGAGCATGTCGAGCGTACGGGTATCCATTCGGGCGACTCGATCAGCGTCTATCCGACCTTCAGCGTCGGCGAGCGTGCCAAGCAGAAGATCATCGACTATACGGTGCGGCTGGGTCTGCGTATCGGCATCGTCGGACTGTACAACATCCAGTTCATCCTCGATGGCGAGGAGGATGTTTATGTCATCGAGGTCAATCCCCGTTCGTCGCGCACGGTGCCGTTCCTCTCGAAATCCACGGGCGTGCAGATGGCTCATATCGCCACGCAGGTCATCCTGGGCCGTTCGCTGCGCGAGCAGGGCATTACGGAGGTCTACGGACGCGAGAAGGAGCGCTGGTACGTCAAGGCTCCGGCTTTCTCGTTCGCCAAGATTCGCGGCATGGATTCCTACCTCTCGCCCGAAATGAAATCCACGGGCGAAGCGATCGGTTACGACGACAAGCTGACGCGCGCACTTTATAAGGCGTTGCAGGCCACGGGTATGAACGTTTCGAATTACGGTACGATCTTCGTGACGATCGCCGACGGCGACAAGATGGCGGCACTGCCGCTCGTGCGTCGTTTTTACGACCTGGGCTTCAACATCGAGGCGACGACCGGTACGGCGGAGTTCCTGCGCGAGCACGGCATCCGCACCCGCACGCGGCGCAAGCTGAGCGAGGGCAGTTCGGAGATTATCGACTCGCTGCGCCAGGGCCATGTGAGCTATGTCATCAACACGATCGACATCAATCAGCACAATACCCGCCTGGACGGCTATGAGATTCGCCGCACGGCCGTCGAAAACAACGTGACGGTCTTCACGGCGCTCGAAACGGTGCAGGTGCTGCTCGACGTGCTGGAGGAGATCACCCTCCGCGTCTCGACGATCGACGCGAAGTAACCCTTTTCGGAGTCGCGTCTGTCGGAATCTTTCCCTTTCACGTCCGTTTTGTCGGGCGTGAAAGGGCGGTTTCCGAAGGTGCTCCGATTCCGTGCCCCGGCGGTGCGGCCGATGTTCGTCGATCGGCGGTGCGCGGCTCGTTGACGTACGGATTTATTTGCACAATTTTCGGGATTTCACTATCTTTGACCCCGGAGCCTCCGGAAAGAGCCGCGCAGCGGTGTCTTCTGTGTCCGAATCGTCGGCCCGCCCGCTTTTTCCGATGTCTGGGTTTTTGTAACAATTATGTATAAGCGAGATAATTACGAAATTCTGCGCAACGAACCGTTGACCGATGCCGTGTGGCTTATGGTCCTTGCGGGCGATACGCAATATATCGCCGCGCCGGGTCAGTTCGTCGATGTCGCGTTGGAGGGCCGCTTTCTGCGCCGTCCCATTTCGGTTTGCGACTACGATGCGAAGACGCTGACGCTCGTTTATAAGGTCGTGGGCGACGGCACCGAGCAGATGACCCGGATGATGCCCGGTATGCGTTTGGAGTTGCTCACCGGCTTGGGTAACGGCTTCTCGATCGGTACCGGGGTACGGCGTCCGCTGCTCGTGGGCGGCGGCGTGGGAGTTCCTCCCCTTTACAACCTGGCCAAACGACTTTTGGCCGAGGGCTTTCCGGTGCAGGTGGTGCTTGGTTTCAATACAGCGTCGGAGGTTTTCTTCGCCGACGAATTCCGTGCCCTGGGGTGCGACGTGACGGTCTCGACGGTCGATGGATCGCAGGGCGTGCGGGGATTCGTCACGACGGCCATCGTCGAGCGACAGCTCGATTTCGACTATTTTTATGCTTGCGGGCCGTTGCCGATGCTTCGCGCATTGTCCGAGGCGGTCGAACAGGACGGACAGCTCTCCTTCGAGGAGCGCATGGGGTGCGGATTCGGCGCCTGCATGGGATGCTCCTGCAAGACCAAACAGGGCAGCAAACGCATCTGCAAGGAGGGGCCGGTACTCTCCAAAGAGGAGATCATCTGGTAGAAAAACGAAAAGACAATGGTGGATACTTCGGTTATACTCAGCGGCCTGAGACTCGATAATCCGGTGATTCCGGCCAGCGGAACATTCGGCTACGGCAATGAATTCCGCGAGTTTTACGACATCAACGTGTTGGGTTCGTTCTCTTTCAAGGGAACGACGCGCGAGGCGCGTTTCGGCAATCCGACGCCCCGCATCGCGGAGTGTACCGAGGGGATGATAAACGCCGTGGGTTTGCAGAACCCGGGTATCGAACATGTGATCGCCGAGGAACTGCCGCGTCTGCGAAGCTTTTTTCGCAAACCCGTGATCGCCAACATTTCGGGATTTTCGGTCGAGGAATACGCCTATTGCTGCGAGCGGATCGACCGCGAGGAGCAGGTGGGGTTGATCGAGGTCAACGTTTCGTGTCCCAACGTGCGGCACGGGGGCATGTCGTTCGGCACGTCGCCCGAGGCGGCCGCCGAGGTGACGCGTGCGGTGAAAGCCGTGACGACCAAACCGGTCTATATCAAACTCTCGCCCAACGTTACCGATATCGTTTCGATCGCCCGTGCCTGCGAAGAGGCCGGGGCCGACGGATTGTGTTTGGTCAATACGATGTTGGGGATGCGGATCGACCTGCGGCGCCGGCGTCCCGTGATCGCGAATACGATGGGCGGATTTTCCGGCCCGGCGATCTTTCCGGTAGCCGTGCGGATGGTCTACCAGGTCGCCAAGGCGTGCTCCGTGCCGGTGATCGGCTGCGGAGGCGTACGCTCGGCGCGCGACGTGATCGAAATGATGATGGCCGGAGCCACGGCCGTCGAGGTGGGAGCCGCCAATCTGGTGAACCCCTACGCGTCGAAAGAGATCGTCGAGGCGCTGCCTGCGGAGATGGAGCGTCTGGGCATCGAACGCCTGAGCGATATAATCGGGGCAGTGGAGTAGAGCGGCCGAGAGGCTTGCCGGATCCGCGATCGGTTTCTAATGAACAGATAACCGGAAATAAAATTGGCAATTATATGCAATTTTACACGAAATAACGTTCCAGCTCCTGTTACTTCGCGAATTGGACGCTTGAGTCCCTCCCTTGGGAGGGGGTGGGGCGGGGCCGAATGGCCGTCCCAGGTGAAATAACGGCCGAGAACCCGGGGCAGTGTAAAATAGTTACCTGAAAATTCAAACAAACGCCAAATATGAATCGTGATGTAATCATCGCCTGCGACTTCAAGTCCGCAGAAGATACGTTCCGCTTCCTCGATCTTTTCCGAGACGAGGCGCGCAAACCCTTTCTGAAGATCGGCATGGAGCTTTTCTATGCCGAAGGGCCGGAAATCGTGCGGGAGATCAAACGCCGGGGACACCGGATTTTCCTCGACCTGAAGTTGCACGATATTCCCAATACGGTGCGCAAGGCAATGGCCGTGCTCTCGCGCCTGGATGTCGACATGTGCAACGTCCATGCGGCCGGAACCATCGAGATGATGCGTGCGGCCCGCGAGGGACTGACGCGCGAAGACGGCACGCGACCGCTGTTGATCGCCGTGACGCAGCTCACCTCGACCAGCGAGGAGCGCATGCGGCAGGAGTTGTTGATCGGGGCTTCGATCAACGACACGATCGTGAAGTATGCGCAGAATGCCCTCGAGGCGGGGTTGGACGGCGTGGTGTGCTCGCCCCTCGAGGCGGGTATGGTCCACGAGGCGTGCGGCGCGGAGTTCCTGACCGTGACGCCCGGCGTACGCTTCGCCGACGGCGATGTGGCCGACCAGGTGCGCGTCACGACGCCGGCTCGAGCCCGCGAGATCGGTTCGGACTTCATCGTCGTGGGACGCCCGATCACGGCTGCGGCCGATCCCGTGACGGCTTACCGGCGTTGCGTGGCCGAGTTCGTCGGGGAGTAGCGTTTGCCGGAACCGGGTGAAGCGGACGACCGACGCTTGTCGCACGGATCTTGTAGTACGCTTTTGTCTAACTATCGATGAATATGTTGCCCGTAAAACTGTTTTATCTGCGCACCTGCCCCTTCTGCAAGAAGGCGCTGCGCTATATCGACGAAGCGAAGGCGGATCATCCGGAGCTGGCGGCTGTCGAAATCGAGATGATCGAGGAGTCGGAGCGGCCCGACGTGGCCGATCGCTACGACTACTATTATGTTCCGACTTTCTATGTCGGCGACCGCAAAGTCCACGAGGGCGGTATCTATCCCGACGAGGTGGAGGCGGTATTGCGAGAGGCGGCTGCGGGGGAGCGGTAAAAGGTGAGCAGTGAGAGGTGAAAAGATTTTTTGGGTTCAGAACTCATCTTTGACGGTTGGGCGGTTCGTCCGGCTAAGAGTCGGGATTTAGATATAGCAGCGCGGTTCGCAGCGGTAATTGCAGGAAAAGCTCCGATCTTACGTAGCCCGCGTAAGCGACAGCCAAGCGACGATCCCGCGGGTACGACATGCGGATGCTTTTAGGCGCTACGCTTGTTTCTCTCCTACTCGCTCGACAAAGTCCTGCCCTCGCTCGGGCGTCGGTCGGGTACCTTTTGGCACCCAAAAGTACAAAGAAGTCGAAGCGCGAATGCGATTCGACCGGTTAGGAAAAAGATAATACACAACATAACTCAACCATGGAGAAATCAATTGCCAAAGATCTGCTGTCTATCGGCGCGGTGTTCCTGCGCCCCGAGCAGCCTTTTACCTGGGCCAGCGGTATCAAAAGCCCGATCTATTGCGATAACCGGCTGACGCTTTCGGCGCCTGTGGTACGCGAACATGTCGAAGCGGGATTGGCCGAGACCGTGCGCACGAAGTACCCCGAGGCCGAGGTGCTGATGGGTACCTCGACGGCCGGAATCGCCCACGCGGCCATTACGGCGACGTTGCTGGGGCTGCCGATGGGGTATGTCCGCTCGGGCGCCAAGGACCACGGACGCGGCAACCGCATCGAAGGCCGTCTGGAGCCGGGTCAGAAGGTCGTCGTCATCGAGGACCTGATCTCGACCGGAGGGTCGTGCATCGAGGTGGTCGAGGCGCTGCGCGAGGCCGGTGCCGAAGTGTTGGGTGTCGCATCGATCTTCACCTACGGCATGAAGAAGGGTCTCGAACGGCTGGCTGCGGCCGAGGTGGTCAATTACAGTCTCTCGAACCTCGACGCACTGGTCGAAGTGGCTGCCGAGGAGGGCTATATCCGTCCCGAGGATAAGGCGCGGCTGCTGAAATTCCGCGACAATCCTTCGGACGAGTCGTGGATGGATAAATAATAACTGCCAACCCGAACAGATTATGCGACATTTGATCGATCCTACCGATCTGACGGTCGAAGAGACCGAGCGGATCGTGGCCCTCGCTGAGGATATCATCGCCCATCGCGCCGCGTACAGCGAGGCGTGCAAGGGCAAGAAACTCGCCACGCTTTTCTACGAGCCTTCGACGCGTACGCGTCTGAGCTTCACCTCTGCGATGATGGAATTGGGAGGCCAGGTCATCGGTTTCTCCGATGCCAATTCGTCGTCCGTTTCCAAGGGCGAAACCGTGGCCGATACCGTGCGGGTGATCCGCTGCTTCGCCGACATCATCGCCATGCGCCACTTCAAAGAGGGTGCGCCGCTCGTCGCGTCGCAGTATGCGGGCGTCCCGGTCATCAATGCCGGCGACGGCAGCCATGCCCATCCGACGCAGACGCTCACCGATCTCTTGACGATCAAGCGCGAGAAGGGGCGCTTCGACAACATGACGATCGGTTTCTGCGGCGACCTCAAGTTCGGACGTACGGTCCACTCGCTCATCAAAGCTCTGTCGCGCTACACGGGCATCGAGGTGATTCTCATCTCGCCCGAGGAACTGCGCCTTCCGGATTACATGCTTCAGGAGATGCAGGCCAATTCGCGCCTGACGTTCCGCGAGGTGCGTACCATGGA
The DNA here is from genome assembly GCA_964018965.1 of uncultured Alistipes sp. Taxonomy (GTDB): domain Bacteria; phylum Bacteroidota; class Bacteroidia; order Bacteroidales; family Rikenellaceae; genus Alistipes. The sequence continues at coordinate 66,855 of CAXHRY010000001.1, forward strand.
GGAGGTGATGCCCGAACTGGACGTGCTTTACATGACCCGTGTGCAGAAAGAACGTTTCCTCGACGAGGAGGAGTTCGACCGCGTGAAAAACAGCTTCGTACTCGACCCCGAGAAGATGAAGAGCGCCAAACCAGACATGATCGTACTGCACCCGCTGCCGAGGGTCAACGAGATCACGCGTGCCGTGGACAACGATCCTCGGGCGGCCTATTTCCGGCAGGTGGAGAACGGTAAGTTCGTACGCATGGCGTTGATCTATACCTTGCTGCAATGGGCCGACGAGAATCGTCCGTTCGAGCGCACGCCCGTCTTCGGCGAACAGTATCTCGTCAACGAACACGTCTGTCCCAACCGGCGCTGCATCTCCTCGACCGAGGATGTCGATCAGCTCTTCCATCGTATGCCGGACGGTGCGTGCCGTTGTGCCTACTGCGAAACGAAAGCTCGGTAGCAGAGTCCGGCGGCAGGTGGCGGGGCTTTCGGGCGGTCGGTGGACGGTAGCCTTTCCGATCGGGCGAATGTCGATAAATTGTCGATATAATCTGCTCCGGAATTTTGAAAGTAGGTCGAAAAACGTTACTTTTGTAACGTCGTTTGACAAAAAGTTAGGTGAAGAAACGAAGATGATCTCAGTCGGCACATTCGATCAGCGCGAACGAAAGAGACAGCAGGGGCAAGCTGCTGCGTTTTATTCGTCGTCTTTGTGCCGCGAGCATTCGTCTCAGCGTGCAGCGATGCAGGGGCGACAGGCGTCTTTCTGCGTTTTGCACGGATAAAATCCGGACCGCCATGACTTGTAGAGTCGTGGCGGTCTCGTTTTTCCCCGGAGTCGCAGCAGAGGCGTACGGACGGGGACGATGCGGCGAAAGTAAATTGATAACGAAAAAACGGAACACAATGAAAGTCGGAGTGATTATGGGCTCGGTGAGCGATTACGAAGTGATGGCCGATGCCGTCGCGATGCTCGAACAGTTGGGTATCGATTACGAGAAGCGCGTAGTGAGCGCCCACCGTACGCCCGATCTGATGTACGAATACGCCAAGAGCGCCAAATCGCGCGGCATCGGTGTGATTATCGCCGGGGCGGGCGGTGCCGCGCATCTGCCGGGCATGGTCGCGGCGATCACCACGCTGCCGGTCGTGGGTGTTCCCGTCAAGTCGCGGGCACTCAACGGATTGGATTCGCTGCTCTCCATCGTGCAGATGCCGGGCGGTGTTCCCGTCGCAACGACGGCCATCAACGGTGCGAAAAACGCGGCGCTGATCGCCGCGTCGATCCTCTCCTTGCAGGACGAGGCCCTTGCCGGGCGGCTGGAGGCTTTCCGAGCCAAGCAGACGGCCGACGTACTGGCCGTGGAATTGTAGAGGCGGAGGGTCCGGGGGAGGCGATCCGTGAGTGCCGAAGGGGCGAGAGGTGCATGCCGAACGCCGGAAATTGTGCCGAATGGCCGAAGGCAAGAGGTGGAACGTGAACGCCGGAAGGCGGGAAATGAGAGGTGAGCGCCGGAAAGCGGAGTTTGCTCCCGGAGGCGAGTGTCGCATCGGACGACGGTCGTGCGAGGCGAGTGTCGCTACCGAAAAAAGATATTGCAGGCCCGTTGCGGAAGCGACGACGGGCCGAATCCGATGAAAAGAATGAAAAAGATAGAAACGATCGGTATCATAGGCGGCGGACAGCTGGGGCTGATGATCGCCGAGCAGGCGCACCTGCTCGGGGTGCGGACCGTGTGTCTGGACCCTGCGGTGGATGCTCCGGCTGCGGCCGTGTGCGACGACCGTATTGTGGGGCGCTTCGACGACCCCGAGGCTGTCGAGGAGTTGTGCCGCCGCTGCGATACGGTGACCTACGAGTTCGAGAATGTCCCGGGCGACATCCTCGTGCCGCTCTGCGAAAAATACGACATACCGCAGGGTTACAAACCCCTGTACGATTCGCAAGACCGCTTGCGCGAGAAGACCAACGCGCGGGAACATGGCCTGCGTACGCCGCGCTTCGCCGCCGTGGATGACGAAGCGTCGCTGCGGGCTGCCGTGGTGGAAATCGGCCTGCCTGCTGTGCTGAAGACCCGTACGCTGGGGTACGACGGCCACGGACAGGCCGTGCTGCGCTGCGAAGCCGATCTGGCGAAGGCTGCGCAGTTGCTCGGCGTGCCCTGCATTCTCGAGGAGTTCGTGCCGTTCGACTACGAGGCGAGCATCGTGATGGTCGCCGACCGGGAGCGCGTCGTCTCGTTCCCCATCGGACGCAACATCCACCGCGACGGGATTCTCGACCTCTGCATCGTTCCGGCCGAGCCGGATGCCGACGTGCTCGACCGTATGCGGGCGCAAAGCGAGCGTTTCATGCGTTCGTGCGGCTACGAAGGAATCCTGGCGATCGAGTATTTCGTGCGCGGAGGCGAGATTTATTTCAACGAGATGGCGCCGCGTCCCCACAATTCGGGACACTACACCATCGAGGGTTCGACGACCAACCAGTTCCGCGAGCTGGTGCGTTATCTCGTCCGGCAGCCGCTCGAAGAACCGCGGCTCGTGGCTCCCACCGTGATGAAGAACATCCTGGGCCAGGATCTCGAAGCGGCGCAGCGCGTCGCTGCCGAGCAGCCCGAAAACGTATATGTCCACCTTTATGGCAAAAGCGAGAGTCGCCCCAAGCGCAAGATGGGTCATGTCACTTTCGTCGGAATGGATGCCGAGACTTATGCCCGCGATTGGGCTGCACGTTTCATGAAATAAATTAGGATAAGAACAAATACAATAACATGGAAAACTTCCGTATTTACGTCGAGAAACTGCCCCGGTTCCGGGTCGAGGCCGAGAGCCTGCGGCGCGAACTGAATGCGAATCTCAACCTCGAAATCGAATCGCTGCGTCTGCTGAACGTCTACGACCTCTTCGGCTTCACGTCCGAACTGCTCGAAAAGAGCCGCTATGCGGTCTTCGGAGAGCCCGTGACCGATGCCGTGACCGACACGTGCGACCTGGAGGGGTGCCGTTACCTGGCCGTGGAGTTCCTGCCCGGTCAGTTCGACCAGCGCGCCGCCTCGGCCGTGGATTGCGTGCGACTCATCGATCCCGAGGCCGACGTGCGCATCCGTTCGTCGAAACTGCTTATCTTCGACAATGGGGTAAGTGAGGAGGACTTGGCGCGCATCCGGCGCTATTATGTCAATGCCGTCGAGTCGCGGGAGAAGAATCTCGCGGTACTTACCGACATGGAACAGGCCGAGGTGAAGCCCGTGCCGGTGCTCGAAGGGTTCCGTGATATGGAGGGCGCCGAGCTGGAGGCCTACTGCAAGCGCATGGGGCTGGCGATGAATGCCGACGACCTGAACGAAGTGGTGACCTATTTCCGTGCGGAGGGACGCGATCCCTACGAAACCGAGCTGCGGATTCTCGATACCTATTGGAGCGACCATTGCCGCCACACGACTTTTACGACCGAGCTCGAAGGCATCATGGTCGAGGAGTCGTTCGTGAAGTCCGAGATCGAAGAGTCGCTGGCGCTTTATCTGCGCATCCGCCGCGAACTTGGGCGCGAGCACAAGAGCCTCTGCCTGATGGATATGGCGACGATCGGAGCCCGTTATCTGCGCCAGCGGGGGATGCTCGACGACATGGAGCAGAGCGAGGAAAACAATGCCTGCTCGGTCTATGTGGATGTCGAGGTCGACGGGCGGACCGAACAGTGGTTGCTGCAATTCAAGAACGAAACTCATAACCATCCCACGGAGATCGAGCCCTTCGGCGGAGCTTCGACCTGCCTGGGCGGCGCCATCCGAGACCCGCTGTCGGGCCGCAGCTACGTCTACCAGGCTTTGCGCGTGACGGGCGCGGGCGATATCTACCGCAAGGTGAGCGAGACGCTGCCGGGCAAATTGCCCCAGAGCGTCATTTCGAAGAAGGCCGCGGCCGGATATTCGAGCTACGGTAATCAGATCGGTCTGGCTACGACCCACGTGCGGGAGATTTATCATCCGAACTATGTCGCCAAACGTTTGGAGGTCGGTGCCGTGGTCGGCGCCGTGAAGGCTGCGAACGTACGCCGCGAACGCCCCGCGCCGGGTGACAAGATCGTCATGCTGGGCGGTCGCACGGGGCGCGACGGCATCGGCGGTGCGACGGGTTCGTCGAAGGAGCACGATGCCAAGTCGCTCGAAACGTGCGGCAGCGAGGTGCAGAAAGGCAATGCTCCCGAGGAGCGCAAGCTCGAACGGCTGTTCCGTCGTCCGGAGGTGACGCGCCTGATTAAGAAGTCCAACGACTTCGGTGCGGGCGGCGTGAGCGTGGCGATCGGCGAGCTGGCCGACGGACTGGATATCTACCTCGACCGCGTGCGTACGAAGTACAGCGGTCTGAATTCCACGGAGCTGGCGATCAGCGAGTCGCAGGAGCGCATGGCCGTGGTGGTCGAGGCGAAGGACGTCGCGGAGTTCATGGACTATTGCCGCGAGGAGAATATCGAAGCCGTCGAGGTGGCCGACGTCACGGATACGGCCCGCATGCGGATGTTCAACGGCGAAAAGAAAGTCGTGGACCTCAGCCGCGAATTCATCGACAGCGCCGGAGCGCGGCATTATGCCGAGGCGCGTATCGGCGCCGTTGCCGACTGCGATCCTTTCGTGCGCAAAGTGCCGGGCGAGAACCTCGCCGAGCGTTTCGCCGCGAATCTGAGTGACGACAACGTCCTCTCGCAGCGGGGATTGATCGAGATGTTCGACTCCTCGATCGGTCGCTCGACGGTCTTGATGCCTTTCGGCGGTCGCACGCAGCGCAGCGAGACGCAGGTTTCGGTGCAGAAACTCCCCGTAGACGGATATACCGATACGGCGAGCATCATGGCTTTCGGCTACAATCCCCATCTGGCGACGTGGAGCCCCTACCACGGTGCGGCTTATGCCGTCGTGGAGGCTGCCGCGAAGGTCGTGGCGGCGGGTGCGCGCTACGAAAAGATGCGCTATACCTATCAAGAGTATTTCGAGCGCATGACCAAGGAGCCGACCTCGTGGGGTAAGCCCCTCAGTGCGTTGCTGGGTGCTCTGAAGATGCAGGTCGAGCTGGGACTGCCGTCGATCGGCGGCAAAGATTCCATGTCGGGAACCTTCCAGGATATCGACGTGCCGCCCATGCTGATGGCCTTCGGTATTACTACGGTGGATGCCCGCAAGGTGATCTCTACGGACCTCAAAGGTGCGGGACACCGTCTCTATTTGATTCGCCATACCCCTCTGGAGAGCAAAATGCCCGATACGGCGCAGCTGAAGGAAAACTTCGCCTTCGTGAGCGACGCCATCGCTGCGGGCCGCGTGCTTTCGGCTTGGGCCGTGGGCTTCGGCGGCGTGGCGGAGGGTCTGGCCAAGATGGCCTTCGGTAACGAGATCGGCGTGGAGGCGACCTGCGACGAAGAGCGCCTGTTCGGTTATGCCTATGGTTCGATCCTCGTAGAATGCGATGGCGAGCTGGACTTCGCGCGCGCCGAGTTGCTGGGTGCCACGACGGACGATGCCGCATTGACGGTCAACGGCGTACGCATGCCTCTCGACGAGCTCTACCGCGCCAATACGGAGAAGTTCGCCACGGTATATCCCGACAAGGGGCGCAACGAGGCCGTGGCTATGAAGGCCGAGCCGGTTTACCGCGAGGTGACCTATCCGGGTACGGCTGTCGAGCATCCCGTGGCCTATTTGCCCGTCTTCCCCGGCACGAACTGCGATTACGACACGGCCAAGGCGTTCCGTCGTGCCGGCGCCGAGGTACGCACGAGCGTGCTGTGCAACCTGGCGGGCGACGATATCCTGCGTTCGATCGCCGAGATGAAGGAGCAGATCCGTGCGGCGCATATCTTCGTGCTGAGCGGCGGTTTCTCGGCCGGAGACGAGCCCGACGGTAGCGCTAAATTCATCGTCAATGTTTTGAACAACAGAGATATTCGCGATGCGATCCACGATCTTTTGGATCGCGGAGGTCTGATCCTCGGCATCTGCAACGGTTTCCAGGCGCTGGTCAAGTCGGGACTGTTGCCCTACGGTCGTCTGGGTATGGTGACCAAAGATTCGCCGACGCTTTTCCGCAACGACGTCAACCGCCATATCTCGCAGATCGTCACGACGCGCGTCGCTACGGCTTCGTCGCCCTGGCTGGCGGGATTCACCCCCGGCGAGCTGCACTCGATCGCCGTGAGCCACGGCGAGGGCAAATTCGTTGTCGGCGAGGAACTCGCACGCGAACTTTTCGCACGCGGACAGGTCGCCTTCCAATATGTCGGTCCCGACGGCGAACCGACCGCCGCTGCGCCGTGGAATCCCAACGGTTCGTCCTACGCCATTGAAGGTATTCTCTCGCCCGACGGCCGCATCCTCGGAAAGATGGGCCACACGGAGCGTTACGAGGAGAACCTTTTCCGCAACATCGCGGGCGAAAAACGCCAGCCGTTGTTCGAGAATGCCGTGAACTATTTCCGTAAGACCAACCGATAACCCCTCAGATTATGAAAACTGTATTGGGAATCGCTGCGATGTGCGTCGCGCTGCTCGTTTCGGGTGCAGGCTGTGCCCCCAAGACGGAAGGCAACAATCTGCGCCTCTTGTACTGGAACATCCAGAACGGCATGTGGTCGGGACAGGGCGAGAATTACGACACTTTCGTCGAGTGGGTCGCTGCGCAGCAGCCCGACGTCTGCGTCTGGTGCGAGGCCCAGTCGAACTACCGCACGGCATCGTCCGAGAAATTCACCGACGACAGCGAACGTTACCTGCCCGATCATTGGGGCGAGCTGGCGGCCCGCTACGGCCATAAATATTGGTACAAGGGCGGCCACCGCGACCGTTTCCCGCAGGTCATCACCTCGAAATATCCGATCGAGAACGTCGAACGGATCGTCGGAGAGCGTCCCGACAGCGTCGTGGCGCACGGCTGCGGCTGGGCTACTATCGAGAAGAACGGCCATAAGATCAACATCGTGACGCTCCATACGTGGCCCCAGGTCTATGCCTTCGAGGCGGAGGACGAGACTGCGAGCCGTGCCGAACACGGGGGCGACAAATACCGCCGCATGGAGGTCGAATATGTCTGCAAACACACGATCGAGACGGTTCCCGATGCCGATAAGCAATTGTGGATGATGATGGGCGACTTCAACGCCGTGTCGCGCCGCGACAATGCGACTTATGGCTTTGCCGACGACGACACGCGCCTCTTGACCCACGACTACGTGCTGGAACATACGCCCTACGTCGACGTGATCTCCGAACGCTATCCCGGTGAGTTCCATTCGTCGATCCACGGCGACGGGAAGCGTATCGACTTCGTATACTGCACGCGTCCGCTGTACGAGCGCGTGACCGACGCCCGGATCGTCGTGGACGAGTACACCGAGCCTGTGCGCGATACGCTGGATGCCAAACGTTTCTGGCATCCGTCGGATCACCGACCCATCCTGATCGACTTCGATATGCAATAAACGATTCTTTAAATATCCAAACCCATGAAACAACTCGAAATGCTCTACGAGGGCAAGGCAAAACAGGTTTTCGAAACGGACGATCCCGATAAGATCATCATCCACTACAAGGATGCCGCCACGGCGTTCAACAACGTCAAGAAGGCGACGATCGAGAACAAGGGCGTGCTGAACAATGCGATCTCGACGCTGATCTTCAAGGAGCTGCAAAAGGCCGGTGTGAAGACCCACTACATCGAGACGATCAACGAGCGCGACCAGATCTGCCGCAAAGTGTCGATCATTCCGCTCGAAGTCATCGTGCGCAATACGATCGCCGGATCGATGGCTCAGCGCCTGGGCATCGAGGAGGGCACCAAACCCTCGAACACGATTTTCGACATCTGCTACAAGAAGGATGAACTGGGCGATCCGCTCATCAACGACCACCACGCCGTGGCGCTGGGTGCCGTGACTTACGAGGAGTTGGAACTGATCTACGCCATGACGTCGCGCATCAACGAAGTGCTCAAGGAGATGTTCGCCAAGATGAACATCAACCTGGTGGACTTCAAGATCGAGTTCGGCCGGACGGCGGACGGCGAGATCGTTCTCGCGGACGAGGTGTCGCCCGACACGTGCCGTCTGTGGGATATGTCCACCAACGAGAAGCTCGACAAGGATCGTTTCCGCCGCGACCTGGGCAAGGTACGCGAAGCCTACGAGGAGATTCTGGCCCGTCTGCAAAAGATCGCCGAATAAGCATATGATAGAGAGAATTTGCGACCGCGAGTTGCACGAGGAGTGCGGGGTGTTCGGCGTCTACGGGGTGCCGGACGCCGCGTCGCTCGCCTATTACGGTCTGCATGCGTTGCAGCATCGCGGGCAGGAAGGCGCCGGTATCGTGACGGTCGACAAGCAGGGTACGTTGCGCCGCGTCAAGGGCGAAGGCCTCGTAACGGAGGTGTTCAACGAGAGCAAACTCGCCGGACTGAAGGGTGACATGGCCATCGGTCACGTCCGTTATACCACGGCCGGAGGCGGCGGCATCGAAAACGTGCAGCCGTTCCTGTTCCGTCACAATTCGGGCGACTTCGCACTGGCGCACAACGGCAATATCGTCAATTCGACACTCCTGCGCGAGTATCTCGAAAACAAGGGCAGCCTTTTCCAGTCGACGTCCGACAGCGAGATTCTGGCTCACCTCATCAAGAAGGAGACCAAGTATCGCGACCGTCCGCGTATCTTCGCGATCATCGATGCGCTCAACATGCTCGAAGGTGCTTTCGCGTTCGTCATCATGACGGCCAACCGAATCTATGCCTGCCGCGACAAATACGGGTTGAGGCCGTTGTCGATCGGGCGTTTGGGCGACGGCTGGGTCGTATCGAGCGAGACGTGCGCTTTCGATGTCATCGGCGCCGAGTTCGTGCGCGACGTCGAGCCGGGCGAGGTGGTGACCATCGACGACAATGGATTGCGCAGCCGCGACTATTCGATGTACAAGCGTCGGCAGATGTGCTCGATGGAGTATATCTATTTCGCACGTCCGGACAGCGATATCGAGGGTTGCAACGTCCATGCCTACCGCAAGGAGTCGGGACGTCTGCTCTTCCGACAGGCTCCGGCCGATGCCGATATCGTGGTCGGCGTGCCCGATTCGAGCCTCAGCGCTGCGATGGGTTATGCCGAGGCGAGCGGACTCCCCTACGAAATGGGGCTTATCAAGAACAAGTATATCGGCCGGACGTTCATCCAGCCTACGCAGGAGTTGCGCGAGAAGGGCGTGCGGATGAAACTTTCGGCCGTGCGGACGATCGTCAAGGATAAACGGGTGGTGCTGGTCGACGACTCGATCGTGCGCGGTACTACGTCGCGTCACATCGTCACGTTGCTCAAGGAGGCCGGAGCTTGCGAGGTGCATGTGCGCATCGCGAGTCCTCCGATGATTAGCCCCTGTTTTTACGGTGTCGATACCTCGACCTACGACGAGTTGATTTCGGCCCGGAAGAATGTCGACGAGGTGCGTTGCGAAATCGGAGCCGATTCGTTGGCATTCCTGGAGCCCGAGGCGTTGTTGAAAGCCGGCAACCGGCAGGAACTCTGCATGGCCTGCTTCACGGCGCAGTATCCCACGGCGCTCTATACCGAGCCTACGGATGCGAATAAAGAGAAAAAATAGGGTAGCGCCGGCACACTCCGTAGTGTGTCGGTTGTTATCGCAAACCATTGAAAACTAAGGCTATCATATGTCCTTCTGCCCTTGCGGCGTTTTCGTCCCCATGACCTTGTGGGTTGCATCCTAAGCTCCTACCGAGGGAGGAGTCGGGGTGGGGCGGATTTATAAACGCGGCCTCTGGCCGCGAAATATCAGCGATCTGAAAATGAATTCAAGGTCGGAAAACGGGTAAGGGCAGAGTCGTATATAGCCACCAAAACTGAATACATGGCACAATCCTATGAAAAGGCCGGCGTGAATCTCGAAGCCGGATACGAAGTGGTGCGACGCATCAAGAAGCACGTGGCCTCGACTTCGCGACTGGGCGTAATGGGCAATATCGGGGCGTTCGGCGGCATGTTCGACCTCTCGGCACTCAAGGTGGAGGAACCGGTGCTGGTGAGCGGTACCGACGGTGTGGGCACGAAGCTCAAGCTGGCCTTCGAGATGGACAAACACGACACGATCGGTATCGATGCCGTGGCGATGTGCGTCAACGACGTGCTGGCGCAGGGCGCCGAGCCGCTGGTATTCCTCGATTACGTGGCTGTGGGGCGCAACGAACCCCAGAAGATCGAAGCTATCGTGGCGGGTGTCGCCGAAGGGTGCCGCCAGGCCGGATGCGCCCTGGTCGGCGGCGAGACGGCCGAGATGCCGGGCATGTACTCCGAGGGCGAATACGATATCGCCGGTTTTACGGTCGGCGTCGTCGAGAAGAAGAAACTCATCGACGGTTCGAAGGTCAAGGTCGGCGACGTGCTGGTCGGCATCGCTTCGAGCGGCGTACACTCCAACGGGTTCAGCCTCGTGCGCAAGATCGTGGCGGACAACTACCTCGATCTGCACGAGTCTTATGCCGAACTGTCGAATAAACTGTTGGGCGAGGTGCTGCTTACGCCGACGAAAATCTATGTGAAGCAGGTGCTCGAAGTGATCCGCAACTGCGACGTGCATGGCATCAGTCACATCACGGGCGGCGGTTTCGACGAGAACATTCCCCGGATTCTGCACGAAGGTCAGGGCATCGAGGTCGAGGAGGGTTCGTGGGAGATTCTGCCCGTGTTCCGCTTCCTGGAGAAGTACGGCAAGGTGCCCCATCGCGAAATGTTCAACATCTTCAACATGGGTATCGGCATGGTCATCGCACTCGATGCTTCGGAGGCTTCGGAGGCCGTTGCGATCCTCGCCGAGCAGGGCGAGCGTGCCGCGGTCATCGGACGCATCACCGACACCGAGGGTGTCGTAATCCGATAGCGATGCGGCGACTTGCGGTTTTTGCCAGTGGCAACGGTACGAATTTCGAAGCCATTGTCGCGGCTTGCGAACAGCGGGTGCTGGATGCCGAGGTGGCGCTCCTGGTCTGCGATCGCCCCGGTGCCGGGGTCCTCGCACGGGCTGCGGCGCACGGCGTCGAGACGTTCGTTTTCTCGGCCCGCGACTACGCCTCGAAGAGCGATTACGAGGCGGAGATTGTTCGGCGGCTGGATGCGTCCGGTGCGGAACTGGTCTGCCTGGCGGGTTATATGCGCATCGTCGGCGACGTGTTGCTCGAAGCCTACGGGGGACGGATCATCAATGTCCATCCGTCGTTGCTTCCGGCCTTTCGCGGGGCACATGCCATCGAGCAGGCATTGGAATACGGCGTGAAGGTCTTCGGTGTGACGATTCACTACGTGGATGCCACGCTCGACGGCGGTCGGATCGTCGCTCAGCGGGCTTTCGCCTACGAGGGCGACGACTTGGCGGCGCTCGAAGCGCTGGTACATGCTACGGAGTATCCGCTCTATATCGAGACCATCGCCAAATTGCTCGGACAATGACCCGACAGGAGATCGAAGCGTTGATCGACAGCAGGTCGATCGCCTATATCGCTTCGGTGGACGAGGCCGGTTTCCCCTGCTTGAAAGCGATGTTGGCGCCCCGCGTGCGCGAAGGGTTACGGACGTTCTATTTTACGACGAATACCCATTCGATGCGCGTGGAACAATATCGTCGGGATCCGAAGGCTGCGATTTACTTTTGCGATGAGGACGGTTTCCGGGGCGTGATGCTCCGTGGGACGATGGAGACGCTGACCGATGCCCGAAGCCGCGAACTGATTTGGCGCGAGGGCGATACAGAATATTATCCGTTGGGGGTCACCGATCCCGACTACTGCGTGTTGCGTTTCACGGCACGCGACGGGAGGACCTATGCCGAATATGATTCAAAGAATTTTGTAATATAAAACAACTACGATGCGAGCTTTAATAAGTGTAAGCGACAAAACCGGTGTCGTCGATTTCGCCCGGGGCCTGCGGGAGCAAGGCTGGGAGGTCATCGCCACGGGCGGTACGATGAAACTGCTGAAAGACAGCGGTGTGGAAGTTATCAATATCAGCGATGTGACGGGATTTCCCGAAATCTGCGACGGCCGCGTGAAGACGCTGCACCCGAAAGTGCACGGCGGTCTGTTGGCGCGTCGCGACGATCCGGAACATCTCAAGGCGCTGGCTGAAAACGGTATCGAGTTCATCGACCTGGTGTGCGTGAATCTCTATCCGTTCCGTCAGACGATTGCCAAACCGGACGTGAAGATGGAGGATGCCATCGAAAATATCGATATCGGCGGTCCCTCGATGTTGCGTTCGGCTGCCAAGAACTGGGCCGACGTTACGGTGGTGTGCGATCCTGTGGACTATGCGCAGATCCTTACGGAGATTCGCGCCGGCGGCAACACCGAGAAGCCCACGCGTCTGCGGCTCTCGGCCAAGGCTTATACCCACACCGCCGAGTACGACGCGATGATCGCGACCTACATGCGTGCACAAGCGGGGCTGAATGAAAAGCTGTTCCTCGAATTCGACTTGGTGCAGTCGCTGCGTTACGGCGAGAATCCTCACCAGCAGGCCAAGTTCTACCGCGAGGCTGCGGAGGTGCCCTATTCGCTGGCTTTCGCCGAGCAGCTGAATGGCAAGGAATTGTCCTACAACAATATTCAGGATGCCAATGCGGCGCTGAGTATCGTTCGCGAGTTCGACGAACCGTTCTGCGTAGGACTCAAGCACATGAATCCCTGTGGTGCGGCTGTCGGCACCGACGTGCTGGATGCCTGGACGAAGGCCTACGAGGCCGACAAGGTGTCGATCTTCGGCGGTATCGTGGCTACGAACCGCACCGTTACGCGCGAGGCTGCCGAGGCGATGAAACCCATCTTCCTGGAGATCATCATGGCTCCCGGGTTCGACGAGGATGCCCTGGAGGTGCTCCGCACGAAGAAGAACCTGCGTTTGCTGAAGATCGATATGTCGAAGGGCGAGACGGATGCCAAGCAGTACGTGAGCGTCAACGGCGGGTTGCTGGTTCAGGACCTCGACGTCGAGACGAAAACCGTGACGGAGGATATGTGCGTCACGAAGTGCCGTCCCGCCGCAGAGCAAATGGGCGATCTCAACTTCGGATGGCACATCGTCAAGCACGTGAAGTCGAACGCCATCGTCGTCGTGAAGGACGGCCGTACGCTGGGTGTCGGCGCCGGGCAGATGAACCGTATCGGTTCGGCCGAAATCGCCCTCAAGCAGGCGCGTGCCGCCGGTTTCACGGAGGGACTCGTGCTGGCGTCGGACGGATTTTTCCCCTTCGACGACTGCGTGACACTTGCCGCCGAGTACGGCGTGACGGCCATCGCACAGCCGGGCGGATCGGTGCGCGACGAGGATTCGATCCGTAAGGCCGACGAGCTGGGGATCGCTATGGTCTTCACTGGCGAGCGTCATTTCAAACACTGACTTCAGTCCGGCCCGGAGGGGCCGGTTCGAGGGTGTGGGTCCTGAGTTTCCGCGCCCAGAGAGAACGTCCCGATCCGAATTTTCGGATCGGGACGTTTGTTTCGTGGGGGGGATCTGCCGAGGGCAGCTCATTGCGAGGGCAGCTCATTGGGATAGAGTAGGGCCTTCGGATCGCCTCAATCAATTGCGGGTCTGAAAAAAAACGAGAGCTGCTCTGATCGGGCAGCTCTCGTTGTCGGGTATTCGAACGGATGTATGGAGGGTGGATTGTCAGGCGAGTATATTCTCCGGTGCGAGCGGTTCATACGGCCCGTCCTTGGCCTCGAAAATCACGGCCGGTTCGATGACCTCCAGGTTGTGCCATTGGCCGGCGGGGATATCGACTCCGTATATGCCGCAGAACGGATCGAGTCGAAACCTTTGGGTTTCGTGCCCGAGATCGTCGTAGAACATTACGTCGATTCTGCCCCGCAGCAGAATTTGTGTCTCAGAAGTCGTCGTATGACGGTGAATCGGCAGGGTCGTTCCCACCTCCAGCGCATTGAGCATTCGTTGCGACGTATCGCCCGGGGTATTCCGCAAGTCGCGGTTCATGCGCAGACGCTCGGAGGTTTTCGCTTCGGCGGCGAGCTCGTTCAGCAGGTTGTCATCGAGAAGCATGATTCGTAGTTGAGTCTTTGGCGGCGCAAAGATGCTGTGCGCTGTTAAAATTAGTTCGGTCTCGTTAGTCGCGACGGAAAATGTCTCGAGTATAGACTTTGTCTTTGACGTCGTCAAGACAAGCGTCGTAGCGGTTAGCAACGATTGCCTGTGACATTTGTTTAAATGTGGCGAGATCATTCACAACGAGACTTCCGAAGAATGTTATACCGTTTTCAAGGGTTGGTTCGTAGATAATCATCTGTGCCCCCTTGGCTTTAATACGTTTCATCACACCCTGAATGGAAGACTGTCGGAAATTGTCCGAGTTCGATTTCATGGTGAGTCGATAAACACCGATCGTGCATGGTTCTTGCTCTTTGCCTTCGAAATCGTTATTTTCGCTATAACCATACCATCCGGCAAGATTCAGAACTTGGTCTGCGATAAAGTCTTTACGGGTTCGATTGGACTCGACAATGGCAGTCATCATATTTTGGGGCACTTCTGCATAATTAGCAAGAAGTTGTTTAGTATCCTTAGGTAGACAGTAGCCACCGTACCCGAACGAGGGATTATTATAATGAGAACCGATACGGGGGTCGAGACCTACGCCTTCGATGATGGCTTGAGAGTCGAGACCTTTCACTTCTGCATAGGTGTCGAGTTCATTAAAGTAGCTGACGCGAAGGGCGAGATAGGTGTTTGCGAACAGTTTTACTGCCTCTGCTTCCTTCATGCCCATGTAAAGAGTGTCAATATTCGGTTTCAATGCGCCTTGTTGTAGTAAAGTTGCAAATATGTGTGCTGCTTCATCCAGTTTCTTAATATCGGCAACTTTCCGAATTGCGTCATTCTCTTCGGCAAAACGACTTTGGTCGATTACTTTGGGAATACCCGCGATGATACGCGAAGGATAGAGATTGTCGTACAGAGCCTTGCTCTCACGTAGGAATTCGGGAAAAAAAAGCAGATTGAACTGTTTGACCCCCGTTGCTGCGTACTTCGCATAGAGACTGCGGCAATAACCCACCGGAATGGTTGATTTGATTACCATCACAGCATTCGGATTGACGCCCAGAACAAGGTCGATCACATCTTCAATGCAGTGCGTATCAAAGAAATTTTTGATAGGATCGTAGTTCGTAGGAGCTGCGATAACCACGAAGTCCGCATCTTTATAGGCCGATTTCCCATCGAGAGTTGCTGTCAGGTCAAGCTCTTTTTCGGCGAGATATTTCTCGATATATTCATCCTGAATGGGGGAAATACGATTGTTGATCTTTTCAATCTTCTCCGGAATCAGATCGACAGCAGTTACGTGATTATGTTGTGCCAGCAGAGTGGCGATGCTGAGTCCGACGTATCCTGTGCCGGCTACAGCTATGTTATACTGTTTCATGCTAATAAATATTGAATATTTTCCGGCTGGAAATGCCTGTTCGATATCGTTATTGTGATATGTGCAGCGTTAGAACATATAAATCAATCGACGATTCCGGTCTTACCGATATTTTCATTGTTGGCGTTGGTTATGACTTTGAATATGGTCATGAAAAAAATCTTCATATCAAGTTTAAGACTCATATTTTGAGCATACCAGACGTTCAATTCGATGCGTTCGGGCCAAGGAACTTCCTTTCTTCCGTTTACTTGTGCCCAACCGGTAACACCTGGAAGAACATCGAACATATGTTTTTGGTGTATTGTATATTTATCATAGGGCCAAGGGTGATAGGTAAGTGCGGGACGAGGTCCGATAAGGGCCATGTCGCCTTTTAGGATATTTACCAATTGGGGTAGTTCGTCGACCGAAGTAGCCCGAATAATCTTTCCCACCCGAGTAATACGACTATCTCCTTTATAGGAATAAACACCTGTCCCTTGTTTTTCGGCTCCAACGCACATCGAACGAAATTTCCATATTTTGAATGGAACACCATGCTTACCCAAACGCTCCTGTTTGAAGATAACGGGACCTTTCGAATCCAGTTTGATGATTAAAGCTACGATCAGCAGTGGCAAAAAGAGAATTACAAGAGCCACCAAAGCAATAGTGAAATCTACGGTTCTTTTGAAATACTTATACATGATTTTCGTCGTATTTTAGGATCGATGTTCGATAAACGTTTTCAAATTATCGTATATGACACGGAACATTCTGTTGTTATTTCCGTCACTGACGAATGAGTTGTGCGGACTTATCGCTACATTCTTCAGTTTCCATAAGGGAGAATCTTGAGAAAGGGGCTCTGTTTCGAAAACATCTAATGCTGCAAATAAGTCGGAACGAGCTGTCAGAACTTCGCACATCGCCGGTTCGTCGATCAATGCACCACGTGCGATATTAACCAGTACGGCGTTTTCTTTCATTCTCATAAGGATGTTTCTTCCGATCAAACCTTTGGTCGAAGGCAATAATGGAACTGTTAGCACTACCACGTCGAAATCATTGACTTTTTCTTGCAGATGATCTATCATGGCCATATTGTCAAATCCTTCCACCTTGTTTGTATGCACGTCGAAGCCCGTTGTTTCCGCTCCGAAAACCTGAAACCGTTTAGCTACTTCCTGACCAACATTACCGGCACCGACCACGGCAACCTTATTTCCGGATATCTCCCGTAATCCTCTATGCTTCGTCCATCGTCCGGAAATCTGCTCTTGGTTGAAAAATCGCCCCTGTTTGTAATGTTCCAAAACGCGAAAAATCGTCCATTCGGCCATTGGGGGGCTGTATACTCCTCGGGCGTTATGAATTGCGATTCCTTTTTCGTTTATTGCATGCAATGGTACTCGATCATAACCGGCACTTGTTAACTGTATGAACTTCAAGTTGCAGAAATCATTTATATCGTGGTGCAGGAAAAGACCGTTGCATACCGTTGCATCGATGTCTGAAGGCAAAAACGGCAGTCGGTCTGCTTCGTGTTGTATAAAACAAATAGAATAACCCAAGGCGCTCAATGCCTCCCTTTGTTGCTCGGAGTAGTTAAAGCAGCCGGTAAGCAGGAGATTCATATCTTAATCTGTTTATGTAATTACTCAAACGTTTATGCTGTCTAAAACTTTGGAAACAGCCTGACAGACATCGTGATGATTTTTTTCGAAATCCGTTTGCGTAGCATGTTTCAACTCCATCTCCGATTTGCGGATTGCAGCTATGCCTTTGGTGAAAATGCGGCGAATTTCATCGAGATTTGCAATCTTGTCGGCATTGCAGAATGCTCTGCTGACTATTACCATTTGGCTTCCCAAGCGATAGTGTTCTTTGAGAATCATTCGACCAGGAATGACTCCGCTGTCCAAAGAGGCCAAACCTCCGAAGCCGAATTTAATGTTCCTTTGTTTTATGATCTTAGTCCATTTATCTACTGAACCATCGGACAACAGTTGGAACATAAACTTCATATTCAAGGCAAGATGCATATCGTTAAGACCGATATGAATCATGTCAATACCGTGCAATTCTACGATTTGTTTCAATATATGGGCTGCCTCGGGGGTCTCAACTAACAGACATGTTTGGGCTCTTCCGGCTACGCAGTCGATAAATGTTCTGACCTCTTCAATCGTCTTGAAGAAAGGCAACATGATAATATCCGCACCGGCTTTGATTACTGCTTCTATTTCATCTCGACTTGAAGGATAATCCGCAAGAGCCTCATGGATCGGGTTGATTCGAACCAATACGTTGGCCTTGCGGACCGAAGATTTGATTCTGATTACATCCTCTACAGTATGATGGTTCTGGACCGTATCCAATCCGCCCTGACGAGAGCCTTTTCCGATAAATTCCATGTCCACGAAGATTGAATCCACACCTGCATCTTCGGCGATGCACGCAATCTCGGGCCGGTTGGTAATATACATTAAATTTATCATGGCAGCTTCTATTTTCGCTCCAAAAGACTCATGCGATTGTCCATATACTTTTGGATAAAAACTTTTTGGTCAAATCTCTGTTCTACCCATTTCCGGCCTTGCAGCCCCATCTGTTTCGCTTTTTCCGGATTTCGCAGAAAGTAAAGTATGTATTTCGTGAGTTGATCTACATCTTGCATCGGGACTGAGTATCCGGTTATACCCTCTTCCATGGCACTCGACGGACCGGGGTATTTAGTCACGACTACCGGGACTCCCATAGCCGAAGCTTCGACTACGCCCATGCCGAATCCTTCGCGATAGCTCGGAAGTACGAATACATCCATTGCCGATGTGTATTTTTCAACATGGTTCACCCGGTCTGTTTTGATAACCGCATCGCAAGTTTCGAAATATGCGAGTAATTCGGGATCCATAGTTTCTTTTTTCTCGATTGGCCCGACAAACAGCAATCTGGCATTCGGAAATTCCGACCTGACATTCCTGAATGCCATAAGGAGTTCATTACAACCCTTTTCCCGGCCCAATCGTCCCACGAAACCAACTACAGGCTCATTATCGGGAATGCCATATTTTTGTTTGATTTCTCGTGCATAGGTTTCTTTTTGCGAGATATCATAAGCATCCAGATTGAGGCCTTTGGCACTCCCGTTCCATATTACGCAACTCTTACTTTCGTCGTATAAGCCATTGGACCTGCAAAAATCCAAGTTGCCTTTGCTATCGGGCTGGACGTGTGTGGAGAAGCGGCACACCAGGCGTTCTATACTCTCGAATACGGTGCGTTTCAGGCCTTTCATTGTGACATAAACCATTCCCCATTGGCAGTATAAACGCACGGGAACATGTGTCATTCTTGCTGCGATAGCTGCATACATGCTGGCATTGGGGGTGGAATATTGTACCAAATCGAATTTCTCCTTTTTGAAGAATCTATATAATGCCATAATACTTTTCAGAGAGTCTATTGCATCGATTCCTCTGGGAAAATCTATTTTATGAGTATGGATAAATGGATATCGGGCTTTAAGTCCTTGCTCGAATTCCTCATCCATATTACAAACTATTGTCACATCTACACCACGACGGTTGTATTCGTCCAAGAAATGAATGATCCAATTATTAATGGACGACCACAGTGTAGTACATATACAAATTTTTTTCTGCACGATCTACAATCACTTAACAGTCAGACTCATCGCTTCCTCGAAAGGCACGATTATGTAATTCATTCCTTCAATCCGCGACAAGCTCGCATCGTATTCTACTCCTCCGTAGGCTTTCTGAATCAGAGGTATATGACTGCCTATACGAGCGGCGATTCCCAATAGTCTGCTCGTTTTCGGTTTTTTCCCGATTCCGTTGGATATGGCTTTGATGATTTCTACGGCAGATACCGCCTTGTCATCCTGGGGCATGAATAAGCCTGCTCGACCCTGTTCGATAGACAGTCGAATAAACTCGCAGAGATTATCGATATACAGCATGCTTTGCTTCACGTCGTGAAACGCATCGGGTATTACAGGCAATTTTTTCACGACATTTACGAAGCCTGAAATATATCGGCCTTTGCATCCTTTGCCATAGACATTCGGTGGCCGGACGATAACGATCTTGAAGTCTTTGTCTTGCATTTGCAACAGACTGTCTTCCGCCTCTTTTTTGCTCTTGCCATATAGCCCGAGAGGTGAAGTCGGGGTCGAACTTGTGATTACATTTTTCTTCAATCGCTTCGCTGTCCCAAAAACGGCCATTGTACTCAAGAATACGAATGATTTGGGACGCGAATTCGCATTTTTGAACAAATTGGCGATCTTAATAGGTAATTCGGTATTAACGCGCTTGTAGAGATCTGCATCCTGACAATCCGGACGGTGAACAATACCAGCCACATGCACGAGGGCATCGAACGTAGAATAATCGAACGCTTGCCAATCCTCGGTCTGGACATCCAGTTGGAAAACTTCATGCCCTTTGGCTGTCAGCCACTCGTCAACATGATTGCCGATATAGCTATTTTTGCCGATAATACAAATTTTCATATTCTTTCTTACGAATTTATAGTCATTTCATATCCGGAGAGACGTATCTATAAAAATCAGCTTTTAAACTTTCGGATATTTTAGTCGCCAGATGATTTTTTCGGCCTAATTCGAAGGCTTTGTGTTGATATTCGATCAAGATTTCGGGTGAGTGCCGAATTTTCTCAAGCCAAGGCTTTATATCCGAGGGTTTCGTTATGCAGATTGCAGCATCGTTTCGCCTGAGGTATGCAAGACCGGCTTGTTGAGGATCGCAGATAGCCATTACGGCGCAACCGCTATCTAAGCAATCTACGATTTTGGTAGAGAACGAGAGTCTGACTTTCAATCTGTTTATCAAATCGAAGCTTTCGCAATGAAGAGCAATATCACTGCTGAGATAAATTTCTTTTAATTTATCGGCACTAACCACCGAATTTACCTTTGAAATGATTCCGTCGTTCAATGTCCGATTCATTTCATCGGTAAGCGTGGCATTCGTATAGATGTCGAGTCGAAAACTTTCGCCGGTTGGGTCCAAATCTTTTATCGCCTGAGTCAGGGCCTTTAAAGTCTTCCACCGGTTAAGGTATATTCCGCCTGCGTAAACCAGCCGAATGGGGGTATTCACATTGCGCTTCAAATGGATTCTGTCGAATTCTCCGGCTTTGCAAAGGATTTTCATGTTAGCCCCGAAGTCCTTCTCGCATTGAAGTTTCTGTTCGTAGGTCATGGTGTAAACCAGACTGTATAATTTGAAAACGTTTCGGGTATGTTTGCGAAGCAATAAATGATTGATCCAATACCATGGGGCCCAATGGCATTGTTTGTTCGTGTAATGATCGTCGGAAATATAGGATATTATCGGAGCGTTTGTTACGCGATGTACCAGATGGGTAAGACGGTGCATGTAGTGATTGCCATAGCAGGGAGCGAAGATGATGTCCGGGCTGAACGTCTTGACGAAACCGATGATTTCTTTTTCATTCCATTGTCCTCCTCGCCAGACCAGTTCACGCAGAATGGGTAAAAGCCCTCCAAACCATTTTTTGCCTCCGGAGAAACTTTCCGGACCCGCAGCTTCATTGCTCGGAGGCGTATCGTATTTGAGCCGTTTACCGGCTTGGCCTTTTCCTAAAATGCTGTTGACCATCTCTCGGTCTGTGATCCTGTAATAATTGGTGCACAGGCGATTGTTAGGGACGCACTCGTTGCAGTATATCTGAGCAAATTCAGCATCGAAATCTTTGAAGATATTCGACAATACATTGCCGCCATTCTGTTCATCGCGCCATGCTTCCTTCGACAGTATCAGTATTCGCATCTTATTTACGGATTAGGTAATAATAAAGTCTCAGTAAATTGCTTGTCGTGCCGTAGCCTAAGAATTTAACTTTAGAGACTTTTCTGACATATGGATACCAATCGTAATCCAGCAACCACCAAAACTGTTTGACCGTTGGATCGAACGTACGTTGTTCCTTCTTAGTCAAGCGCATCAGGTTAGTTATCAGCAATACGTATTGATTGGCCAGAAAATGGAGCAATGGAAGGGATGCATCCTTGCAGGCATAGCGCTTGATGACGTCGACGATACTCTTTATATTTTTAGGGCTGACATTGGCCGAAATGGATGTCGCGACTTGTTGGCGGTATGTATAAAACGCTTCTTCGAGTAGCTCCACGCGGGGTTCCTTCATGAGCAATTTACAACACCACTCGATATCTTCGCTGTATTGACCTTTGACGAATCTTTGACGGCTGCGCTCGATCAGATCTCGCCTTATGACCTTATCGCAGGCACATGCTAAGAACGAGTTGGTGCGCATATATTGTTGTATGGTTTGTGAATATGGGATGAGCTTGGGTGCGGTCGCGAGTTTTTTAGGTATTCGAATGTCTCCGATTCTATTATCCAGAGAGAAGAATTTCTTCATTCCGAAGATAAGTACTTCCGGCTTCGTCGAGAGGAGGCAGGAATCGATCTTTGCAAGGGCATTCGCATCGCTCCACCAGTCATCGGAATCCAAAAAAATGATATAATCACCCTGTGCTATATCCAGTCCGGCGTTTCGTGCATCGCTTAAGCCTCCGTTGGGTTTATGGATCACTCGAATACGATTTTCGGAAGCTGCATACTCGTCACATATTCCCGGACAAGAATCCGGACTGCCGTCGTCCACTAAAATTATTTCGTAATCGGTGTACGTCTGTGTTAAAACGCTGTCGACACATTGTCGGAGGTATTTCTCCACCTTATAGATGGGGATAATTATGCTGTATTTCATATGTCAAATTCTCTTCTCATCCCAATTAATGCCGTGTTTCAAGATACGAGCAGGGATTCCGGCAGCAATGGTGTTGCTTTCTAATATGCTGTGGCTCACGAAACTCGAACCTCCGATGACCACGTCTGCGGCAATCTCGACACCTTTGCCTATCGATGCCTTATGACCCACCCAAACGTGATCGTTTATCGTGATATCTTTGGATGGATTAATTCGTTGCCCCGAGGCGTTGTCTACTATGGAATGAGAGTCGGTCGTACTGATGTAAATATCCGAGGAAAAAAGGCATTTATCTTTGATTGTCAGGGTTGTGCCTTCCACGACACCCATATGCACCTTTCCGCATAATTTGTTGTCATTGCCGATGATGATATGCGAGCCTTTGTCTTCAAGCCAAAATATAGAGTTGCAGAAGTGATTGTTTGAGCCAATGATTATGTGACAATCGTTACCGAAAACTCGTATTATGCAGTCTGCCAACCGATTCCCCCCCCCATTTTCACAGAGCAATTATTCCCTCGTATCTCGATATGACAATTTTTCATCAGGACATCGTCGGCTAATAACCGACTTGTACTGTTGATCTTGATTTTATTTCCACCGAATCGCCGATAAAACGCATTGCGAAAGCGCCTCGCCATCGTTGGTGAAATAAATCGTTTCAATATATTTTTCATAGACTGTTTCGTTGTTGAATATGTTCGAGGAAGCGTATCGGATCGTATGCGTAGGGTACTATCTGCCGAAGTGTGTCATCAGGCAGATTCCACCATTCTCTATCCATATGAGCATATATGGTATTGGGATCAAAATGATAGCAAGTGCTGCATATCATCTTTTTATCATAGATTTGATTAGAGATTTTTCGTCACGATTCATGGCGAGAAACCAATACGAGGCTGCCGTTACGATGCCAATAATCAATACTTTCAGAATCAATATTATCCACGAGACATCAGCGAGACACTTGCTGAGAATAAATCCCGCAGCTGCAATCATGAACAAGGGACGTAGCATCGTTGAATATGTCGATTTGAAAAACTCTCTTATATCGATATTCAGATCTTTGTTATAGATATAATTCATACCTGCTGTTCTGACAAAATAGGCGATACAGATAGAAACCGAGATACCCTCTGCACCCCAATATTTCGAGAGCCAAAAGGCTAAAGCGATGTTACAGCAGGCCATTATGACGAACACCATAGCCTGGTGCTTTACTTTATTGGCGGCTACTATGGCTGTAGATGCTATCTCTTGAGGTAAGTGTATCACCGAGGGCAATATCAGCAGTATCGCGCAATAGTATGACATTTCGTATTCATTACCGACCCACAACAATATGAAATCATGACCTATACAAATAAATCCGATTACAATGGCACTGATTATCATCAGCTGTATACGTCCTATGCGTATCATAAGCGGAAGTATATCGCCCTTGCTGTCGGCCATTATACGTGAAACACGCGGCAGAAACATGCCGTTTAGTGCGCTGGAAAACATATAAGTATAGCCTTCAATCGTCGTGGCAACGCCCAGGATGGCGATACTGGCGGCGCCGGACATTATGCCGAGAATTGTCGGGGCAAGATTGAATATCATGCGTTGTGACAGTGATATTACTGTAGTCCATCCCGAGAACTTCAGGATCTCGTTACGCTCAGTCTTGTTTTTGTAGCCAAGATTGACCCGAGAGTGCGTATAGCGCCGTACGCATATGAATTTCAGAATAATCATTATGATGCCCGCGACGGCATTGACCGCAACCAGTGCGTATAAGCCGTAACCTAACAGGAGGCAACCGCTCATCGTTCCGACGATAATAAGTTTGTTTGCCAATTCGCAAAGCTTTACTTGAATGAATTTCTCATTCGCGCCGAGGATGCCGTTGAGGGGAATAAAGGGAAATGATATTACGCTGAATACGGCGGCAATTGCATATACTACTTTTAGTTTTTCTATTTCCTCGGGTGTAAGGCTGTCATAAATTTGCGGTATAAAGAAATAGACGATCGTAAGAATAATGAACAGGCAAATATCGATGACGATATAGAGCTTATATACCAATCCCAAAACATTGTTTGCTTTGTCTTGGCGTCCCTCTGCCAGATATTTGGCGATAAAGCGAGTGATGGCTGCACTGAGGCCGAGATCAAAAACGAATAATGATATTACCGACATGGCCAGTGTATACAGGCCGAAATTGTTGCGGCCTATAGAGTGAATCATCCATGGGGTATACAACAAACCGATGACGATGTTCACCCCCAGCCCGATATACGACAATATCGCTCCAGCTTTTATTTGCGAAGCCATTAATTATAAGTTAAGAGTCTTATTATATTGGTTGATAGCATAAGCAATCTCCTTTTATGGGTAGAGTGCTATATAATTAGCGACCAAGAACCGGAATCAGTCGATAGATAATGGACTCAATTTTGCGGCTAATACGACGCCAAATAGCACCGCCCATAATTTTGGCTTGTTCGTCTGAATAATTTGTATCGTCGATAACTTGTTTTGGATGATTCAACTTCTCTGGCATGTGATAACGAGGCGCATTGTATACGCATCTGAGTTTACGTGGTAGGGTATACATTGCTCCAGAGTGAACCGATTCGGTAGAATTGCCTATATTGCTGATTAAATTTATTTTTGGAACGATATTAAGCCTTGATTGACTTAAGCATGCCGTATATCCAAATTGGAATGACCATGATGATTGTTTTGCTCCAGAGAGAAACATTTGCCGTTTTGCCAGAAGGTTACGTTTTACTTGATGGGCGTAGTCATTATTTCTCATCGCTCCTACAATAATTGAAGCTGAATAATCATCATTAGCGCATTCAAGGCTCCAGTCGATATCCATCCATACGCGCTTCCATGTAGCCCATCCCCAAATTGCACCACCCTGAGAGGAGAAGAAATAATCGTAGGGACATCTTTTATATACTCCCAAGTGATTCATGCCAGAAATTAACCCCATGCGTTCGTCATTCTCGTAACGATCAAGCATTGATTTACAAAAGGGGAGAAAGGATTCGTCAATTACGATGTCATCTTCTATGATTACTGCTTTATCCTCGCTTTTGAAAACTTCGGAGATGCCACTGAACACTCGCATGCCACATCCAAGGTTTTTTTCAGAGTAGATTTTATAAACTTTACATTCCCAGTTAATATTTTCCACGATAGCACGACATTCCTGAATGCCAGTTGTATCGTTTGGGTGGTTGTCTCTTGCTCCGTCTTGTACCAGGTACAATTTACTTGGGCGTGCATTTGCAATTGCTGCAAATGTTTTCTTTAGACAATCGGGGCGATTAAAAAAGATGAGGATAACTGCAACGTCTGTAAGAAAGTGTGGTCTTTCCATTGATTATAAATTAATTGAATCGAATTAGAGCAGTTTGAGTAAACTGGTGGTGAATTGATCTGCCAGTTTAACAAGGTGTTTACGATAATCCTTGTTAAGCGGTGCTGTGATTATGGCTTGAGCTATTTCTTCGGGTGTTTGGTTTTGATAATACGTAATGTACTGAGCAACAGCGGATGTGCGAACCACTGGGATGTTAACCGATACGACAGAAAGGCCGTTGGCAATATATGATAATATTTTGGAGGGGAAGGAAGTATCGTTGAATGCAGCAGATGGATCTTGGGTGCTTAGACCGATGTGGCAACGTTGAATGAATTCGATATATTCCCGTCCTTTTTTGAGGCCATCGAAAGATATGGTTGCTTTACTTTTTAATTTGATTTTTTCAATTTTATTCTTTATGAGAGCAATGTTTTCAGGTGTCCCAAAACCGCAAATATGAAGATGGTAATTTGCTGGAAGGAATTCAATGGCCTTGATGGCGGTCAGTGCTCCTCCTTTGGCTGGGTCAAATGTGCCAGCATATACAACATGAATCTTGCCATCGGTAAATTTTTCTACATTAATAGGTTCGATTGTATAGCTGCCGTGGATTATTGCAGACGGTTTATGGTTCGGGTTTAGCTTGTCATTCATGAGCTGAGTCGGAAATATGTAGGCATCAGCAGTATTTAGAATCTTATGTTCTTCTCGATCCATTGAGGTGTATTTTGCACGTCTTACGTCTTGATAGATTTCTTCTACCTCGAGAATGAGTTTGAACTTTCGTATTTTTTTTGCCCAATGTATAATTCCGTAATATCCTTGTGAATGGTATACTAAAACCGGTTCATTTTTACGTGTATGATAAACTAAATAAATAAACATAGCTGTCAAATGCCAAACTATGCGTAGCTTCCGTATTAATTTGTTATTGCCGCCCCATGATAGAAATAGTTTTAATTTAAGTCCTGGTCTGCGAAGTTTGTTGGAACCTCTATATAATCTAATTTTAGGCTCGCTGACAGCCGCCATAGAAACGATTTGTACGTCTATTCCAGCTTTGTTCAAAAGTTCACAGATTGACTCTATTTTATTACACGCAGACGGTACGCAGTTGCGATTGACAGAAGAATCCTGAAAATCAAAATATGAGATGTATTTAATTTTTTTGTTCATGTTAATAGTTTTCGGGAAGAGCCATTTCTTGCCAGAAAAAGGCATATGTACTGTTATGTTTAATAATTGTGTAAACGAATATTATTAGAAGTGATATTTCTAATAAAGAGTGTGGAATTTTATAGTATTTCTCAATGCTAAGACTTGCTTGACCAATCAAAAACAATAAGAAGAAAGAGAAATACATAACAGCACGCATCATTGAAGGGTCAACCCATGTAAGAGGGGTTAGCATCAAACCTATGCTGAATGCTATGATTGAAATGCGAGTATTTTCGGAATTCAAGTTTATTCGTTTTCGAGCGACAAATAACATAATTGTTATAATCACCATAAACATCATAAAGGATTGAGCCCCTGTGGTTTCATAATCTGAATTACTGTAATTCGCGTAGCTTTCTGTGAATGAGAATGAAGTTAGTAATAATGCAAATTGTCGAGCGAAAACAAGGATAAGCGGAGTTGCAAATAAACTTATCAGTAAGACCAAATAAGGCGTTCTGATTTTTGCTAGAAAATAAAGGGGAATGAAAAGTATTGCTGATTTGTGAATCGTTATTGCGATTAAGCATAAAATCAGAAATTTAATAAACCTTCGGTTTACTATTAATGGGTAGGCATATAGGACTATAGCTGTTGCAATGGTTTGCCTGATACCTGTAACAGATAAAAAACTATAAAATAGAACTTGATAAACGACAACTCCTAAAAGCACCTCTTGCAATGTGCTAGTCATTCGGAATAATAAACGTCCGAAAGCCACGAAGAAAAATGTAGCGATTGCAATTAAATATATTTGGTAATTCGTACTGAAAATTTGAAAAATTTTCTCAAGTAGGGTATAGCCAGGATCTTTGCCTTCGCCTTCGATATACACACCCTGGAAGTTGTCGATGATTTGCCCCCAACTCGTGTACATTGTATCTACAAATATGTGACTATATGCGAATGTGTCTGCTCCGACTGCAATGTTTCTCAGACCGGATTGCAGAATCAGCAATATACATAAGCTGATAATATAATTTTTATGAGCTTTGCGATAGTTTAATCCGCCATTGTTAACTCGATTCTGATAAACAATTAGCAAAATTATCGCAAGAAAAATAAACAACAGTTGGATTTCCATGAATATACGACTAAGCCCATTGGCTTAATAATTTAAGTAGTTATATACAACTTTCTACCTCTTGGTTTCCAAGTCGTAATTTCATCTTAAACGGTTTGTGACTTGTGATCTTAGATGATGCCATACTCCTAACCTTTCTCCTTTAGAGGAGAAGGCAGACTTAATTGATTAGACAACAGGTCTCTGAAGCGTCATTGCATAACGTTGCATGTTCTTGCTATATATTATATGTTAATTACTTGCTGGTAGAAATCTATTAAACGATTACAGTTTGTTTCAAGCGAAAAGAGGTGCTCTGCTCTTTTGCGGCATGCATTTGTATTGTCTGAGTGCATTAGTTTCTCAATAGCCAATGCTACTCCTTTAATATTTCCAGGTTCAACAATAACTCCTGTAGACATATCAACCAATTCTGGTGAGGCTGTGCTATTATATACTACTGCGGAGGTGCCACACGCAAGGGCTTCGGCTGTGACTTTGCCAAAGGTTTCTTCTCTCGAGAGGTGCACAAAAACGTCTGCCGCACTATAGATGTCTGCAAGACTTGAAGCGTTGTTCGTAGCTGGTATATTGATTATTCCTTTCGGAAGACATGTGCCTTTAGCCATGTGTCCCACTAGACATATAATTACATCATCGGAAAGAGCGTTTCTCAGAACTTTAAAATCATCAAGCCCTTTGTTGGCTCCCCATCCTGAAGCGACACCAACTACTAAGGTGGAGTTTGGTGCTATGCCAAGATTGTCGCGAGTCATCATGTTGCGGCTTTGATTGCGAGGACTGAAAAGTTTAAGATCGATCCAATTATAGACATAATCAATAATTTTAGCTTTTGAAAACACCGGAGACTCAGAGGCTTCATGAGCAATCCACTTTGAAACACCTAATACTGCCAAACGGCGGATTGATGAGAATAATTCAATCTTGCGTGCTAGATTTTCAGATGCGTTGTTTTTGAAAATATAATTATCCCCTCTCTTGAGGTGTTGACATTGGCTACAATTTGATCGCCAAGCAAAGCAATGATTAGCCGTATAATGCATACAGCCACCCGTAAACCAATAGCAATCATCAAGATTTACTACCGTGGGAATATTGTTTTCAGCGAGAAATTTAAGAAGATGTGGAATATGTACAAAATTTCCGTGTAGATTGCGAAGATGTACTACATCCGGTTGATAATTCTTGATGATTTTGAGAAGATTGCGTGTTGCTTGCCATGAACCAATGCCGGCTTCTCCAGCTATGCGAGCTGAAATAGCGTGGATTTTGTGCGAAATGTTTGATCCTAAATAAATTGTATCAGGATATTCCCTGTTATAATGCCCTCCATACACAGTAAGACATTCATGTCCCTGATTAATGGCGAAGTCGTGAAACTCCCGACATGAACGGCCCGTACTCAATATTCCGTACACGGCATTAATTAGTAGAATTTTCATCTATGTTTAAAGGTTGGAATTGTATGGGATGTAGAGGACTCTTACAAATATCAGTTTTGTATTAACATTGTTATCAAAACTCTTATTTACTACTGAATATAGTCCTGATTTTATACAAGAAATGTATTATCCAGAATCCCCACTCTCTTGGAAGTAAAAATATTAGAATGCGACGGTAACCAACGGGTGAAAGGAAATTATGACTATAAGGATATAGATGATTCTTTTTAGCTTTTTTGAGTTCTCGCCACACTATTTTTGTGTCGTAGACTCCAGCTAATGTTAATATGAGATTTTGTCTCATATGTAATAATTTTTGTTGGATTACATATTCGTCATCATAATCATTTGTATCATAGTGTTCCTTATAAACTCGATACAATTCTTGCATGGAATGATAATATCCAAGTGCACGATTCGCATTCCTTGAATGCATTACGGAAGATCCACGTTGCCGGTAAATGTATGATGGTTCATCAAATCGGTATATCTGTTTTGTTCGTAGGCCAATAACATAATAAAATAAAGTATCTTCCTGCGCAATCATCTTCTCATTGAAGGTTATAGCTTTTGCTAATAAAAAACTTCTTCTAAATATTCCTGCCCAAACGGCATTCATGATTGCTCCTTCAGGATCTCGTGGAAGTGTTTTAAGGTGTGGATTTTTGGAAATTGTAAGAGTGTCAACAGGTTTAAAATGAGGGCTCTCATGCTCGGATATCCTAATGTAATTACCAAGTAACACATCGGCTTGGATTTTATTAGTTGCTTTGATAACTTGGTTTATAATGCCAGGATATAACATGTCGTCAGGATCGACAAACCAAATATATGTTCCTTGTGCATATCGAAGTAATTTATTGCGAGTGTATGAGACACCTGAATTATACTCATTTCTTAAGACCTTTACTTTTTTATGCTTATTAGCAATATTATTAAGCAAAGTATAAGATCCGTCAGTTGAGCAATCATCTATACATAATATTTCATACCCCCCCCCTAATATTTTGATTTATAATGCTATATATACAATCCTCCAAGCAGTTGCAAACATTATAAACAGGTATGCAAAATGAAATTAGAATATTATCCATTGTGATCGATTCTTTATTTTATAAAGTATTATTTTCTCCACACCATCTTGTTGACCACTCCGGTATAGCTCTGTATGAGCTTGACGATCTTGGTCGATACGCACTCGTCGACGTAGTTGGGGACAGGGAGGCCGAGGTGACCGTTTCGGTTCATCTCTACGGCTACGTCCACAGCTTGAAGGAGCGACGCTTCATCGATGCCGGCGAGGATAAAATCGCCTTTATCAAGCGCTTCGGGACGTTCGGTCGAGGTACGAATGCAGACAGCTGCTATGGGCTTGCCGATTGATAGGAAGAATGATGACTCCTCGGGCAGTGTACCGGAATCGCTTACCACGGCGAATGAATTCATCTGGAGGTTGTTGTAGTCGTGGAAGCCGAGAGGCTCGTGGGCAATTACGCGGCTGTCGAGTTCGAATCCGGACAGTTCGAGACGCTTGCGGCTACGGGGATGGCAGCTATATAGGATGGGCATGTCATATTTCTCAGCCATCGCGTTGATGGCTGAGAAGAGCGATCGAAAGTTCTTTTCGGTGTCGATGTTCTCTTCTCTGTGTGCCGAGAGAAGGATGTATTGGCCCTTTCTAAGACCGAGGCGAGAAAGAATATCACTTTTCTCGATGTCGGATAGGTTGTTGTGAAGGACTTCGGCCATAGGTGAACCGCTTACGTATGTACGCTGGGGTGCTACGTTCGATGCGTTGAGATAGCGACGCGCATGCTCAGAGTAGCAGATATTTACGTCAGAGATAATGTCGACGATACGGCGGTTGGTCTCTTCGGGCAGGCATTCGTCGAAGCAGCGGTTGCCGGCTTCCATGTGGAAGATGGGAATATGCAGACGTTTTGCACCGATAACACTCAGACAAGAGTTGGTGTCGCCGAGTACGAGAACAGCGTCGGGCCGAGTCTCGACCATCAACTGATAAGAAGAGGCGATGATATTGCCCATCGTCTCACCAAGATCTTTGCCTACGGCATCAAGATAAACTTCGGGATCTGCAAGTTTGAGATCTTTGAAGAATACGCCATTGAGGTTGTAATCGTAATTTTGACCGGTATGAGCAAGGATTACGTCGAAATATTCGCGGCAACGGTTAATGACGGCTGCAAGGCGTATGATTTCAGGACGTGTGCCCACAATGATGAGCAACTTGAGACGTCCGCAGTTCTTAAAACTTACTTTTTCCATTCCAGATGATTTGGGTAATTAATTTTGTACCGGATCAAAGAATGTATCGGGATGATTGGCGTCGAAGATCTCGTTACAATACATAACAGTCACGAGATCCTCTGTCTCGGAGAGGTTGATGATGTTATGCGTATAGCCGGGGAGCATAATTACCGATTGGATTTTATCGCCGCTAACTTCATATTCGATGATTTCATCGGAACCTTCTTTACGGAGCTGGATGAGACCATGGCCTTTGACCACGATGAACTGCTCCCATTTGGAATTGTGCCAATGCTGCCCCTTCGTGATTCCGGGTTTTGAGATGTTGATGCTGACTTGACCGCAGTTGAGGGTATGAACAAGTTCCGTAAAGCTTCCGCGCTGATCGATGTTCATCTTTAAATCGAAGATTGCTTTCTCTTTGGGAAGATAGGAGAGATAGGTTGAGAACAGACGTTTGGCGAAGCTGTCGGCAGGTATCTCGGGAATCATCAGAGTGCTTTGCAGTTCCGAGAATTGGTGGAGCAGGTCTACGATTTCACCCAAAGTCGCACGAAATGTTGTGGGTACAGCACAGTAACGTCCTTCATCCTTGAGGACAGTTTCAATGCCATCGAATTCGCAGCGATGCTCTTTTCCCTGAAGTGCGTTGATCATTTCTTCAACGAGATCGTCAACGTAGAGTAATTCAAGCTCTACTGAGGGATCATTTACTTGAATGGGGAGATCGTTGGCGATATTATTGCAAAATGTTGCGACCGCCGAATTGTAGTTCGGACGACACCATTTGCCGAAGAGGTTCGGAAAGCGATATACGAGGACCTTGGCACCGGTTTTCCTGGCATAGTCGAAGAATAGTTCTTCGCCTGCGCGTTTGCTTTCGCCGTAAGGATGTCCGGCATACCGACCGATGAGTGTTGCCTGGATTGAACTTGACAACATCACAGGGCAGGTATTGCAGTATTTTTTGAGAGTGTCAAGCAATGTAGACGCAAATCCGAAGTTACCTTTCTGGAAATCTTCTGGATTTTCGGGGCGGTTAACGCCCGCGAGGTTAAACACGAAATCCGTTTGCTTACAATAACGGTCGAGTTCCTCGGGTGTCGAGTCAATGTCGTACTCGAAGACTTCTTCGATCCGAACGTTATAGTTCCGCGCCTTTCCGTCCTTTATATTATTGAGTAGGGCGCAGAGATTTTTGCCTACGAAGCCTTTGGCTCCGGTAACGAGTACTTTCATTACTGAACGAAATTACCTTCGCCGCTAAGTTCTTTCTGAATGTATTCGAGGGAAGCGATCTTCTCTTTGGTCTGCTCGACATTGAGAAGTTTCGTATTGTTTGAATCGAACTCCGTCAAGACATTGCGGTCTTCGTCGCCTTCTTTGAAAAATTTGTCATAGTTCAAACCTCGGTTATCGGCCGGAACACGGTAGAAGTTGCCCATGTCTTCAGCCTTAGCACATTCTTCGTTGGTGAGCAGCGTTTCATACATCTTTTCTCCATGACGGATGCCGATGACTTTGATATCTTCTTTTTTACCACCGAAGAGTTCGCAAACAGCTTCAGCCTGAGTGCCGATGGTACAAGCAGGAGCTTTCTGAACGAGAATGTCGCCATTCTGACCGTGTTCAAATGCGAAAAGTACAAGGTCTACAGCTTCATCGAGGCTCATGATGAACCGAGTCATCGAAGGATTGGTCAGCGTGATCGGGTGTCCTGAGCGAATTTGTTCAATCCACAAGGGAATTACAGAACCGCGAGAGCACATTACATTGCCATAGCGGGTGCAGCAGATTTTCGTCTTACCGGAATAACGGGATTTAGCAACCGCAACTTTTTCTTCGATAGCCTTGGTAATGCCCATTGCATTAATGGGGTATGCAGCCTTGTCAGTGGAGAGACAAATAACAGCTTCTACTCCGGCCTCAATTGCAGCCGTAAGCACATTGTCTGTTCCGATTACATTGGTTTTTACGGCTTCCATCGGGAAAAATTCGCAAGAAGGCACCTGCTTCAGTGCTGCGGCATGGAAGATATAATCTACCCCGGGCATCACATTCTTGCATGATTGAAGATTACGTACATCGCCAATGTAGAACTTAATTTTGTGCGCGACTTCGGGATAACGCACCTGATACTCATGGCGCATGTCATCCTGTTTTTTCTCGTCACGCGAGAAAATGCGGATTTCTTTGATATCCGTGTTCAGGAAACGACGAAGAACTGCATTGCCGAATGATCCGGTACCTCCAGTAATAAGGAGGGTTTTGTCTTTGAAGATTGACATAATATGTGTGATGAAGTTAATTTATGTTCTAACTATACCCGTATTGGATAAATAGATATGTGTTTGATATGTAAAGATTGGTAGCAGTGTGTCGTAATGGAGTGACACTTGTCTATTATATTAAGTATAATCAACTTTACACTGATTTGGGATCTCGACAGTCATTTCATACGGGCTGGTTGATATTTCGCTACGGTACGCTGTGTTAGCCAATCTACCTCTCCCCTAAATTCCCTCCTCAGAGGGGATTCTGACCGCTATTTACAAATAATAGAGTGTTAAAGCCGTTTTAGTGTAAAATTGTATATCATTATATAAAGCTGTCTTATTTCATACGCATGCAAGGTTTTGAAAATTAAAAAGGTATACAAGAATGAACTGAATAATACATATTTTCAAATTTAGCACGTAAATGTGTATGTTTTAAATTGTTGATGTGTATGCCAGTCTTGTCTATCTTAGGATTCATTCTATTGCGTATTAATTTGTAAACCGTATCGTTGATGCGGTCATGAATCGGAGCGCTTACTAAAAGTGCTAAGATCCGTCGATTGTTATACGGAATGGTGATATCAAATGAATAGCGATGTTCTCCAGTAATTACCAGGCCATTCCAGCTCGAAACTCGGAACTCCCAAAAAAATTGTTCTTGCCAATCAATGGGATTTTCTTCGTGGCGTTCGAAATAGTTCTCCAGATATTCGCGAAAAACGGCATCGGTTTCTCGAACCAACTTACGATCGTGCAGGAAGAATTTATACATGGAGGTACACTTTCTTGCCGTTGGTTTTCCGAAATGTGTGCGACCATTAAATCGTTTTGAAAAATATGCACGACCGATTTCTGAGGCCCAAGATTTGACTTCGACATCGAAATCGGTCGTGTCCTCGAAGAAATGTCTTTTGCGTACATCATTGCGATTATTTGCATGTATGTTGCCTGTGTTCCATAAGAGCAATGTCCTTGTCTGTTCTATGTCCTCAAAGAACGAGTCTTCTTCGGGTATCGAGTATAATTTATGAGGAATTCCTAACTTTTCGCAAATTGTCTTCGCTGCATTGGCATCTACCAACTCTTCCGGATTGGAAACATAGCTAAAATAGGAAAACTGGTCGTATAAACCATTCGCACAAGCCAAAGTGGTTTTACTGTCGACGCCGCCCGTAACGGATATGGCCGGTTGTTTGAATTTTAAACCAATCAGCCGCAGATTTTGATGTAAGATCGCAGACACCCGATCTGCAAGTTCTGCGATATTCGTGAGACATTTTAAGGGCCAATAAAAGCGTTTTACGATTGGCCCCCCCCCTCCTGTGAATTCGACCAAATGATTGGGAATTAATCTTCTAATGTTGGTAAATTGTGTCAAATCTCCGGGAAGTGAATTGCCAAGCAATCCGAAAAAGCGATATTTGATTAACCGACTTACATATTCATTACGTTCAGGAGACAACAGATCGCCCAATAAATTGACATGGCTACTTATATAGATATTTCCGTTATTAGAGGTATAAAATGCGTTTTGCATACATGTGGCATCCCCTATCAGTTTTACGATATCTCCTTTTATTACGATCAGTGTGAATATTCCCGTAAGATCGTTTAGTTTTTCAACGAAGTCTGTTTGAGTCAATCGGGATAAATGATCGAGAATCACAGCCTCCTGCCACTCTCCGTCTATGGGGTCATAGGCATGTCCTATAAGGATGCAAGTTGTTTCGTCCTGTTTTTTTATCGTATAGGTTTGTTTCGGTGATACGAGTAGATGCCATTTTCCCAGGATGATTTCATGCTTCCAAATACCGTAGAACGGATAAGCGAGTGGCTCCACATCGCTATCGGTAAAATAATACCCTCTGCAAAAAAGTTTATCTCTCTTGTCCGGGCAATCAGCAAGTAGTTGTTGTATCGAACTTTTTGTCGTCATTTTTATCGCATAGTTTGGTTTTTGGCAAATTCTCTTGAGATAGTCGGTGCCTTACAGTTTTTTGTCCCGTTGACGGCAGAAAGAGAGTCTCTACAAGGTTATAGAACTATAACAGGTATATGCAAAGTCGTTTATAAAATCTATAATTTATTTGCCGACTACCTTTCCCTGTCATATTCCTCGAACTGCGAATTCTTCGACTTGAATTCCGGAACGGTGCGTTTCATGAGCCGTACCATGTCGGGGATATTTACGGCCCTGGACAACGTTTCAAGTTCAGCCGTGGCTGTGCAGGCATCGTCGTAGTCGTATTCGCGGACCTTGGCGATTCGGATTCTGTCGTGCGAGGTGGGAAGCGTATTCTCCGTATTCGAGAGTACTTCCTCGTAGAGCTTCTCTCCCGGACGCAAGCCTGTGTATTCGATCTTTATGTCTTCTCCGGGTGTGAATCCGGCCAATTCGATCATGCGCTTGGCCAAATGGGCGATCTTCACCGATTGGCCCATGTCGAATACGAAGATCTGATTGCCTGAAGACATGGTGGCAGCCTCCATCACAAGCCGGCAAGCCTCCGGAATGGTCATGAAGAAGCGTGTGATTTCGGGATGCGTTACCGTCACGGGGCCGCCCTTGGCGATCTGCTCCCGGAAACGGGGAATCACCGATCCGTTGGAGCCGAGAACATTGCCGAAGCGCGTGGTTACGAACTTCGTTTTACCCTTTACCTTTCCCTGTTCGATGGCCAGTCCCAGCGACTGTACGTATATTTCCGCCAGACGTTTGGTGCACCCCATGATGTTCGTCGGGTTCACGGCCTTGTCCGTCGAGATCATCACCATCTTCTCCACGTCGTACTCCAGGCATTTGTCCGCGACATTGCGCGATCCGGCGACATTCGCCAGCACGGCTTCGCAAGGGTTCTCCTCCATGAGCGGCACGTGTTTGTAGGCCGCTGCGTGGAACACTACCTGCGGTCGGTATTTGCGGAATACGAAATCGAGCCGAGCCGGAATTCGGACATCTCCGATCACGGGAACGAAGTTCAGCCCGGGATAGCGTTCTTCCAGTTCCAGACGGATATTGTGCATCGGGGTCTCGGAATTGTCGAACAGCACGAGTTGTTTTACTC
Organism: uncultured Alistipes sp.; assembly: GCA_964018965.1. Classification (GTDB taxonomy): domain Bacteria; phylum Bacteroidota; class Bacteroidia; order Bacteroidales; family Rikenellaceae; genus Alistipes. Next base: position 103,831 of record CAXHRY010000001.1, read on the forward strand.
CGAACGTTGCCAACTGGCGGCACAACTCCGATCCGATCGAGCCTGCGGCGCCCGTTACCATGACGGTTTTGCCACGGAAATTGGCCACGATCTCTTCCATTGAGATTTTGATTTCGGGGCGTCCCAAGAGGTCTTCGATCTTGATCTCGCGGATCGATTGGCGCATCAGCTTTCCGTCGATCACTTCGTCGATCGGTGGAGCGATCAGTATCTTGAGTCCGTTCTCGGTCGCATATTTTATCAGCCGCTCCTGTTCGGCCTGAGCCTCGCTCTCTGTTGCGAAGAGTACCGAATCGAAATCCAGCCGCTCCTGGAGATAGGCTATGCTCTCCCGATCCTCGAAATAGTAGACCGGACAATCGGCGATGGTGTGGTTTTTCAGCCGGGTACCGTAGGTGAGGAATCCGGCGACGAGGTAGTGGGGCGAGTTCTGAAGACGTGTGATCTGCGCTACGGATTTATCGCCCGTACCGTATACGAGGACTCGTTTGCACCGTTGGCGATAGGCCAGTTTGCTTTTTGCCAGATCGTAGGTGACGACCATCGCGACGCGCATGAGAATCAGGGCGCTGAGTGTCAACAGATAATCCAGCAGGAGTAAAATGACGAGCGGCTCTTGCGACATGTCGCCGAAAAGTCCCGTACAGGCGGCCGCACCCAGAAGCACCTCTTTGCCCACCGTTGCCGTGACGAATTTGGCGATCTCGCGAAGTGTCGAATGCCGGATAATCGAACGGTAAGTCCGCAGGGCGTAGAAGAACAGCAGCGAGGCGATCACACTGCCTGCGGTCCACAGCAACAGGGTACGGTCGACCATCGTTCCCGATCGGTAGCCGAGTCGCAAGAGCATGAGTGAGCACAGAGATGCCGCCGCGGATACCACGAGATCGAGCAGCAGAATCAGACGCGAACTCAGATAGCGATCCAGGTGCAATTTTTCGATGAGACGGTACATGATACGATTTAGTTATAGATTTAAGCCATTCGCACACAGCCGCGAACCTTCGGATGGAGTCCGGAGTCGGGCGTTATCGGAAATACTCGTTTTTTGCGTGTCGTCGAAGACGTTGATCGAATTCCGGATGCAGAGACCGGCGATCGGATGCGCTTCATCCTAGACCGGAATCGTCAACGAAGCCGGTCGGCGTAAAAAAACGGTCGGAACCTTTTATCGCATGGATGAATATATGCCTTTGTCGATCGTCAAAATGCAGGATGTCGGAGCGTGCCGAAACAGTTCGGCGGCTTCCGCTGCGATGACGCGACTGTTCAGAGGTTGGTATGCGCGGGCGTGTCCGAAGATGTCGGCGTGTCGATTACCTGAACGAACTCGGGTGCTACCTCGACGCCTATCGTGAAGAAATCCGGCATTTCGATCAGCAGGCGTTTGACGCGACTGCCGCGTACACGAAGGAGTTTTCCCTCGCATCCGTCCAGCGGACCGCCGATGATGCGGACCGTGTGGCCGTAGGAGGCCGGTGTCAATTCTCCGGGAAGATAATATTTCGGATTATCCGTCGAGGCGACGGCCTGCATGAAACGTCGCATATCGTCGCTCCCTACGTACATGGGTTCGCGATAACCTGCGCCTTTGCAGAAGCGGTATTGGAGCGTCGGCGTTTTTTCGATGATCGGATCGAGCTCGTCGCGTCCGGCACAGGCGAACAGCAAGTCCCGAATCACGGGTTGCAGTTCACGCCGTCGTTTCCCGTTTTTCTCTTTCAGACACCAGTGCATGGGGGTGAAAACCTCGATGTGTTCTTCTGCGAGGCTTTTGTGTGCCGGACGCAAAGCATTGGCGCGTTTCAGATCGCGCAAAACATACCAACGTTTGGTTGTATCGGTGGCTGGGAAACGTGTCATGCGGGGAACACCAAAAGCCGATTTTTCAGGAAAATGCAATTCTTCTATTCCTGCAGGATTATACATATTTCTGTATATCAAGCAGTTAAATTTGTCTTCCGCAGAAGATGAATTCCGAACACCACTTTCCTTACTTCATACCTCACATACATTCCGACGGCTGAGATGTCATACCTTCGGATGGTTGCAAGGGTGTGTAAAATACCCGTTTTATCTATGATACGGTATTATACGGGGGCAAAAGTAAATAAAATAGTATTGATTAGCAAACATTTTGGAACTTTTCTTCTTGGTAAAATGCCCCCCCCCGAAAAAATAGCTTCTGATAATCAGTATTTTGTATTTTTGGGGCTTTTCAGTCTATTTTGTAATTACCGATGCGGCAATCGTATATGTTCATCCAGGGGAGGGGACTGTGAGTCGCTATGCGTGCATGCTCGGGCGATTTGTGCGGGCGGGGCCGGAAAAAGGGGCTGTCTAATAAGTCTTAGGCAGCCCCATTTTGTTTATTATCTAAGAGTAAATACGAACCAAATAAAAAAAGCAAAATAACAACAGGGATATTTGGAAAATAAGTCTAAAGTTCCTATTTTTGAGAAACGAAAGATACGCAGACCAAACTGTTTATCTTAGCAGAGATCAACTAAATATTACTAATAACCATCGATAAACAGTCGAGGTGCGTGCACATAGTGCGCGGTCCTTGACCAAAATGGTTATTACATTAGTTGATTGATCTCTGCTAATTGTGAAAGTTCCGCGCACTTTATTTTGGAAATGTTTTATTCAAAATAAATGCCGAACTATGAAGAAACATCGTCAAACTCATATCCCGCATTACGGGTATCAAGGACGAATATCACATTCACACATTCCTTTTTCACAGACATCGAAAACATTTTTTCAGGCGGGAGAGTTATATCTGTTCCACCGCAGCAATATCCGCTGTCCGTCGAGAAATTCGCTGTGGGGTCAGTACGATAAACACGAACAAGACCGATTGTATCTGGAGTCGAGCAGTCTCGACCTGCGTACTTTCCGCAAATGGCATGTGTTGCCGTCGGAGTATTGCTATTGCCGCAAAGCAAACCGCAGCGAACTACGAGATTATTTTTTTGCTTTATCCTGGAGTGAACAGCGCGTGGCACGCAATTCTCCATTCCCTAATTACATCCCATAGAATCCTCTGTCCGAGGAGGCAGTGACGCAACAACTGCAGGAGGGAGAGGTCGGTTCGGATCTCTCCCGTTTTGTATTCGCATGTTTTTCTGGGGGGGGGTAAAATATAGGCTTTTATCCTGATTTACAGAACAAAAGCCTTTGTTATACGGTAAAAAATTCGTATATTTGTTTTGCCCAACAATAATAAACGCCCGTATAACTATGACGAAGATAACATTTAAATCCGACAATCAAAAGCAAAGTTTGCTTTTACCACCCAGTTTGGATGAATTAATACCCGCGACACACAGTGTTCGTGTGGTGAATGCCATCATCGATCGTTTGAATGTAGACGTAATTCTGCACACCTATCGCGGCGGAGGCAACAGTTGTTTCCATCCGCGACAGATGCTCAAGATTCTGGTCTATGCCTATCTGAACAACATCTACTCATCACGCCGCATTGCGCAGCAGCTTACGGAGAACATCCACTACATGTGGCTTTCGGGCGGTGCGAAGCCGGACTTTAGGACGATCAACTATTTTCGGGGGAAACGGTTGAAGGGCATTTTCGATGACCTGTTCCGTCAGGTCGTGGAACTGCTCCACAAGGAGGGCTTCGTATCGCTGGAAGTACAGTACATCGACGGGACGAAGATCGAATCGGCAGCCAATAAATACGGTTTCGTCTGGCGTGGCTCGGTGGAAAAACACGACAAGCGGCTGCGGGAAAAAACCGATGCCGTATTGCGCGAGATCGAACAGGTTATCCGCGACGAGCAGCAGCAGACAGATACGGAATCGACGCTCTCGACCGAGGAGTTCGCTTCCCGTGTAGAGCGTATCAAGGAGCGGATGGATGAGGAAAATCTCACCAAGCAGCAGTACCGAGTCGTCAGAGACGTAGAGAACAAGGCGCTGCCTAAAATGAAAGAGTACGAGCGGCATATCGCTACGATGGGAGATCGTAACTCCTATGCCAAAAGCGATCCCGACGCGACATTCATGCGCATGAAAGAGGATGCCATGCTCAACGGGCAGCTCAAACCCGGATACAACGTACAGATCGCCACCGAGAATCAGTTCATCACCAATTACGGCATCTTTCAAAGACCTGCGGATACGGGAACGCTGATCGACTTTCTGGAATCTTTCCATAAGAAATACGGAATGCACAGCCGTGAGATCGTCGCCGATGCCGGATACGGAAGCCAGCAGAACTACGAGTATATGTTCGGCAAGGGAATGATACCTTACGTCAAATACAACTACTTCCATAAGGAACAGACCCGGGCGTTTCGAAACAATCCCTTTCTGCAACAGAACCTCAAATACGATCCCTCGACAGATCAATTTACCTGTCCGGCGGGGAAAAGCATGGTACGGATTTCGGGTAAAAATCCCAAGTCTGAGTTAGGATACCAAGCTCACACACATCTGTATCAGGCCTCCGGCTGCTCCCGATGTCCTCTCCGAGAAGAATGCCATAGTGCTGAAGAGAACCGTATCATACGCGTGAATCATGCCCTAAACGAGTACAAGCGTACGGTCAGGGAATTGCTTACATCCCAGCGGGGTATGCTTCATCGCTCCCGAAGACCCATAGAGCCCGAAGCTGTATTCGGGCACATCAAAGCCGACCATATGTTCCGCAGATTCCGATTGCGATCGTTACCAAAGGTCAATATTGAATTCGGACTCGTCGCATTGGCACACAATATACGTAAAATAACGTCGATCACATTGCTTGATAAGCGCAGTGACGATGATCCCGGAAAAAATCATAAAAGTTATGTGGTGAAATGCCGAATATGGGCAAATTCTCTAATTAATTCCGCTGCTTAATATTCTTGAATCCTCAAAAATAGGGCTGCCTAACTTTTATTGTTAGACAGCCCCTTTCTTCGATCGGTATATAGGTCCGAACGTTCGGTCGCGTGCAGCGCCGGATTTATTCGGCAGCTTTTTCTGTCTGGGCAGCCTCCTCCTCGGCAGGAGCGGGCTCCTCGAAGGGGGTGACGTCTACCAGCTCTACTTCGAATTCGAGAGCCTCGTTGGGGCCGATGTTGCGGCCTGCGCCGCGCGAACCGTAAGCCAGCTCTGCGGGGATCCACAGCGTGATCTTACCGCCCTTGCCGACCAACTGGAGACCCTCGGTCCAACCTGCGATCACGCGGTTGAGCGGGAACTCTACGGGCTCGTTCTTGTCGTACGAATCGGGCATCTGCTGCTTGCGCATCTCCTGAACCTCCTTGGGCAGGTTCTTGAAGATCGAGCTGTCGAATACCTTGCCGTCGCGCGTGCGGCCCGTATACTGCACCTTCACTACGTCGCGCGCGTCTTTCGGCATCATCGACTCGTCGCCCGGATTGGTGACCTTGTAGAGCAGACCCGATTCGGTCTTCTTCACACCCGACTTCTTCTCGATCTTTTCGAGCCATGCGGCCGAAGCCTCGGCATTCTCGGTCGGACGCTTCACCATGAAGTAGTATTGCAGGTATTGGTTCACCTCGTCCTCCGACATCTTGGCGTTGTTGTCGCGAACGTTCTGCATGGCCTCGGAGATCCATACCAGATGGATGGGCATGCCGCTGTTGCTGATGTTGTAACCCAGGTCGTTACCGAAAGCCTGCGAGATCTCCGTGCGCTCCTCCTCGGATGCGAACATGTCGGGATCGGCCGCCGGGTATTCCACCTTCGTCGTGTCGCCGCCGGCCAGACGTACGCTGTCGGCTTCGGCGCGCTTCGCAGCGATGGCCTGTGTACGTTCGTTGCGCGTGGTCATGAAGAACTCGCGCAGCTTCTCGAGCGAATCATCGTGCTTGATAGAGGTTTTGCCCGTAGCACTCGCGACGAGTTCCTTGTCCATAGCCTTCCAGTCGAAGGGAATGTCGCTCATTTCGTAGTTCATGCCGTAGCCGATGTTGGCTCCGAGCGCATACGACAGCGAATCGAAGTCCGACAGGCTGCCCATCACCACGCCGTTGCTCTTGCTTGCGCAGGAGCTCAAAGCAGCAGCACCCGCGAGTGCCGCAACAAAAAGAGTTTTTTTCATTTTATCGGTATATTTTGTGTTTGCATTTCGATCCGTTTCGCTTCGACTCCGGTTTTGCGGAAATTTCGCCGCCGTTCCGGGGGAATAGAATGCGTATCAACCGCAAAGATAGTAAATAATCGGCGATTGATTCATAAAACTCAGCGTAAATTGTTGCGTCGCGACCGATTCGCGTATTTATCGACTTCGACGAGCTCTATTTCGTAGTGCAGCGTCGCATTGGGCTGTATGCCCAGCTCCCGATCGCCCTCGGCACCGTAGGCTGCTGTCGAGGGGATCCAGGCATCAATCTTGCCGCCTTTGCCGATGAGTTTCACGGTCTCCTTCACGCCGCGACCCAGGTCGCCGAGCGTCGTGCGCAGCGAATCGCCCCGTTCGTAGGAGGAGTGGAGCTGCCGTCCGTCGCGCGACGAAAGCACGTAGCGCAGCACCACGCTGTCGCGGTCGGCCGTCGGGATGAGATTCTGATCGCCCACGGCCTCTACGGCATAGGTCACGCCCGATGCCGTACGGGCGTATGCCCGGTTCGATTTGGCGAAGTCGGCCAGGAACTGCTCTTCGTAGGCCAGGGCCTTCTGTGGCAGGGCGTAGTTGATGTAACTCAGATAGAACGTTTCGGCCGCCTCGACGGTGAGTTTCGGACTCTCGCGGAAGACGTCGCGGATACCTTCGCAGACGGCTGCGACGTTGATCGTCGAATCCATTCGCATCAGGTTCATGCCGACGTTCATGCCGATGACGTAGGCCACGGAGTCTACGTCGGTGCGGATTTTCGCGTCGCCGCTCGATTTTTTCGAGCAGGCTCCGGCGAACGTCGATGCGAATAACAACAGGATACAGCTTTTTTTCATGCGTCAGTGTGCTTTTTTCGAGAACAGGAGGATCAACAGGCTGCCTGCGACGGCTGCGGCCGTGGATCCCATCAGAATCGCGATCTTGCCGCGGTCGATCAGGTCGGCGTCGGTGAATGCCAGCGAGTCGACGAAGAGCGACATGGTAAATCCGATACCGCCCAGACAGGCTACTGCCAGTAACATTCGCCACGATGCGCCTTCGGGCATCACGGCCAGGCGCGACTTCACTGCGATCCAGCTGGCGAGGAAGATACCCAACGGTTTGCCGACGAGCAGTCCGAAGAATACGCCCATGCCGACCGAACCGATTTCGGACGAGAAGTGGAAGATGTTGAAATACTCGGCCGAAGTGATCTCTACGCCGGCGTTCGCCAGGGCGAAAATCGGCATGATGAGGAAGGTTACGTAGGGAGAGAGTGCGTGTTCGAGGCGGTAGCTCATGCCGACCGCACCCGATGCCGTACGGCTCATTTCACGCAGGTAGCAGCGCTGTTCCTCGTTAGGAAACTCGTCGGGTATGCCGTCTCCGTCCAGGTCGGGGTTGGCACCGGCGATGCACTCCTTGAGGGCCTGCATCTTATGCGACAGGTATTCGTGCGAGTACCGAGCGTTCATCGGGATGAGCATGGCCATCGCTACGCCCGAGAGCGTCGAATGGATGCCCGAGTAGTAGAAGAGACCCCATACCGCGACGGCCGGAACGAGGTAGAAGAACATGCGTTTTTCGCCCATGCGGTTCATGACGTAGACGAATGCCATGATGGCCAATGCTATGAGGATCAGTCCGAATTGCAATTGCCCGCCGTAGAAGAGCGCGATGACCAGAATGGCGCCCAGGTCGTCGGCGATAGCCAGCGCCGTGAGAAAGATCTTCAGCGAGACGGGTACGCGATCGCCCAGCATCGAGAGGATGCCGACGGCGAAGGCGATATCGGTGGCCGTCGGGATTCCCCACCCGTTGGCGGCCAGCGTGCCGTGGTTGAACAGGGCGAAGATCAGTGCCGGGGCGATCATGCCTCCGGCGGCGGCCAGCACCGGAAGAATGGCTTTCCGCACGGAGGACAACTGTCCGCAGACGACTTCGCGTTTTATTTCGAGACCTACGGTGAAGAAGAAGATCACCATCAGACCGTCGTTGATGAACTTTTCGACGTTCATGTCGCGCGGAAATACCCAGTCGATGAGTCCGTTCGGAGAGTGGATCATCAACGAGAGGTCGGTTTCCAGCAGGTTGTGGTAATAGAGTTTCGTCGCGGGGAGGTTGGCCAGCAGCATGGCGATCAGCACGCATCCCAGCAGTACGACACCCCCTGCCCAGGGCGCCTCTACGAAACTTTGGCGATAAAGGCTCATTCGATAGCGCGCCTTCAGCCAACTGTGCATTGAAAATAAACGCATTGTTTTATGTTTTTTGATTTTGGGAACCATATACGACTTTTCACTGTCTCGGTTTTCGGATCTCGATTTCGCTTGGGGCTGCGTTTGCGATTCTGCTTCTACTCTTTAGTCCTCTTCTCGGAGGGATCTTCCGGCCGCAACCCGCAAGTTCATAGATCTGTTAGATCGATTCTGCGTAAAACTGTATGTAGTTGCCATCGGTTTCTCGTATTGTTTTCGCCGTGGGGCGTGTTTCCGTGCTTGCGCAGGGTATGTCTCGGTGCGCCTTTACTTCCCGCTCGGGGTCGATTCCAGCGTCAGCCCGCATAGTTTCCACAACATGCGGGCTCCTACGATGGCGTCGGTCCGGTCTTCGGCCACGGGGGAGACCTCCACCAGGTCGAAGCCGACGATGCGGCGTCCCGAGCGGATGATCGCGGCCAAGAGCCATACGGCACGGTTGAAGGAGAGACCTCCCGGTACGGGAGTACCCGTGTGGGGACAGTTGTCGGGCGAGAGTCCGTCGATGTCGAAGCTGACATAGACGCACCGGGGCAGCGCCTCTACGATGCGTCGGCACTGTTCGTCCCATGTGTCGCCGCGGAACTCCGCTTCGGCGATATCAAGGTCGCTGAAACTCGTGACGCGGCCGCATGTCGTAGCCAGTCGTTCTTCGCTCTCGCAGAAGTCGCGTACGCCGACCTGTACGATCCGTTCCGCCTCGGGGATGTCGCGCAGGACGTTATACATGATCGAGGCGTGGGAGTATTCGAATCCTTCGTATGCGCGGCGCAGATCGCGGTGGGCGTCGACGTGCAGGATGCCGAAACGTTCGCCGCGGCGTGCCAGGGCGCGGATCAATCCGTAGGGGGTCGAGTGGTCGCCGCCGACCAGTCCCACGATCTTGCCTTCCGCGAGCCAGCGGGAGGCCTGTTCTTCGACGGCGGCGTTCATGGCGGCGCATCCGTCGTTCACGCGACGGATTTTGCGAATCACGTAGTCGTCGGTCGTAGCGCCGCCCGCTTCGAGGTGCTCGATCACGCGAGCCGCGTCGTTGCGCAGCCGTGCGGAGGTCTCCTGCAAGGAGTAGTCGATATCGGCCGTGGCGATGCCGCGGCGCCAGGCACCCGGCGCCAGCGGATCGTAGAAGTCGAGCTGCGTCGAGGCTTCGATGATCGCATCGGGTGCATAGGCTGTTCCCGCACCGTAAGATACCGTGACGTCCCACGGTGCCGAGATGAGCACCAGTTCGGCCGACTCGGGTTCGAACGGGAGTCCGAAATAACTTCCGTTAGCGACACCTACGCCGTCCGGATCGAAAACTTTCTCTTCCATCGGAAATGGGTTTTGAACAGACAAAGGTATGAAAAAATTAAAAATTACGTATATTTGTAGCATCTAAATCGGGCTTTCCACGACGAAAGTTCGTCGCAGTGCGGGTGTCGCGAACGGCTCGTAAGAATGCCGTCGGTCGCCGCAATGCGGTATCGAAAAACCGGAACATATGTCTTCGATCGATGAATCCCGGCCGGTGATCGTGGCCGACAGTGCTATCCCGTTTCTGCGGGGCGTGTTCGAACCTCGGGCGGAGGTTCGTTATCTTCCCGGTGCGCGGATCGCTGCGAAGGATGTCGCTGCGGCCGATGCGCTCGTCGTCCGTACCCGAACGCGTTGCGATGCGGCGTTGCTCGAAGGTTCGTCCGTGCGGCTGATCGTCACGGCGACCATCGGTTTCGACCATATCGACCTGGAGTGGTGTGCGGCGCACGGCATCGAGGTTCGTACGGCCGCCGGATGCAACGCGCGCGGCGTGTTGCAGTGGGTCGCTGCGGTGCTCGTCTTCTTGTCCCGCGAGCAGGGATGGGAGCCGTGCGAGCGAACGTTGGGGATCGTCGGCGTGGGACATGTCGGGTCGCTCGTGCGCGAATACGCTGCGGCGTGGGGATTCGGAGTGGTCTGCTGCGATCCTCCGCGTGCGGCACGCGAGGGCGGCGATTTCGTGTCGCTGGAGGAGGTGGCGCGTCGGGCCGATATCGTGACGTTCCACACGCCGCTCGACGCCTCGACACGCCATTCGGCCGATGCGGCGTTGCTCGGAGCTCTGCGCCCCGATGCCGTCGTGCTCAATTCCTCGCGCGGTCCCGTGGTCGACGGCCGTGCGTTGCTGGCGAGCGGCCATCCGTTCGCGCTCGACGTCTGGGAACACGAGCCGTGTCTCGACGGCGAGCTGCTCGCCCGGGCCGCGATCGCGACGCCCCATGTCGCCGGGTATTCCGAACAGGGAAAAGCGACGGCTACGGCCATGAGTGTGGCTGCCGTAGCGCGGTTTTTCGGATGGCCTCTGGCGGGGTGGTATCCCGCCGCTGCGGCACCTCCGGCACCTCGCCCGATCGACTGGCCGGAGCTTTGCGCTACGATCGGCGGATTCTACGACATCGAAGCCGAGAGTCGCCGTCTGAAAGCGCATCCGGAGGATTTCGAGACGATGCGCGACGCCTATCGCTACCGGCGGGAATATTTTTGAGGCGGGACGGCCGGGATTTGCCGGAAAAGTCGTTTTGGGCCCATACGCCTTGCGATACTTTCCTGCTTACACGCCGGTCTGGCCTGTTTCGTGCAGGATGATGCCCGATAACCGTATCGCACTCAGAAAGATGAATTTATCGCCGGCCCGATGGGCGGAGTACGATCTTTTGGCTTCCGCCGGAGCTACTCCTGCTCGGCAAAATGCGAACGAACTTGCTTTTGCCCGCGCTTATTCGTATCTTTACCCCCAAAATTGTCGTCATGAAACCGAAAAACAAGACGGCCATCGGCCCTAAAACGATAAAATGGATCTGGATCGCAGCATTCGCCCCGATTGCCTTGGTGGCAGGATTGCTGTTGCTTACCCTCGCAGGAGCCTTCGGACGGCTCCCGTCGTTCGAGGAACTGGAAAATCCGCGCAGCAATCTCGCCACGGAAATCTATTCCGCGGACGGCAAGGTGATCGGCACGTTCTTCGTGCAGAACCGCTCCTATGTGCAGTATGCCGACCTCTTCCCGGCCGATTCGGCCCTCCGCATCCGGTTGGGCGATCACGACGTTCCGCCCATCGTCGCGGCTCTCATCTCGACCGAAGATGCGCGTTTTCGCAGCCATTCGGGTATCGATATCCCGTCGCTCGCCCGCGTAGCGTTCAAAACCCTGCTCCTGCAAAACACCTCGCAAGGCGGCGGTTCGACCATCACGCAACAGTTGGCCAAAAACCTTTTTCCACGCGATACGGTCCGCAACCGCGGCCGGGTGGTCCGCTCTGCGAAACTCGTAGCGTCGAAACTCAAGGAGTGGATCACGGCCCTGAAGCTCGAATACAATTATACGAAGGAGGAGATCGCAGCCATGTATCTCAACACCGTGGAGTACGGCTCGAACGCCTACGGCATCAAATCCGCGGCCCATACCTTCTTCAACAAAGAACCCGAGGAGCTCAACGTACAGGAAGCCGCCATGCTCGTGGGCGTGGTCAATGCGCCGACACGCTATTCGCCCGTGCGCAACCCCGATAACGCGTTGGCTCGTCGCAACCTCGTGTTGAGCCGTATGCGACAATCCGGAGCGCTCTCGTCCAAAGAGTGCGACTCGATTTCGGCACTTCCGATCGTCTTGAACTACAAACCCGTATCGCACAACGAAGGTTCGGCGACCTACTTCCGCGAGATGCTGCGCCTGGTGATGACGGCCGAACGACCGCGTCGCGGACAGTTCTACAACGAGTGGGACTACGACCAGGCCGTACGCGAATACGAGACCAACCCGCTCTACGGCTGGTGCCACAAGAACTCGAAAGCCGACGGCACCCCCTACAACATCTACCGCGACGGACTGAAAATCTACACGACGATCGACTCCTCGATGCAGACCTATGCCGAACAGGCCGTACAAAAACAGATGGAGAGCGTCATTCAGCCCGCGATGGATGCCCAATACAACCGCACGAAGGTCCTGTTCGTGGATGCCGACCGCGAAGAAAAAGAGCGCATCATGCGCCATGCCGTGCGCTATTCGGACCGTTACCGCGAAATGAAAAACGCCGGTGTGAGCGAGAAGGAGATTCTCGCCGCATTCGACCGTCCCTGCAAGATGAAGGTATTCACTTACAAGGGCGAGCGCGACACGACGATGACACCGCGCGATTCGATCCTTCACCACAAACGAATCATGCGCGCGGCATTCGTGGCCCTCGATCCCCGTTCGGGACACGTCAAGGCCTACGTCGGAGGTCCCAATTTCCGCTACTTCAAGTACGACATGGCCAAGCAGGGCAAGCGGCAGATCGGTTCGACGATCAAACCCTTCATCTACACCTTCGCCATCGACCACCTGGGATTCACCCCCTGCACGACGGTGCCCAACCTGCCGACTACCATCGAGACGGCCAACGGCACGGCCTGGTCGCCGAAGGAGGCCGGAAAAGTCGAATACGACGGTGTGCCGCACCCGCTCAGCTGGGGACTCGCCCGCAGCCGCAACAACTACTCGGCCTGGATCATGAAGCAGGCGAAGCAGCCCGAGGCCGTGGCCGACTTCATCCACAACATGGGTATCCGCAGCTATATCGATCCCGTTCCGGCACTGTGTCTGGGCACTTCGGAATCGAACGTCTACGAGATGGTGAGCGCTTTTTCGACTTTCGCCAACGAGGGAGTGCACACCGATCCGATTTTCGTCACGCGCATCGAAGACCGGCAAGGCAACCTCATCGCCAGCTTCATTCCCCAGTCGCAGGATGCCATCAGCGAACGTACGGCTTACACGATGCTCACGATGCTTCGGGGTGTCGTCAATTCCGGAACCGCCGGGCGTCTGAATTGGGGCTACGGCATGAAGGAGGTCGAACTGGGCGGCAAAACCGGAACTTCGAACAAGAACCGCGACGCTTGGTTCATGTGCGTGGCGCCGCGACTCGTAGCAGGAGCTTGGGTCGGCGGCGAAGATCAGTCGGTGCACCTGTTGGCACGCGGTGAGGGTAGCGTAGCAGCCTTGCCGATCGTCGGAGAATTCCTCCAGAAAGTTTACGACAACGGCAGCCTGGGCGTCGACCGCACGGACCGGTTCGTACGTCCGACGCAGATGCCCGAATACCGTTGCGACGAGGAGGAGAGCTCCGAGTCGTCGGGCTATGCCGTCACGACCGGAGAGGACGAGTTTTTCGATTGACAGAGTTACAGGGCGTTGCGAACCCCGGATTGAACGCCAAACGGCACGCAGGTTCCTCCCCGAGGGAGGTGAATACGGCGTCATGCCGCGAGTGTGAGGGGTCGAGACCGGCTCCCAAAAGCAGATACAGCCAACATTTAAAAGAAAGATAGCTTCATGAAAATCGCAATCGTCGGCGCAAGCGGCGCCGTGGGACAGGAATTTCTGCGTATCCTGGAACAGCATCCCCTTCCGATCGATGAACTGTTGTTGTTCGGCTCCGAGCGCAGCGCCGGACGCACCTGCATGTTCCGAGGCAAGGAGATCGCCATCAAATTGCTGCAACACAACGACGACTTCAAAGGAGTGGATTTCGCCCTCGCATCGGCCGGAGCGGGAACCTCGCGTGAATTCGCCGAGACGATCACGCGTCACGGCACCGTGATGATCGACAATTCGAGCGCCTTCCGCATGGATGCCGACGTACCCCTGGTCGTGCCGGAGGTGAATCCCGAGGATGCGAAGAACGCGCCGCGCCGCATCATCGCCAACCCCAACTGTACGACGATCCAGATGGTCGTCGCCCTCAACGCCCTCGAACGCCTCTCGCATATCCGTCGCGTGCATGTCGCGACCTACCAGTCGGCCAGCGGAGCCGGGGCCGCCGCCATGACCGAGTTGGAGACGCAATACGCCGAACTGACCGCCGGGAAGGATCCGACGGTCGAGAAATTTGCTTTCCAGCTGGCCTACAACGTCATCCCGCATATCGACGTCTTCACCGATAACGACTATACGAAGGAGGAGATGAAGATGTTCAACGAAACGCGGAAGATCATGCACTCCGACGTGAGGGTGTCGGCTACCTGCGTACGCGTCCCCGTGATGCGCGCCCATTCGGAGAGCATCTGGGTTGAAACCGAGCGCCCGATCACAGTGGAAGAAGCCCGCGCTGCATTCGCTGCGGCTCCGGGCGTGGTATTGATGGACGATCCGTCGGAAAAGGTTTACCCTATGCCGCTCTTCCTGGCCGGCAAGGACCCCGTGTACGTCGGCCGCATCCGCCGCGACCTGACGTCCGACAATGGACTGACGTTCTGGTGCGTAAGCGACCAAATCCGCAAAGGCGCCGCACTCAACGCCGTGCAGATTCTCGAAACGCTGCTCTAAAGACTCGATAGCCGCTCTGATCCGGAAACCGCTTCACGGAATCGTGCGGTGCGTGCTGCAAGTACGACGATCCCGACGGCCAATCCGATGGCCCCGGAATCGCAACGACCGAAAAAGGCTGCCCGATTATTTCGGGCAGCCTTTTTCGCAGTCCATCGACCTTCTGCGTCAGCGGATACCGTAGCGACGCAAAATTTTGGAGACCTTCGGTTCGAGATGCTCGGCCATGTGCATGAATCCTTCGTCCGACGGGTGGGTACCATCCACCGTGCCGAGGTGGTTGGTGCCGATCATCCCTTTCGAATCGATGAAATAGATGTTCTTGTCCTTTTTCATCAGCGCCTTCACGCCCTCCTCGGCCGCAGCGCGCTTCTCTTCCTCGAATTTCCGCGAACGCTCGTTGAAGTTCGTAGTTTCACGCACCTCGGTCTGAATGAAAATCAGCGGCGTAGCGGGATGCGCCCGGCGGATCGTTTCGACGAACGGTACCAACCGTTCGCGAATCTCCGCACCCGAAGGATTCGAGAAAGCGTCGAACAGGAAGGCGTCGGCCTCCATTTCGGCAAGCATGCGGGCGAATTCGGGCTGGAGTTTGCAATTTCCGCTGAATCCGAGATTCAGGAAATCGATCCCCATATCGCGCTGCATGCGCGCCGTATAGGTCATGCCGGCACGTCCCGCTGCGGCTCCGTGCGTAATGCTCGACCCGAGTACCACGACTTTATGGCGGAAAGGCGTCGGCGCGGCCTCGATCGTCGCATCAGCTTCCACACCCAATTCGAGCGAATGCACCTCGTCCCACAAGGGCAGGTAGAGCAAGCAGTATTTTTCGCCTTCGGCCATATTCTCCACCACGGCGCTCTCGTGCTTGTCGGCCTTCATTTTCGGCCAGCCGAATCCGGCATAGACCCATTCTCCGTCACGCTGGATATAGAGGTCCAGACCCTTCCGGGCAATGGGAACCATGTTGTGACCCAGCGAAGATCCGCCTGTGGTCCAACGGGCTCGGATCGTACGGCTGTCAGTACGGAACACTACGGCCAGTCCGGTCGAATAGAGCGAATAACGCTTCACGGGCTGCCACAACTCGTACCGCGCGGTGTCCACACGCTGGAACGGTCCGGGCGTCTCCATCGTCTTGCCGATAACGGTCAGCGACGCGGCATCGACGTAACGCAACTCTTTTTTCTTTTCGGCGCGGACAGTTCCGGCGCTCAGCATCAGGGCTCCGGCCACGAAGGCAGGAATCAATCGACGTAGATTCATAACAACAGGATGGGTTATCAATATCAGTTTCTTAATCTTGGACTCCCGAGGAGCCGGATTCGGAACGCACATCGGGTATCACACAAAGATAACGTTTTTCGACCGAATAACCGCTTTTCGATCCGATTTATTTCCGGAAATGGCAGAGAAAAGCGCCCGACGGTTAATTCCGTGGCGGCCGGTACGAAAAACCGCACACCGAAAAGAAGATCCGCAGCGACGCTATCATTCAGCCGTCCGTCTCACCCGGACTCTGCGTATTTTCGAATGGACGACGATCGTGTTCCGGAAAAATCGCTATCATTGGCTTTGCCGGAGATACTCCCGCTCGGCAATGTTCAAATAAATTTGACATTGACCTCGTTTATTCGTACCTTTGGCTTTGCCGAAGATACTGCGCTCGGAAAAAAATGTAAGCGAGCTTGCTTTTTTCTCTCGGCTTATTCGTATCTTTGTCCTCACATAAAAAAGAAAAAATTATGGAATTCGAAGGAACCGTCTACAGAATAATGCCCGTCACGAAAGGTACCTCGGCACGCGGCGAATGGCAGCGACAGGATGTCGTTTTCGAAATGAACGAAGGATCGTTCGCCCGCAAAATCTGCGTCACGTTCTTCAATAAGCCCGACGACGTAGCCCGACTGAGAGAGGGTGCCGCCTACAACGTATCGGTAAATATCGAGTCGCGCGAGTACAACGGACGCTGGTATACCGACATCCGCGCCTGGAGAATCCAGCCCAAGCAGACCGAAGCGCCCGCTCCGATGCCCGACATGCCGCCGATTGTCGAGGAGCCTGCCTATGCCTCCGCTCCGGCAGCTTCGACCGAGGTCGACGACCTGCCGTTCTGATCGGTCGATTCGACCGATTCCGCTCCTGACGGAATCGCCGTGGCCTTTCTGGCCGCCCAACCATCGGGACGATTTATCCTGCCCGGGAGCCTTTTTAGCGGAAAGGCTCCCGGGTGTTTTTCGAGAGAATTTACAATAAAACCCCGCTTTAGCAGCGTTTCATTTTCGAAGGGACTGCAGACCGCAGCCTGCGGAGGTGCACCAAGCGATCCTCGGCCGCCAGAGGTTACGGCTCGCGCGGTCTTTCAGACCGTATTTTTCGAAGATAACCACATCATACAACTTACGATTCCAGTCCTTCGCCCGTAAATTCGCTTCGAACGGCTGAAGATTCGCAGCCAAAGGCCGCATTCGCAAGTCCGGCCCTCACCTAACCCTTCCTCGGAGGAGGCTTCGGGTCTAATCTGCAAAGTTGTAGTTATAGTATCCGACTCTTAGCCGTGGCTTTTTAGCCCGCACCGCATCCGCGAAAAGGAAACGATTTTCACATACGGACACACAAAGGGCGCCCGATAGGACGCCCTTTGTATTTAAGATCGCTCTTAAAATACTACTTCTTCTCCTCGAAGAACTCTTTTACCTGATCGTTGGGAATGATGCCTTCCTTGAACATATAGGCGCCGGTCTTCTCCGAACGAACCATCTTGATGCACTTCGTAAAATTCTTACCCGTGCCGGTTTTCAGTGTTGCGACTACTTTCTTTGCCATAGCTTACTTTGCTGACTATTTGATTTCACGATGAACGGTCACCCGCTTCAGATAGGGATTGTACTTCTTACGCTCCAGACGATCGGGGGTGTTCTTTTTGTTTTTGGTGGTGATGTAGCGCGACATGCCTGCAACGCCGCTCTCCTTCTGTTCGGTGCATTCGAGGATGACCTGAACTCTGTTGCCTTTCTTTGCCATGTGTTACGGATGTTTTAGTAAACGGTCTTCGCTGCGGCAGCTTCGCGCAGAGCGACTGCAAGACCCTTCTTGTTGATGGTTTTCATGCCGGCAGCCGACACCTTGAGGGTGATCCAGCGACCTTCCTCCTCGGACCAGAAACGCTTGGTTTTCAGATTGGGACTGAACGTGCGCTTGGTCTTGTGGTGCGAGTGCGAGACGTTATTTCCCACCATCGCGACCTTGCCTGTGATTTCGCAAACTTTCATTGTCGTGGTTTATTGTGAATTAAACTTCCCTTTTACGGGCGTGCAAATATACGATCTTTTTCTCCAAATAGCAAGCCGCAAGCAGCTTTTTTACGAATCTGCGAGCGCGCTCCGATCGCACGTCCGTCTTACGCATCGCGCAATGCGTCGCGCAGCATCGCTATGGCGGACGCTGAAGCTCGATCGACGATCTGACCGCGATCGGTACCGCACTGTCGGCACACCGCCGCGGTTCCTTCGGGTGTCGCCACGGCGATCCACACCGTGCCGACGGGTTTGGCCTCCGTGCCGCCCGAAGGTCCTGCTATTCCGGTCGTCGCCACGGCATAGTCCGCACCTGCGATGCGGCGCACCCCTTCGGCCATCTGCCGGGCGACCTGCTCGCTGACAGCCCCGTAGCGCGCGATATCCGCACCGTCGACCCCCAGCACCGACTCCTTGACGGCATTCGCGTAGGCCACGACTCCGCAGAGAAAGTAAGCAGATGCCCCCGGTAACGCCGTGAAGCGCGACGCGACAGTACCGCCCGTGCAGCTCTCGGCTACGGCGAGCGTATGCCCCCGCTCGATCAACATCCGGTGGACGCACTCCTGCACGGAGGCCGTCTCGTAGCCGACGATGTATTGCGGAATCAACTCACGCAGCTCCTCGAATCGGCGCTCGATCTCCTCGGAGACGCTCGCCCCGTCGACCTCGTAGGCCGAGAGGCGCAGCCGTACGACGCCCGGAGCGGGCAGATAGGCCAGTTTCAGATAATCGGGCAGCGCATCCTCCCACGGAGCGATCCGTTCGGCAAGCAGCGATTCGGCCAATCCGGTGGTCACGAGCGTACGATGGACGATCTGCCGCAGGGCGAAACGTGCCTGGAGACGCGGCATCACTTCGTCCTGCATCAGGTGCTCCATTTCGAAGGGCACGCCGGGCAGCGAAACCAGCACGTGTCCGTCGCGTTCGAACCACATGCCCGGAGCCGTGCCGTGTGCGTTGAAAAGCACCCTACAGCAGGCCGGAACCTGAGCCTGCGACCGATTCAGCGCGTTGAACTCGATGCCGCGGGCTGCGAGCATCCGTTCGACGTGCTCCGAGACGCGCGCATCGACGACCAATTGGCTGCCGAAGAGTTCGGCGAGCGTACGTTTAGTGATGTCGTCCTTCGTGGGACCGAGGCCTCCGGTGACGATCGTCACTTCGCAAGCGTCGAGGGAGCGTTCTATCGCGGCGACGATCCGTTCGCGTTCGTCGCCTACGGAGAGTCGTTCCCGCACGACGATGCCGGCAGCATTGAGGTGTTTGGCGATCGATACGGAATTCGTATCGACGATCTGGCCGATGAGAATCTCATCGCCGATGGTTATGATGGTGGCATTCATGGTAAATAACTGCATATTCGAACCTCGTCGGTTCTCGATCGCGCCTTTATTCGGATGGCTGAAGTGTCGCGGTGCCATGTCGCGTCAATTTCCGAGAGAGGAGCTCGGGGAAGATTCCGCAAAAGGTTACAGGCATTCAGACCGTCGGAAGTCGATATTCGGGAGTCAATCAGAATAATCTGAATTTTATCGCTGAGGTATAGGGTACAAAATCATGTTACGTTCCAGTCTATTTTTGTCACTATTCAGTTCGAAAGAGTCCCGCACCTTATAACGTTCATTTGTGGTCGGATTTACCATTAAAAATCCTATGGATACTTCTATCGACTTCAATTCGTCTTTCAATTTCTTGGAAATGTCGGATAAGTCGGGTTCAAAAAGTATGGTTTCCTGAGGCGAAATCGGGAATGCGGAATGAAATTTCTTCCCCGCCACTTGGAAAGGGTAAAGCTAAGTCGAAAGGATGTTGGAATCGTCTTTAAAATCGACTTTGATTCCCATATTTCTATTGTCGGAAAGAAATGGAGAGTAATTCGACAATATAACTTCATCGTCGAATTTGTTCGTCAGCAAAATGGTGACTTTTTTGAAATCTTTACAGGATTCTATGTTTATGTGTATCTGACTATATGTATAAAAGTGACTGCCTAATATGACAATAATGAATATTAATAATTTTTTCATTGGTTCGCAATATCTGTCAATCGTTCACAATAATCGATCAAAGGGTCGCATTTCCGGTCTCGGAGGTATCGGTCGCGACAGGCCGGGCATCGGCGATCAGCGCCCGACAGATATCCCCCACCAAACCGGGTCCTTCGTAAACCAATCCGGAATATACCTGCACCAGATCGGCACCTGCATCGAGCATCGCCCGCACGTCGTCGGGCGACATCACGCCCCCCGAACCGATGATGGGATACGTACCGCCCGAACGTTCGTGGATACGGCGCACGATCTCGACCGAACGCTGCGCAAGCGGAGCCCCGCACAGACGGCCGTTACCGATTTTCCCGATAGTCGTACGACTCGTATGCAGCGCTTCGCGGCGATGCGTGCCGTCGGTCGCGACGATGCCGTCCAACGGGGTTTCGACCAGAATATCGGTCACCAGGTCGATCTGGCTATCGTTCATGTCGGGCGAAACCTTGAGCATGATCGGGCGGTACTGGTTTTGTCCGCGCCGGAAGTCGAACAGCGGTTCGAGAATCGAGAGTATCCGCTCCCGGGTATAGTGCGCACACGGATTCCCGGAGTTGTCGCAGTCGATATTCACGGAGAAGTAATCGGCGTATTGGTAGAGGTTGCGGAAGGATTTGAGATAGTCGTTCGGGGCCTCTGCGGTCGGCGTCGCGGTATTGCTGCCGATGTTGCAACCGACGATCACCCCCGCATGGCGATGTCTCAGGTGCTGGATCACGGGCTCCAGGCCGCAGTTCGCGAATCCCATGCGGTGGACGATAGCCCGGTCTTTGGGCAGCCGGAAGACCCGCGGCCGCGGATTGCCGCCCTGAGGCCGCGGCGTGACGGTGCCGATCTCGACGAATCCGAACCCGGCGGCCGCCAGTTCGCGGAATGCTTCGCCCGAGACGTCGAATCCGGCGGCTAATCCCACGGGATTGGGAAAATGCACGCCGAAAACCTCGCGTTCGAGCGCCAAATGTCTCACGGCGCAGCATTTGCCGAGCAACCAACGTCCTCCGGGTATCCATCCGACGAGGCGCAACGCCACGAGCACCGTACGTTGCGCCCGCTCGATGGAGAGCGCGAACAGCAGGGGTTTTATGATTCGTCGATACATTCCACACTAAAGTAAGCAGTGCAAAGATACGAATAAGCCGAGAGAAAAAAGCAAGCTGACTTGCATTTTTTCCGAGCGCAGTATCTCCGGCGAAGCCAAAGATACGAATAAGCGAGGGTAAACCCTAATTTATTCGGTGTTTGTCGAACGGGAGTATCTCGGGCGAAGCCGTTGCTTGAGTTTCTGCTCGGTGGACGCTTTTGGCCGCAATCCGCAAGATTATAGATGTTTAGCGAATGAACGAAATGTTGGCATGGGGCATGGCTCTTATTTCAGCCTTTTTATCCGTTTCATCGTGAATCGTTTAAGCCCGTTTTCGGATGCGTATGCCGCTGGATATGCGGGAGCGGCTCGGATGCGATTCGGTAACCGAGATCTTCCGGCTGTTCCACGCGAATGGCTGTTCGTAAAGCCGCGTCTTCGTTCCGCACCGCGCAATACGAACACGGGCACGGTGCTTCTCATGATATTCGAACGGAAAATTCGCGCTTTTTCAAGCCGATAGCAATCTCTTTTCGGCTGCGGATATGTATGTTCTCATCCATGATTCCATGCCGGGTCGCGACTCGATCTGCTGCAATCGGTCTGTCTAAAACCTGGCTTCGAAAACGTAGTTGCCCGACCCTGTCTCGCCGGCGTCGATGAACCCTTTGCGCGAAGTGCGGCGCGTGCGCCGACGCTCGCCGTTGCACGTGAGCGTGAACCGGTCGGCCGCAACGGGCTGCGTGATGCGGGCCGTGGTGTTGGCCGGGACCGTAACATGCGGACGATAAAGTCCCGGATCGTTTTCGATGGCGACCTCCACACTGCCGCGGATCGTCGGTAGCGTCGCTTCGACGTGGTGTAGCGACGAGATTTGCGGACACACGGAGAGGAGTTCGCATCCGGGGATCAGCGGCTCGACGTCGATCGGTTTCCGCATGAGGATGTTGGCCGGTGCCGCGGCCCACGCATGATTCCAATCCTGATTGGGTTTGAAGGAGTCGTCCCGGGCTTCGTAGGTTATGGTGGTGTCGTGAACCAGCATGTTGTACCTGCTGCGCAGATTCTGTTTGGTCAGCAGATACTGGGCGTAGTCGCTCTCCCCGGCGTCGTAGACGGCATCCGGCAGGAACTGTGTCCCGTAGACGCTGCATGCCATGTTGCGCGAACGGATGTAAGCGAGTACGGCATCGCGATGTTCCTCGGGCACCAGTCCGAATGCCATGACGAACCTGGCCGAATGGAGCGTGTGATGATCCGTGTCGGTTCCGGCGCGATAGGTTCCGGTGGCAGGGTCGAAGAATGCGTCGTTGAAAAGGCGATAAAGGCGTTTGCAATCTTCGTCGAGTTTCCGGGCCTCTTTCGTGCGGCCGGTCTGACGGGCTATTCGGGTGAGCAGACACCGCGCGCGGTAGTGGAAAGCGTTGCCCCCGCAGTTGTAGTCGGTAAAGACGAATCCGTCCTCTTCGCTGTCGTGCGGCCAGTCTACGATGCCGCGGATCGTGCCGTTGAATTTGATCGAACGGCGGAATTCGGGTGTTGCGACGGTTTTGTCCGCGGTGGTCGATATCAATCCGTTGTCGCGCCGTAACGCCCCCTGCGTGCGGGAGTTCAGCAGCTCGTAATTCGCTGCTATCGAACGATCGTCGCCCCCGTATAGAAGTAGTCGTTCCATGCGATGATTAACGCCTGCAATATCCATTCGGTAGGCCATGTCGGGTGTTGCAGGAGTTATTCCGACGTGCGGCGCACCGTGGCGTATTCGCGGTCCACGGCATAGTGGCTGAGTTGGTTGATGAGTGCATCGGCTTCGTACGGGATGCGCTTGCGATCGCCGTCGATGTAAATGCCGAGTGCGGATGTCGCTTTTACGGTCTATTTGCACAGTCGTCAAATGGCGTCGAGCGTCGAATCGTCCGATGAGAAATGCGCCGCGTCGTCATCGAACGGGTATATGACTGTGTGGCGGGTGACATCGCCGATCGCCATGTCGCCATTATAGCGTTCGATTTGGTAATAACGGGACGGAGCGACTTCGTTCATAGGGTAGGGCATGCGCACGGCCTGTGGCCCCGTGTCGCGTGGGTCGTGAGCGGGAATCACCGAATAGGTGCGGCGACCCTTTTCGAGGACGAGCGGATAACGATGATATCTGGCCGTTCCCGGGGAACGGGTGTCTATGCGGCCGTTTTTCATGACTTCGCCGATGGCGACGTATATCGTATCGCCGCCGCCGGGCGATTGCAGCGTCACTTCCAGCCATCCGAACGAGGCACGTCCGAACTCGAACAGGGCGGTCGTCGCGTCGAGTTTTTTCATGTCGGACGGCTCGTCGCGTTCTGCCTCTGCGGACGATAAGACGGAGCGTAGTCGGCGGGTTGTTCAGCCGTGCGGAACGGTTCGATTTCCGACCGCTCGCTGTCGCCTCCGGTATCGGTCGAAACGGCCACGCGCCAGAAACAGAGTTTGTCCGGTTTCAGCGCTTCGCCGCCGTAGGTCACCGCGACCGATTGCCGACTGCGTATCGTTCCGCTGTTCCGAATATTGCCCCGGCCGGATCGGGAGTCGGTCGCGTTGTCCGATGCGATGATCCGATAGGAGAGTCGGTGCGTGCCGGGGCCGCAATCCGGCACGATCCATCCGAATGTCGGGCGGGATGCGTGCACGACGGCGAAATCCTGTCCGAAATCACCGGACAGGGTTTCCGTGTTGCATAGTTCGCAATGATAAAGCGACCCGATACCGGTCATCAGTTCCGTCATGAGGCTGGTCGGACGGTTTCGTGCCTCGGCGACGGAGCCGCCAAGCGCATAGAGGTAAAGTATTAATCGTATGATACGCGGGTGGGAGATCTTCATGGGGGAATGTTTTTTTGCGTATCGAAATGACGGTCCGGATCCGATTGTCGTGCGAATGCGTTTTCAGAGGTTGAACGCTATTTGGAGTTGTTGGAGCTGTTGCTCCGTCATACCGGACGGTTTGAACCCCATCGCCCTTGCGGATATATATATCTGTGCGGCTTTTGACAGGACGTCGACCTGGTCGAATGCCTCGACGATGTCGGGACCTACTGCGCATACCCCGTGTTTTTCCCACATCACGACGTCGTATTCGACGAGTTGGGCGATCGTAGCCTTGGCGAGTTCGACGGATGACGGCATGTGGTAAGGCACGATGCCGAGTCCCTTGGGACAGAATGCCCGGATTTCGGGAATCATGGACCAAAGGATTTTCGTGAGCACGTTCTTTTCGAGGAACTCGGGGTTGTGGGTCATAGCCACCAGGTCTATGGGATGCGTGTGAAGCGCGGCCTTGTATCCGCATCCGTCTTCGATCATCTTTGCGTGCATCGAAAGATGCGCAGCCAGTTCGGAGGTTAGTTTCACGGGATTGTCCGCGACGATTTCGTACGAGGCGCAGTCGTCCAGGATTCTGATGACGGCCCCGTTCTCCATGGGTCTTCGAGCCAGGTCTCTCATTCGTCGGTTCGTTCCCTTGCAGAAGAAATATCCACCTTTCAGAGCGGGGAGCGTGATACCGATGGGGAGCGGCTGTGCGATTGGCTTCATGGTTCGGATGCTGTCGTCGACAAGATCCGTGACGTTGATTGTGATGTTTCCGCCGTTTCTCTCGGCCCATCCCTTTTTCCAGAGGAATCCGGCCACTTCGGAGACTTTGTCGATCTCGACCGCGTGGTACGGCAGGTCGTCGAAGCTACCGATGATCCCTGGTGCTGAGCTATCTGCACCGAGACGGCGAGGAGGGTTTTCCGGGAAATCTCGATATCGAGAAGACCTATACGCTGACGCCCGAAAATGAGTTCCGCATCGACTATCGGGCCAAGACGGACAAGGCCACGCACGTGAATATCTCGCACCACTCGTTCTTCAACCTCAAGGGTGCAACGCTACGATCCTCGACAACGAACTGACGATTCCTGCCAGTCGTTTTACGCCGGTCGATTCGGTGCTGATTTCCACGGGAGAACAGGCTTCGGTGGAGACTACGCCGTTCGACTTCCGTACGCTCCGTACGATCGGCGAACGCATCGAGGCGGATGACGAGCAACTGCGCAACGGTCGCGGCTACGACCTGAATTGGGCGCTCGATCGCACGACACCGGACGGACTCGAATTGGCGGCACGGGTTTACGAGCCGACGACCGGTCGCACGATGGAGGTGTGGAGCGACCAGCCGGGCATACGGTTCCACAGCGGCAATTTCTTCGACGGCGCGACGTCGGGCAAATACGGTCGGCCACTGCGTTTCCGCGAGTCGCCGGCTTTGGAAACACAACACTTCCCCGACAGCCCCAATCGTCCGGAGTACCCTGCGACGACACTTCGCCCCGGTGAAACCTATACGCATACGTGCATATGTCGGTTGGGGGTTCGGGTGCGTTGATTTCGCTTTCTGCTCGAACTTGATCGAGCCCGCATTCCGTATGCGGGCTTTTTCATGGCGTATACTTTATGTCGGGAGATGGGGTTGCATGCGGGCGGTACTGAGCCCGGGGACTTCGTAATTATCGGTACGGTAATTCGACCTTTCAGAGGTTGGCAAGGTAATTTCTCACCGTCTCACGATCGCGGGCGATCTGCAAGGTGAGGGCTTCGAGCGATGGAAAGATGCGTTCCTCGCGTATGCGGTGCAACAGCGTGACGCGCAGCCGTTGGCCGTAGATCGAGCCGGAGAAATCGAGAAGATGGGTTTCGAGACGTCGGGGGGTTGCTCCGATAGAAGGGTTGTTGCCGACGTTGGACATGGCCCCGTAGCGCACACCACCGACTTCGGCCCACGCTGCATATACCCCGTCCTCGATCGTCAGGGCGGCCGGGAGGGGCAGATTGGCCGTCGGAAATCCGATTTCGCGGCCGAGATGCCGCCCGTGGTCCACGAAGCCTTCGATAACGATCGGTTCCATCGTTTTCAGATTTTCTCGGTGAGTTTGCGCACCAGCCGGAACTGCGAGAAAAATTCCTTGGCGAAGACGCGCAGCACCGTATAGGAAGGAATTGCCAGCAGCATGCCCAGGATACCGGCCAAAGATCCGGCGATGAGAATTACCAGGAAGACTTCGAGCGGATGGGCCTTCACTCGTTCGGAATAGAGAGCCGGTTGCAGTACGAAGTCGTCTATTCCCTTGATGACCAGTAGTGTGACGGATATGGCGCACACCGTGTGTCCGGTCGTCATGCCTTCGATCGGAGTGACGATACCGACCAGCACCGAGACGATGCCTCCGATGAGTGGTCCGGCGTAGGGTACTACGTTCATTACGCCCATCGCCAGTCCGATGAACGAAGCGTCGGCCGCACGCATTCCGAGGACCATCATGGCCAGCGTCGCGACGACGGTCAGTCCGAGGCTTTCGGCGAGGATCCCCGTGAAGTAGCGTGACAGCAAGACGGTTACGGAGTCCAAAGCGCGGGTGATGTTCTCGCGGTAACGGTCGGGGAACATCGTCGTAATCATCGCATAGAACAATCCCTCGTCTTTCAGGAAGAAAAAGGTGATGAATGAGATCGAGAAGATAGCGATTACGGATGACAGCACCACGTTGAGCACCGACGAGAAAACCGCGTTGAGCGAATCTACGTCGGTCAGCTGCCGAAGCGACGAGGCCAGTTCTTCGGAGAGCGAGAACGTGCTTGCCGGCAGGGCGAAAAGTTCCTGCAAATGGCGCTGCATGCCGAGAATCGGTTCGCCGATACGGTCGAGTGCCGCGGCGAAATCGACGTCGGCCAGTTGGTAGATTTTGTGGAAAACCAGCGGCACGAACAGCGAACAGAGAGTCGCCAGTACGATCCAGATCACCGCGAGCGTGACCAGTGCCGCAACCCAGCGGGGGATGCTCCGGTTGCGCAAATGCAGCGATGCGAGTCTCTCGACCAGCGGTTTGCCGACTACGGCCAGCACGGCCGAAATCAGTACGTAGACGACGATCGACGAGAAATACCAGACCAAAAAGAGTATGACCGCAGCGGCTGCCGCCCCTGCGACGAATTTCAGAAAGGTCTGCGGTGTGGTCTGCATGGCCCCGGGAGGGTTACTTTCGGCTCAGACGCGCGATGGGGGTCTGCGATCCGACGGTCGCGTCGCCGATTTCGACCAGCAGTTCGCTGTCCTTGGGCACGAGGATATCCACGCGCGAACCGAACTTGATGAATCCGCAGACGCTGTTCTGTTCGACCGCTTCGCCGATTTTCATGTAGGAGACGATGCGGCGTGCGATCAGTCCGGCGATCTGACGGAAAAGAACCTGTTGTCCGTCGTTCATGCGCACGACGGTGGTCGTGCGTTCGTTCTCGGTCGAGGATTTGGGATGCCAGGCCACGAGGAAACGTCCCGGGTGGTATTTGAAGTATTCGACTTTGCCGCCTACGGGTACCCAGTTCATGTGTACGTTGGTGACGGACATGAAGATCGAGATTTGCAACATTTCACGGTGCAGGTATTCCGTTTCCTGGACGACCTCCGTGACCACCACGCGTCCGTCGCACGGTGCGAAAACAAGGTCGGCGTCGTGGATGCGCACGCGACGCGGTTCGCGGAAAAATCCCACGATGAAGAACCAGAACAGCAGAATGAAAGCGGTACCGACCCACAGCAGCGTTTGCGCTGCATGGTTGACGAGCAGATGGTAGAAAAGTACCCAGATCAACAGGCATGCCAGGCCCGAGATACCGATGATTTTGTAACCTTCCTTATTGATTCTCATAGTTGCAAAGGGTTAGCGTTTATAGGTGGAAGAGCAGCAGATAGACGAAGACGAAGGGTGCGGCCAGCAGCATAGCGTCGAAACGGTCCAACACGCCGCCGTGTCCCGGGATGAGCGATCCGGAATCCTTGACCCCGGCAGCACGTTTGAGCATCGATTCCGCCAGATCGCCCAGTACGCCCGTGACGGCGGCGATCAGCGCCAGCCCGACCCACATCGCGCGGGAGGCGTCCAAGACATAAGCGGCGACGAAACCCATCGCCACGGCACCGAGAAGGCCTCCGAAGAATCCTTCCCAGGATTTTTTGGGCGAGAGTCGTTCGAAGAGTTTGTGGCGTCCGATGCTCATGCCCACCAGGTATGCGAATACATCGTTGGCCCAGATGATGAAGATGAAGAAGATCACCATGCGGGAATCCCAGCCGTTCGTACCCAACAGCGGGAAATAGCACATCAGCGACAGAGGCATCGCTACGTAGGCGATAGCGGCCATCGTCGTACCGATGTTGGCCGCGGGGCGGGAACTTTTGCGGAAAAGTTCGAGGATGAACATCGCGGGCAGCGACACTAATACGTAGACCGCACAACTGAGGATCGCCCGATCGGGACCCCATGACCGCAGTGCGTCGGATACGATCGCGAAGTTCAGCAGAAACAGGATCGTGCCTGCGACCATGCCGACGATGCGCTGCGGGGCATCGCCCTGCTTTTCGGCCAGCGCATAGAATTCGTACATGCCCGTTAGGAGCAGCACGAGCAGCAGGGCGCCGAAGCTCCACTGGGACCACAGGATCGCTCCCAGCACTACGACTGTCAGGACCGCGCCGCTCATCGTGCGGACCGCGAGGTTCTTCATTTTATCGTTCATTCGTCCAATCGCTTGACAGGTAGGGGTTATTCGTTCGTTTCGCTGCCGGATATCGGGCTGCTTGCGGGGCCGTCCGATCCGGAGGTCGGATCTCCGGATCGTGTCCCGACGGTGTCCGGTTCATCGACGGAGCCGTTGTTTTTCGCCGTGGCATCCGTCGTTTTAGCCGAGGTCGGAACGGTGTCTTTCGCAACCTCGGTTGCGGTATCCTCCGCATTGGTTCCCGCGGCGCTCTGCGCTTCACGATGTTCGCGTTCGATATCTTTCTTGCGTTTGCCGAAGATGCGTTCGACATCTTCGGTGAAGACCACTTCGCGGCTCAGCAGCAGCTCGGCGAGTTCTTTCACCCCGTCGGCATGCCGGCGCAATACCTGTTCGGCCATGTCGTAGGCCTGTTCGATCAGGCGTTTGGCTTCGGCGTCGATCTGCTGTGCCGTGAGTTCCGAATAGGGTTTCGTGAAGGCCATGTCGCTTTGGCCCGTGGAGTCGTAGTAGGAGAGTGAGCCGACACGTTCGCTCATGCCGTAGTAGGCCACCATGGCGTATGCCTGCTTGGTGACACGTTCCAGGTCGTTGAGCGCGCCGGTCGAGGTGTGACCGAAAGTCAGCTGTTCGGAGACCCGTCCGCCGAGCGTAGCGGCCAGTTCGTCCATCATCTGTTCGCGCGTGGTGATCTGCCGCTCCTCGGGCAGGTACCAGGCGGCTCCCAGTGCGCGGCCGCGCGGTATGATCGTCACCTTGATGAGCGGGCTGGCGTTCTCCAGGATCCAGCTCACGGTGGCGTGTCCGGCTTCATGATAGGCGATCACGCGTTTCTCCTCGTCGGAAATGATTTTGTTTTTGCGCTCCAGGCCGCCCACGATGCGGTCGATGGCGGCGAGAAAATCCTCTTTCGAGACGAATTTCTTGTCGTGCCGCGCGGCGATAAGCGCTGCTTCGTTGCAGACGTTGGCGATGTCGGCGCCCGAGAATCCCGGGGTTTGACGCGCCAGGAACGAACGGTCGAGCTGCGGATCGAGTTTCAGCGTCCGCAGGTGGACTTCGAAAATCTCTTCACGCTCCTTGACGTCGGGAAGTCCGACTTCGATCTGGCGGTCGAAACGTCCGGCACGCATCAGCGCCTTGTCCAGAATATCGGCGCGATTGGTGGCTGCGAGGACGATCACTCCGGCGTTGGTCTGGAATCCGTCCATCTCCGTAAGTAGTTGGTTGAGCGTGTTTTCTCGCTCGTCGTTGCCGGAGAATCCCGCATTTTTACCGCGGGCGCGGCCGATAGCGTCGATTTCGTCGATGAAGACGATGCAGGGCGCTTTCTGCTTGGCTTGTTCGAACAGGTCGCGCACGCGCGAGGCTCCTACGCCCACGAACATCTCGACGAAATCCGAACCCGAAATCGAGAGAAACGGCACGTTGGCTTCTCCCGCGACGGCTTTGGCCAGCAGGGTCTTACCGGTTCCCGGAGGACCTACGAGCAAGGCGCCTTTCGGAATCTTGGCTCCCAGTTCGCGGTATTTGTCGGCCTTTTTGAGGAAGTCCACGATTTCCATGATCTCCACCTTGGCTTCTTCCAGTCCTGCTACGTCCTTGAAAGTCACGCGTTTCTGGTTGTCTTTGTCGAAAATCTGCGCCTTGGCCTTGCCGACGTTCATGATGCCGTTTCCGGCAGCACCGCCGCCGCGTGCCATCGAGCGCATGACGAAAATCCAGACGCCTATAATCAATATCCAGGGAATCAGGTTGCCCACTATGTTGACCCAGCCGCCCTCCGGTTTCTTATATTCCACCGTCACAGTGTTCCCCGAGAGCTTTTCTACCTCTTTGAGCTCGTTGCTGAATGAATCGACCGATCCGATCGTAAAGACGAGCTGCACGCCCCTTTCGGGCATTCGCTGAAACTGCTTGACCGAATCCGTGCGGTATTTTGCGATAGCCTCTTTTTTGAGGTAAACGTTCGCCTGATCGATCCCTTTCGTGATTTCGATCTTCTCGACCTCGCCTTCGCGGACCATTTTTTCGACGGTTACCCAGTTGCTTTCGATCGGTGCGCTGTTGTCTCCTTCGAGAGCCCACCAGCCGAGGATGAAGATGCAGATCAGCGCGTAGATCCACAGCAGCGAGGGCCGCGGCATGTTCATCCTGAGTTTATTGTTCGGTTTGTTCGCTTTTGCCATGTCTGAATTTACTCTTCGTATTCGTATCGTACGACGGGGGCGTCGGCCCACAACTCTTCGAGTCTGTAGAAGTCGCGCAACTCGGTCTGGAAAATATGCACCACCACGTCCACATAGTCCATGGCGATCCACACGGCGTTCTGCTGTCCCTCGATGCGCCATACTTTTTCGCCCAGCGTTTCGAGTACCTTTTCCTCGATTCCGTCGGCGATAGCCGCTACTTGCGTCGTGGAGTCAGCGTTGCAGACCACGAAGTGCGAGCAGATCGCTCCGTCGAAACCCGAGAGGTCCAACGATACAATATTCTTACCTTTTTTGTCTTCGATCGCCGAAACGATCGTCTCTATCAGTTTCTCCATAAAAAATTCAATGCGTATCTATAACCTTGCAAAGATACGAATAAGCGAGCGCAATGCCAAATTTATTTGCGCATTGCAGGACGGAAGTATCTTCGGTGCGGCCCGAGCGGGAGCGCGGGTACGATGCCGGATTCGTTCGGACCGGTGTGGATGCGTGCCGTGATTGAGGTTCGAAACACCGTTCGGAGTGCGGATTCCGACCGCGTAATAACCCTCGCGAGGGCGAAGGTTTGGGCGAACGGGGCGTTCGGAATGCAAATGAAAGAAGCCGCCGATCGTCGGCGACTTCTTCATAATGTGCAGGCCCTGTAAGCCGGGTTCTGTCCCCGGAGCGAACTCCGGGTCTCTGTCATTTATCTACGACGGCAGTCACCTGCCGCCTCCAGCAACCTACCCCCCGGCATCGGACGAGCAACCCTTAATTGCCGGTATACATGGTCTTGCAACCCACGGGACGTACTGCCGGGTGACATCGCTGCCCCCGCGGTGGGCTCTTACCCCGCCTTTTCACCCTTACCGACCGTAGTGCAAAATGAAATTCGCTTTCGGCTGGCGGTTCTTTTCTGTTACGCTACCATACCCTCACGGATATCGAGTCGTTAGCTTGCGTGGTGCTCTGTGTTGCCCGGACTTTCCTCCCCCGGCACACGGCCGGCAGCGACAGAGCGGGCCTGCGCTGCAAAGATACGCATAAGCGAGCGCAATGCCAAATTTATTTGGTATTGCCGAGCGGAGTATCTTCGGCGCAGCCAATGTACGCATAAGCGAGCGCAATGCCGAGTGCTTGACCGTTTGCTGTTTCCCGTTCGTAAAATCGATATTTTTATGTGATATACCACCAGAGTGTTATTCTGCGAACGGAAAATTGACGGTCGAGGAGTCGGAGGAGACCAGAGCGGACGATCCGACAAAAAAAGGTGAAAAGTCCATCCGACTTTTCACCTTTTCGGTGTGCGTTTTCGGTGCGACTCAAACGCGGGGGCTCTCTTCCGTCTTTTCGCGGAAGATATTGAGATGGGCCAACAGCGGATTGCGACGGTCCAGCAACAGCAATTCGATCAGCAGCAGCACGATCGCAGCCAGGACGAGGAATTGGTATTGTTCGTCGAACTCCTCGAATCGCGTGGTCGACAGTTCCGCTTGTTCCAGTTCGTTGATGTTGCGCACGATCTCGTCCAGGCCGATATCCTGCTTCGTCGCGCGGACATAGGCGCCGCCGGTCAGATCGGCGATCTGTACGAGCAAATCCTCGTCGAGCTTCGAGACGACCATTTCGCCCTGCTCGTCCTTGATGAATTCGCCGTCGATGCGGATCGGAGCACCTTCAGGCGTTCCGATGCCGATGGTGTAGATGCGGATGCCCTGCTCCGCGGCACGTTTCGCCACGGCCAGCGCATCGTCGTCGTGATTCTCACCGTCGGTAATCAGGATCACCGCGCGGCCGTGCCGGTCGTCGCCGCTCTCCGAAAAGGCCAGCAGCGACTGTTCGAGCGCTTTGCCCACGGCTGTGCCCTGCACCGAGACCAACGACGGATCGATCCGTCGTGCGAAAGCCTTGGCCATGCGGTAATCGGTGGTGATGGGTAGCTGCACCTTGGGTTCTCCGGCGAAGACGATCAATCCCACACGGTCCTGCTTCAGCCCGTCGAAGAGTTTGTTGATGGCGTATTTGGTACGTTCGAGACGGTTGGGTTCGAAATCCTCGGCCAGCATCGAGTTCGAAACGTCGACGGCGAGCAGCATTTCGATGCCTTGGGCTTTCACCTCGCGGAGCTTG
Source organism: uncultured Alistipes sp. (assembly GCA_964018965.1). GTDB lineage: Bacteria > Bacteroidota > Bacteroidia > Bacteroidales > Rikenellaceae > Alistipes. The sequence continues at coordinate 136,810 of CAXHRY010000001.1, forward strand.
GAACCGAATTGCGGACGTGCAGCGGCGAAGACCAACAGCATCAGTGCGGCGCTGAACAGCACGAATTTCAAGATAATACGTCCTCGGGCTACTTCGGGCATCAGCTCGCCGAGGGTCGTGAGGCGTCCGAAACGGGCCAGACGTCGCAAGCGGCTGCGTGCTGCGAGTGCGAAAAGGAGCGCCATTGCGGGAATGAGCGCCAGCAACCAGAGGTATTGCGGATTTGCGAAACGGAACATACTTTTTTCTTCCTTTCCGGCGGTGGATTCGTGTTATCGGCTACCGTTCGTCCCGCCGGGGCTTTTAGTTGCGGACACGACTGTGTCCGCCGAACGGCGACATCGCCTCCCGAAATCGTTGTCGCGGCGCGGAGGCCTTCGCCGCAGGTGCGGAACACCGCTTCGGATGCGGTTACGGAATTTGCTGAAGCACCAGACGAGCGAGCAGGAATTCTGCGACGAGCAGCCCCAAGGCGGCCAGCAGCCACACCAGGTAACGTTCGTCGTAGGTGATGTGCTCGGAGACCTCCACCTTGCTCTTTTCCAAGGTATTGATCTCGTCGTAGATCGCCTTGAGCTTGGCGTTGTCCGTCGCGCGGAAATATTTGCCGCCCGTCAGCTCGGCCATTGCCGTGAGGGTCTTCTCGTCGATCTCGACCTTTTGGTTGACGAAAGTCATCTGTCCGAACATATCGACAGCGGGGTAGGGGGCCGTGCCTTCGGTTCCGACACCGATCGTGTAGACGCGGATCCCCTGTGCTTTGGCGATTTCGGCGGCGGTCATGGGGGTGATCTGTCCCCGATTGTTCACACCGTCGGTCAGCAGGATCACGACTTTCGATTCGGCTTCGCTTTCGCGCAGACGGTTGATCGCCGTGGCCAGTCCGTTGCCGATGGCCGTACCGCTGTCGTCGATCAGGCCGCTGCGGATGCGTGCCAGGAGTGTCTGGAGCGTGCTTTGATCGGTCGTCAGGGGACTTTGCGTGAAGGCTTCGGCGCCGAAGGCCACCAGTCCGATCCGGTCGCCGTAGCGGTCGGCGATGAACGATGCGGCGACCTGTTTGGCCGCGGAGATGCGGTCGGGTTCGAAGTCGCGCGCGAGCATCGAGGCCGAGACGTCGATCGAGAGCACGATATCGATACCCTCGGTCTCGCTATGGGCGTGCTGTTCGACATCCTGAGGCCGAGCGAGGGCTACGACGAGCAGAGCGAAGGCCGCGGCGCGCAGCACGAAGGGGAGGTGACGCAAGTAGTAGCGCACGCTCCGCGGGGCGTCGATCACCCCGTCGACGGTCGAGATGCGGATGGAGGCACCGCCTTGCATCGATCTCCACACGTAGTAGCCGATCATCGGGACCAGCAATACGAGCATCCAAAGATAATATGGTGAAGCGAAGTGCATACCGATTATGCGATTAAGAATTAGGAATTACTTTTGTCGTTTTACGATACAGGCAGAGGCGTGCGGCACGATCGTCTTCGGCAACTGGGTCGCCCTCACCTTTGGTGCGAGCCGCCGGAGATGGCAAGGCTGTGTGCCTTGCAGCATGTGCGTTGTCGATTCTCATCGAGTGTCTACCAGTTTTTCCGACCTCTTACGACCACGCCCTGCTTCTCCTTGAGCTTCTCCTGGGTTTTGTCCTCCTGGGCCTGGATGGCATCGAGCATCTGTTGTTGTTCCTGCTCGGAGATACCGGTCGGAATCTCTTGCGGCTGCCCCTGATCCTGCTTGTCCTGCTGGGGATCCTGCTTGTCTTGTTGCGGATCGCCGTTCTGCGGGTCGTTTTTCGAATCGCCGTCCTGGTTCTGCGGATTCTGCTGCTGATCGCCGTTTTGGTCCTGTTGGTTCTGGTCCTGGTTCTGCTGCTGGTCGTCGTTGCCGCCGCCACCGCCGTTCTGGTTCTCGTCGTCGAGCAGCCGTTTGGTGTAGGCGTAGTTGTACTTGGCCTCCATGTCCGAGGGGTTGAGTCTCAGCGAGTTTTTGTAGCTTTCCAGCGCTTCGCGGTACTTCTGCTGTTTGAACTGGGCGTTTCCGAGGTTGTAGAAAGCCTCGGCGCGCTCGTCGTCCGTGCGGAGCGAGTCGGCCGCAGCCTGAAGCATGGTTTGTTCGGCACTCTCGAAGCGTTCGGCTTTGTAGAGGGCGTTGCCCAGGTCGTAGGTCGCTTCGAAATCTCCCGGGGCCAGCTCCGTTGCGCGCGTGTAACGGCCGATGGCCGCTTCGTAGTTGCCCTTGTCGTATTGCCGGTTGCCTTTGCGCACCTGGCTCCGTTCGGGCATCCGCTGCGCCGCGGCATCGACCGCGGTCAGCAACAAACATATATATAACAGTTTGCGCATCTCGTAAGTTCTTGGTTGCAGGGTTATGCCTCTTTTTCGGGCTGTTCGTCTTCGACGGGTTTTGTCTCCTCGACGAAGTAGTAGGCCTTCAGGTAGTCGGCCTCGTTCTGCTCGGCATCGGGCGTCGCCTTGGCGAATTTCACCAGGTCGCCGTCGCGCAGGATCGTCGTCAGGTCCATGCGAGCCTTTTCGGGCAGTTCTATGCCGCGCATCGCCGCGATGATCTCGTCGGAGGTCATCTCCATGGCGCCGACGCCCCAGCGGCCGTCGATGTAGGTGCGCAGAATATCCGTCAGGCCGGAGTAGTATTGTTTGTACTTTTCGTTCTGCCACAACTTCTGGTGGTGCAGGGCTTCGAGCGCCTGGATGGCCGCGACGTGGGGCGGCGGAGGCGGCGGTGTCTTGAACAGGTCGCCCAGGCTCTTGCCGCGGCGTCCGAGCCAGTAGGCCAGGGCTGCGACGGCTGCGGCGAGCAGCGCGAGGGCCAGGACGGCATAGAAGACATAGCCGCGAATCTCGGCGAAACGGAACGGCAGGGTCTTCTGCGGCTTGAGGTCGTAGATCGACTGCGACGTCGAGTCGATCTGGAACGTGGTCACCTCCAGCAGCAACGAATCGGCTGCGCGGAGCGTGTCGACGATGTTTTTGTCGGCATAGAGCACCTCGGCGCGCCCCAGGTTGTAGCGGCCCTCTTGGAAGGCGGCCAGGCGGTAGCGTTTGCGCAGCTTCAGGCGGCGACCGTCGCGTTCGAGCGTGTCGGTCGGGAAACTCCGGACCAGTTCGATATCGCCCTCCTTCGCCGGTTCGAACTCCGGGAACTGCACTACTTGCACCACGTCCTTCTCCACGTCGATCACGTAGTCGAAGCGGTCGCCGATGCCGATACTGTCGGGTTCGATGCGGGCCGTGACGGTCGGAATCTGCGCCGCAGCGGGAACGGTTGCCGTGCAGAGCAGCGCTGCGGTCGAGGCTATTGCGGAAAATCTGCTCATCGCTGTTTGAAGAGTTTAATGAGTTCGGTGACGTAATCGCCGTCGGTGGGGATCATCGTCGTGTCGACCCGGTTGTGCCTGAGCGTGGCGTCGATTTGTGCGCTGCGTTCCTGCCACGAGCGGGCGTAATGCTCGCGTACGGCTCGCGAGGAGGTGTCGACCCACACTTTGCGGCCCGTTTCGGCGTCCTGCAACTCGACGATACCCACGTCGGGAAGCTCCGTTTCGCGGGGATCGTAGACGCGGATACCCACCAGGTCGTGTTTGCCGCGGGCGATCTTCAGTGCGTCGTCGAGCGCCTGTCGGTCGGATGACGAATCCATGAAGTCCGAGAGGATGAAGGTCGTACACCGTTTCTTATTGACGTTCGTAAGGAATCGTACCGGTTCGGCGAGCGACGTACCGACCGATTGGGGTCGGAAGCCGATCAACTCGCGGATGATCGTCAGAATGTGGCTGCGCCCCTTCTTCGGGGGAATGAATTTCTCGATCCGGTCCGAGAAGAGGATGCAGCCCACCTTGTCGTTGTTCTGCGCGGCGGAGAATGCCAGCACGGCGGCGATCTCGGTGATGACGTTCTGCTTGAGATACTCCGTCGTCCCGAACAGGCGCGATCCGGAGACATCCACGACAAGCATCATCGTCAGTTCGCGCTCCTCCTCGTAGACTTTGATGTGGGGCTTGCGCGAACGGGCCGTGACGTTCCAGTCGATGTCGCGCACGTCGTCTCCGGCGCGGTATTCGCGCACCTCGGAAAACGACATGCCTCTGCCGCGGAAAGCCGTGTGGTACTTTCCGGCGAAAATTTCGTTGGAAAGACCGCGGGTCTTGATCTCGATCTTGCGGACGCGTCGCAGAATATCGTTCTCGGTCTGTTGCATCGTCAGGGAACGATCACGTTGTTGAGAATGTCGGTGATGATCTCCTCGGTCGAAATATTTTCGGCCTCGGCTTCGTATGTGAGGCCGATGCGGTGGCGCAGCACGTCGTGGCATACGGCCCGCACGTCCTCGGGAATGACGTAACCGCGGCGGCGGATGAAGGCGTAGGCGCGGGCGGCCTTGGCCAGCGAGATCGACGCACGGGGCGAACCGCCGTAGGAGATCAGGTTCTGCAACTTGCCGAGGTTGTATTCGGCCGGCTCGCGCGTAGCGAAGATGATGTCGACGATGTATTTTTCGATCTTCTCGTCCATGTAGACGTCTTCGACCACCTTGCGGGCTTTCACGATATCCTCGGGCGAAACGACCTTGTTGACCTGCGGCATGCCGGCACCCGAGAGATTCATGCGTACGATGTCGCGCTCCTCCTGTTTCTTGGGATAGGTGATCTTGGCCTTGAGCATGAAACGGTCGACCTGCGCTTCGGGCAGCGGATAGGTACCCTCCTGTTCCAGGGGGTTCTGCGTGGCGAGCACCAGGAACGGCTGCGGCAGTGCGTAGGTGCTGTCGCCGATGGTCACCTGACGCTCCTGCATGGCTTCGAGCAGCGCCGACTGTACCTTGGCCGGCGAACGGTTGATTTCGTCCGCCAGCACGAAGTTGGCGAAAACGGGGCCCTTCTTGACGATGAAATCCTCGCTTTTCTGCGAGTAGATCAGCGTACCGATCAGGTCGGCGGGCAGCAGGTCGGGGGTGAACTGGATGCGTGAGAATCCGGCGTCGACGGCCTTGGCCAGTGTCGTGATAGCCAGTGTTTTGGCAAGTCCGGGTACGCCTTCCAGCAGGATGTGCCCGTTGGACAGCAGACCGATCAGCAGCGTGTCGACCAGGTGCGACTGGCCGATGATGACCTTGCCCATTTCCGTGCGCAGCGTATCGACGAAGATCGATTCGCGCTCGATGCGTTCGCCGAGTTCCTTGATGTTGATGACTTCGCTCATGTTTCGTATGTTGTATGTTATCCTTATTCGGTTTGCAGCACGATAGTAACGTATTCCGTGCAAAATTATTGCAAATATAACGAAATTTCGAGGATGTTGTCTGCCCGTGCGGGTTTTTCGTATCGGGCCCGGCTGCGCTGATGCGTACCTTCCGCTGGTGAAAATGCGCTTATTGCGTCCGTTCGGCCCAGTCGATCAGCCGGTCGAGGATAGGCAGGAGCTCCAGGGTCTTCGGGGCGAGCGCATATTCCGTCCGCGGCGGCACCTCGGGATAGAGCCTGCGGCGGACCATTCCGGTCTGCTCCAGGTCGCGGAGCGTCGCGGCGAGCATCCGCTCGGAGATACCTCCGGGAACCATTCGAACGAGCTGGTGAAAGCGCAACGTCCCCTGTTTCCGCAGGGTATGCAGCACGAGCAGCGTCCAGCGGTTGCCCAGCCGCTCGAACAGCGCGCAAACGGGCCCGGATACCGGGGCGTCGAAATTTTCTTTCATATTTTTTCGGTCGCAATCGTCACGGATACACGAAAACTAACATCGGCGTAAGTGGCTGACAATCGGATAAGTTCTTGTTTCGTGCGCCGCAATGGTCTATCTTCGCGGGACTAAAATACGAAAAAATTATGAATGAAACCATCCGACAGCATTTCACCGGTACCGTCTGGCGACCTCCCTACGAAGCCTATTCCGTGCTGTTGCAAGCGACCGTCTCCTGCACGCACCATGCCTGCAAATTCTGTTCGCTTTACGGTTCGCTGCGTTTCCGCATGGCGACGCGTGCCGAACTGGAGTCCGACCTGCGGTCGATCGCACGCTATCAACCCCGTGCGCGTCGTGTTTTTCTGGTCGGTGCCAACCCCTTCGTCCTGAGTGCCGGACGGTTGATACGCCTGGCCGACCTCATCCGCGACTACCTGCCACGCACGGCGACTATCGGCATGTTCGCGCGTATCGCCGACATCCTGCGCAAAAGCCCGGAGGAGTTGCGCGAACTGCGGGCCCGGGGGATCACCGGGATCAGTATCGGCACCGAGACGGGCGATGGCCCGACGCTGGCCTTCATGAACAAAGGCTGCACGCCCGATGATATTCTGCAAGCGTGCCGCAGACTCGACGAGGCGCATATCGAATACTATTTTACTTATATGACCGGGCTCGCCGGGGCCGGAAACGGCCTTCGCGCGGCGCGCAACACCGTGCGGTTGTTCAACCGCCTGCATCCCTACGTCCTTTCGGTCGTTTCGCTGACGCTTTTCGAGGATGCGCCTCTCGCCGCCGATGTCGCAGCGGGGCGTTTCGTCCCGATGCCCGAGCGCGAAAGGCTCGAGGAGTTGCGCGAACTCGTCGCAGGACTCGAAGGTCCTCTCACCCTGCTCGCCGATACGGTCTCCAACCCCGTGCCGCTGTGCGGACGCCTGCCCGAGGATCGCGCCCGGATGCTCGCCGAACTGGATGCGGCTTTGGCCGCGACGGACGAAGCGACGCTGAGCGAATACCGGCGGGGCATCGTACATCTGTGAGTGGGGCGAATCGGGGGCTCGGGTGCCGGCGATGCGGAAAAACGGCTCGGCCGAGCCGCCTGAAATCGTTGTCTCGAAGCAATTTCGTCGGTTGCGACCGAATTTTCGATTCCTTATTTTCAAATTTTAATTATCTTTTCTACCTTTGCCCCGATACAACTCGAACTAAAGAGATGGAACTATTTACAAGCGTCAAGGAACTCCGTGCCCGGCTCGATACGCTCGATGCCGCAGGCGTAGGATTCGTACCGACGATGGGCGCCCTGCATGCCGGTCACCGTTCGCTCGTGGAGCGTGCGCGGCGTGAGAACGCCACGGTCGTGGTGAGCGTCTTCGTCAACCCGACCCAGTTCAACGACAAAAACGATCTGAAGCATTATCCCCGCACACCCGAGGCCGATGCGGCGCTGCTCGAAACGGCCGGGGCGGATTACGTGCTGATGCCTTCGGTGGAGGAGATCTATCCCGAGCCAGATGGACGTCAGTTCGATTTCGGACAGATCGACAAGGTGATGGAGGGCGCCACCCGCCCGGGCCATTTCAACGGCGTGGCGCAGGTCGTCAGTCGCCTGTTCGACATCGTGCGCCCGGCTCGCGCCTACTTCGGAGAGAAAGATTTCCAGCAGATCGCCGTCATTCGGGCGATGGTCCGCCAACTGGAGCTCCCTGTCGAGATCGTTGAATGCCCGATCGTTCGCGGCGAAGACGGCCTGGCGCTCTCTTCGCGCAATACGCTGCTGGATGCCGCACACCGTGCCGCCGCACCGCATATCTACGCCGTGCTGACGGCCGCTGTCGCGCAGTCGCAGCGCCTGACACCGGCCGAATTGAAGGCTTGGGTCACGACCGAGGTCGAGCGCAATCCCTTGCTGAAGGTCATATACTATCAGTCCGTCGACGCACTCACGATGCAGGAAGTCGAAGCCTGGAGCGACGCCGAGCGCATCCAGGGTTGCATCGCCGTGCAGGCCGGAGACATACGTTTAATCGACAACATCCGTATCCGATAATGAAATTCCAGATCGAAGTCATCAAATCGAAAATCCACCGCGTGACGGTCACGCAGGCCGATCTGAATTACGTGGGCAGCATCACGATCGACGAGGCGCTGCTCGAAGCGGCCAATATCCTTGAAGGGGAGAAGGTTCAGATCATGGACATCAATAACGGAGAGCGTTTCGAAACCTATACGATCAAGGGCGAGCGCGGCAGCGGCTGCGTCTGCCTGAACGGAGCTGCCGCCCGCAAGGTACAGGTCGGCGACGTCATCATCATCGCGTCTTACGCGCTGATGGATTTCGAGGACGCCAAGCAATTCCGTCCCTGGATCGTCTTCCCCGATACGGCGACCAACCGCATCATCGGGTAAGGTACCTTTTGGACTGCATGGGTGCAGTCGTAAACCGGGCTACTGCGGCCCGGTTTCGGTGTATGGTACCGGGTCGTTCGGTTCCGAAGTCGCTCAGACTGCCTGATCCCGCGCCGGGACGATGGCGGAGCGCCGTGCGGCGGCCGGCTCGTTTCGGGTATTCGGTTGGCCGTCGAGGCGTACGCTGAATCCGGTTACGGTTCGATATATGTAAAACGTGCGGCTGCCGATTTTTCGATGGCCGGAAATATTTTTCAACGATGGATGCGATTCTCATACTTGCTGCCTTGCTGCTCTCGATCGCCGGGATCGTCGGTTGCTTCGTCCCGGTGCTTCCGGGGGCGCTGCTCAGCTACGCCGGATTGCTGTGTGCCGGGTTTACCTCCTGTTCCGGATTCTCTGCTTCGACATTGTGGCTGTGGCTGGCCGTCGTTGTCGCCGCGACGCTCGTCGATTTCTTCCTTCCGGGGTGGATGACGCGTCGTTTCGGCGGTTCACGTGCGGGTTCGATCGGCGCTACGATCGGTGTTTTCGCCGGATTTCTGCTTTTTCCGCCCCTCGGTGTCGTGCTGGGACCCTTCTTCGGGGCTTTGATCGGCGAACTGCTGCACGACAACCGCGACTTCGGCCGAGCCTTGCGGGTCGGAGTCGGGTCGTTTCTCTCGTTCATCGTCGGCACGGGACTCAAACTCGTCGTGTCGATCTCCATGTTCGTCCATATTCTTACCGACCTTTGGCCCGTATTGCGGGGACTCGTCTAAAAGCCGGGTTATATGAATCGACTTTGCCGTATGCAAAATGCGGTCTGAAAGACTGCGCGAGCCGTAACCTCCCTCGGCGGAGGCTCGCTCTCTTTGTTCGCGAAAACCTCCGCAGGCTACGACTTGCCCACAACTTTCGAAACTGTTTTGAGTGCAGAGGCAAAGATTTTCTGCTTTCGACCTTCTACATTTTACCTTTCACCTGCGCCCCCCCCCTCCCAACAATAAAACCCCGCCCTTGAACGCGTCGGGGCGGGGTTTTATACAACCGGTAAAATCCGATCAATAACGGTAGTGCTCGGCTTTGTAGGGCCCCTCCTCGGGAACGCCGATGTAGTCGGCTTGTTTTTTCGTCAGGTGCGTGAGTTCGACGCCGAGATTTTCCAGGTGGAGTCGCGCGACCTCCTCGTCGAGGTGCTTCGGCAATCGATAGACACCCACTTCCAACTGTTTCTGCCACAGCTCCAATTGCGCGAGGCACTGGTTGGTGAAGGAGTTCGACATGACGAACGACGGGTGTCCCGTGGCGCATCCGAGGTTTACCAGACGTCCTTCGGCCAGGATGAAAATGGCATGTCCGTCGGGGAAAGTGTATTTGTCTACCTGCGGCTTGATGACGGTCTTCACGGCCGCGGAGCCTTCGAGTCGCGCCATCTGAATTTCGTTGTCGAAGTGGCCGATGTTGCAGACGATCGCCTGGTCGCGCATGCGTTCCATGTGCTCCAGGGTGATGATATCGCAGTTACCCGTGCAGGTGACGAAGATGTTTCCTTCGGCGAGTGCGCTTTCGACGGTCTTCACCTCGAAGCCCTCCATGGCGGCCTGTAAAGCGCAGATCGGATCGATCTCCGTGACGATCACCCGTGCGCCGTACGAGCGCATCGATCGAGCGCATCCCTTGCCCACGTCGCCGTAACCGCACACGACGACCACCTTTCCGGCGATCATCACGTCCGTGGCGCGTTTGATGCCGTCGGCCAGCGATTCGCGGCAGCCGTAGAGATTGTCGAACTTCGATTTGGTGCAGGAGTCGTTGACGTTGATCGCCGGGACGAGCAGTTCGCCCGTCGCCTGCATCTGGTAGAGACGGTGTACGCCCGTGGTGGTCTCCTCGCTTACACCGCGCCATTCGGCGACCGTGCGATGCCACTTCTCGGGATCCTCGGTCAGGATCTCGCGCAACGTATCGAGAATCACCTCCTCCTCGTAGGATGAAGGTTCGTAGTCGAGTGTCGAGGCGTCTTTTTCGGCTTTGTAACCCTTGTGGATCAGCAATGTGGCGTCGCCGCCGTCGTCGACGATCAGTTGCGGGCCCTTGCCCTCGGGGAACGACATGGCCATGGCCGTGCACCACCAGTATTCGGGCAGAGTCTCGCCTTTCCAGGCGAATACCGGAATGCCTGCTGCGGCGATGGCCGCTGCGGCGTGATCCTGCGTCGAGAAAATATTGCACGAGCACCAGCGCACCTCGGCGCCCAGTTCGACGAGCGTTTCGATCAGTACGGCCGTCTGGATGGTCATGTGCAGCGAGCCCATCACGCGCACGCCTTTGAGCGGTTTCGAAGGTCCGTATTTACGGCGTACGGCCATCAGGCCGGGCATTTCGTGTTCGGAGATTTCGATCTCCTTGCGTCCCCACTCGGCCAGCGACATATCGGCGACTTTGTAGGGGAGTTTCGTATCGAGAAACATAGTATGATAAATTATGTATGTTTGTTAACGGTCTTTCTGATCGTGATTTTGTTTTCGAGCGTCGTGTGCCACGGCGCCCCGTCGCGTTTCCAAACTCGCCCACCGCTGAATTCTGCCTCGGAGGAGACTTTGCGGTGGAATCGGTTATCTCCGGGAGTAACGCACATCCGCTTCCAAGCGCTCCTCGCAGTATTTTTTCAGCACGGGCCATTCGTAATAGGGCGCTCCGGGAATGGGTAACACGGCGTCGCGCTCGTTGTGGAGAATCCGCACCCGAATGTCGCCCGTTGCGGCGTTGCGCAGGAAGACGAACTGGATGTTGGCCGCCATCGGGGTGATCTTCTCGGTGCTCCAGTTCGAGGCGATATCGTCGAGGCGTTCCACGCGCTCGGAGGCACCCTCGACCTGCAACAGGGCCAGCAGAGGCACCAGGTAGACGTCGTGTCCGAAGCGTAGCGATGCGGCGACCTGTTCCTCGCCGTCGATCACGCGCTGCGCCGTCTCGACGATGTTGCGTAACAGCGGTTTGGCGCTCTCTATCACCGTATCGCCGAAGCGGATCGACGGGCCCATGAGCAGGTAGCGCCGTGCGTTCTCGCATTCCCACAGTGCGTAGAGCTCCTTTTCGTCGAACAGGTCGTAGAGATCGATCCCGAGGTAATCCACGTCCTGGGCGATGCCTGCCAGATTGAATATCTGGCTCATGAATTTCACGGGGTCGTCTACGGCAGACGGATCGGTGAAGAGCGTGCCGAGGAATCGCGCGGGATCGATGCGCACTGCGCGCAGGCTGTCCGCCGTGCGGTCGGCAATGTCGCTTCCCCTGCTCGTGTCGTATTGGTTAGCCAGGTAGTAGGCGTTGCGCTTGCTCGCTTCGCGCAGGGTCGTGATCTCGGGGTTCAGCTCTTTGAGTCCCTCGTTGAAGGCCGCCATGCTCAGGATGCAGCGCGGATAGACCGTCGCACGGCTGTCCACCGTGCACGTGCGTCCGTTCCGTGTCGAGAAGACTTCGGGCCAGGCAGCGTACATGCGCCGTGCGATGTCGCGGTGTTCGCGGGCTCCGCGGGGCGAAAGGTCGCCGTAACGTCCGCCGGCATCTTCGGCCAGGCGGCAAACCTGGTCGAGCAACTCGCGGCCGCGCGCCGTCAGGACTCCTTTTTCGTCGGCTTGTCGCAAGGCCTTCAGCGGAGTGGCGTAGAAAGGTTCGGACGTATGCCAACGGCTGCCGTGGCGGCCGTAATGGCTGATATAGAAAGGTGTGTAACCTTCAGGAACGACCGCATCGGATGCGGAGGGGGCTTCGTAAGAGTGGTAGATTCCGGCTGCCCGTTCGGGCATTGCCGCGAGTTCGGCGGGCAGGGTCTGCGCCGAGGCGCATATCGCAGTCGGGAGGAGCAGCGTCGTGAAAAGGAGCCGTTTCATCGTGAGGTTCATATCAGCATTTGTTGGTCATGATTTCGAGTACGAGACGGTCCGTTTCGCCCATTCCGTCGCGACCGATCGTCGTGAGGTTGCGGATACATTTGTCGACATCCTCGTCGATGATTCCCTCGACGGAATTTACGCAGTGCCCGTCCATAGCCATCATGGCCGACAGTACGGCGGTCGATACTCCGCTGGTGAGCTTCAGTGCGCAACTGGGCTTCGCGCCGTCGCAGATCATTCCCGTGAGGTTGGCGATCATGTTCTTCACGGCCGCGGCCGTGCGGTCGTAGTCGCCGCCCATGAGGTAGGTGATGCCGCAGCTCGAACCCGTGGCCGCCACCACGCAGCCGCAGAGGGCCGACAGCCGTCCGAGGCTCTGCTTGATGTATATCACCGTGAGGTGGCTCAGTATCAGCGCACGGATCGTGCGCTCCTCCGACGCGGCGGTCTGCTCGGCGTAGATCGCTACGGGCAGCGTCGCGGCGATCCCCTGATTGCCGCTCCCCGAGTTGCTCATCACGGGAATCATCGCCCCGGCCATGCGGGCGTCGCATGCGGCCGACGTGTAGGCGAGGATCCGCGAAAAGATGCTTTCGCCCATGATTTCGCGCTCGCGCTCGCAGCGCATCGTGCGGCCTACGGAGTGTCCGTAGTCTCCGGCGAGTGCCTGTTCGGCTGCCGCGCGGTTCAGGCGGCGCGTCTCCAGGATGAATCGCAGTTCCTCGACGGGTGATGTCGTGGCGAACTCCCAGACGCGGCGCAGCGTGAGCGGCACCTCCTCCTGGGCTTCGTCGCGTGCATTTCCGTTTCGCAGATCGAGCAGCACCTCGTCGTCGTGCCGTGCGTAGACGAAGGCGGTGTGCCCTCCGGCGATCACCGCCGTGGCGCTGTGGCTGTCAGCCTGGGCCTCGACCTCGATATAGAGTTTCTCGTCGATACCCTCCTTGAGTGCGATGGCGATGCGCCGCTCGTCGATATAGCGGCGTCCCTCGGCGACGGCTTCGGGCGTTACGTTGCGCAGCACTTCGAGCCGGTATTCCGAACGGCCTACCAGCGCCCCGAGCGCCACGGCGATCGGCAGTCCGATCATGCCCGTGCCGGGAATTCCCACGCCCATGGCGTTTTTGAGGATGTTGGCGCTCAGACGTACGTCGATCCTTTCGGGTCGGCGGCCGAGCAGTTCGGCGGCGCGTGCCGTGCAGAGCGCTACGGCGATCGGTTCGGTGCAGCCAATCGCGGGCACGACTTCGCGACGAATCAGATCGATGATGCGGCGACGTTCGGTGGTTGGTATCATGCGTTCGGTTTTTCGGGGCGTATGCGACTTTTCGAAAGACAAAGATACGAATAAGCGAGAGCAAACCCAAATTTATTTGGAGTTTGCCGAGCGGGAGTATCTAAAACGAAGTTAAAGATACGAATAAGCGGGAGCAAACCCGAATTTATTCGGTGTTTGCCGAGTGAGAGTATCTTCGGCGTAGCCAAATATACGCATTATCCGCGATACGAGGAAATGCCGTGCGCGAAAAAAACGGAAAATCGGTATGCGGATGTAAAAAACGGATCCTAAAATTGGATTTTTCGGAATATTCCATTACCTTTACATACCATTCGAACAATCGGAATACGGGCGTTCTGCGCCGGCCGGTACCGCGTATTCCTTTTTTTGACTATTTTGCCCCCCCCCGGTGCCGGAGGAGGCGCTTTAAAATCAAAGTTTTTATGAAAAAACTGTTGTGCGCGATGCTGCTGTTTTCGGCGGTTTCGACCCTCTCTGCTCAGGAGAAAAACATTTTCGGCGTAAGTGCCGGTCTGAACATCGCCAGTCTGACGGTACCCGACGGTGCTTCGACGAACTCGAAAGCCGGATTCCAGCTCGGCATCTCCTACGAACGCAACCTGGCAGAAGCGCTGCCCCTCTACCTCGAAACGGGCCTCTACTATACGGGTAAAGGCGGCAAGGCGGGCGAGGCCAAACTCAACGTAGGTTATCTCCAGATTCCTGTGTTGGTCAATTACCATTGGAACGTAACCGATAAAGTTTCGATTCAGCCTTTCGCCGGTCTTTATTATGCGTTCGGCATCCACGGCAAAGGTAAGGCCGGAGGCGAGAAGGCCGATTTGTTCGGCGACGAGGGCGGTATGAGCCGTTCGGACCTCGGTCTGCGGATCGGTGCGGGCGTCAACTTCCTCAAACACTACTATGCAGGCCTGGGTTACGACCTTGGATTCCTCAATACCATCAAGGAGTCGGATTTGGCTACCATGCGCACCGGAACATTCTTCATCCAGGTGGGTTACCGTTTCTGATTCGTCGCGACGAATCTGTTTTCGGGCCTCGCTTCGGCGGGGCTTTTTTCGTGAGTGGCCCGGTTAAGTGCCGATTGTTGCCGCGTAGCGGTACCACCGTTCCGCTGCGAACGATGATGCGGATGTTTTTCGGTATCTTTGGTATCGAAATCCTGCGCAAATCATTTTTGACGGCCGATAGCGGGATGCAGCCTGCGAAGGTCCGGCTACGAGCCGGGTCTATGGGGACATAGCAGCTAATCTTGCTTCTCACCGTCATCTGTCCCCAGACTAATGCGGGCCTTCGCCGCCGGAGGCTGCGGCCCGCGCGATCTTTCAGGATCGCATTCTTCCCAAAGTCTTTCGTGATTCATTTTCCGTCTGCTTTTTGACCTCAAAAAGTACCAAAACGCCTACGCCTACTGCGTGCGCCCCGATGCTGGCTCCGCCCGGCTAAAAGTCCGAATTTCTTTTGCGCGCGGCGATGAGTCTGCTCCGAATATTGTTTTGTGGGGCGCAGCCTGCGGAGCGAGCCTCCGCCAGGGAGAGGCTACGGCTCATGCTGTCTTGCAGACTGCACCTCCGACAAACAAAACCGGCCCGGAAACTTCCGGGCCGGTTGAAATCGTCGCAATACCGAGAGGATCAGTTCACGTTCGGCAGGAACGAGTAGTGCTTCGAATAGCCGAGCATCTGCGCCACGTAGTCGGCCGGGTAGACCACCTTCACGTCGACGATCTCGCCGTTCTTTTCCACGACTTCGTATTCGGGGTTGACGAAACCTCCGTAGGGCTCGATGCCTAAGGCGTAGTAGCGCTCGCGCACCTCCTGGTGCAGCGTCGGATCGACCGCTACGGCATACTGCTCGACCAGTGCCCGGCCGGCTTCGTAATCTCCTTCCGACTTGATGCGCTGCACCTCGCGCAGCATCTCGCCGAACAGCATGCGGAGCTTCTCGAAATCGTTGACCACGACGTAGGTCTTGCCGTTCTGCTCGACCCATTCGATTACGTTGTCCTCCCTGCCGCGCTGGTAGCACCACTCGGCGATCAGCTTGCGGTTGCGCATGTGCGACTCCTCGACGTTCTTACCCGGCTCGATGCGTGCCAACTGGGTCATCAGACCGTTCATGATGTAGTTGGCGTACCCCGCTTTAGCTACGTCGAACGACGGAACCAATCCCAGTTCGACCATCTTCGGATCGCCCAGGTAGTAGAGTCCGAACAGGTCGGCGCGCGCCTCTTCGAGCGTCGAACCGTAGCTCTTCAGCTCGCCGCCCTTCACGCCCGGGGCCAATTGTCCGGAACCGTGGCCCAGGCATTCGTGCAGGTCGGTGTGCAGGTCGTCGGCCAGCTTGCCGTATTTGTCCATCCGCTCGCGATCCTCGGCGCGCAGCACGAATTCCTCGTCGAAGCCGTTGCCGTGGGCCGCCTTGTCGTAGGCGTAGGTGATGTTGTCGATGGTCACCGACTTCGAACCGTACTCCTTGCGGATCCAGTCGGCGTTGGGCAGGTTGATGCCGATCGGCGTGGCGGGATAGCAGTCGCCGCCCAGCATGGCCACCGTGATGACCTTGGCCGATACGCCTTTGACCTTCGCTTTCTTATATTGGGGAGCTACGGGCGAGTTGTCCTCGAACCACTGGGCGTTCTCCGAGATCACCTCCGTGCGGTGGCATGCGGCTTTGTCCATGAAGTTGACATTGGCTTCCCACGAGGCTTTGCGGCCCAGGGGATCGCCGTAATCCTCGATGAATCCGTTGACGAAATCGACATTCGACACCGTATCCTTCACCCAGCGGATGTTGTAATCGTCGAAGCGTTTCAGATCGCCCGTCTTATAATAGTCGACGAGTGCCGCGATGGTCGATTTCTGCGGCTCGGCAGCCACTTCTTGTGCCTTTTCGAGCCAGTAGACGATGCGTTCGATCGCTGCGGAGTACATGCCGCCCAGTCTCCACGTGCGTTCGTAGATGCGGCCCTTTTCGTCCTTGACCAGCTGCGAGTTCAGACCGTAGGAGATCGGTTCGGGGTCGTTGCCCGCGGCTGCGGCCATGTCCGCATAGAATTTTTCGGCTTCGGCCTGGCGCACGTCCCGGTAGTAGTTGCTGTAGGAGGTGAGCAGCAGATCGTCGCCGTCGCGCTGGTTGAGGCGGGTGGGGTAGGCCTTCGGATCGAAGATCGCCACGCACACCGCTTCGCGCAGGGCGTTCAGCTCGCCGAACTTCTCCTCGGGAATCGACTCGATGGCTTCGAGCAGGAACACTTCGGAGAATTCGGGCGTGAATTTGTCGTTGGAGTAGTGGTGATGGATGCCGTTCGCGAACCATACTTTTTTGAGGTATTTTTCGAGTGCTTTCCACTCCTCGGTCGTACGGTCGCCGGCGTAGTTCTCGTAAACGACCTCCAGCGTGCGGCGCACGGGAAGGTTCACAGCGCAATTCTGATCGAAGAGGATGTCGCGTCCGCATTTGGCGGCTTCGGCCAGGTAGTAAACGAGTTTTTTCTCTTCGAGCGGCAGCTCGGCGAATCCCGGAACCTCGTAACGGATTACTTTGATGTCGTCGAAACGGTCGACGATCCAGGGCGTTTCGTGCTGCGGAGCCTTGCCGCACGACGCGAGCGCCAGAAATGAAAATGTCATAGGATAAAATCTTTTCATGTCGTCTGGGTTTTATAGCTGCGAAGATAGCAAAAAATCGGCAAATGCGCGATCGGATACCTTATTAAACGTGAGGGGTGTGCCGATTGGGCTTGAGTCGGGATATCTCGAAAATCGCCCTTGCAGCACTTTTGCGGCAAGGGCGAACTTCGTGAAATGGGAACCCGGCGGGGTGTTTCGGAGTGTCGTTATTCCACGACCTCTTCGAACTGATCTTTTCCGACGCCGCAGACCGGACAGGTCCAGTCGTCGGGAATCGCTTCAAACGGGGTTCCGGGGGCGATGCCTCCGTCGGGATCGCCCGTAGCCGGATCGTAGATCCAGTCGCATACGGTGCAACGATACTTTTTCATGTTTTCGTGATTTTGAAATCCGCGATGCGGGGAGCAAAATCCCTGCCGGAATCACGCTTCGTCGGACGTTTCGAGGCGATTGCCTCCGGGAGGCGTCAGCTCGGCGACCAGACGATCGGCATCGGCGCAGGAGATGTAGAGGCGCTCTTCGTAGATGTCGGTGATTTCGACGAAATCGTTCCACTCCGAAGCGTAGATGCGGACGCGCTCCACGCGGCGCAAGTCGAGGAAGTGGCCGTAGTATCCGAAGAATCCGCAGACCCCGAAGATCGGTACTACCCATTTCATGCGCCGGGTGTCGACGCGGCGTACCGAGGCGATTTCGTTGCGGCGTATCTCGGTGATATCCAGCAGACAGCGAATCTCGACCGTTCGGTCGCCTACGATGATTTTCCGAGGGATGGACAGGGCCATCAGGGCGATCAGGGCTACGACCAGCGAGGTGAACCACGCCGAGAGATAGCCGCCTTCGTAGAGACGGAAGAGCAGGATGCCCAGCAGGACGAAGACTATCAGATAGACGAGCGTCCAGTAGAGCGTGCGGCGTCCGAAGCGGTATTTATAGATCGTAGGCATGGGTTGCGGTGTCATCGGAGGGGAGAGGAAGACGCTCTGCGGAGTCGGCATCGCGCCGGGCGAGCAACGCTTCGGCGACGGCGAAATCCTCGGGTGTCGTGATCTTGATGTTCGAACGTTCGCCTTCGCAGAGGCATACGTCGTATCCGGAGGCTTCGACGACCGATGCGTCGTCCGTGAATCGCTCGTCGTAGGGCACCTCGTAGGCCTTCAGCAGCACCTCGGCGCGGAACGCCTGGGGAGTTTGCACGATGCGCAGGCGGTTGCGGTCGATCGGATGCGATGCCGAGGCGTCGGCTGCGTCCGTTTCGCGGAACGAGTCTACGGGGGCTACGACCGGAATGGCAGCACCGTGCTGAGCCGCTGCGGCGAGCGTGCGGCGGATGAGTGCGGGGGAGGGTAGCGGTCGTACGGCGTCCTGCACGGCGATGAGTTTTTCGGTGCCCGAGAGTGCCGAGAGTCCGTTCCGTACCGAGTGGAAGCGGGTGGCGCCGCCTTCGGCGATGCGGTGCGGCGCCATTTCGAAGCGGGCGGAGAGATCGCGCCAGAATCCGACCCACTCGCGGGGCAGCACGACGACGATGCGTGCTTCGGGAACCGCCCGGGCGAAAACATCGATCGTGAGGGCCAGTACGGGACGCCCGCCCAGAATCTTGAACTGCTTGGGTACACCGCCGCCGCAGCGTTGTCCGCTGCCGCCGGCTACGAGGATGATTCCGGTATCCATGGTGTTATTTTTCGCTCTTTTCGGGGGTGCGATCCGCGGCTTCCGCCTGTTGTGTGCGGACAGCGGCGGGGAGTTCGAGCGAGTCGAGCTGGGTGATGCGCTCCTCGTCCTTCACTTCGCCGTCGAGTTCGGCCATGATGCGGTCGCGGACGTATTCGAAGGCGGCCCGGTTCTCCTGGCTCACCGGCTCGACGGGCTCCTGCGGAATCTTCAACGGGTCGATCGGCGTGCCGTTGCGCCATACGCGGTAGTCGAGATGCGGGCCGGTCGAAGCGCCCGTCGAACCGACGTATCCGATCAGTTGTCCCTGCGATACGCGTGCGCCCTGAACGATGCCTTTGGCGTAGCCGCTCAGGTGGAGATAGGCGGTCATCAAACCTCCCGGATGTTTGATCTTCACCGTGTTGCCGCCACCGCCGCCCCAGCCTTTGAAGACTACCGTACCGTCCGCTACGGCATGTACGTGGGTTCCCTTCGGTGCGGCGTAGTCGACGCCCGTGTGGGGTCGGTAAACCTTGTAGATGGGGTGTTTGCGGGCGTAGGTGAACTTCGAGCTGATGCGCGAATATTTCAGCGGCGCCTTGAGCATCTGTTTGCGCAGGCTCGCGCCGTCGGCCTCCCAGTAGCTGATCTTGCTGTTCTGTCGGAACGGAATGGCGTAGACTGCTTTGCCCGACTGGACGAATTTCGCGCCCCAGACGCGTCCGATACCCGCCGGGATCGTGTCGTCGATGAACCGCTCGTCGTAGATCACCGTAAATTCGTCGCCGGGCTGGATGCCGAAGAAATCGATGGTCCACTGGTAGATATCCTCCATTTCCGTGGCCAGCGCATAGGGCATTCGCTGCTCCATGATCGCGCCCCAGAGCGAGGAACTGATCGTGGCGCTGCGTTTCGTGCGTCGCAGGGTGAAAGGTTTGGTATCCTTGCGGATCGAGAGCGAGTCGCCGTCGTGGAATCCGAAGACCACGTAATCCGTGAGCGACGCCTCGTAGACCAGGTAGTCCAAATGGGGGGCGTAAAGCGAATCCTCGTGGATGAAGGCCGTGTACTTGCGTCCCGCGCGGATGTTGCGCAGCGGGAAGATTTCGCGGGCCGTGCGGTCGAGACGGTCGATCGTCGAGGCCGATACTCCGTATCCGTTGAGAATTTTACCGAGCGTCTCTCCGGCACCCACTTCACCCGTCTCGGTGCGGTAGGCATCGGCGTCGATGCCGTAGAGGAGGTTTCGGGGGGCGCATGGCTCCTCCGTTTCGGCGCCTTGTTCGTTTTGGCGTCCGCAAGCCCCGGCCGCTACGAGCAGCAGGGCGTATATCGTGATCTTCAGCTTTCCCATAACCGGTAGCAAAGTTAACAAAAGTCGGAGAAAAAAACGGCGTAATCGTGAATTTTATTCCGTACCGCAGCTTCAGGCCCGAGTTTTGCACCTTTTTGTTTTGCGATCCGGAGAATTATTGCTATCTTTGAAAAATTATATACGATTCGGTTCGAAAGGCCGTCCGAGACCTTGCAGGTCGCGTTCGGCCGATCTTCCTCCGAGGCGGAAAATCTGCGCAGAGGCGGATTTGCGGATGCGGTTCTACCGCGAGGTACCTGCCGCTCCGAGCCGAAGTGCGGCGGGGAGCCGATAAGGCGTATATGATTGTTTGGAAATTGTGTGCATAAACCGGTAAAAAGATGTTGAAGTGTCTGCTCGCGCCCGCTGCGTTCCTCTATAAGATGGGGGTGACTTTCCGTCACCGCCTGTTCGATTGGGGCGTGCTGAAGAGCGAGCGGTTCGATATCCCGATCGTCTGCGTGGGCAACATTACCGTCGGCGGCACGGGAAAGACCCCGATGGCCGAGATGATTATCGGCTACATGTCGCAGACGCACCGTGTGGCGCTGCTCTCGCGCGGCTACGGCCGCCGGACGAAGGGCTATCGCGAGGTGACGTGCGAGGCGCACTACCGCGACGTGGGCGACGAACCGTTGCAGATCAAACTCAAATTCCCCGAAACGGTGGTCGCCGTGTGCGAAAAGCGGGTCGAAGGAATTCGCCGGATTCGTGCCGCCCATCCCGAAGTGGACCTCATCGTGCTGGACGACGGTTTCCAGCACCGTTACGTCGAACCGAAGGTCAATGTCGTGATGATCGACGCCACGCGGCCCATTCAGCACGATCGTATGCTTCCGCAGGGGACTCTGCGCGATCTTCCCGAGGAACTGCATCGTGCCCACTACTTCATCGTGACGAAATGTCCCGAGAAGATGGCGCCGATCGACCGCCGCATCCTCTGCAAGGTGTTGATTCAGGTCGCCTATCAGCGGGTTTACTTCACCCGTTTCGAGAGTTTCATCCCGCGGCCGCTCTATGCCGACGAAGCTCCGTCCGAGCCGTTGAAGAAGGGCGCTCCGGTGATCGCCCTTTCGGGCATCGGCAACCCGAAGCCCTTCTTGCAGACGCTGCGCGAAAGCTACGAGGTCGTCGCCGAATGTACGCTGGACGACCACCATGTCTACAAGGTGCGGGATATGAACATGCTCAAGGGGTTGCTGGCCAAGCATCCCGGAGCGGTGATCGTCACCACGGAAAAGGATGCCGTGAAGATGACCCGCCGGGCGAAAGTCCCCGAGGAGGTGCGCCGGAATTTGTATTACCAACCGATCAATATTTCATTCATAGAAGATTCGGCAACGGATTTTCTCCAAAAATTAGAAGCGGATGTTAGAGGAAATTAAGCAGACCGCCGCCTGGATCAAGGCGCAGACGCACGATTTTACACCCGAGGTGGGCATCGTGCTGGGTACGGGGCTCGGCGACTTCGCCGAGGCGATCGATACCGAATACGCTCTCGAATACAAATCCATCCCCGGATTTCCCGTCTCGACGGTCGAGGGACATAAGGGCCGTATGATCTTCGGCCGTCTGGAGGGTCGCCGCGTCGTCGCGATGCAGGGACGATTCCACTATTACGAAGGCTACACGATGCAGCAGGTGACTTTTCCCGTGCGCGTGATGCAGCAGCTGGGCATCTCCTGCCTCTTCGTGTCGAACGCCTCGGGCGGTATCAATACGTCGTTCCGCACGGGCGACCTGATGGTTATCACGGACCATATCAACCTGATGCCCAACCCGCTGATCGGCCCCAACATGGCCGAACTCGGACCCCGGTTCCCGGATATGCACAACTGTTACGACAAGGCGCTGATCGCCAAGGCTACGGCCATCGCCGAGGAGGAGAACATCAAGCTCCAGTACGGCGTCTACGTCGGCGGCACGGGACCCACGTTCGAGACGCAGGCCGAGTATCGCTACTTCAAGGCCATCGGCGGCGATGCGGCCGGCATGTCGACCGTTCCCGAAGTGATCGTGGCGCGTCACATGTCGATTCCGGTGTTCGGCGTGTCGGTCATCACGAACTGCGGTCTTTCGGACGAGGTGGGCGACCATGAGGACGTGCAGCGTCAGGGCCGTAAGGCCGGTGCGAAGATGCAGACGCTCTTCCGCCGGATGCTTCGCGATATGTAGCCCGAGGAGCGGCCGGTCGACTTTTATATATAGGTATTGAATGCGTAAAACAACGAACGATGGTAAATAAAGTGATTTTGGTGGGTAACGTGGGCATCGACCCCGAGGTGCGGACGCTCGAAAGCGGTACGAAGGTGGCTCGCGTGCGTCTGGCAACGACCGAACGGATGTTCGACCGTCAGACCAACGAGACCAAGGAGCATACCGAGTGGCATACGATCACGCTGTGGCGCGGTCTGGCCGATGTCGTGGACCGCTATGTCCGCAAAGGTACTCAGCTCTATATCGAAGGCCGCCTGCGCACCCGCGAGTGGATGGACAAGGATAACAACAAACGCTATACGACCGAGATCATGGCCGATACGATGAACCTGCTCGGACGACGCAGCGACAATCCTGCGGCGACTTCGGAAGGTTCGGCGTCCTCGTACGGAGCTCCGCAGCAACCTTACGGCGGCAGCCAGCAGTCGGCTCCGGCCTACGGTCAGCAGGGGGGATACCAGCAGGGCGGTTATCAGCAGCCCGCGCAGCGCCCCGCTCCGGCCCCGCAACCCGCCGCCCCGGCGATGCCGGCCGACGATCCGGACGATCTGCCGTTCTGAGGCGTCCGTCGTTTCCGGAATTTCGATTCGGAGCACTCTTTCGTCGGAAGAGTGCTCTTTTTTTTCGGGACGCCGCATGCGGCATACCGCTCCGGTGTCCGGAGTGCCTCCCGCTGGGGCGCACGACTTTGAAATGCCTCTTTTCCCGGGGATCTTCGGAGCTCGGAACGGCCTGTCGGCCTGCGGTTTCGCGCATCTTTGCCGCGAAAATCGTTGTTTTTCCGATTTTTTCCGTAAATTTGAATCGGAACCAACCGACAACCCATGAAACGACTGCTACCGATTCTGCTGACCCTGTGTGCCTGCGTCGGAGTATTCGCTGCGACGAATCCTCCGCAGTGCGTTTTCCAGCGCTATTCCACCTTCGAAGGACTTACGCACGATCATGTCTCCGATATCTATACCGATTCCCGCGGATTCGTTTGGGTCTGTACCTGGTACGGCGTCAGTCGTTTCGACGGCTATACGTTCAAGAATTTCAGCACCTCGCCCGGCGATTATTCGCCCCTGGCCCACCACCGCTTCCTCTCGGTGAGCGAGGATTCGAACGGACACCTCTGGTTCACGACCTATAACCTCCATGTCTACCGCCTGAACCGCTATACGGAGCAGTTCGAGGATGTCGTGGCGCTGGTGCCCGAGGCCGACGCCAAACACGGACGCGTACACTTCGCGAAACACGATGCCGAGGGCGGTACCTACCTGGCGCTCGACGACGTGGGCGTCGTGCGGTTGGTCGGCAGCGACGACGAACGTCCCGTACGGGTCGATGCGGTCTACGGGCAGGAGATGCTCGGCGGCGAGGCTTCGGCCGCGCATATCGATACGCAGGGCAATGCGTGGATCGCTACGGCGCAAGGAACGCTCAATTACATTCCGGCCTCCGATCGGAGCTGTTCGTGCATCGTGAGCCGCCTCGCAGCGCCCGTTTTCGCCTTCGCGGAGACCGAACGCTGGGTGTGGGGCGCCGCTTCGTGCGGAGTCGTGAAGGCTTCCAAAGCGAACGGCCATGCCGTAGAACTGCCGGGCGACGGGACCGATATCACAGCTATCGCGGCCGATTCGGTGAGTCGTACGGTCTATGCGGGAACCCGTACGGGCGGGCTCTACCGCCTTTCGGAGGAGCGCATGCGGCGTTTGACGCCGCGGGGACCGCAACCGGGACGTATTCGCGAACTGGCTGCCGATTCGCACGGTATTCTGTGGATCACCACACCCGAGGCGGGCATCATGCGTTACGATCCTGCGAAGGGCGACTACAAACAGTTTCGCCACGAACCCTATACGGTCACCTATAATTTCGATACGATCACGAAGATCGCCGAAGGGGCCGGGCGCCTGTGGGTGAAGATGAACAAATACGGATTCGGCTATTACGACCGCGAACACGACCGGATCGAACCCTTCTGCAACGATCCCAAACGGTTGGATTGCCGCATGACCAACGTCGCGGTCCGTTTCGACGTGCAGGACGACGTGCTGTGGTTCTCGACCTACTACGAACGGGGATTGTGCCGGGCGGTGATGCTGAGTCAGCCCGCCGAAATCTATACGCTCGACGCGCCTGGGCCGAATGCCCTCTCGGGCGACTTCCGGGCCTTGATGAACGACCGTCGGGGACGTGTCTGGGCCGGAACGCGCGATGGCGAGCTGGTCGTTTTCGGCACTTCGGGACAGCCCGTATATCGTCGTACGTTCCGACGCGGACGCGGAGCTTCGATGATCTATGCTCTTTATGAAGATTCTGCGGGCGATATCTGGGTCGGAACCAAGGGCGACGGTCTCTACCGTCTGACGCCCGTAGGGGAGGGTTTCGAATACCGTACGAAGCATTATCTCCACTCCCCGGAGGATGAATTCTCGCTCAGCCACGACGACATCTACTCCATCGCCGAGGATGCCGCGGGGCGTATCTGGGTCGCGACTTACGGCGGAGGCATCGATCTGCTGGAGCACCGCGACGGGGAGCGGTTCATCCATGCGGGCAATCTGTTGACGCAGTATCCCCTGGAGGATGCCGCGCGGGCGCGGTGGCTGCTGTGCGACGGCCCGAACAGGATGCTGGTCGCTACGGTCGACGGACTGCTGGTGTTCGATCCTACGGAGGATTTCCGGCGGATGCGCTTCCTGCGGGCGTGGAAGATTCCGGGAGATCCGACGTCGCTCGGAAACAATGATATCATCCACATGCTCAAGGATTCGCACGAGCGGGTGTGGCTGGCGACCTACGGCGGAGGCCTGAATCTTATTGCGGATTACGACGAGCAGGGCGTACCCCGTTTCAAATGCTACGACAAGACCCACGGTCTGTCGAGCAATATCTGCCTGGCTGTCACGGAGGATCGGCAGGGCGACGTG
The DNA here is from genome assembly GCA_964018965.1 of uncultured Alistipes sp. Classification (GTDB taxonomy): domain Bacteria; phylum Bacteroidota; class Bacteroidia; order Bacteroidales; family Rikenellaceae; genus Alistipes. The sequence goes on from CAXHRY010000001.1 coordinate 161,862, forward strand.
TGGGTCTCGACCCACAACGCCGTTTCGCGTTTCGATGCCGGGAGCGAACGTTTCTACGAATATCGGTTCTACGATAACGACCGCAGTTCGCTTTTCAGCGAAGCGACGGCCGCGACCGCATCCAACGGCGCGCTGCTGTTCGGCGGGGGCCGCAATCTCTATCGTTTCGAGCCGGGGAAGATGCAGCTGCCGAAGATCGACTACAAGTTGCGTTTCACGGAGTTCGACGTGCGGAATCGTCCCGTTGTCGCCGGTCCCCGCTCGCCGTTGGCCAAGCCCGTGACCGAAGCCGATCGGGTCGTTCTGCCCTATAATTTCTCCAATTTCCGCATGGAGTTCGCGTCGCTCAATTTCGCGATCCGGCACGTCGTGGGGTACATGTACAAACTCGAAGGGTACGACCAGGACTGGAATATTTCGGGCCCAGCGAACCAGGCGGCCTACTCCAATCTGCCGATCGGCAGCTATAACCTGCGCGTCAAGGCTTTCGTCGGGACGGTCGAGGCTGCCGACGAGGGTATTTCGATGCCCGTCGAGGTGTTGCCCCCCCCCTGGCTTACCTGGTGGGCCAAGGCGCTCTATGCGATTTTGGCGTTGATTCTGATCTACGTGGTTTTCTCGACGATCGACTCGGTGGCGCGCATCCGTCGCGAAGCGAGCGTCGAGCAGGATATGGCCGATCTCAAACTGCGCTTCTTCACCAACATATCGCACGAGCTGCGGACGCCGCTGACGCTTATTCTGGGCGGTATCGAGGACGTGCGCAAGCACGACAAACTTTCGCCCCGCGGAGAAAGCAGCCTGACGCTGGCCCACCGCAATGCCAAGCGTATGCTTTCGCTCATCAACCAGCTGCTCGACTTCCGCAAGATCATCAAGGAGAAGATGGAGCTGAAAATCTCGCGCGTGGATCTGGTTCCCGTGGTGGAGGATGCGTTGGAGGATTTCCGCGAATTGGCGGCCGAGCGGAAAATCGACTTGCTGTTCACGGTCTCGCGTCGTTCGATCCTGGTGTGGATCGATGTCGAACGCATGGAGAGCGTCGTGTACAATCTGCTTTCCAATGCCTTGAAATTCACCCCTTCGGGCGGTAGAATCGAGGTGATTCTCACCCAGCGCGACGAGGAGGAGTGGGTGTCGCTCACCGTGCGCGATACGGGCATCGGTATTCCGAAGGATAAGCTCGATACGATTTTCGATCGTTTCGCACAGGCGTCGCGTGCCGTGGATTCCAGCATGAAGGGTTCGGGTATCGGTTTGTCGCTCTGCCGCGAGATCGTGGCGCTGCACCACGGCGAAATTTCGGTCGAAAGCCGCCAGGGCGAAGGTTCGGCCTTTACCGTGAAGCTCCGCCTGGGCAATGTCCATTTCGGTATGGAGCAGATCGATTTCACGGGGGCGGCCGGCCATAATGCGAAGGGCGACTACCTGGTCAGCGACTTCACGCCCGCCGACAGCCAGCGTCGCTCGGACGTGCGGCCGCCCGAGGATGCGCAGAAGATTCTGTTGGTCGAGGATAACCGCGAGCTGCGTATCTTTATGTACAACAGTCTGATCGATACCTATCATGTGCTCGAAGCCGACGACGGCGTGGAGGCGTTGGAGAAGATTCGCTCCGACATGCCCGATATCATCGTCACCGACCTGATGATGCCCCGCATGGACGGTATCGAGCTGGTCGCCAAACTGCGCGGCGACTTTGCGACGAGCCATCTTCCGATCGTCATGCTCACGGCCCGTCACTCGCCCGATGATCGCGTGAAAGCTATGGAATATGGTGCCGACGGTTATATCACCAAGCCTTTCAGCATCGAACTGCTGCTGGCGCGGATCGATAATCTGCTTACGCAGCGGCGTAAGCTCTTTGAGAAATTCTCGTCGCAGTCGGCTCGCAATAAGGCCGTCGAACTTGTCGTCGAGGATGTCGTCGTCACCGACCGCGACGAGGCGTTCATGAAAGATGTGCTTTCGTGGCTGAGCGACAACGTGGAAAACTCCGACCTGACCATCGATCAGTTGGCCTCTCACCTCGGACTGGGCCGCACGACCATGTACAACAAGCTGAAGAGTCTGACCGGTAAATCGCCCGTCGAGCTTATCAAGGAGTATCGCATCACCAAATCGAAACTCCTGCTGAGGACGGGGCAATTTTCCGTCTCGGAGGTGGCCTACAAGGTGGGGTTCTCCGATCCGGGCTATTTCAGCCGCTGTTTCCGCGAGCGTTATCAAATGTCTCCGGCCGAGTATCTGCGTACGCACAACCTGAAAAACAATCCCGAGCCCAAGCAGCGTTAACGGCTTTCGCTTCAGGATGGTAAGATGTGCACTGCGGCATGTCGGAGCTCCCCGGTGCGGGCTTTCTACGGCCGCGGGACGTCGAAAACGGCATTGCTGCGGCGAGCGTTCCGCCGAGCGGCCTTATCGGGGAAATCGGTCCGGTGAAGCCGGCGAATCGGCGGGCCGCAGGGCAATCGATGCGCTGCGGAACCAAAACTGCGGGCTGCGTTATGATATTCGGAATTGATTTTGTACTTTTGCAGGAACGATTGCGCACCATGCAATCGCTTTCGTACGATATTCCATTTGCAAATGGCCGAGAAAGACAAGGATCTGCTGGAGCGGATCGAAGACCAAGAATACAAATACGGCTTCACGACGGACATCGAGACCGAGACCATCGGCAAGGGTCTGAGCGAGGAGGTCGTACGCCTGATCTCCGCGAAGAAAGGCGAACCGGAGTGGATGACCGAGCGGCGCGTGGCGGCTTACCGTCACTGGCTGACGCTCACGCCTCCGACGTGGGCTCATCTGACCATCCCGGAGATCGATTTCCAGGATATCATCTACTACGCCGCGCCCAAACCCAAGAAGGGTCCGGGCTCGATGGAGGAGGTGGATCCCGAGCTCAAACGCACGTTCGACAAGCTGGGTATTCCGCTCGAGGAGCAGATGGCGCTGGCCGGTGTCGCGGTCGATGCCGTGATGGACTCCGTGTCGGTGAAGACCACCTTCAAGGAGACTCTCGCCGAAAAAGGCATCGTCTTCTGCTCGATCTCCGAGGCGCTGCGGGACTATCCCGAGCTGGTGAAAAAATACCTGGGCAGCGTCGTGCCCTATACCGACAACTTCTATGCGGCGCTGAACGCCGCCGTCTTCTCCGACGGTTCGTTCTGCTACATCCCCAAGGGGGTGCGGTGCCCGATGGAATTGTCGACCTATTTCCGCATCAATGCGGCGGGTACGGGACAGTTCGAACGTACGCTCATCGTCGCGGACGAAGGTGCCTATGTCAGCTATCTGGAAGGGTGTACGGCACCGCGGCGCGATGAAAATCAGTTGCATGCCGCCGTGGTGGAGATCGTCGTGGAGCGGGATGCCGAGGTGAAATACTCCACGGTGCAGAACTGGTACCCGGGCGACCGCGAGGGGCGTGGCGGTATCTATAACTTCGTCACCAAGCGCGGCATCTGCCGCGAGAACGCGCGTCTGTCGTGGACGCAGGTCGAGACCGGTTCGGCCATCACGTGGAAATACCCGAGTTGCATCCTGGCCGGAGACAACTCGGTTGGGGAGTTCTACTCGGTGGCCATGACCAACAATTTCCAGCAGGCCGATACGGGTACGAAGATGATTCATCTGGGGCGCAATACCCGCAGCCGGATCGTCTCGAAGGGGATCTCGGCCGGGCAGAGCCAGAACGCATACCGCGGACTGGTCCGTGTGGCCCGTGCTGCGGAGAATGCCCGCAACTATTCGCAGTGCGATTCGTTGTTGATCGGCGACCGTTGCGGAGCGCACACCTTTCCCGAGGTGGACTGTCGCAACCGTACGGCCGTATTGGAGCACGAAGCCACGACTTCGAAGATCTCCGAAGATCAGCTTTTCTACTGCAACCAGCGCGGTCTCTCGACCGAGGATGCCGTGGGACTGATCGTCAACGGATATGCTCGCGAGGTGTTGGCCAAGCTGCCGATGGAGTTTGCTGTCGAGGCTCAGAAACTGTTGGCCATCAGTCTGGAAGGCTCGGTGGGTTGATCGGCTGAGGAGATGAATGTAGTCGTACTGAACGGAAGTCCGCGTCGCGGTGGCGTGGTGTCGCAGATGCTGGGACATGTCGCGGCGAATTTGCCGGACGGCTGTCGGGTCGAGGAGTTGTTCGTGCACGATTTGCATGTGAAAGCCTGTGCGGGCTGCATGTGCTGCCGTACGTCGGGCCGCTGCGTGCTCCCGGAGGACGACGGACACCGCGTCGCCGAGCTGTTGCGCGAAGCCGATGCGCTCATCGTCGGGTCGCCCTGTTACTGGGGCAACATGAACGGCTGCCTGAAGGTGTTGTTCGACCGGGTGGTCTGCGTGATGATGGGCGAGCGCGAGAACGGAATTCCCGTACCGCTGCACAAGGGCAAACGGGCCGTCGTGGTCTCGGCATGCAATACGGTGTGGCCCTTCAACGTCTGGTTCGGCCAGACGGGCGGCGTGTTCCGGGCCGTTCGCGAGATTCTGGGATGGAGCGGTTACAAGGTGGTCGGCACCCTGGCCAAAGGCGGTTGCCGCAAGCGGGGCGGATTGACTCCGCGCGAAATAATGAAATGTAAGAAATTGGCGAAAAAGATATGTTGAGTATTAAAAATCTGCATGCGTCGGTCGACGGCAAGGAGATTCTGCGGGGCATCGACCTCGAAGTCCGTGCCGGCGAGGTGCACGCGATCATGGGGCCCAACGGCTCCGGAAAGTCGACGCTGGCGTCGGTGCTGGCCGGCAACGAAAAATTTACGGTCACCGAGGGCAACGTGTCGTTCCTGGGCCGCGATCTGCTGTCGATGTCGATCGAGGACCGTGCCCGGCTGGGGCTGTTCCTCGGATTCCAGTATCCGGTGGAGATTCCGGGTGTCACGATGGCCAACTTCATGAAGCTGGCCGTGGGCGAGCAGCGCAAGTTCCGTGGCGAGGAGCCTTTGACGGCGGCGCAGTTCCTCAAGCTGATGCGCGAAAAGAGCGCTGTCGTGGAGCTCGATACGAAACTCACGTCGCGTGCCGTGAACGAAGGTTTCTCGGGCGGCGAGAAGAAGAAAAACGAGATTTTCCAAATGGCGATGCTCGATCCGCAGCTGGCTATCCTCGACGAGACCGACTCGGGACTGGATATCGACGCCCTGCGTATCGTCGCCACGGGCGTGACGAAACTCCACACGCCTCAGAACGCCACGGTGGTCATTACGCACTACCAGCGACTACTGGACTATATCGTCCCCGACGTGGTACATGTCCTCTACAAGGGCCGCATCATCTATACGGGAGACAAGACCCTGGCCCTCAAGCTGGAAAAGGAGGGTTACGACTGGCTTATCAACCAATACGGCGGACAATGACGACTTTCGATTTTGGGACCGAAGGCTGGCGGCGCATGTCGCAGGAGGTGCTGCGCATCGACGGGGCCGAGGCGGTGCCGCTGGTCGCCGCCGACCCCGCACGTCTGTGCGTCGAGATGGCCGGGGGCGCTGCGACGCAGCTCGTCGTCGTGCACCGCAAGGCCGGGGAGTGTTGCGTGGAATGCCGTCTCGACGAGGGTGCGCGGCTGGAGCTCGTGCACCTGTTCCTGGCCGATGCTGCGGTCGACGTGGAGGTGTCGCAGGCATCCGGAAGCCGCTGCCGCACGACGAGCGTGTTGCTCGCAGGCGGAAAGGCCTCCTACCGCATGCGCCTGGAAGGTGCCGGTGCGGAGAACGAATTGGGCGGCGTTTTCTTCGCTGCGGGTGACGAACGTTGCGAACTCGATCTGCGTACGGAGCACCTCGTGGCGGACTGTCGCAGCGATTCGCGGGTGAAAGGCATCGCTGCGGACGAGGCCGTCTGCCGCTTCGGCGGTATGGTCTACGTGGCGCCCGACGCCCAGCGGACCGATGCCCAGCAGCAGAGCCGCAACATGCTGCTGAGCGATCGGGCGCGTATCGTGGCGCGTCCGCAGTTGGAGATCTATGCCGACGACGTGAAGTGTTCGCACGGCGCGACGGTGGGGCAGATGGATTCCGAAGCGATCCTCTATATGCGGCAGCGGGGTCTGAGCGAAATGCAGGCACGCCGCTTGCAGATCGAAGGATTCGTCGGCGACGTGGTGCGTCGCTGCGGCCTGGAGCCGTTGTGCGATGCCGTCATGGAGCGTGTCGCCGCGAAAATGGAGCAGATACGATGAATTTCGATATTGAAAAAATACGCGCCGAGTTTCCGATCCTCGCGCGCGAAGTCTACGGCAAGCCGCTCGTCTATCTCGACAGCGGCGCCACGGCGCAGAAACCCCGGCAGGTGATCGAAGCGGTCGATCGCATGCACCGCGAGTTGAACGCCAACGTCCATCGCGGCGTGCATTGGCTCTCGGAGCAGGCTACGGAGCTCTACGAGGAGGCCCGCGGACGGATCGCCGATTTCATCGGTGCCGCGAGCCGCGAGGAGATCGTTTTCACGGCAGGTGCTACGGCGGCGCTCAATACGGTGGCTTACGCCTGGGGCGAACGTTTCGTGCAGGCGGGCGACAACATCGTCGTCAGCGAGATGGAACACCATTCGAATATCGTTCCCTGGCAACTGCTCGCCGAGCGCAAGGGAGTTGAAATCCGGGTGTTGCCTTTCGACGACGAAGGGGCATTGCGTACCGATTTGCTGCCTTCGTTGCTCGATGCGCGTACGCGTGTCGTGGCGGTGACGCAGGCTTCGAACGTGTTGGGCACGCGGCCCGAGCTGCGACCGATCGTCGAGGCTGCGCATGCCGTGGGGGCCGTCGCGGTGGTGGACGGCTGTCAGGGTGTCGTACACGGGGGTGTCGATGTGCGGACGTTGGACTGCGATTTCTACGCCTTCTCGGGGCATAAACTCTACGGCCCGACAGGTATCGGCGTGTTGTACGGCAAGCGTGAATTGCTGGAGCGGATGCCGCCCTTTCTGGGCGGCGGCGACATGGTCGATCGCGTGTCGTTCGAACGGACCACTTATGCTCCCGTACCGCTGCGTTTCGAGGCCGGTACGGCCAACTATATCGGGGCGATCGGTCTGGGCGAAGCCGTTCGGTTTCTGAGCCAGTTCGATCCGGCCGCGATCGAGGCGCACGAAGGAGCGTTGCTCGCACGGGTTACGGAGCGGCTCTCGGCCGTCGAAGGGCTGCGCATCTACGGCACGACGGAGGGCAAGTGCGCCATCGTGTCGTTCGGTATCGAGGGTGTGCACCCTTACGATTTGGGAATGATCCTCGACAAATTGGGCATCGCCGTGCGGACCGGACAACATTGCGCCGAGCCGGTGATGACCCACTACGGCGTGACGGGTATGTGCCGTGCGTCGTTCGCCCTCTACAACACGCTCGCCGAGGTCGATGCTCTGGCTGCGGGCGTGCAGCGTGCGGTGCGCATGCTGCGGTAGGGGAGCGGAAAAAAGGGTGTCTTCTTGCGAGAAATGCAAGGCTTTGCCTTGCTATTTTCGGCGGCTCGCACCTTTGATGCGACCGACCAGCCGCCGAAGATGATTGGTGGAAGGCAGAAATAAGAGAAATAAAAGTCTGCTACATATAATATTACACACAATCGGCTTTTATGCCTCGATGACCCTTGCGGGTTGTACGGAAAATCCCCACCGAGGAGGGGATTTAGGGGTGGGTCAGACTTGTATACGCGGCCAAAGGCCGCGAGACATCAACCGACCCGTATGAAAAAAACCGAAACGGTGTAAAATTGTATATAGTTACCGAATTTAAACTACTACACCATGTTTATCGTGCTCGAAGGTTTGGACGGTGCGGGTAAATCGACCCAGATCCGGATGCTGCGCGAGTGGTTCGCCGCTCGCGGTGTGGAGAGCGAGTATATCCACTTTCCGCGGTTCGACGCTCCGGTCTACGGGGAGTTGATCGCACGATTTCTGCGCGGGGAGTTCGGCAGTGCCGATCGGGTCGATCCTTATCTGGTGGCACTGCTTTTCGCGGGAGACCGTGCCGAAGCTGCCGGACAGATCCGCAGCTGGTTGGCTGAAGGGCGTGCCGTGGTGTTGGATCGCTACGTCTATTCGAATATCGGCTACCAGTGCGCCAAACTTCCCGACGGGGAGCCGCGCCGTCGCCTGATGCAGTGGATCAAGGAGCTGGAATTCAGTCATAACGACCTGCCGAGACCCGATCTGTCGCTGTTCCTCGACGTGCCGTTTACCTTCACCGAGCGCAAACTCACCGAAGTGCGCGAGGGCGATGACCGTGCGTATTTGCATGGCGGCGAGGATATCCACGAAGCATCGTTGGAGTTGCAGCGCCGTGTGCGCGAAGTCTATCTCGCCGTTGCGGCCGAAGACCCTGCGTTGCAGGTGGTCGACTGTTCCGATGCTTCGGGCGCGATGGATACGCCCGAAGGTATTTTCCGTAAAATCGGAGCCTTGCTCGCTCCGCTTTCCGCAGACCGATGAGAACGACGCGAGCATACAAAATCCTGTCGCACGTCTGTCGAATCGTGCTGGCTGCGACGTTCATCGCTTCGGGATTCGTCAAGGTGATCGATCCGTGGGGCACGGCGCTCAAGGTCAACGAATACCTTTCGATCTACGGCATGGAGTTCCTGCGGGGTGCTTCGATGTGGTTTTCGATCTGGCTGTGCGGTGCCGAGTTGATGATGGGCTGCATGTTGCTTTTCAAGGTGCGTATCCGGCTCATTTCGATCTTCGCCGTGCTGTCGATGACCTTCTTCACGGTGTTGACCTTTCTCAGTGCGACGATCATTCCGGTCGAGGACTGCGGTTGCTTCGGCGATGCGCTGAAACTTACCCCGTGGCAGACCTTCGTCAAGAACCTGGTGCTGCTGCCTTTGGCTCTGGTGGTCTGGTGGCGCTATCTTCCCGATAAGATTTTCGCATTCAAGCCGTTGGAGATCGTTCTGACGGCGGGATTCTTCTGCTTCGCGATGTCGTTGGGGTACTATTGCTACCGCCATTTGCCTTTGGTCGATTTTTTGCCCTATAAGGTGGGGGTGAACATCCGCGAAGCGATGCAGGCTCCGCTTTACGAGCCGGGAGAGACGCAGACCGTGTTGGTCTACCGCAATATCGAGACCGGTGAGGTGCGCGAATTTTCGTTGGACGACCCCGAGTGGCAGGATGATACGAAATGGGAATGGGTGGATACCCGGATGGCGGACGAGTCGCCCTCCGTGCGACCTTTGGTGAGCGAGTTCGCATTGCGCGGAGCCGAGGGGGACGCTACGGAGGAGGTGCTTGCCATTCCCGGACGGGTCTACATGCTCTGCGTCACTTCGCTGGATCGCCTGCCGCGCGGATGCGCCCGTCGGATGGGACGCTTGGCCGAGAAGGCCGCCGCAGAGGGCGCTGCGACGGTTTGCCTGACGCCGCAGCCGCTGGAGTCGGTCTCGTATCGTTTCGGGACGTGCGAAGTGCCGTGCTACAACATCGACGCTTCGACGATGCGGACGATGCTGCGTGCCGAATACGGTATGGTGGTGCTCGACGACGGCACGATCACGGCTAAGCGGAATTGTCGAGATATTCGTCCGTAAGGACGCACGAATCGCTGTGGTATGAAAGTTGACTTCGCATCCCGAAGTCAACTTTTTTCGTATGCGCCTTTTCTCCATTTTGGTTTTCGTGATGTCGTTCTGCGCCTGCGGACGTCGCGGCACGGCGGTATCCGATGCTCCGGTGCGACCCGTGAAGGTCGTTACGGCCGCCCGTGCCGGTGTCATCGACATGGATTTCGCGGGCATGGCTACGCCCGACGATGCCGTCAATCTGGCCTTCAAACTCTCCGGCCAGGTGTCGGATATTCCCGTCGCGCAGGGTGAAAGCGTCGCTGCCGGCGCGTTGGTCGCCGAACTGGATCCGCGCGACGTGGAGTTGCAGGTATCGGCCGACCGCTCGGCCTTCGAAGAGGCCCGTTCGCAGATGCAGCGCATGCAACGCCTGCTGGAACACGAAGCCGTGTCGCGCCAGGAGGCCGAGGCCTCCCGCACGCGTTATGCCCAGGCCAAATCGGCTTACGACAATACGCTCGATCTGCTGCGGCAAACGCAGCTCCGAGCCCCTTTCGCCGGCGTCGTCGAGGCGAAATACGTCGATAATTACGAACGGGTGCAGGCCGGACAAACCGTCTTGCGCCTGGTCGCGCCCGAGACGCGGACCGTGAAATTCACCATACCCGAAAGTTCGTTGAGGCTGCTCGGCGATACCACGACCCGTTTCGAAGTCGCATTCGACAACTACCGGGGCGTGACCTTTCCCGCGCGGCTGAAGGATTACGCCAAAACCTCGTCCGATGCCTCGGGCTTCCCCGTGTCGCTTACGCTTCTCGACGTCGATACGCTGCGTTACCGCATCTCGCCCGGTATGTCGTGTACGATCACCATGCGGACCGCCGATCCCGTGCACGATGCCGTGACGCTGCCCCTCTCGGCGATCTACGCTCCGACGGAAGGGGGCACCTACGTGTGGATCGTCACGCCGCAGAACCGCGTCGAACGCCGGGCCGTCGTGCCGGGCGAACCCTACGGCCGCGATCGTGTGCTGATCGACCGGGGCGTGGAGCCCGGCCAGCGGGTCGTCTCGGCGGGTGTCTACCGCCTCAGCGAGGGCGAACAGGTACGGATCATAGCCTCGTGAAACCATGAATCTGCCCGAATATTCGCTCCGGAACGCCAAGATCATAGGCTTCTTCCTCTTCGTGCTGCTCGTCGGCGGCATCGCGGGTTTCGCGACCCTCGGCAAAAAGGAGGATTCGGTTTTCGTCATCAAGAGCGCGGCCCTGGTCTGCAACTACCCGGGTGCCTCGCCGCTCGAAGTAGAGGAACTCGTCACCGAACCCATCGAACGCGAGGTGCAATCGATGCGCCGCGTACATAAGATCACGTCGGAGTCCCGCTACGGATTCTCGAAAATCATGGTCGAGCTCGACCCTGCGACTCCGGCCCGCGATATTCCGCAACTGTGGGACGAGCTGCGCCGCAAAGTGCTCGACATTCAGCCTCGCCTGCCGTCGGGGGCCTCGGCCGTGACCGTGGCCGACGATTTCGGCGATGTCTACGGCATCTATTACGGATTGACGGCCGATGCGGGATTCTCGCCTACGGAGCTGCGCGAATGGGCCCAGCGGATCAAGACACGTCTGGCGACGGTCGACGGCGTACAGAAAGTCACGCTCTTCGGAGAACCGACGTCCGTGGTGAATGTCTATGTCAGCCTCTCGACACTGGCCAACTTTTCGATTCGGCCCGAGACCGTCGTGCAGACCATCGGCCAGCAGAATACGATCGTCGACAGCGGCGAGAAGCAGGCCGGAGGCATCTCGATACGCATCCTCGAGGACGGCACCTACAAGGGGCTGGACGACCTGCGCGATCAGCTGCTCATGTCGTCTGCCGGTAAACAGTATCGTTTGGGCGACGTGGCCCGTGTGGAACGCCAATACCTCGAACCTCCGACGACGCTCATGCGGGTCGACGGCAAACGAGCCATCGGCATCGGCATCTCCACCGAAGCGCAGGTCGACGTGGTGAAGACCGGTGCGCAGATCGAGCGGGAATTGGCCCGTATGACGGGACGCATGCCTCTGGGCATGGAGCTCGCGGTGCTCTATCCCGAGAACCGCATCGCCCGCGAGGCCAACGCGCAGTTCGTGCTCAATCTGGCCGAATCGGTCGGAATCGTCATCCTGGTCATCATGCTCGTGATGGGGTTCCGGGCCGGAGTGCTGATCGGCAGCTCGCTGCTCTTCTCGATCGGCGGCACGCTGCTCTTGATGCAGTTTCTGGGCGAAGGTCTCAATCGTACGTCGCTCGCCGGATTCATCATCGCCATGGGCATGCTCGTCGACAACGCCATCGTCGTCACGGACAATGCCCAGCAGGCCATGTTGCGGGGCGTTGCGCGTCGCGACGCGATCATCCGGGGTGCTGACGGCCCGCGCTGGGGCCTCCTGGGCGCGACGTTGATCGCCATCTGCTCGTTCTTGCCCCTCTATCTTGCCCCTTCGTCCGTCGCCGAGATCGTCAAACCGCTGTTCGTCGTGCTGGCTCTTTCGTTGCTGCTGAGCTGGGTGCTCGCACTCACGCAGACCCCGCTGTTCGGCAACGTGCTGCTGCGGGTCGAACCCCAGGTGCGCGATCCTTACGATACGCGTTTCTACCGCGCTTTCGATCGGCTGCTCGGGGCGTTGCTGCGCGGACGCTGGGCGGTCGTCGTTGCGGTCGCAGGGCTTTTCGTGCTCTCGGTCGTCGTTATGGGACGCATGCCGCAGAACTTTTTTCCGTCGCTCGACAAACCCTACTTCCGTGCCGATGTGCTGCTGCCCGAAGGGTACGATATCCGCGCTACGGAATCCGATGCCGTGCGGATGGAGGAGTGGCTCCTCGCGCAGGAGGAGGTCAAGACCGTATCGGTGACCATGGGCGCCACGCCGCCGCGCTACTACTTGGCCAGCGGCAGCGTCTCGCAGCGGCCCAATTTCGCCAATATTCTCGTCGAGGTGCACGACCGGAAGCAAACGGCGGCCGTCGAGGCGCGTTTCGGGGCCTATGTCGAGGCGAATTATCCCGACGTATGGCTGCGTTCGTCGCTTTTCAAACTTTCGCCCGTGCCCGATGCGGCTATCGAATTCGGATTCATCGGCGACGATATCGATACGCTGCGGCGTCTGACGGCCCAGGCCGAGGCGATCATGCGGCGGCAGCCGGGCGCGACGAACGTCCGCAACGGCTGGGGCAACCGGATTCCGACCTGGATGCCCGTCTATTCGCAGATGAAGGGACAGCGCATCGGCATCTCGCGCGGCCAGATGGCCCGTGGCATCACCATCGCCACCGAGGGCTACCGCCTGGGCGAATACCGCGAGGACGATCTGATTATGCCCATCCTGCTCAAGGACGAGAATATCGGAAACTATAACCTGACCAATCTTCGTACGTTGCCTGTCTTCAGTCCTTCGGGTAAGGTTTATCCGATCGAGCAGGCCACCGACGGATTCCGTTTCGAATATCGTGACGGGGTGATTCGGCGTTTCGACCGCAATCGCGTGATGAAGGCGCAGTGCGATCCCGGTCGCGGAGTCAATACGATCGAACTTTTCCGGGCGCTGCGCGACTCGATCGCGCGGCAGGTGATCCTTCCCGACGGCTACGCGATGCGGATCTTCGGCGAGCAGGAGAGCCAGCAGGAGTCGAACGATGCCCTGGGGCGTTATATGCCTCTGACGCTCGTATTGATTCTCGTCGTGCTGCTGCTCCTGTTCGGCAACTACCGCGACCCGGCGATCATCTTGCTGATGATTCCGCTGATCTTCATTGGCGTGGTCCTCGGACTGGCCGTCACGGGCAAAGTGTTCAACTTCTTTTCGCTGCTGGGACTGCTGGGGCTCGTGGGTATGAATATCAAGAATGCCGTGGTGCTCGTCGAGCAGATCGGGGCGCTGCGTGCGTCCGGAACGGCCCCTTACGAGGCCCTGATCGCTGCGACGCGCAGCCGTATCGTACCCGTGGCGATGGCCTCCGGTACGACGATTCTCGGTATGCTGCCTCTGCTGTTCGACGCGATGTTCGGCGCTATGGCCGCGACGATCATGGGAGGACTGTTCGTCGCGACGTTGCTTACGGTCTTCGTGCTGCCGGTGGTCTATGCGATTTTTTACCGTATACGCAAATCATGAAACGACTTCTCTGGGTGTTCGCGATCCTCGGGTCGCATGTCGCTGCGGCGCAGATTTCGCTGGCGGAGTACCGTGCGGATGTCGCCGCATACAGTTGGCAGCTGAAAATCGCTGCCTCGCAGGTCGATGCGGCGTCGGCCGAAGCCTTGCGTACGCGTACGGGACGTCTGCCCCGGCTCGCGCTGGAGGGCGATTTCGCCGCCTCGTTCCATCACTACGACGGCATCGAACCGTGGAGCTTCAACCTCCGGCCCGAGGTCGTGCAGATTCTCTACGGCGGCGGTGCGGTGCGTGCGGCGGTGCGTCAGACGGACCTGGGCTACGGCATCGCGCTGTGCGACGAGGAGTTCTCGCGGCTCGACGTTCGCTATGCCGCCGACTACGCCTATTGGAACCTCTCCGCGGCGGAACTCTATGCCGCGTCGATGCGGGAGTACGTGGCGCTGATCCGCTCGCTCAAGGAGGTGATCGACCGCCGTTTCGCCGAAGGGTTGATCGCCAAGGGCGACGTGCTGATGATCGACACGCGCCTGAACGAAGCGGACTATACGCTGCTCGCCACCGAACAGCAGCTCGCAGTCGCCCGGCATAATTTCAACATCCTGCGCGGTGCCGATGCTGCTCAGGAGGTGCGTTTGAGCAACGGGATCCGCGACTCTTTGCCGGAACCCGTGCGGGTCCCTGGGTGCGAATCCCTGTCGCACAGGCCCGATTTCATGGCGGCCGGGTTGCGGATCGAGCAGGCCGAAGCAGCCGTCGCGGCTGCGCGCGCTCCCTACAATCCGCAATTGAGCGTCGGAGTAGGGGGTGTCTGGCAGACTTTCACCCCGAATCGCACGGGGTCCACGACGGTCGACGGGTCGGTTTTCGTGCGGCTCTCGGTTCCGATCTTCCATTGGGGAGAGCGGCGCCATGCCGTCGCTGCGGCCCGGGCGGCGCAGATGCGGACGGAGTGGAGCGCCGCTTCGTTGCACGACGATATCGTACGCGAGGAGATCAACGGCTGGACGGCGCTCGTACAGAGCCGTGCGCAGATCGAGAATTCGGAAAACAGCCTCCGCCTGGCTTCGGAGAATCTCTCGATCAGTACCTATTCCTACCGCGAGGGGCTTGCTACGATCCTCGACGTCTTGCAGGCGCAGTTGAGCTGGATACAGCTCTACACCAATTCCATCCGTGCCTACTACGATTATGCCGTGGCACTTTCTGCTTATCGGCGCATCACGGCACAGACGGATTGATCGTGGCGGTGCTTCCCGGCGCATCGAATACCGAAAATCGGGTAGTCGCAACTCGCGGAAAAATGCTATATTTGCAGTCGATATGATCGTTTCGGAACAGAATTTTCTTATTCCGCTGCTGCTGACGGCAGGTGCGGGCCTGGCTACCGGAATCGGCAGCGCTCTCGCCTTTTTCGCCCGCCGCACGAACACGCGCGTGCTGTCCTTCTCGCTCGGATTGTCGGCCGGGGTGATGATCTACGTTTCGTTCGTCGAACTTTTTCGGCAGGCCGACACGGCCCTTTCGGAAGCGTGGGGCGAACGGATGGGTGGGGCGTTGACGGCGGCGAGTTTCTTCGCGGGAATTCTTCTGATCGGTATTATCGACCGTCTGGTCCCTTCGGTCGAGAATCCCCACGAGGCGCACAAGGTCGAGGAGATGGACGCGCGGCCGAATCATCCCAAGCTCATGCGCATGGGGCTGCTCACAGCCCTGGCCATCGGCATCCACAACTTTCCGGAGGGAATCGCGACCTTCACGGCGGCGATGGACGATACCGCTCTCGGTGTCGCGATCGCCGTTGCGATCGCCATTCACAATATCCCCGAAGGTATCGCCGTATCGATTCCGATCTTCTATGCTACGGGCGATCGACGCAAGGCATTCCTCTATTCGCTGGCTTCAGGACTGGCCGAGCCGATCGGTGCCGTGATGGCCTGTCTGGTACTTATGCCCTTCATGACACCGACGCTGATGGGATGTATCGTGGCGGGTGTGGCGGGGATCATGGTCTTCATATCGATCGACGAGTTGCTGCCCGCGGCCCGCGAATACGGCCAGGCGCATACATCGATCTACGGCGTGGTGACAGGGATGGCCGTGATGGCTGCGAGTTTGATTTTGTTGCGGTAGAGAAGGGAAGTTTTTGATTTCAATTATCTTTGACAGATCATCTTCGGTGGCTGGGCCGGTTGCACCGAAGGTGCGAGTTGCCGAAGATAAAAGACTTGCAGTATGGGAATGCGAGTCGGAGCCTGCGGAGCGAGCCCCGTCCGGGGAAGGCTACGGCTCGTGCGGTCTTTCAGACCGCATTATGCAGTGACGTTTTTGGCCTTAAGGCTCCGCTGATTGATACGGTGTAAATAATCCCAGGGGCGGGGTGTGGCCGATTTGTAAACGCGGCCAAGGGCGGCGAGTATACGACCGTCCTAAGCGAATTGGCGGACCAGAAATCGATAAGGTGTAAAGTTGTATATAGTTATCGAAAATAATATGGACATTCTCTTGTTACTCGTCGGCCTGGGGCTGATACTCGGCGGTGCGAACTTTCTGACGGACGGTTCCGCCGCTTTGGCCTTACGGTTTCGGGTTCCGGAATTCATCGTCGGTCTGACGGTCGTTGCCATCGGTACTTCGACGCCCGAACTCATTGTCTCGGTATTATCCGCCATCGGGGGCAACAGCAGCATGGCGATCGGAAACGTCGTCGGTTCCAACCTGTTCAATACTTTCGTCATTCTGGGTGTCTGCGCCTTGATTCGTCCGGTGCCGCTCACGGGTGCCAACATCCGCCGCGATATTCCCTTCGGGGTCGTCGCGGCGTTGCTGCTCGTGGTGCTGGCCTCGGACAGCCGGTTGCATCCCGGAGCTTCGGACGGGCTCGGACGCGGCGACGGCATCGCGATGCTGTTGTTCTATGTAGGGCTGATGGTCTATACGATCCGGGCCATGCGTCGCAGCGCCGCAGAGCAAGCCGTGGAGAGTTCGAGGCCTGCGAAAGCTTTGTGGCTGGTAGTCGTGATGATCGGGGGCGGACTGGCCGCCCTGATCGGGGGCGGCGAGCTTTTTCTGCGGAGTGCGACCTCCATCGCCCGTCATTTGGGGGTCAGCGAGTCGGTTATCGCCATCACGCTGGTTGCCGGAGGCACTTCGCTGCCCGAATTGGCTTCGTCGGTCGTCTCGCTACTGAAAGGCAAGTCCGATATGGCGCTGGGCAATGTCATCGGGTCGAACATCGCCAATATTCTGCTGATTTTGGGCATCAGCGCCACGATCCGTCCGCTCTCGATGGGTGGGATCACGATTGCCGATTTGCTCATGTCGCTACTCGGGTCGGTGCTGTTGCTCGTCACGGCTTTTACGTTCCGTCGCCGGGCGATCGACCGTTGGGAGGGAGTTATCTTTTTGACAATCTACGTCGTCTATATCGTGCGGTTGCTTCATTGAGCGGACGTTCCGTCCAGATAGCGATCCAGCAGCCGGGGTACGGCGTAGTCGCCCAAGGTCGACGCGGGAATAGCCAGCTGGCGTGCTGCGGGTGTCAACCGCTCGGTTTCGATGCGGTGGCATACGGCGTGGATGCGCTGATGGGAGAGTTGATGGCGCGGCAGCACGACGCTCCGTCGCAGGAGCCACGGCGTGTCGCCTAACAGCTCCCGGAACAGGTCATGCGCAAGAAGTTGCGGCAGTTCCGCAGCTGCCGGAGTCTCGATCATCGGAAATTCGTAGAGCCCCTGCCAGATATCTTTCTCCTCGCGGCGGCGGAGCAATACCTCGTCGCCGCAGGTGATGTGCAAGTAGGAAAACCAGCGGTCGCGAACGTGCGTGCGCCCCTGTTTGACGGGGCGCTGCGCGATGGTTCCGGCCGCAGCGGCCAAACAGCGCGATGCAAGGGGACAGTCTCCGCAGCGGGGTGTCGCCGGGGTGCATTGCAGCGCTCCGAAATCCATGATGGCCTGGTTGTAACGTCCGGCCTGCGAGGGGGCGATCTGGGTCTGCGCTAACTCGGCGAAGAGCCGTTTGCCGGCCGAGGTGTCGATCGGCTCGGCGATATCGAAAAGACGCGACAACACCCGATAGACATTGCCGTCGACCACGGCGCAAGGGGTGTCGTAGGCTGCCGAGCAGATCGCTGCGGCCGTATAGTCGCCTACGCCGCGCAGACGTCGCACTTGCTCCTCTTCGTGCGGAAATCTGCCTCCGAACTCCTCGACGATCTGTTGCGCGGCTGCGTGCAGATTCCGTGCACGGCTGTAATATCCCAATCCCTGCCAGAGTTTGAGTACTTCGTCCTCCGATGCTGCGGCCAGTGCTGCCGCATCGGGAAAACGCTCGGTGAAACGCATGTAATAGTTCATGCCCTGTGCCACGCGGGTTTGCTGGAGGATGATTTCCGAGAGCCAGATGCGGTATGGGTCGCGGGTTCGCCTCCAAGGCAGGTCGCGTCCGTGCTGCGCATACCAGGACAACAATATTTCGGCGATCGTTTCCATGCGAGAGCAAAGATACGAATAAGCCGAGAGAAAAAAGCAAGCTGGCTTGTATTTTTCCGAGGCGCAGGATCTTCGGAGCTGCCAAAGATCCGAATAAGCGAGTGCAAACCCAAATTTATTTGGTGTTTGTCGAGCGGGAGTATCTAAAACGAAGTTAAAGATACGAATAAGCACAGGTAAAAGTCTGATATGTTTCGAGAAATGTCGGGAGGAAGTTGCTTGGGCAACGTCGAAAGTAAGAATTTATCCGTCCGCACATCATGAAAGGAACGGATTTTGCCGCCCCGGGATATCGAATCTTAAATCCGCTTGCCATGATCGAAAACGTAAATCTGTCGGTAAACCGCGACACGCGATTCCGGCCCGAATGCACCCGAAAGTGCGACGAGATGAATCCCCAGGAACTGCTGCTCTACGCAGCGGCGAAATGCACGATCTACACACTGCTCCCGATGCTCGAAAACCTGCGCATCGAACCCCGACGTATCGAAATCGGCTATTCGGGCGATATCGGTGACAGCAAAGAGACACCGCGCGGTATTTTCCGATCGTTCCACGTCGTCTACAACATCGCATGCGACACCGAATCGGACCAGACGCGGATCAGTCGGGCAGTCCGGCTCACGCATGAGAAGTATTGCCCGATGACGCAAATGCTGCGTCGCATAGCCCCCGTGTCGCAGGAAATCGCTATCGTCAGCACCCAGCCGGAAGAGGCTTGAGAATGTCGAGTCCGTTACGGGAAGAGTCCCGATTCGGGAACGCCATCGAGGCTTTCCGCAATTTCTACGCAATTCGCAAGGAATCTCTCTCCTTGGTATTTTCGGAAAAAACACCTGCATTCGTGTAGTTGAAATATGATCCATTGCCGGTAAAAGGGTTTATTTCGAGCGCCTCTTGAAAATACCCTTTGTTCCGGCAATATTTGTTTTTCATAGTTGTCGATTTCCGAGTTCGGTTATACGGGAACACGATCCCTGTCCGCCAAGGTTCGAATATATTCGACAATTCGTATCTTCGGCATCGCCGAAAATACTCCCGCTCGGCAAAATGCGAGTAAACTTGCTTTTTTCTCTCGACTTATTCGTACCTTTGCGAACGGAACCGTTGCGCTGGCGATGTCAGACGTCTCGCAACGATGCGACGGGCTCCGAATTCGAAAACGACGAAAAGAATATGGAAAACAAAACGGTTTATACCTGCTCGGGCACTTGCTCGAAAGCGATCGAGATCACCCTCGAAGACGACATCATCCGAAGCGTAGAGTTTGTCGGCGGGTGTCATGGAAATACGCAGGGCGTAGCGGCGCTCGTACGAGGCATGCGGGCTTCCGATGCGATCGCGCGGCTCGAAGGCATCGACTGCCGCGGCCGGGGGACTTCGTGCCCCGACCAACTGGCGCATGCCCTGAAGCGAATGACCGGCTGCTGATACCCCCCCCCTGCGAATCTGCTTTCGAATCTTTCTCGTCGCTTTGCGTCGGTTCGGGCCCGGATTTTGCATGGTTGTTTCCCGCAATCGTAAAAACGGGAAATTATGTATTTCATTTGGTATCTGCTGATCGGACTGGCGGCGGGATGGATCGCCAATCTGATCGTCAAGGGCGAAGGCTCGGGACTCGTAGTGAATCTTGTCGTCGGGCTGATCGGTGGCGTGTTGGGCGGCTGGATATTTTCGGCCGTAGGACTCGTGCCGACCGGCAAGTTGGGCAGTCTCGTTACGGCCGTGATCGGCGCGATCGTGTTGCTTTGGGTCGTCTCGTTGCTTACCCACAAAAAAATCCGACAGTCATGAACCGTCGCGACTCTACGGCCGAAGATCGGGCTACGATGGAACTTTTCGGCGAACGGATCGATCGTTCGACGCGTTGCGGACAAACTTCCGAGGACGCGATCGCCCCGGTATCCGCAACGGCAGACACTTACGCAGTACGCAGAACGAATACCGGCGCCGCACCGTGCCGCGACAACGAATCGCAGGCACCCGCCGATGCGGCGGAATGCGAGTGAAGTATTCGCTTACGAACAGCGATAATCCGGATACTCAGTAGATACTTTCATAATGCAAAAAGGAGAAGTCTTGCAAGACCTCTCCTTTTTGCGTTGAGCTGCCGGGATTCGAACCCAGAACGACAGAACCAAAATCTGCTGTGTTACCATTACACCACAGCTCAAGCACATTGCTCGTAAGCGGCACAAAGATATACAAAAAATGATAAAAACACATATTTTATGTCGTTTTTTATTTTCGGGGCCCGATTTCTGTTCATAACGGGATAGATGCGACATCGGCGTACCGACTCAAACCCGGACCCGGAAACAAGGCATCGGAGAATACGACTTATCTACGAGAGACACGAATATGATTACCTGGATGATCTTGCTTTTCGCCGTCGGATACCTGTGCATCGCGCTGGAGAACAGAATCCGAATCAACAAATCGGCCGTCGCTTTGCTGATGGCGGGGATTCTTTGGACGATATTCAGCCTGCGGGGACACGATGCGCACATCGGCGACGACCTGGTGACGTCGTTGGGCGACACGTGCGAGATTCTGATTTTCCTGATCGGCGCCATGACGATCGTCGATCTGATCGACATGCACGGCGGCTTCGGCGTCATCACACGGCGCATTACCACGCGGAACAAACGCAAGTTGCTGTGGCTGCTGGCGTTGATAACCTTTTTCATGTCGGCGGCACTGGACAACATGACTACGACGATCATCATGATTATGGTCATGCGACGTTTGGTCGACGACAGTCGCGAACGATGGATTTTCGCCAGCATGATCGTCATAGCCGCCAACAGCGGAGGCGCCTGGTCGCCCATAGGCGACGTGACGACCATCATGCTCTGGATGCGGGGCAACGTCTCGGCTGGGACGCTCGTCGCCGTGCAGTTCGTACCTTGCCTCGTCTCGGTGGTTCTGCCCGCAGCCATTTGCTCGCGTTTCGTCCGCAGCGAAGCCTTGTCGGGTTCGAATGTTCCGGCGACTTCGCCGGTCGCTGCTTCCGGGCATACGCCATCCGCAGCAGAGCCGGCTCTGCTGCCGCCGGGCGTTACGCCGCGTCTGAGCCGCACCATTCTCATCACGGGCGTACTGAGCCTGCTGTTCGTACCGGTATTCAAGACTTTCACCCACTTACCTCCATACATGGGGATGATGGTATCGCTCGGTGTAATGTGGGTATTGACGGAGATCGCTTACGATCGCCGTCGCGATATCGAGGAATCGATTCAGAATCGCGTTTCGAAAGTGGTCAAACATATCGATATGCCTACGATTCTCTTCTTCCTGGGTATTCTGCTGTCGGTCTCGGCATTGCAAAGCGCCGGGGTGTTGGGCGATCTGGCCCGATGGCTCGATAAGCACATTCACTCGGTGTTCCCGATCGCCGGAGTCATCGGATTGCTGTCGTCGGTCATCGACAACGTGCCGCTTGTGGCGGCCTGCATGGGGATGTATCCGTTGCCCGACGCTGCGGCGCTCGCGACGGCGTCGGACCCTGCCTACCTGGGAAACTTCACCGCCGACGGTCTTTTCTGGCAGTTGCTGTCGTTCTGTGCCGGAGTCGGCGGCAGCCTGCTCATCATCGGTTCGACAGCCGGTGTCGTCGCTATGGGACTCGAAAAGATCGAGTTCGGCTGGTATTTGCGTCGCATCGCTCCGGCAGCCCTGGCCGGATACTTCGCGGGCATCGGGCTACTCTACCTGGAGCACCTGATCTTCGGACTCTGAGGGGGGTGCTCAATCCTTGCGGATCTTGGCCAGGAAACGCTCGCGATCGACGATATAACGGATATGTACGCCTTCGCCGATCAGTCCCTCCCCGTCGCGTGCTCCGACGTTGAAGGTCAGCTTGCGCCCCTCGATCCGGATCAATACGGCCGTAGCCGTGATCTCGGCACCAAGTCCCGAGGGTTTGATATGCGAACAATTCATCTCGGCGCCTACGGTGGTCGCACCTTCGGGCAGCGCCTCGGCTACGGCTCGCATGGCCGCATTTTCCAGCAATGCCACCATTGCGGGGGTGGCGAATACGGGCATGTCGCCCGAACCCATTTCAGCGGCGGTATTTGCCGCTGTGACGATCGTTCGGCTCTGGGCCGACAAACCTTTTTCCACTATCATCGTCTATAGATTTGAAGTCCACTACTTTTCCCCGAGGTAACGCTGCCGCTCGGAGATATATCCGGCCAGTTCGTAGAACAGCGCCCGGTCGCGGGGATCGGTCGACTCTTTGAGCATTCGCAGCCCGTCGCCGCTCTGGTAGTAGGCCAGACGGCGGTCCAGAATGCCGTGCTCGCGATAGGCGCGGATATAATCGCTCAACCGTCCCGCATAACGTTCGTCGAAACCGGAACAACCGCGCATCTCCGCCTCGCCGAACTCCAGCTCCATCGAGACGTCGAACCGGCGGGCATAGTCGCAGATACGCTTCAGCGAGGCATAGTCCCGATCGAGCCGGAATGCGTAGGAGGGTTGCAGAAAGACGTTCGCGCTCTCGAAACCCAGTTCGCGGTGTTTCTCTACGGACCACTCCTCATCGCCGTAATAGGGAATCCAAAGCAGCGGCACCTGCTTTTCGCGCAGATAGGCGTTAAGCTTCGGGAGCAGAGTCCGGCCCGAGTACATGATCTCCTCGATCCAGTAAAATCCGCCGAAACCCACGTTCTCGAAATGTTGCGCCTCGAATATCTCCAGCGCTCGTTCGACGTACCATTTGCAGGCGGTCAGGCGATCCTCCTCGTCGTTGAAGTCGAGCGGACGCCCCTCGACACAGCCCCAGTTGGTCTGACCGATGATCGGGATCGGAATCATCAGGCAGACTTCGCGCCGGTATTTCGGCCGGCCGAGTTCCGCGGCAGCTTCGCCCACCGCTTCGTCGAGCAGGTGCGCGGGCATTCCGGGACCGAGCGTCTTGTCCAGCCACCCCTGCCACTCCTGCTGCCGCGCTCCGTGGTCGTCGCGCGACTGGCCCGAATGGAGCAAGCGCGCCATTTCGAAATGGCGGTCGTCGGATGCGTCGTAGAACTCCAGGAAGAGGAACGTATCGAACAGCCAGTGGGCCGTACCCGAAGAGTCTCGGTAGAAGACGTTGGCGGCGCATTGTTCCCGGTTCCAGGCATTTCGCCGTTGTCCGCCGCCGTAATAGCAGAGCGTCACATCGTTCAGCCGTCCGGGCTGCGGCTTTTCATCCGCCTGCTGCGAGCAACTCGACATGGCGGTCGTCAGCAATAGCGACGCTACGAACAAATTCCGTAAAAATACACTTCTTCCCATCTTGTTTCGTTTAAGTCAATTCAGCCGATTTTCACACACCTTCCCTGTCCGTCGGTTTCGGCGAAGAGGGAGGCCGAAAGGAAGGAGAACCCGGGACCGGAGCAATCGCTCCCCGGGAGAGTCCCGGGGCGGAATTCGTTCCGGCCTTGTACTTACGAGGACAAAAATACGTTTTTTTCGTTGCATTACATCGGATCCCCGAAAAAAAAGGTAACTTTGCGTATGATCCGTATCCGAACCATCCTCCGGTTCTTCGCGCTCGTCGCGGGAATTTTCGTCTGCATCTTCGAGACGCAGGCACAGGGCAGGCGCGGTTTTTGGCATCAGGAGTGGACGGTAGACCGCGGAGATTCCATTGCGTTGGTTCACATTTTACCGGTCTACGTATTCAGCCGTCCGGTCGACCTGCGGCGTTACCGCAGATTGGTCGATGCGGTGAAGACGGTTTATCCCATCGCCAAGATCGCCAAGGCCAAGATGCAGGACATGGAAGACGAATTGTGCCGTCTGCCGACCAAAAAGGCGCAAAAGGAGTATATCAAAGGTATTTACGACCAGATCAAGGAGGAATATACTCCCATCCTGAAGCACATGACCCGCACGCAGGGCAAGGTGTTGCTCAAACTTATCGACCGCGAAACCGAATATACGGCCTACGAAGTGCTCAAGGAGTTTCGCGGAGGCTTCGTCGCCGGATTCTGGCAGGGCGTCTCGCGTGTTTTCGGACAGAATCTCAAATCGGAATACGATCGCGACGGAGAGGACCGAATCATCGAACAGATCGTCGTCTATTACGAAGCCGGGTTGCTGTAAGGGCTTTCATATCGGGGTGTCGGGTGGCTTGTCGCAGACCCGGGCATCTTTCGGCGTGCCATTCCGCTGCCGGTCAGAAGCGAAACGAGAGACCTCCGCTCAGCCCGATGAAGGAACGTTTCGGCCGGTAATCCCCGGCCCGGAAATTATCGGTCAGATAACAATGATAGGTGAAGTCCCCGAAGAGGTTGAAGCGCCAGATGGGGATGATGAGCCGGAATCCTGCGTCGAAGGTGCAGGAGAAACGGTGTCGGACGACGAAGGGACTCCATCCTGATTCGGTCGAAACATAACCCTCCGGCACGGTGCGGGGCCCGCCCATCATACCGGGCGTGAATCCGGTGTGCATCTCCAATGCCGAGGGTAGAATCGAGCAGATCAGATCCCAGAAAAATCGGCGGGATGTGTACTCCTCGTCGCGGTAATATCGATGGTTGTAGTAATGGCTGCGGTCGCTCGATCGGAACTCTTTCGCACGGTAGCTTTTGGTTCGCCACGTAAATTGCATCGGCACGGAATAGTAGTTCTCTATATCCGCGTCGATAAAGATATTCAGTCCCGTACGTACGCCGATATTCGAAGGTCCGTACCACGCATAGTCGATACAGAATGCTTGCAGATCGGGCGCATCCGTGGAGCCCGCATGTGCCTGTATGCCATAGCGGATACCCGTCTCGTGGTCGAAGGTCTTCGGTCGTGGTAGGTCCGTTTCGCGCAGATCCTCCCAGACGAGGGTCTGAGAGACGACGGATTGCACCAAAAATGCGAAGCACGAAAGAAGGAGTAATTTTTTCATTTACGGAGTTATTGGAGTTGGGGGCGTCAAAGGTACGAATAAGCCTCGAAAAAAGCAAGCTGGCTTGTATTTTTCCGAGGCGCAGGATCTAAGGCGTAGCCAAAGATACGAATAAGCGAGGGCAAACCCAAATTTATTTGGAGTTTGCCGAACGGGAGGATCTAAAACGAAGCCAAAGATACGAAAGAATCGAATATAAACAACCCGAGGCCGAAAAGAGGCTTGCCTAACAAGTGCCCGAAATTGAAAAATCACCCCTGTCGGAGCTCATTCCGACGGGGGTGACATCGTAAAATCAGGACTTGTTAGACAGCTTCTTTTCGTTGCCGGAGATGGTATCTGTCCGGTCATTTACGCCACAGGCGCGACATATCTTCGAGGGTTTTGCCCTTGGTTTCGGGTACCCATTTCATCACGAAAACAGCCGATGCGAGAGCCATTAATGCGTAGATGCAGTAGGTGCCGCCGACACTCCAGGCGCTCATCGACGGAAAAGTCGCCGAAACCAGGAAGTTGGAGATCCACTGCGCCGCCACGGCGATAGCCACGGCCTGCGAACGAATCGTGTTGGGGAAGATTTCGGCGATCAGCACCCAGCAGATCGGTCCCCACGACATCATGAACGACGCCGTATAGATGATGATGAAGATCAAAGCCGCCAAACCGATCGTTCCCGAGAAGGAGAGTGCTGCCAACGCCGTCATGCCGATCATCATGCCCACAGAACCGATGATGAGCAGCGGACGGCGGCCTACCTTATCGACCGTGAAGATCGCCACGACCGTAAAGACGATGTTGACGATGCCCATCACGACGGTTTGCAACATCGACGCATCGCCCGAGGCGCCCATATTCTCGAAGATGCGCGGTGCGTAATAGAGCACGACGTTGATGCCGATAGCCTGCTGGAAGAACGACAGCAATACGCCGATCACGATCACGGCGGCGCCGTAGGCGAAGAGCCGTTCGGTCTTCTCGTGAACCGTCTGCCGAATTTCGTCGTGTATGGCGCGGGCCTCCGCGGCACCGTTGATGCGCGTAAGCACCTCCAGGGCCCGATCATCGCGACCCGTGAGGGTCAGATAACGCGGAGTCTCGGGCACGAGCAGGATCAGCAGAAAGAACGTCGCGGCGGGGAACGCCTCCGAGAGGAACATCCGCCGCCATCCGATGGAGATCATCGCGGCCTGTATCGCTTCGGCGGAATCGCCCAGGTGATTGCGAATCATGTAATTCACGAAGTAGACTACCAGCATGCCGAAGATGATGGCGAACTGGTTGCACGAAACGAGCGTACCGCGGATGCGAGCCGGCGCGATCTCGGCGATATACATTGGGCAGACGGCCGAAGCCAGTCCGACGCCGATGCCGCCCAGGATACGGTAGAGGTTGAAGACGACGAGCAATGTGCCCGAGGCCTGTCCGTAGGGCAGAATGCCGCTTTCGGGGCACCACGAGCCGACGGCCGAGATGAAGAAGAACAGTGCGGCGACGATGAGCGACCGCTTGCGGCCGAGGCGCGAGGCGAGCACACCCGAGATGGCACCGCCGACGACGCAGCCGACGAGAGCGCTCGACGCCGTGAATCCGTGCATCCAGGAGGTATAGTCGAAATCGGAGGCCGATCGGAAGAATCGGTCGAGCGCCTGCTCGGCACCCGACACGACGGCCGTATCGTACCCGAACAGCAGTCCTCCGATGATCGCCACCAGGACGATCGAGAAGAGATAGGCCCGGCTGCCGGTTTGTTGGTTGGAAATCATGGTTGTAGGTTTTAGGTGGTTGGCTTTCTTGGAGTTCCGCCTTTCTGCCGCCGAACGGCCGGAGACGGAAAAAAGTATCGGGATCGGAAATGCATTCCGATCCCGATACGTCGGATTAAATGTACATGTTCACGAGGGCCTCGTAAAGCTCCTGCTTGCCGCTGCGACGTGCAGGCTCGCCGTTCTTGCGGGCATAGTCGGCCACCTGCTCCAGCGTCAGTTTGCCCTCCTCGAAGGCCTGGCCTTCACCGGCATCGTACGAAGCGTAGCGTTCTGCGAGCATCTTCTCGTAGGGCGAGTTTTCGAGAATATCGGCGGCGATGAGCAGCGCGCGGGCCATGACGTCCATCGCCGCGATGTGGGCGATGAAGAGATCCTCGAGGTCGGTCGAGTTGCGGCGCGTCTTGGCGTCGAAATTCGTACCGCCGCCCTGCAAGCCGCCGCCGCGGACGATCACCAGCATGGCCTGCACCATCTCGTAGAGGTCGATCGGGAACTGGTCGGTATCCCAACCGTTCTGATAGTCGCCGCGGTTGGCGTCGATCGAACCGAGCATCCCGGCGTCTACGGCGCACTGCAACTCGTGCTCGAAGGTGTGGCCCGCGAGCGTGGCATGGTTGACCTCGATGTTGACCTTGAAATCCTTATCCAGACCGTGAGCCTTCAGGAAGCCGATGACGGTCTCCGTGTCGACGTCGTACTGATGTTTCATGGGCTCCATCGGCTTGGGTTCGATCAGGAAGTTACCCGTGAAACCCTTCGAACGGGCATAGTCGCGAGCCATGCGGAGCATCGTGGCCATATGCTCTTTCTCACGCTTCATGTCGGTGTTCAGCAGCGACATGTAACCCTCGCGGCCGCCCCAGAATACGTAATTCTCGCCCCCCAGCTCGATCGTAGCGTCGATGGCGTTCTTGATTTGCAGCATGGCACGGGCCGCCGTGTCGAAATCGGGGTTGGTCGAGGCGCCGTTCATGTAGCGGCCGTTCGAGAAGACGTTGGCCGTGCCCCACAGGAGCTTGATGCCCGTTTCGGCCTGCTTCTGCTTGGCGTAGGCGACGATCTCCCGGAGGTTCTTTTCATACTCCTCGATCGTGGCAGCTTCGTCCACGAGGTCGACGTCGTGGAAGCAATAGTACTCGATACCGATCTTCTGCATGAACTCGAATCCCGCGTCCATCTTGGCTTTGGCGCGTTCGATGGGAGTGGCCGACTCGTTCCAGGGGAAGCTCTTCGTGCCGCCGCCGAACTGGTCGCCGCCCTCGGCGCAGAGGGTGTGCCACCACGCCATCGAGAAACGGAGCCAATCCTTCATCTTGCGGCCTGCTACGACCTGCTCGGGATTGTAGTAACGGAAAGCCATCGGATTTTTCGAATCCTTGCCTTCGAAAGCGATCTTTTCTACGGAAGGGAAATAGGTTTTTGCCATAGTTTTAAACGATTTATTTGTTGGTGTTACGGATTAATACGAATCTTTAAGCACGGCCGATGCGTCGCTCGACCTCCCGCCTCCAGGCCCGGTATCCGGCTTCGAGCGCTGCGCGGTCGGCCTCGACGGGTTCGATGACCTCCAAACGGCGCAGCGAGGCGAAAGCCTCCTCGCGGCTCCGGTAGAATCCGGCTCCGAGCGCCGCACCGCGTGCCGCACCCAGGGCTCCGTCGGTGTTGAAGAGCTCGATGCGAGCCCCGGTGAGCGTAGCCAGCGTCCGGCGGAAAAGCGGCGAAAGGAAAAGGTTGGCCTGCCCGGCGCGGATCACGTCGGGCCGCAGCCCCATGTCGCGCATGATGTCGATGCCGTAGCGGAACGAGTAGGCGATGCCCTCCTGCGTGGCGCGAATCAGGTGCGCCGTGGTATGGCGGTTGAGGTCGAGCCCCACGAAGGCTGCCCCCGTGACCTGATTTTCCAGCACGCGCTCGGCGCCGTTGCCGAAGGGCAGCACCAGCAGCCCGTCCGATCCGGCCGGGACGCTCTGCGCCGCAAGGTTCATCGCGGCGTAGTCCATCGTCTGCTGCACGACGTGACGGCGCAGCCATGAGTTCATGATACCCGTGCCGTTGATGCAGAGCAGGATGCCGTAACGCGGCGATTCGGTGCGGTGATTGACGTGCACGAAGGTGTTGACACGCGACAGCGGATCGGCCTTCGGAGTATCCGTGACGCCGTAGACGACACCGCTCGTACCGCCCGTCGCGGCGATCTCGCCCGCCTCCATGACGTTGAGCGAAAAAGCATTGTTGGGCTGGTCGCCGGCCCGGTAGGATATCGGCGTGCCGGCCGGAATGCCCAGCAGACGTTCCGTCGCGTCGTTCGTGCGCGAACCGATGCCGATCGAGGGTCTCGCCTCGGGGATCGTCGCATGCGGAATGCCGTAGTGGTCGGCGACGAAATCGGCGCGCCGCTCCTCCTTGAAGTCCCAGAGAATCTGTTCGGAGAGGCCGCTTATGCTGGTGGCGATCCGTCCCGAGAGGCGGTAGGCGACGTAATCGCCCGGGAGCATGAATTTGTCGACACGGGCGAAGGTCTCCGGTTCGTTGCGGGCCACCCAGGCCAGTTTCGATGCCGTGAAGTTGCCCGGCGAGTTGAGCGTATGGTCGAGACAGTATTCGCGTCCGAGGGCTTCCAGGGCCTCGGCGCCGATCTCCACGGCCCGCGAGTCGCACCAGATGATCGCCTTGCGCAGAGGTCGTCCCGCATTGTCGAGGCAGACGAGGCCGTGCATCTGATAGGTGATGCCGACGCACGCCACCTCGCGCATGTCGTGGCCTTCGGCTGCGATTCTACGGATGCCTTCGGTGACGTAATGCCACCACATTTCGGGGTCCTGCTCGGCCCATCCGCCGTGCGGCGCGTCGATGGGCATCTCCTGCGAAGGATTGGTCGACGAGGCTACGCATTCGCCCGTGGCGATATCCAGCAAGGATACTTTGACGGACGAGGAGCCGATGTCGATGCCTAAACTTTTCATGATAAGGTCGGTTGAGTTTCGGTATAATGGTCAATAGCGCCAGTTGTCGATGAATCCCAGGCGCAGTTTCTCTTTGACGGCTTTCTTGTAGGCAGCGCGGTCGAAAACGAAGTACTGCGCCGGTTTGTGGGCCACGCCCTGCTCGCGATCGGCCGTGGGCCGCAGGAATCCCGAAGCGAGCATCTTCTTGCGGAAATTGCGGTTGTCGAGTTCGATGCCCAACACCGCACCGTAGAGCGTCTGCAACTGGCGGATGGTGAATTTGCGGGGCAGCAGCTCGAACGCCACGGGCGACTGGCACATTTCGCGGCATAGCAGCGTCAATGCCGCCGAGAGGATCTGTTTGTGGTCCATCGCCAGCCGTACGATCGACTCTACGGCGACCCACTGCGCCCCCTTGGCCGTGGTATAGGCCACCGTACGGTCGTCGAGTTTCACCAGGGCGTAGTATCCCACCGTCACGACCCGTTCCGAATGAATTCCGTGGTGACGGTTGATCCACTCCAACTCCTCGCCGCTGACGCGTGCCGGATCGGAGAAGATATCGATCTGCTTCAGATAGACCTTTCTTAGGCCCGTAGCCTCCTCCAGCACGCGAATCGCTGCGTCGGGAAGTTTCTCGTTTTCGAGAATCATCGCCCCGGGGAGTTTCAATCTGTCGAGCTGCGTATCGGGCGCATAATCGCGCCGTTCGACGAGCAGCACCTTGAGGGTGCGACCGTCGAATCCGAATACGGCGCAGTCTACCGACAGCGATTGGTTCATCTGAATGGACATCGTAACTGGTTCTGTTTCCGATCGTAAAATTAGCGACAAAGAGGCTGAAATGCAAACTTATCGTAAATATTACGCTAACTATCCGGCCGCACCGTGGCGCTACGGACCTCGGCAGGCGTTTTTCGACTCCGGCGGATAACGTGTTTTTTACGTTAAGCCCCGCCTTTGAAAACGGCGAGCCCTCCTCCCGGGCGGGGAG
This sequence comes from uncultured Alistipes sp., assembly GCA_964018965.1. Taxonomy (GTDB): domain Bacteria; phylum Bacteroidota; class Bacteroidia; order Bacteroidales; family Rikenellaceae; genus Alistipes. The sequence continues at coordinate 192,627 of CAXHRY010000001.1, forward strand.
AAGGGCTCGCAGCGGTTCCGGAATGGCCGCTCAGCAGATGCCGAAGCGATAGACGATCTTTTCGCAGTAGGTCTCGCCCGGGTGCAGCAGCGGCGAGGGAAAATCGGGATGATTCACGGCATCGGGATAGTTCTGGCATTCGAGTGCCACGCCGTCGTGGTCGGCATAGCGGCCGCCCGTTTTGGTTTCGGGGCATCCGCCAGCGAGCCAGTTACCCGTGTAGACCATCACGCTGGGCTGCGAGGTCAGCACCTCGACCTTGCGTCCCGATTTCGGATCGCGCAGGCATCCCGCCTCGGCGAGAATATGCTTCTTCCATCCGTCGATCGGAAAGGGATGGTCGTAACCCCGGAAATCGCGGATGTGGTTGAACTCCGAGGCGATACCCTCTCGAAAAGCCCGGAAGCGGCGGAAATCCTGCGGCGTGTCTGCAACGTCGAGACGCTCGCCCGTCGGGATCTGACGCTCGTTCATGGCGAGAATTTCCGAGCAGTTGAGTTGCAATTCGTGATCGAGTATCGAGCCGCTGCCATCGCCCGAGAGGTTGAAATAGACGTGGTTCGTGAGGTTCACCACCGTGGTTTTGTCCGTACGGGCCAGGTAGGTGATCTCCAAAGCGTTGTCGTCGTCGAAATCGAACACGGCCTCGACGCACAGTTCGCCCGGATAGCCTTGGTCTCCGTCCTCCGACGTGAGGGCCATCACCACGCGGTTTGTCTCTACGCGGCTCTCCCAGACACGGTTGGCGAAATTTTTCGTGCCGCCGTGCAGGTGGTTAGGGCCGTTGTTGACCTCCAACGAATACTCCTCGCCCTCGACCGTCATGCGGCCGTAGGCGATGCGATTGGCGCAACGTCCGACGCTCTTGCCCGATGCAGCGCCGTCGTAGAAGTATCCTTCGGGGTGTTTGTAGCCCAGTACGACATCGGCCAGACGGCCTTCGCGGTCGGGCATCTTCGCCGCGACGATGGCAGCTCCGAAATTCGAGAGCCGCACTTCGGCGCCCGCGTCGTTGCGCATCGTATAGAGTACGATCGCTTCTCCTTCCGGGGTCATGCCCCAGACATGCTGTTCGATCCGGATCATAATAGGATGTTTTAAGTCGTTGCTATTGTTTTGGTTAGATTGAGTAGTGCGGTTCACTGTCGGGGGACCGGTTAAGAGCCGGGATTTCGGATTGACCTCGCGGTTTGCGAAGTGCGATCTGAAAGATCGCGCGAGCCGTAGTCTCCCCGGGCGGAAGCGAGCTTCCCCCCCCCGCAGACTACGGCTCGCCACTCTCCCGACAGCCGGAAATGAATTTGAAAAGCGAAATACTTTCAACCTTTCGCGTCTCGCTTTCGCCTTCGTTTACTCCGCCGGCTGGAGCGTCTCCAGGATGCGGTCGATGCGGCGCAAGGTCTCCTCCTTGCCGATGAAGGCCGTGACGTCGTACATGCCCGGACCCTTTCCGGCCCCGACCAGCGCCAGACGCAGCGTATTCATTACCTGCCCCATGCCGTAGCCTTTCTGCTCGATCCAGCCGTGAACGATACGTTCGGTGTTCTCCAACGAAAAATCGTCGATCGCGGCCAGCACCTCGCGCAGCTCGCGCAGGATGGCGGGATTCTGCCCCTTCCAGTATTTGCGGGTCTGCTTCTCCTCGTAGCGCTCGGGCGCCGTGAAGAAGAACGACGTGAGGTCCCAAAGGTCGGTAGTGAGCTGCGCACGCTCCTTCATGATGCCCGCAGCGCGTCCGGCCAGTTCGTCCGAAACTTCGATGCCGTGGCTGCGCAGAATCGGCTGGCAGGCGGCAGCCAGTTCGGCGTCGCTCTTGCGGTGCATATACTGGGCGTTGAACCACTTGGCCTTGTCGGGCTGGAACCGTGCTCCCGATTTTGAGACGCGCTCCAGCGAGAATCCGTCGATAAGCTCCTGCATCGAGAAAAGCTCCTGTTCCGTACCCGGATTCCATCCCAGCAGTGCCAGCATATTGATGAAGGCCTCGGGGAAGTAACCGTCCTCGCGATAGCCGCGCGAAGTCTCGTCCGTCGCGGGCGACTTCCAGAAGAGCGGGAATACGGGGAAGCCCATCTTATCGCCGTCGCGCTTGGAGAGCTTGCCGCCGCCCGTAGGCTTGAGCAGCAGCGGCAGGTGCGCGAAGGCGGGCTGAGTCTGTTCCCAGCCGAAAGCCTTATATAATAGGTAGTGCAGTGGCAGCGAGGGCAGCCACTCTTCGCCGCGGATGACGTGCGATACCTCCATCAGGTGATCGTCGACGATATTGGCCAGGTGATAGGTGGGCAGCGCATCGGCCGATTTGTAGAGCACTTTATCGTCCAACGTCGAGGTGTTGACCTCCACGTGACCGCGGATCAGGTCGTCCATCGCGACAGTCTCGTTCTCGGGCATCCGGAAGCGGATGACCCACTGGTCGCCGCGGTCGATGCGGGTGCGAACCTCCTCGGCCGACAGGGCCAGCGATGTCGAGAGCTTCTCACGCACGGTGTAGTTGTAAGCGAACGTCTCGCCGCGCGCTTCGGCCTCCTTGCGCAGGGCGTCGAGCTCCTCGGCCGTATCGAAGGCGTAGTAGGCCCAACCCGCCTCAACGAGTTGCAGCGCGTATTTGAGGTAGATTTCGCGCCGTTCGCTTTGACGGTAGGGGGCATGAGGGCCGCCGACACCGACGCCTTCGTCGATCTCGATGCCGCACCACTTCAGCGATTCGAGGATGTATTCCTCGGCCCCCGGTACGAACCGTTGCGAATCGGTATCCTCGATACGCAGGATCATCGTGCCACCGTGCTGACGGGCGAACAGGTAGTTGTAGAGCGCCGTACGGACACCGCCGATGTGCAGCGGCCCCGTGGGGCTGGGTGCGAAGCGCACCCGAACAGGTTTTTCCATATTTCGTTTGAGGATTTATGAGGTGGTAACATGCAACTTTATCCTCCATCGGTTTCTCGACCGCAATCTTGTTCGGAAGGGCTGAAGTCCCGCCGCGTTCGTAAATCCGCCCCGCCTGAGGCTGGGACTAAGGGTGCAGCGTGGATTCTGAATCCGGTTCGGTGTAAAATCGTATGTACTTGCTCTCGTTAATTCTTATCGAACCCGATATTCGATCCGCATGGTAATGCGGGCCTTTTTGTTGCGCGACGAGGTATTGAACGAGCCTCCGGCCGAGAACTCCTCGTTGGAATTTGCGCCCGTGATCTGGAAGACTCCCATGCGGGCCGAAGCGACCTTGCCGATCTTCGTACCTGCATTGCGGGCGATCTTCTCGGCACGCGTACGAGCATCGGCCGAGGCGGTTTCGATAAGTCCCATTTTCACGTCGTCGAGCTTCGTATAGTAGTAATCCGGTGCGTATGCTTCGATCGAGACGCCCTGGGCGATGAGCGACGAGATTTCACGCGAAATGGTCTCGACCTTCTCGACTTCGGCCGATTCTACGGTGAAGCGCTGACGCAATTCGTAACCCGTGAAACGCTGTCCCGCCCAACTGCCGTTGGCGTTGTAGACGGGCGAGTACTGCTTGTCCACATTCACGAATTCGAAGACCACGGCGTCGGCCGGGAGCCCCTTCGCTGCGAGGTAGTCCTGCACTTTCTTCTTGCTCTGCTCGATTTGGACATATCCCGTCGCGACGTTCTGCGCCTCGGCGGTGAGCATTCCCGACCATACGATCAGGTCGGATGTGAATTCGGTTTCGCCCAGACCCGTTACGACGACGGTATCCTGCGCGCGATACTTATAGGTATAGGCGCGTCCCAATACGTAGGCGCTGCAAACGGCTGCGAGGCCGAGGATGATGTACTTCGCGTGTTTCATAGCTTGATCGTTGTTATGTCGGTTCATTGGTAGCTGTGTTTCGTCGCCGGCCGTCAGACATTGAACAGGAAGTGCATGATGTCGCCGTCCTGCACGACGTACTCTTTGCCTTCGATGCTCAGCTTACCTGCATCGCGGCACGCTTTTTCCGAGCCGAGCGACACGTAGTCGTCGTACTTGATGACTTCGGCGCGGATGAAACCTTTCTCGAAATCGGTATGGATGACGCCCGCCGTCTGGGGGGCCTTCATGCCGCGAACATAGGTCCAGGCGCGCGATTCGTCGGCTCCGGTCGTGAAGAAGGTTTCGAGGTTGAGCAGTTTGTAGGCCGACTTGATGAGCCGTGCGACGCCCGATTCCTTCAGTCCGAGGTCGTCGAGGAACATCTGACGCTCCTCGTAGCTCTCCAACTCGGCGATATCGGCCTCTGTGGCGGCCGCGATGACGAGCATTTCGGCCTTTTCGTCGGCAATGGCCGCACGCACCGCTTCGGTGTAGGCGTTTCCCGTCACAGCGCTTTTTTCGTCCACGTTGCAGACGTAGAGCACCGGTTTGTCGGTCAGCAGGTTGAGATCGGCGACCAGCTTGCGATCCTCTTTTTCGAGCTCCACCGTGCGGGCGCTCAGACCCTGCTCCAGGACGGCTTTGTACTGCAATAATAATTCCACGGCGCGTTTGGCGTTCTTGTCGCCGCCCGACGTGGCCTGTTTTTGCGTCTTGGCCAAGCGGTTTTCGACGGTTTCGAGGTCTTTGAGTTGTAGCTCGGTGTCGATGATCCCTTTGTCGCGCACGGGGTCTATCGTACCGTCGACGTGGGTGATGTTGCCGTTATCGAAACAACGCAGCACGTGGATGATGGCGTTCGTGTTGCGGATGTTGCCCAGGAATTTGTTGCCCAGGCCCTCGCCTTTCGAGGCGCCTTTGACCAGACCTGCGATGTCTACGATCTCGATCGTCGTGGGAATCACCCGCTTGGGATTATCGATTTCCGCCAGGCGGATCAGCCGCTCGTCGGGTACGGTGATGACCCCGACATTGGGATCGATCGTGCAGAAAGGGAAATTGGCAGCCTGTGCCTTGGCATTGGACAGACAATTGAAAAGCGTCGACTTGCCCACGTTGGGCAGGCCCACTATACCGCATTGTAAAGCCATTATCGTATATTCTTTTTTGTGTCAGACATGGCGGTTCGCACCGCATTCAAGCCCACAAAGATACGAATAAGCCGAGAGAAAAAAGCAAGCTGGCTTGTATTTTTTCCGAGGCGCAGGATCTTAAGGCGTAGCCAAAGATACGAATAAGCGGGAGCAAACCCCAATTTATTCGGAGTTTGCCGAGCGGGAGGATCTAAAATGAAGTTAAAGGTACGAATAAGCCTCGAAAAAAGCAAGCTGGCTTGTATTTTTCCGAGGCGCAGGATCTAAGGCGTAGCCAAAGATACGAATAAGCGAGGGCAAACCCAAATTTATTTGGAGTTTGCCGAACGGGAGTATCTAAAACGAAGCCAAAGATACACATTGCCGAATGTATCCGACCTTCGCCGAGCGGGAGCGTGTTCGGCGGATCCGCAGAAGGAACGGTTGGGCTGCCGGGATGGTGTTCATACGCGGAATGAAAAAACGAACCCGCGGCCCAAACATATTTTCGACCGCGGGTTCTTCGATTCCGTTCAATGCAATCAACGATGCGCCTGAACGAGCAGTTCGTACAGGACACCGATGTTTTCGACGATCAGATGAGGCTGACGCTCGGCTTGATCGGCGATTTCGAGCGTCGTTTCGCCCGAAAGCACTAGTACGCCTATCGCTCCGGCATTGTGGGCCATCTCGACATCGGTGTAGATACGATCACCCGTCATGATGATCTCCTCGGGACGCAGGTCGTGACGCGTGAGGATTCCCGTAAGCATGTTGGGATCGGGTTTGCCCAGGGTGATGTCGGGCTGGCGCCCCGTGGCGTGGGTCAGGCAGGCGCAGATCGATCCGCAGTCCACCAGCACCGTCGGCTGGTCGGTAGGACATACGCGATCGGGATTGGTGGCGATGTAGGGCACGCCCTGCGAAATCCACCAGGCGGCTCGGCACAGCCGATCGTAGGAAAGCGTCATGTCGAACGCCGCGACGATTACGTCGGGACGATCCTCCGGCGAGTCGGCTGCCGATTCGAATCCTGCGGCCTCGAACTCCGAGATCATCGACGGGGTTCCGAGCAGGAAGAGCCGTCGTGCCTCGGGGTAATGGGCTCGGATATAGTCGATCGTAGCGAGTGCCGTGGTGTACATTTCGTCGCGCGTGGCCGCAATCCCCAGCTTTTCAAGTTTATGCAGGTAGTCGGCGATCGACTTCGAGGGATTGTTGGTCAGAAACGAATATCCGATGCCCTGTTCGCGGAGTCCGGCCAGGACGGGTTTGGTGAAGGGGAAGAGCGACATGCCCATGTAGATCGTACCGTCCATATCGAATGCGATATGGCGGATGCGGCGAAGCCGTTGCATGAGCTCCTCCTCGGAGTAGATCGAGCGATAACGATGGAATGATGCCATGATGCGTTGTTTTGGGTGTCTGTAACGACTGTAAAGGTATGAATAAATATCGAAAAACCGCTGTCGGGTTCGTGCGTGAAGCTACGACGCTGAAACCGGAACCCGCTTTCGGCAGGCTCTGGTTTCCGGAATCCGGCTCGGCGGATCGCACCCGGCGATTTTCCGGGGCCCCCGGCAGCTCCGCACTCCGATACCCCGGCGACCGGTGCCGCTCGCGATGCGATGCGACGAACCCGAATCGTCCGGCTGCCGGGTTATTTGCGTTTCAGATCGAGGTTTTCGAACAGGTAGGGGTAGTCGGTTTCGATGACGTCGCAGCCCGACGGAATTTCCAGCCGATAACCTTGCGTGCGTGCGCAATCCGTCGCACGGCGATCATGCGTCGGAGCCACCGAGATCATGCACATCACGCCGTTGGCATGCAACCGGTCGTAAAGTTCCTGCTGGTCGCCCAGCATCATCGGACCGACGTAGGCCATCGTCTGCGACCACGGAATTCCGGCTGCGGCATAACGGTCGAACTCCTTGAGATTCTTGCACCAGATCGAGAACATCGCTTGGGGATCGCGATCGAGCAGCATGCGCGCCTGTTCGGCCGTATGGACCGTATACATCACGTTCGCCGGAGCGAGCGCATTGATGAAGTCGGACATCAGTTCCAGCGGTACGTCCTTGATATCGAGGTTGAGAATCGTGCGGCCCCAGCTCCATACGATGCACTCTTCGAGCGTCGGGATCTTGAATGTCGTGACATTGCCGTCACGGTCCTTGAGGAAGAACTGCTGCAACTCGTCGTAAGTGTAGTCGGAAACACGTCCCTTGCCATCGGTCGTACGGTCGATCGTCGCGTCGTGCATCAGCACGATCACGCTGTCCTTGGTCAGACGGGGATCGATCTCGAAGAACGAGGGCATCATCGTAAGGGTCTTCTCGAACGACTCGATGCAGTTCTCGGGGTAGCCGGTCATCATGCCGCCGCGGTGGCCGCTGACGACCACGGGACGCTGGGGCGAGTAGCGGAACCATTCGTGCAACTGAGCCCGGTCGGCGATGTCGATACGGAAAGGTCCTTCGGCGTGCTGTGCGCCGGATGAGCAGGAGGCGAGTACCCCTGCGAAGGCCATCAAGGCCGGAAAGAGCAGTTTTTTCATGGTCGTTTATCGTTTGTCGGATTTATCTATTCGGTGGCGATGAATGGTCGTACCGGCGGTATCGACGACACGTATGTCGATGCCATCGGCATCGGCGTCGACGATCAGTTTGTCGTTGTTGGAGTTGACGAGAATCGGGAAATCCGTGCCGCGGCTGCCGTCGTCGATCCATTGGTAGCGGTGGTAATGGCCGCAAAGCATCGCATCGACGCCCGTGCCGTTGAGCAGCGGCACGAACAGCCGCCGGATCTCCTGCTCGCCGCGCCAGCTGTTACCGCCTCCGGGAATCATGTGGATCAGCACGATACGTAGCGGAGCCGTACGGTATTCCTCGCTCGCGACGACCTTTTCGAGCCAACGGGCTTCCTGTTCGCGATAGGCGTCGGCCTGCATCAGCCCATAGTAGCGGATATCGCTGTCGGGTTTGTCCTCCACGCCGTCGAGAACGACGAAGAACGCCGGACCGCAGCGGAACGTATAGTAGGTTTCACCGGTCGGCGTAGGGAAATAATCGCTCCAGCAGTACGAGGCCGATCCGCGGTTTTCGTGGTTGCCGCGTGTGGCGACGATCGGAATACCCGCCGGCGTGAGGATGCGGCCGATCGAGGCCAGGTAACCGTCGGTGAGGGTCTTTTCGGATTCGATGCTACTCACCATGTCGCCGTTCATACACACGAAGTCGGGGCGTGCCTTCGGGGCATCGGCGAGGAGTCGTCGGAGGAGCGAATCGCGCGAGTGTATATCGTTCACTACCCAGAAGCTCACGCGGTCCTGTCCAGGGTCGAGCGTCCGGACGGGATAGGGTTTGTGGCGAAGGATGTCGCTGCCGTAGCCGTCGCCGAGGATCACGCGGACATTGCCTTCGTCGCAGACGACGCCCTGCTGCATGACCCGATACCGGTAGGCGGTGTTCGGTGCGAGCCCCTCGACGCGCACGCGGTGCAGGTGCCCGATCGTACGGCGTCCCTGGAGGGTCTGATAGAATTTCGGACGTTCGCAGGCATAGAAGTGGCTTCCGTCGTCGGGAGCGACCTCCACCCAGGCTGCCGCATCGGTCGTCGTGGTCCATACCACAGTGAAGCCGGTGGAACACACCTCTTGTATATAGGGAGGCTGGGCGATGCGGACCGAAGGCTGCGCGCAGAGCCCCATCATGCAACATCCCAGGACGATGAGGGCGAAAAGTTTTTTCATGGGTCGAGTTCGTTTTCGTTCGAGGCTTTCATTTCGGATCCGCTGGGCCGAAAATGTCGTAACGCGCTTCCGGATTCCGATTCGGCGGGGATACGGAGCTGAAATTTCTGTCAAAGATATGTTTTTATTTTCTTTTGTACAATTTTTAGCGATTAAAGTTTTGTATTTTCGGACTAAAATATTGCAAAAGGAAAAATTATAAGTATCTTTGTCTATTCTTTTAAATACTGTCTTTATGAATAAGATCGAAAATGCACTGACGCGCACGACCGATACCAAGGCGCTGAAAATCGGCACCGGCGCTCTTTCTGAAGCAGCCGCGATGTTCGGACGTCTGTTTCCGGGATGTCGGGCTGTCGTCGTAGCCGACACGAATACCTGGCGGGTTGCGGGCGAAGAGGTTCACCGTGTTCTCGATGCGGGCGGCATCGAGCAGGATCGTCCCCATGTCTTCGAGGATCCGTCGCTCTATGCCGAATGGCGCTTCGTCGAAGAGCTCGACGACGTACTGGCCGCCACGGACGCCGTACCCGTGGCTGTCGGATCGGGAGTCATCAACGACCTCACGAAACTCTGCGCACACCATAACGGCCGCCGCTATATGATCGTCGGCACAGCCGCTTCGATGGACGGTTATACCGCCTACGGAGCTTCGATCACTAAAGACGGCAACAAACAGACGTTCGACTGTCCGGCGCCGCTGGGCATGCTGCTCGATCCGTCGATCGCGGCTGCGGCTCCCGTAGCCATGTCGGCATCGGGCTACGCCGATCTGATCGCCAAGATTCCCGCCGGAGCCGATTGGATGCTGGCCGATACGGTGGGCTCCGAAGCGCTGGACGACTTCGCATTCGGACTGGTGCAGGACGGACTCAAAGATGCGCTGTGCGATCCTTCGGGCGTGCACGATGGCAATGTCGGAAAGGTCGAACAGTTGGCCGAAGGGCTGTTGCTGAGCGGATTCGCGATGCAGGCCATCCGTTCGAGCCGTCCGGCATCGGGTTGCGAGCACCAGTTCAGCCACCTGTGGGACATGGAGCATCTGAAATACAACGGCGCTTCGGTGTCGCACGGCTTCAAGGTCGGCATCGGCACGCTGGCATCGACGGCTTTTCTGGAGCTGCTGCTCGAAACCCCGGTCGAGCAACTCGACGTCGAGGCATGCGTGGCCGCATGGCCTTCGTGGGAAGAGACCGAGCGGCGCATCGAGGAGTTGTTCGCCTACGATCCGCAAATTCGTGCCCGCGCGCTGAAGGAGACGCACGACAAATACGTGGACCGCGACGGTTTGCGCGACCAGTTGACGCGTCTGCGCGAAGCGTGGCCCGAATTGCGCGGTCGCATAGCCGCGCAGATCATCCCCTTCGAGGAGGTGCGCGAACGCCTGCGCAAGGTGGGAGCTCCCTACGAGCCTGAGCATATCGGAGTCTCGCGCGAGCGTTTCCGCGCTGCTTTCGAACGGATTCCCTACATGCGCAGCCGCTATTCGGTCATCGACGTAGCGTTCCGCTGCGGCTGGATGGAGCAGTGGCTCGACCGGCTCTTCGGTCCCGACGGCATCTATGCGATTGCGAAATAATTTTCGAAGTACGGTTTTCCGCACGGATCGTTGATTCGGGGCGGAAAACCGCTCCTGTACAATTTCCCGCGAATCCGTCACTCGGCGGAAAAGGGCGTGATGTGTGTCCGGACTGCCGGGAGACACGAACCTGCATCCGGTGTCGCTTTTCCCGCGTTCGTGCCTTCGGGTTACGAAGGCGGATTCCCGGGGAATTTCGCAATCCGTTGCGAAACGCAATATTTTGCTTGTGAAACGAAAAACTCCGGGCGATAATTTGCAGATCAAACGATAAACCGATATATTTGTTACCCGGATCGTGGCCATGATCCGTTCGACGGGCCGAAACGAGGCTTGGGCGGAGCCTGCGACCGATTCCCTCACTTCAACTGTTAACCGAATATGACACCCGAACAAAACAAACGATTCAAATACTGGCAGACGCGTACGATCGTCGCCACGATGATCGGCTATGCGCTCTTCTATTTCGTGCGCAAGAACTTTTCGTTGGCCATGCCCGGTCTGGAAGCCGATTTGGGCATTTCGAAGACCAGCCTCGGTATTTTCCTGACGCTCAACGGCGTGATCTACGGACTTTCGCGTTTCGTCAACGGCATCCTGGCCGACCGCATGAACGCTCGCTGGTACATGGCCATCGGTCTGGGACTTTGCGCCCTGGCCAACTTCGCCTTCGGATTCGGTGAAGACGTATCCTACTGGATCACGGGCGAGCACGACGGCTCGCAATTCACCAATACGATGATCCTCTTCATGGGCGTGATGTGGGTCATCAACGGCCTTTTGCAGGGTACGGGATTTCCTCCCTGCGCACGTTTGCTGACCCACTGGATACCGCCTACGGAGCTGGCGACCAAAATGTCGGTGTGGAACACCTCGCACTCGGTCGGCGCCGGACTGGTGGTGATTCTCTGCGGCTACATCATGGGGAACCTGGGCGTAGGCCCCGACCATACGGGAGCCTGGAAGTGGTGTTTCTGGATTCCGTCGGCCATCGCTTTCGCCGGTGCGATCGGACTGGTCGTCTTCCTGCGCGATACGCCCTCGTCGGTCGGGCTCCCCGAGTTGGAGGGCACCGAATCGAAGGATAAGAAAACCGCCCCGAAAGGCGCTGAGCATCGTGCTTTCCTGATGAAGCACGTCTTCCGCAACCCGTTGATCTGGATCCTGGGCTTCGCCAACTTCTTCGTCTATATCGTCCGCTTCTCGGTGCTCGACTGGGGGCCGTCGTTGCTGAGCCAGTCGAAGGGCGTGAGCATGGAGCACGCCGGATGGCTCGTCGCGATGTTCGAGATCGCCGGTATCGTCGGTATGCTTTTCTCAGGCTGGGCGACGGACAAGTGGCTCAAGGGCCGTGCTCACCGCACATGCGTATTCTGCATGGCGGGTGCCGCGCTGTTCGTCTTCCTCTTCTGGCAGCTGCCGTCGGATGCTCCCGTATGGTTGCTCTTCACGACGCTTTGCGCCGCAGGATTCTGCATCTACGGTCCGCAGGCGCTGATCGGTATCGCTGCGGCGAACCAGGCTACGAAAAACGCTGCGGCTACGGCCAACGGTCTGACAGGCCTGTTCGGCTATGCTTCGACGGTCGTTTCGGGCGTAGGATTGGGCTACGTGGCACAGCACTACGGTTGGAACTGGGCTTATATCGGCATCCTGGCGATGGCTCTGATCGGCATGGTGGTGTTCCTGATGATGTGGGGCGCCAAAGCAGACGGTTACGAGACCGAGACGAAATAATCCCCGTTTTTGAAGATCTGAATCGCCCCGGTCGCTTGTCGGCCGGGGATTTTTTTCGAGGTAGCTTATATATAACCTTACCCTTGTTTGTTTTCTGCCTCTAACGTCGCTTAAGATCGTTGAAGCCTCGCGGCGTCACGCCGCGTTTATAAATCCGATCCTCCCCAAAGCCCCCTCCTCGGAGGGGGCTTTGGGTGCAGTCCGCAAGGTCTCGGGGCTGAAAATACCGTAAGGGCAGAAATCGTATATGACTGTCATTTTCAATTCAGAATTCAAAATCAACAATTGCCGGGTTGAGAGGTGAGGTTTAGAATTTACTTTGCAAGCATAAAGATAAGCCAATGCCGCGCAGCGGCACAAGACCTCCGCATCGTCGTTCGCAGCGCCCGGCTAAGAGCCGGGATTTAGAAATAGCAGTGCAGCTCATAGCGTTAATTGCAGAAAGGGAGTAAACGCCTGACCTTACTCCGCCTGCTCAGCGAGTGGTAAGCGACGATCCGGCGAGAACGACATGCGGATGCTTTTAACGGCGCTACGCTCGTTTCGCTCCTACTCGCTCGGCAAAGTCCGCAAGCAGCCTTGGGCGTCGGTCGGGTATCTTCTGGCACCAAAAGGTACAAAAAATCGAATCGCGACAGCGATTCGTCTGGCTAAGAGCGTGGCTTTAGGTTTGACTTTGAGACAAAGATCATCTTCGGCGGTTGGGGGGGGCGCTGAAAGCGCGAGTCGCCGAGGCGGCGCCTTGCCCGGCTAATATCGTGTTTGTCGGGCGGTTTGCCGCCGGCGGGGAATACCCGAGCCTTCGGCGAGAGGCTGTCGGCCATCGGAGGCGGCAGCCCTCCCGGTTCGAAGAACCGCAATTTGCGAAAACAATTAAACCTAATACCGGAGGGCTTTTTGTACTTTTTGCGGCCAGAAAGTACAAAGAGTCGGAATCACGTGAGCGATTCGCCCCGCTCAGAGAGGGGTTTTAGAGATGGCTGTGCAATAAAGCGACTCCGGCAACAGCCCCATAAAAAGCCGCGCGCAGGATCTTTCCTGTGCGCGGCTTTGCTGTCAGAGAATATGCGACTATTTGTTGATCTTGGCCCACGAGTCCTTGAGCGTCACCGTGCGGTTGAAGACCGGATGCTCGGGCGTCGAATCCGTATCGGGGCAGAAGTAACCTACACGCTCGAACTGCACGGCCTGGCCGATGGGCGTTTCGAGCAGCGAAGGCTCCAGGTAGCCCTTGATTTTGACCATCGAATCGGGGTTGAGGTTGTCCTCCCAGGTCTGTCCTTCCTCCACATCGTCGGGATTCTCTTTCGTGAAGAGCGGGTTGAAAAGCCGAATTTCGGCCTCTACGGCATCGGCCGCCGACACCCAGTGGATGACGCCCTTCACGCGGCGGCCGTCACTCGACGAACCGTTCCCCGACATGGGATCGTGGGTACAGCGCAACTCGACGATTTCGCCCTCGGCATTCTTGACGACCTCCTCGCACTTGATGAGGTACGAGTAGCGCAGGCGCACCTCGCCGCCCGGCTGGAGACGGAAAAACTTCTTGGGCGGGTTCTCCATGAAGTCGTCGCGCTCGATGTAGATCACGCGCGAGAAAGGCACCTGACGCGTTCCGGCCGCCTCGTTCTCGGGGTTATTCACTGCCGTGAAATATTCGGTGCGGCCTTCGTCGTAGTCGGTAATGACCACTTTGAGCGGATTCAGCACGGCCATGCGACGTTCGGCGACTTTGTTGAGGTCCTCGCGTACGCAGAACTCCAGTTTTCCGAGGTCGATCACGTTGTCGCGCTTGGCGACGCCCACCATCTCGGCGAAGTTGCGCACCGATGCGGGAGTGTATCCCTTGCGACGCAGGGCGCAGATCGTCGGCATACGCGGGTCGTCCCAACCCATCACGGCACCCTCCTGCACGAGCTTGAGCAGTTTGCGCTTCGACATCATCGTATAGGTGAGGTTCAGACGCGCGAACTCGTACTGGTGCGAAGGATAGATCTCCAACGCCTGGATGAACCAGTCGTAGAGCGGACGGTGCACGTCGAATTCGAGGGTGCAGATCGAATGGGTGATCCGCTCGATCGAGTCGCTCTGGCCGTGGGCGTAGTCGTACATCGGGTAGATGCACCATTTGTCGCCCGTGCGGTGATGCTCGGCGTGGATGATGCGGTACATGATTGGGTCGCGGAAAAGCATGTTGGGGTGCGCCATGTCGATCTTCGCGCGCAAGACCTTCGCGCCGTCGGGGAATTCGCCGTTCTTCATCCGCTCGAACAGGTCGAGGTTCTCCTCGACGGTGCGGTCGCGCCACGGCGAGGGGGTACCCGGTACGGACACCGTACCGCGCGTTTCGCGAATCTGCTCCTGCGTCTGGTCGTCGACATAGGCCAGGCCTTTCTTAATCATCACGACGGCCCAATCGTAGAGCTGGTCGAAATAATCGGAAGCATAGCGCTCGATAGCCCAGTCGAAGCCGAGCCACTGAATGTCGCGCTTGATCGAATCGACGTATTCGACATCCTCCTTCACGGGATTCGTATCGTCGAAGCGCAGGTTGCATTTGCCGCCGTATTTCTTCGCCAGGCCGAAGTTGATGCAGATACTCTTGGCGTGGCCGATGTGCAGATAACCGTTGGGCTCGGGCGGGAAGCGGGTCTGTATGCGGGGTTCGCCTTCGGCGATCGATTTCTCGATGATCTCTTCGAGGAAGTTCAACGACTTCTCCCGGGTTTCGTTCGTTTCGTTTGCCATATTGTGTCAGACTGTTAGTTCTTGCGTTTGAAATTCTTGTGCAGGCGCACGTCCAGCTCCACGACCTGCGAGGTGCCTATCGCCTTGCCGTCGCATTCGAAGCGAATCGCGGCCTTTACGCCGAGCGTCCGGCGGAAAAATCGGTGACCGTAGCCGATTTCGGTGCGGTTGTAGAGTCGTTCGCTTCCCGTGCGATAGAACGCGTTGCCGCTGTAGAGCGCTGGGCCGTATTTCGCGTAGAGGGGCATCGGACTTTCGCCCACGTAGAGCTCGTCTTCGAGCGAGAGCCCTTTCCAGCTCATGCGGAAGGTCAGCATGCCGCCCTTGGGAGTCTCCCAACCGTTCTCCGCGATGCGGTCGCGCTCTAAGGCCTGGAGATACCCCAGGCGGATATCGAAGTCGAACAGCGCGCTGAAACGCACGCCGACGAACGGATTCACCAGCATGTCGTCCACCACGCCTTCGCCCTCGTCGGGGTTCGACGTTTTGGCGAAATGCTGGAGCGAGAGGGCATAACCGCCGTAGAAGCCCCCCCCCTTGTCATAGCGGCCTGCCGAGAGGATGCGGAACTGTTCGCGTACGCCGCCGGACTGTTTGCCGATCCAGTCGAGAGCCATTTCCACGAATCCCGTCTTGCCGTGGTAGGAGCCCATGAGGCCCTGTATCCGGTTGTGATAGAACAGGTAGGAACGGTCGAAGAAAACTTCGCCATAATCGCCGCGCAACAATTCGCGGGAGAAGATACCCGCGGCAGCCCGCACTTTCGGGGTTTCGAAACGGTAGTATATCAGCGGTGCGGCGTCGGTCAGACAATGCGTATCGCCGAAATCCTGAAACAGGTCGGCGCCGAGGACGAGGCTGTTTTTACGATCCCAGCGCAATCCGATCTGCGGGGTGAGCCGTGCGCCGAAGAAGGTCTGCGAATCGTCCGCAAAACGGGTTCCGGAGTATTCGCGGTTGTCGAAACGGGTCGCGAAACCGATTTCGGCGAAAACGTGCTGGGCCTTCGTCTCCGTCGCTACGAGGAGCAGTGCGAACAGTGCCGGGATGAACTTTCTATACATGGATCGCGCGGATTGAACCCCCAAAAATAGGTAAAAAAATTTTATTTGACTACTTTTGCCCCGGAAATCAACCTTTTCGATAGGCCGAGGGGCGGAGCCGAACGCGGTTCGGGTTACACCGAGACGAGAAAAGGTACGAGAAATCGATATTTTGGGAACCGCTATGCGAAAGATCGCTAACGAAGAATTGGGCCGTCCGACGGCCGCGGAGTTCGCCGCGATGGAGAAAATGCCCGTCACGGTGGTGCTCGACAACGTGCGTTCGCAACAGAACGTCGGTGCCTTTTTCCGGACGGGCGACGCCTTCGGCGTGGAACATATAGCCCTGTGCGGCATTACCGCCGTGCCTCCGGCACGCGATATCCACAAAACGGCGCTCGGCGCCGAACAGACCGTGGCGTGGAGCTATTTTCCCACGACCGAAGCGTGCATCGCCCGCCTGCACGACGAGGGCTACGAAGTGCTGGCCGTCGAGCAGGTCGAAGGGGCCGTCATGCTCGGCGAATGGCATCCCGAACCGGGGCGGCGCTACGCTTTGGTTTTCGGCAACGAGGTCGAGGGCGTGTCGCAGGAGGCGGTCGACCGGTGCGACGGCGCCGTGGAGATTCCTCAGGTCGGGACGAAACATTCGCTCAACGTCTCGGTATCGGGCGGGGTGGTGCTGTGGCACTTCTTCAACGGATTACGGACGTTGTAACCCGCGTCGGAGATTTCGGTTGAAAATTAAACGGTCGGGCCAATCGCCCGACCGCCGTTTTATCGGTATGCCTCCCACCTCGAACAACAGCCGCCCACTCCGGCACTGTTGCCGCCGCCCACTTCGCATCCGTCGACGGTACCCCAACGGCAGTTGGAGCAATGGCGGTTTTGCGAAGGTGTTTCATCTTGGCCCGATCCGCCGGAAGAACCCGATCCGCCCGATGAGCTGCCGAGTGCTCCGAGGACGAAGTAGATCAGCAGTCCGTAGATGAAGATCGAACAGAGATTCAGCACGGCGAAAATGCCCATGATGTTGTAGATGCGGCGCCAGCGGGTCGCCTGCGGCGTGGGGCCGTGCCAGCAGGTGAGCAGCTTCCACGTGAAACGTTCGCGGGGGACGATGCGCGCTCCGGCTTTTTCGTCGAAACGGTCGGCCAGCTCGTCGAACCAGAAAAGGAAGCAGAGGGTAAAATAGAGCTCGACGAAGATCAAGTACATGAACCCGATCGTAAAAATCGCGAGAAGCGGATGGATGGTGCCCTGGATAACGCCGGCGACGGAGCCGAAGACCATCATGATTAAAATCGCGATGCCGAAATACTTGATTGCTTTTTTCATGGTGTCGAACAATTTGGAGAACCGATGCCAACGATGGGCATCGGGGCGCATTTATACAAAAATCAGGCGGCTATATACACTTTTACCCTTACAGGCTTTTCAACTTTGATTTCTCGTCAGACAGCCGGCGTTCCGCAGCCTCGGCTGCGTTTGTAAATCTGATTCGCCCCTAAATCCTCTCTTCGGAGGGGACTTCGGGCGCAAACCTTACGGTTGCCGGGCCAGACATATCGCACAAGTATACATCTTAATATATTTATTAAAAATAAACCTTTTCTTCGTAAAAAGCAAATCTTTCCGGACGATTTTTATTCTCAATAAAGTTTCGTACATTTGCCCCGGCGGTCGGCATCGTGGAATGCTGTCGCGAAGAATTACAGTCGTAAACGAAACAAGGAAAACATGTCCGTAGAATCCAAAGTCCGTCCCGTTACTACGGCGAGACTGACGGAAATGAAGCAGTGCGGCGAGAAGATCGCCATGCTCACTGCGTATGATTATTCGATGGCCAAGATCGTCGATGCCGCAGGTGTCGACGTGATTCTGGTAGGCGATTCGGCCGCCAACGTCATGGCCGGTTACGAAACGACACTCCCCATTACGCTCGATATGATGATCTATCACGCCGCATCGGTCGTGCGGGCCGTGGAGCGCGCTTTCGTCGTGGTCGATATGCCCTTCGGCACTTGCAGCGGCAACCCCGACGTAGCGCTCGAGGCGGCGATCCGCATCATGAAGGAGTCGGGAGCCGACGGAGTGAAGATCGAGGGCGGCGAGGAGCTGTTGCCCTGCATCAAAAAGATTCTCGCGGCGGGTATTCCCGTCATGGGACACCTCGGACTGACGCCGCAGTCGGTGCACCAGTTCGGTGGCTACGGCCTGCGTGCCAAGGAGGAGGCCGAGGCGACCAAACTGCTCCGCGATGCGCAGCTGCTCGACGAGGCGGGTTGCTTCGGCATCGTGCTGGAGAAAATTCCCGCGACGCTGGCCGCACGCGTATCGGAGACGGTGGCGATGCCGACGATCGGCATCGGTGCGGGCGGTGCCTGCGACGGCCAGGTGCTGGTGGTGCACGACATGCTGGGTATCAACAAGGGGTTCAAGCCCCGCTTCCTGCGCCGCTACGCCGATCTGTACGAGGCCATGACAGGTGCCATCGGGCAGTACGTCGCAGACGTGAAATCGAGCGATTTCCCCAACGAGCAGGAGCAGTATTGAGATTTCTGTTTCTGAACCCTCGCTCCTGTGTGGTCCGTTCGATGCTTATCCCCGCTTTTCGGCGGGGATTTTTTTGCGTAAAGATCGGAGTGGTAACCGCGAAATTTCCCGAAATTCAGCTTCGGCGGCTCGGTCGGTCATGATTTTGTGCGAGCGGCCACTTCTGCGGCTATCCGCCGAACACGCTCCCGTTCGGCGTGGGTCGAATACATTCGGCAGTTCGTATCTTTAACTTCGTTTTAGATACTCCCGCTCGGCAAACACCGAATAAATTGGGGTTTGCATTCGCTTATTCGTATCTTTGGCAGCTCCGAAGATCCTGCGCCTCGGAAAAATACAAGCCAGCTTGCTTTTTTCTCTCGGCTTATTCGTATCTTTAACTTCGTTTTAGATACTCCCGTTCGACAAACACCGAATAAATTGGGGTTTGCACTCGCTTATTCGTATCTTTGGCAGCTCCGAAGATCCTGCGCCTCGGAAAAATACAAGCCAGCTTGCTTTTTTCTCTCG
>CAXHRY010000002.1:0-157086 GCA_964018965.1 uncultured Alistipes sp.
AGTACAAAAAATTTAAACCGCAACAATTTTCGTGCGATTTTTTGCGATAAAAGGATTTTCGCGCCCAAATAAACTATTGTAACGGTTTTTCAGCGCATGGGTAGCGGACCTTTTCGGGAAAAATCATCTTCGGCGGCTGGGGGCGTCGCACCTTCGGTGCGAGCCGCCGAAGATGGCAAGGCTATCGCCTTGCGGTTGGATATATAATTAGGGGAGTACTATTATACATTGTATTTTGAGTGAGTCGCAAGACTGCAAGTCGCCGAATATGGCGAGCCTGTCGCCTTGCGGTCGGATATATAATTAGGTATTTGCAATAATAGATTGCACCGCGGGCGTGAAGCGGTCGTTGAGCCGCCGAATATGGCGAGGCTATCGCCTTGCGGTCGTATTCGCGATAGTGTATTACAATGGTGGATTGCATAACAGGTGGCAAATAGCCTGCGAGCCGCCGAAGGTGGCAAGGCTAATGCCTTGCGATCGTATGCAAGATAGTATATTGCAATTGTGAATTGTATCACGGGCGGGTAAGTAGTTTGCGAGCTGCTTAAGATGGCAAGGTGACAGCCTTGCGATAGGATATATAATTAGATACTTGCAATAATCGATTGTGTTACGAGCGAGAAGCGGTCGTTGAGCCGCTGAATATGGCGAGGCTATCGCCTTGGGGGTGGTACGTGGCAGTACATTGCAATGTTAGATTGCACAATGGGCGAGCAAATAGTTTGCGAGCCGCCGAAGGTGGTAAGGCTATTGCCATATGGTTGGATAAATAATTGTAATCTGTAATTCATAATTGTATTCGGAGCGGGCAAGCAGCCTGCGGAGGAACGCCAAAGGCGGGCCTCCGCCGCGCCAAGGCTGCGGCCCGCGCGATCCTGCGGATCGCATTCGTTTACAGAGCAATCATTTCCGAAGCTTGCTGCCCGCGCCCGGCTATAAGCCGGGCATTATGATAGACATTGCAATGATAAATTGTATCGCCGATGGGCTGCCGCCCGCGCGCCTCAAAGAGCCGCAAAAATCCACCCATTCTCAACGCAGCGCCCGGCATAAGCCGGGAGCCTTTATGGACAAATAAATAGGGCGCAGCCTGTGGCCCGCACCCGGCTATAAGCCGGGCAGTATGATAGACGTTGCAATAATAAATTGTATCGCTGGTGAGTTGCGGCCCGCGCAGTCTTTCAGACCGCACTCTTTCGAATCGCGTTCGCGATTCTATTCTCCGTACTTTTTGCCCGCAAAAAGTACCAAAAACTCCCCGGCGAATGCCTCCGCCTATAGCGCGTGCCCTAACGCTGGCTCAGGGCGCCTATTCGCGGGTTTGTGGCGAAACTGCGTTTCACCACTCCGGACAGCCTACGGCTGCCGGAGCGAGCAAACCGGCCCCTTCGCTCACGCTTTTAGTGCACACGCCATTTAACGGCTCCGGCATTGAGCCGGGGGCATTTTTCACAAATAACAGGGATGCGGCATGCGAAGAGACGCGAAGCGAGCCTCCGCCGGGGGGAGGCTGCGGCCCGCGCGATCCGCAGGATCGCATTCGTTTACAGAATTTCTTTTCCGCATCCTGTCCCTGCGCAGTCTTTCAGACTGCACTCTTTCGAATTGCGTTCGCGATTCTATTCTCCGTACTTTTTGCCCGCAAAAAGTACCAAAAACTCCCCGGCGAACGCCTCCGCCTATGGCGTATGCCCTAACGCTGGCTCAGGGCGCCTATTCGCGGGTTTGTGGCGAAACTGCGTTTCACCACTCCAGACAGCCTGCGGCTGCCGGAGCGAGCAAACCGGCCCCTTCGCTCGCGCTTTTAGGGCGCACGCCCTTAACGGTTCCGGCATTGAGCCGGGGGCATTTTTCACAAATAACAGGGATGCGGCATGCGAAGAGACGCGAAGCGGGCCTCCGCCGCCGGAGGCTGCGGCCCGCGCGATCCGCAGATCGCATTCGTTTACAGGATAACTTTTTCCGCGTCTGCGGCTCGCGCGGCGCAATGAGCCGCTAAAAACCTCCGCATTCTCGTTCGCAGCGCCAAGGATCCGGCCCGCACCCGGCTAAGAGCCGGGCTTTACGATTGACTCTGCGGTAAAGATCATCTTCGGCGGCTGGGCCGGTCGCGCTCAAAGCGCGAGCCGCCGAAGTTGGCAAGGCAAAAGCCTTGCGATAGGAGATATAATTAGCATCTTGCAGCGATCGATTGTATTTCGAGCCGGATGTGCAGCCCGCGCGAGCCGCCGAAGATGCAACGCTCATGGCGTTGAGTTTCGGGAGAAAGTTCTTTGGTAAAGTTTTACGCGCGAACAGTCTACGAAGACACGCGAATAGCGGGCCTTCGCTGCCCGCAGCCTGCGGCCCGCGCGGCGCAAAGAGCCGCAAAAAACCTCCGCATTATCATTCGCAGTGCACGACATTGAGCCGCTAAAACTTCCGCCTTCTCGTTCGCTACGTCCGGCTAATAGCCTGTAATTCTGACAGGTGCATACTTCTTTTCAGGACCCTCAGAAACAAAAAACCGCAGCGACCATACGGCCGCTGCGGATCTTTCCGGAATGCCCTAAAAGGCCCCGAAGAAGTATTAGTCCTCCAGCTTCGCAGCGAGGAATTCGCGGTTCAGGCGCGCGATATGCGCGATCGAAATCTGCTTCGGACACTCTGCTTGGCAAGCACCCGTATTGGTGCAGTTACCGAAACCCAGTTCGTCCATCTTGGCAACCATCGCTTTGGCACGGCGGGCTCCCTCCACACGGCCCTGGGGCAGCTTAGCGAGCGACGACACACGTGCTGCGACGAAGAGCATCGCCGAACCGTTCTTACACGTCGCAGCGCAGGCTCCGCAACCGATGCAGGCGGCAGCGTCCATCGACTCGTCGGCATCCGGCTTCGGAATCGGCATGGCGTTGGCGTCGGGCACCGAGTTGGTGCGTACCGAGATGAAACCTCCGGCCTGGAGAATCTGGTCGTAAGCCGAGCGATTCACCACGAGGTCCTTGATGACAGGGAACGCCGCCGAACGCCACGGCTCGATGGTGATCGTTGCTCCGTCCTTGAACTTGCGCATGTAAATCTGGCAGGTCGTAGCTCCCTGACCGGGACCGTGAGCATGGCCGTCGATGTGCAGCGAGCACATACCGCAGATACCCTCGCGGCAGTCGTGATCGAAAGCCACAGGCTCCTTACCCTCGTGGATGAGGTTGTTGTTCAGAATATCGAGCATCTCGAGGAACGACGTATCGGCCGAAATGTTATCGACCTTGTAGGTCTCGAAACCGCCCTTTGCCTTAGCGTCTTTCTGACGCCATATCTTTAATGTGAAATTCATAATTCCCAATGTTATTAAAGTGTCGAACGTCAGATCGGATTAGTCCTTGTAGTTACGCTGTGCGCGGTGCGTGAACTCGTAGTCCAGCGGCTCCTTGGTAAGCTCGGGCTCGTTGTCCATGCCCTTGTATTCCCATACGGAAGCATATGCGAAGGAGTCGTCATGACGCAGCGCCTCGCCCTCGGGAGTCTGATGCTCCGAACGGAAGTGACCGCCGCACGACTCCTCACGGTTCAGCGCGTCGCGGGCCATCAGTTCGCCCAATTCGAGGAAGTCGGCCAAACGCAGCGCCTTCTCCAATTCGACGTTGAATTCGTTCTCCGAACCTACGAGTTTCACATCCTTCCAGAACTCCTGGCGCAGGGCCCGAATCTCGGCAATCGCCTTTTCGAGCGACTCCTTCGTACGGGCCATGCCGACGTTCTCCCACATGATGTGGCCGAGTTTCTTGTGGATGTCGTCTACAGACTGCTTGCCTTTGATCGAGAAGAGCTTGGCGATCTTGTCGCGAACGGCTTTCTCGGCCTCGTCGAAGGCCTTGGTATCGGTCTTCACCTTCGGAGCCTGAATCTTGTGCGAAAGGTAGTCGCCGATGGTGTAGGGCAGCACGAAGTAACCGTCGGCCAAACCCTGCATCAGGGCCGAAGCACCCAGACGGTTGGCGCCGTGATCCGAGAAGTTGGCCTCGCCGATGGCGTAGAGACCCGGAACGGTGGTCATGAGGTTGTAGTCGACCCAAATACCGCCCATCGTGTAGTGTACGGCCGGGAAGATCTGCATCGGCTGCTCGTAGGGGCTCACGTCGGTGATCTCCTCGTACATGTCGAACAGGTTGCCGTAGCGCTGTTTGATGATATCCTTGCCCAGACGCTCGATGGCCGTCTTGAAGTCGAGGAATACGGCCAAACCGGTCTCGTTCACGCCGAAGCCTGCGTCGCAACGCTCCTTGGCGGCACGCGACGCCACGTCGCGCGGCACAAGGTTACCGAAGGCCGGGTAGCGGCGCTCCAGATAGTAGTCGCGGTCCTCCTCGGCGATATCCGACGGTTTCTTGGCACCCGAGCGGATCGCCTTGACATCCTCCAGCTTCTTGGGAACCCAGATACGGCCGTCGTTACGCAGCGACTCCGACATAAGGGTCAGCTTCGACTGCTGGTCGCCGTGCACGGGAATACACGTGGGGTGAATCTGCGTGAAGCAGGGGTTGGCGAAGCCGGCACCCTTGCGGTAGCACTGGAATGCGGCCGAACCGTTCGACGCCATGGCGTTGGTCGAGAGGAAGAAGACGTTGCCGTAGCCGCCCGTAGCGATCACGACGGCATGGGCGCCGTGGCGCTCGATCTCACCCGTAACGAGGTTGCGGGCGATGATACCCTTGGCTTCACCGTCCTCGATGACGATATCGAGCATCTCGTGACGCGGATAGCTCTTCACGGAACCTGCGGCGATCTCCTTATTCAGTGCGGCATAGGCGCCCAACAGCAGCTGCTGGCCGGTCTGACCGCGAGCGTAGAACGTACGCGATACCTGCGCGCCGCCGAACGAACGGTTGGCCAGCAGACCGCCGTATTCGCGGGCGAAAGGTACGCCCTGAGCTACGCACTGGTCGATGATGAGGTTCGAAACCTCGGCCAGACGGTAAACGTTGGCCTCGCGGGCGCGGTAGTCGCCGCCCTTGATCGTATCGTAGAAGAGACGGTATACCGAGTCGTTGTCGTTCTGGTAGTTCTTCGCAGCGTTGATACCGCCCTGTGCGGCGATCGAGTGCGCACGGCGGGGCGAATCCTGGATGCAGAAGACCTTGACGTTGTAACCCAACTCACCGAGCGAAGCGGCTGCGGAGGCGCCGCCCAGGCCCGTTCCGACGATGATGATGTCGAGTTTGCGCTTGTTGGCGGGGCTTACGACCTTGATAGCCGCCTTGTGGTTGCTCCATTTCTCTGCCAGAGCGCCGGCGGGGATTTTAGCATCTAATTTGAAAGCCATATCGTTTGTGTGTTTATTGTTCGCGAATCATGATTTAGCAGGCACCGCAGCAGCAGGGGCACATGCTCTTGAGGAAGTAGATCACCACGACAGCGGCGAAGCCCAGGAATACGAGCGTAGCGACGATGTTGGCGATGCACTTCAGGCGGGGATACCACGTGTCGTTGGCCCAACCCACGGTCTGGAACATCGACCACACGCCGTGCGTGAGGTGGAACCACAGGGCAGCGAACCATACGAGGTAGAACACTACGTAGTACCACTGCGAGAAGGTGTAGGCGATCAACGCGGCACCGTCGGCGGGGCTGTAGCCCAGCGAATTGACATGACCGCCCAGCAACTCGACGAGCTGCATCTTGGCCCAGAAGTTAAACAGATGGAGCAGCAGACCGACCAGCACGATGACACCCAATACGAGCATGTTCTTCGATGCCCAGGCAACGCCCGGCTCCTGCACCGTGACGGCATAACGCTGCGTACCGCGTGCACGGTAGTTGTTCAGCGTGAGGATGAGTGCGTAGATGAAGTGCACGGCGACACCTGCGGCCAAGACGGCGGTACCGGCCAAAGCATACCAGTTGGCGCCCAGCATTTCGCAGATCATGTTATAAGCCTCGGCGGAGACGAGCGCCGTGAGGTTCATGGACATGTGGAAGAGGATGAAGAGTACGAGGAACGCACCCGTCACGCTCATTACTAACTTCTTGCCAAGCGAAGAATTGGATAGAAAACAGCTCATAATGATTTTAATTTGTTTATATTTGTTATATGATTTGTGTTCCCGGACGCAAAGATAGCCATTGTTTGCGGAATAACAATAAAAACAGCCGGGAAATTTATGCTCGTATGGAAGGGTTTATCGATAAAAAAGCCCTGCGCAGGGCGATGCGCGGGCGCAACGGGGAGTTGACCGCCGAGCAGCGCCGGACGGCGTCGGAACGGATTTTCCGGACGGTGGAATCATTGCCGGAGTTCGCGGCGGCGCAGTGCGTAGCGCTCTATTGCGCCTTGCCCGACGAACCGCCGACCGACGAAGCGCTGCGGCGCTGGAGTGCGACCAAACGCCTGGTCGTACCCCGGGTCGAGGGCGATGCGATGCGTTTCTTCGAGTATCGCCCCGGGGAGCTCGTACGCGGAGCGTTCGACATCGCGGAACCTGCCGCGGATGCACCCGTGTGCGCTCCCGGGCAGATCGATCTCGCAGTGGTACCCGGCGTAGCTTTCACACGCGACGGCGTCCGGCTGGGACGCGGCCGGGGATACTACGACAAGTATTTGTCGCAAAACGGGATGCGGGCTTTGTGCGTCGGGGTATGCTTCGCCCATCAGTTGGTCGATGCACTGCTTGCCGAGCCGCACGACGTGCAAATGGACCGGGTCTGCGCCGGGTAGTTTTCATCCCCGGAACGTCCGGCGTGTTTTGCGGCACGATGCGTGCAAGGCAGCCGTGCGGTTTCGCATCCGGATCGGAATGCGGAGGGACAAATACGGAATATTCATGAAAAGGAAAAAAGTCGCGCTGGTCCTGGCCGGGGGCGGCGCACGCGGTGTCGCCCATATCGGAGCCATTGAGGAATTGGAACGCCTGGGATTCGAAATAACGGCTGTGGCAGGAACCTCGATGGGGGCGCTCGTAGGCGGCATGTATGCGGCAGGACATTTGGAGCCGTTCAAGGCGTGGATGTGCGCACTGGATCGCTATAAAGTCTTCGGACTGGTGGATTTCGCTCTCAGTACGGAGTGTCTGGTCAAGGGCGATCGGGTGATCCGCGCGTTGGAGGAGTTGGTGCCGGACGTGCGCATCGAGGGAATGCGGATCCCGTTCGCTGCCGTGGCGGCCGATCTGTTGACAGGCCGCGAGGTAGTGTTCGACCGCGGGGGGCTCTACGAGGCGATCCGGGCTTCGATCTCGATACCTTCCATATTCCGGCCCGTGCGGCGCGACGGCATGGTACTCATCGACGGCGGGATCGTCAATCCCTTGCCGCTCAACCGGGTGCATCGCGAGCGGGGCGATCTGCTCGTTGCCGTGGATGTCAGCGCTCCGTTCGGTGGAGATCCGGCGCAGCGGGCCAAGATCTCGCTCAACCATTATAAGCTGCTCAGCACCTCGTCGCAGATCATGCAGCAACATATCACCGAACTGATGCGTCGACTTTATCGTCCCGATATGCTGATCGAGATTCCGGCCGACAGCTACGGACTTTTCGAATTCTACCGTTCGGGAGAACTGGTCGAAGCCGGACGCCGGGCTACCCGAGCCGTGCTCGAAGGGGTAACAGCATAACGTTTTCGGGGATATCCGTCGCAGTTCGAGGAGGATAGAAAAAAAATGCGGCGGCCCGTTTTTGAAGAATTCAAAAAGATAGTGACGCAACTTCACACAGATTGAGTAGGCCGCCGCAATATGATTGCCGAGGTGTTAGAACGCCCGGTTTTCTGTTCAACAATACAAAGATAAGTAAAGATTTTCTATTCTGCAAAGCAATAATCACAAATACCTGAAAACGGTATAGGTGCGACCGAAAGACGGAACCGGTGCGCCTTTTTGGCGCTGTTCGGATGCTTTTTGTTTTATTTAACGGCAGGAAATCGAAAGAAGACGAAACGCCGACGATGGTCCCCGGTTACGATTCACCCAAATAAACAATTGAAAATGACCATTTTGTACGATATTCGAGTCAAATAATAATATATTGAAAGATGGCTCTTTCGCTTCGTTCGCACAGGGCAAATCGGTTGCGGAATACGTTATTCGACGGAACTTTTCGGACGATTTTCGGGCCGTATAATCGATAAGACGAATTCGCCCGGGAGGCCTCCGGGACGGGCATACGATTTCTGAGCGATCCAATACGTTCAGAAAAAACAGGACTGCGGTTTATGCCGTATGTTCCTCTACCCAGCTGGTCAGTGCCACGAAATCGGCGACGGAAAGTTGTTCGGCCCGTTTCGAGAAGAAGGGGTGCTCCGCTCCTGCGAAATCACCGAAGACAGCGCGCAGCGAATTGCGGATCATCTTGCGACGTTGGTTGAACGAAGCCTTCACCACCCGGATGAACAGTCGTTCGTCGCAGTCGAGACGTTCGGTGGCATTGCGGCGCAGGCGGATGACGGCGCTTTTGACCTTCGGGGGCGGATTGAAAACCGTCTCGTTGACAGTGAAGAGGTACTCGATGTCGTACCACGCTTGCAGCAACACCGAGAGGATCCCGTACTCCTTCGATCCGGGGCCTTCGGCGATGCGCACGGCTACCTCTTTCTGGATCATCCCGACGCATTCTGGGACCAGGTCGCGGTTTTCGAGCACTTTGAAGAATATTTGCGAGGAGATATTGTAAGGAAAGTTGCCGATGATCTTCAGTCCCCCGGGAAAACGCTCGCGCAGGTCGAGTTGCAGGAAGTCGCCCTCGATGAGCCGCGACGCGAACGCAGGATAGTGAGCATGGAGGTAGGCGACGCTTTCCGTGTCGATCTCGGCACCCCAAGTCGTAATATCGTCGCGTCGGAGCAGAAATTGCGTCAGCACTCCCATGCCGCAACCGACCTCCAGCACGTCGCATGTCGCAGCAGCGGGCAATGTCGCCGGGGCCTCCGGTCGGGATTCGGAGGTTTGCAGCGTCCTGCGGTTCGGTTCGCCCGAAAGGGCGTAGCAGATTTTGCGAGCGATGTTCAGATCGGTCAGAAAATGTTGTCCCAGTGCTTTTTTAGCTCTTACTTCGGCCATCGGCGGATGATTTGATCGCCTCAAAGATACGAATAAGCGAGGGCAAACCCAAATTTATTCGCAGTTTGCCGAACGGGAGTATATAAAACGAAGTGAAAGTACGAAGAAGCGAGGGCGAACCCGAATTTATTTGGAGTTTACCGAGCGGGAGTATATAAAACGAAGTGAAAGTACGAAGAAGCGAGGGCGAACCCGAATTTATTCGCAGTTTGCCGAGCGGGAGTATCTAAAACGAAGTGAAAGTACGAAGAAGCCGAGAGAAAAAAGCAAGCTGGCCTGCATATTCCGAGGCGCAGGATCTTCGGCAGCCAACATCATGTTTATATATGCGGTTCTCGGGGCCGTACATGCCACAGACTCGATGCAGCGGAGTCGGAACCCAAAGACAATAAGAAGCAATATTCGCGGCTATTTCCGCCCATAAAACCAGGTTCTCAGCCATGCGCGCGACATGCTACAGGCAACGACGGAAGAATACGGGCACAAAAAAACTGCGGTCCCGGAACCCGGGACCACAGTACATTTATAAGAACGTAGAAGAATTACTTCGTACGCGGCGTGCGGACACGAATATCCGAAACCGTCTTGTAAATCTTCAGCGAAGCGCTGTTCGACGACGAAGCAACCGCCGTCCGGTCAAGGAGACTCTCAACGCGGCCCAACTGCATCAGCGGATTGAACGAATGTGCAAACGTTACATTTTGCAAACTCTTTCTAATAGCCGCTTTTTTCGAAGTTACTGCCAGCTGTTTCTGAGCCTTTTCCGCCGACTGAACGAAACGACCACGAGTCAGCACACTGGACAGACCTGCGACATTCGACTTCACAACCGGAGCAGCCTGCGACGATTTCTTCGTCAGCGTGAACGGACCGATCGGGTAGTTGATAGAATTACCGTTTGCAAAGATATTGCTGGGTTTCGGTCCATAGATAGCCTCAGCTGCCGGATAATAATAGAAGTAGTCCATCCACGTTACAGTACCGACTTCAGTCCCCTGCGCCGACAAGGTCGTTCCCATGATCTGTCCCGCAGTTGCAGAGGTCAAAACTCCGGTCAAACCGGTCAAGCCCTCTTGCGGCACGACATAGATTTTGTTATCCTTTTTGTCGCGATAGCGAACCATGTAATAGTAATCATAATCGCCATCCTCATCGCTGTCACTGAAAGCGATAAAACTAGACAACTCGAAATTACCGGTCTGAGCGTCAAACTGGGCAACAGGATAGATACTTCCATACTTGCTATAGTCATCGCGCCAAGCAGCAGTCATCAAATCGACAACATACGACGAATTGGCTACATCCTGACGAACCGTAAGGTCGAATGTCAAAGGCTGGCCGGTGAGCTCCGACGAAGTACTGGTCACCGACCACGTACCGATCCACGCTTTGTAAGCCTCGCTGGCATTTCCGCCGCCACCGTTACCATTGGGTGTAAACGATACGCTCAATGCAGCGGTTGTCGCTTTACTGGAATTCACATCGTAACCGAACACTACAGCCGTATATTCCGAGCCTGCGGAAAGCTTGCTGTAATCGTAATAATCCGATCCCTGGCTTATCAACTTGACGAAATTATCGCCATAACCCTCCTGGAACAACGCAACGATCTCTGCATCGGTTTTCCCAGCTAAGATCGATGCCGGCTGGCAATCGAAGAAATAGGTCATCGAACTGTTTTTGGGTTCGATCGAGACAGTCGCTGTCGAAGAAGTGATATTCGTTACCGAAATTGTAAAGTTCGCATCGCTCTTCGAAACGTCCTTATTGCCGGGATCAGGATCGTCACCGCCGCCCGAAACAGGACCGTCGGCCGTCTTCTTCATCGTGTAAGGACCGATCGGGTAGTCTCCGGACGTATAGCCGTCAGCGGGCTTAAAGGTACCGAATTTACCTGCCGACATATCAATAGCGAAATACTCAGCACCCGAAACAGTTACCGTAGCACCGCTCTGGAGACTGAGCTCCGAGCCAGTCATGATTCCCGCCTTGGCACCATTAGGAACCGCAGTCAATGCAGGATATTTACCAGTAATAGGAACACCGCCTTCATATCCGATAAGCGTCAGGTCATATGAAGCCTGATTGCCACCCAAAGAACCGAAAGACTGCATGTTGTCAATCGAGAAGCCACCCGTCGCAGCATCATATACAGCAGCGATTGCGAAATCAGTTTCGGTGCGCAGCCCGGTGATACCCCAACCCGTGATCTTGAACGACTTGTTGTAGACATCCTCGGCGATCTTCACGTTGAACGACAACGGTTTTCCGTTGACCTCCGACGAAGTACTGGTGATGGTCCAGTCGCCGACCCAAGCAGCATATCCCGTACGCGTATCGTCGCCGCCCTGGTTGCCGCCGCTCTTCTCCTGAGTAGTGAAGGTCGATTTCACGACTTCGGTCGTGACACCCGTCTGGTCGTAACCGAACAGGATCATGTAGTACTCGGCACCCGAAAGCAGGCCCGAAACGGCGACATCCTGCGAACCGTGGAGAACTTTGCCCATCAGGCCCTCCGAAGGATCGGCCTTGGCGTACATCTCCTCGAGCGCCGAGATCAGCGCTGCGTCATCAGCGAAGAAGTCGTCGACGGTCTTTTTGAGCTGCACCTCGCAGATATAACCGTTCTGCGCATTCTCCTCGCCATCGGCACGGAGCGCCGAAACAGCCACCTTGACAGCATCGGTCGTGATATCCTTGGCCTCGGACTGGAGCTTGAGATCCACCGGAGCGGGCGTACCGCTGGTGAAAGCGACTTTAGCCAGCGGCGAAGTAACCTCGCCGTTGAGCGTGATACCGTAGCAGTAAGCGTAGTACTCGGTCTGCTTGGTGAGGCCCGAAACCGGCACGGTCACCGTCTCGGAAGTCGAACTTACCGAAACGACCGTCTCCAGATAGCTTTGGAAGTTCATTTCGCGATCCAGTGCCTCCTTCTGCAGATACTCTACATCGTTGGCCAGGAATGCAGCATCGCTGGCGAATACGTCGAATAATTCCTTCGTCACAACGCCGCAATAGAACGTGGCACCCAACTCGCTCGGCGTCACGAGCACCGAAACGCGCGAATCGAGAACGCTCGAAACATTGATGGAGAAGGTGTAGCTCGGAACCTCCTGACCGGGATCGATAGGAGTGGTTCCCGACTCCGGACCATCGTCGTCGCAACCGGGGGCCATGAACATCACTGCCGCAGCCGCCAGAAGCGTTCGCAAGTAAAATTTGAAATTAACCTTCATAGGCTTGAAATTATAAATAAAGTTAACAAATTGATACCGAAAACATTAGGACATAGAATCACTTCCATGCCGCTCTAAGGCATCAAGTCTCTGCGACAAATATAAATATTTTATCTCAAAGTTGTATCACGCGGCCTGCGGCGATGATGGCACAAGGCTCAGCCCCAAAGGGATGTTTTATTACAATTTTAGGATTAAAACCTTTTTCGGAATTACAATCCGTAAGCAGAAACCGTGTTTTCCACAAGAATCGTAGATGAAAAAATTTATAAAAATTTTCAATATGTTGTTCGACGTCGATCGTCATTCCTCGTAGAGCAGATACGAGCGTCGGAGTCGCCGATAACGCTTCAGGTCGTCGGCCCAACGGACACGGATATCCGCCTCGTCGGCACCCGCGAGGATCATTTCGCGTACGTAGTCGACGCCGACGAGCTTTTCGAACATCGGATTGAAGAATTTGGGGTCACACCCCAACGCACGGAAAGCGTCGATGAGCCGGCGAAGCGAAAACCCCGTAGCACGGGCCTCATCGAGCGGCATGCCGCCGAGGTCCTCGCCATAACAGATCTTGCCGTCGTGGAGCGGGTGTTTGGCCCCGGCCGTCGGATGCGGCGTGAAGCGATAGGGATAGTCCGTAAGTCCGGGATGTCCGTAAATTTCGAAAGGGTGGTCGGTACCGCGACCGACACTTACGGAAGTACCTTCAAACAGACACAACGACGCATAAAGGTAAACGGCGCGCTGAGTCCGAAGATTGGGCGACGGCGCGACAGGAAGTTCATAAGGAGTCGAATGGGTGTAGTTGCGGCACGGAACGACGGTGAGGTCGCACGGTTCGGCCCACCCCTCGCCGACAGACATACGGGCGATTTCACCCATCGTAAGGCCGTGCAGCACAGGTATCGGCAGCGCCCCGACACCCGAATAGTAGCGCGGCTGAAGCAACGGACCGTCGATTTTGTCGCCGTTGGGATTGGGGCGGTCGAGGACGATAACCCGATGGCCGTATGCGGCGCATGCGTTCATCATGCGGAGCATCGTTATATAATAGGTATAAAAACGCAGCCCAACGTCCTGCATATCGACGACGAGCACGTCGAACGAACGCATCGTCTCGTCGGAAGGACGGCGGTTGCGGCCGTCGTAGAGCGAACGGACGGGAATACCCGTCGCGGGATCGACGGAGCTACGGACGTGTTCGCCGGCATCGGCCGTGCCGCGGAATCCATGCTCGGGGGAGAAGATGCCCGTGACGTCGAAACCCTGTTCGTGAAGCAGATCGACCAGGTGGACCGGCTGCGGAGAGTCGTGCGGGATCTGTCGAGGACCGGGGGCCTGTGCTGCGGCGACAGCCTCGGCCGACGGGGGCTGCTGATCGGGGTGTACCGGATGGATCATCTTCGGAGGGATGTTCGGGGCGGGCGACTCGATTGCGGCATCCGGAGTGCAGCCGACGATCGCGGAGGTCGTCGCGGTCGTTGCGGCGGATATCACGG
Source organism: uncultured Alistipes sp. (assembly GCA_964018965.1). Classification (GTDB taxonomy): domain Bacteria; phylum Bacteroidota; class Bacteroidia; order Bacteroidales; family Rikenellaceae; genus Alistipes. Next base: position 13,765 of record CAXHRY010000002.1, read on the forward strand.
CCACGGAAGTATGGTTGGCCAGTACGGCGACGCGTTTCCCGCGCAGCAGCGGGAAATAGGCAGCGGTATCGGTCATGCCGACGCGGATTTCGGTTGACGTAGAGGCCGTTTGCAGCGGCTGTTGTGCGCGGCATGCCGTGACGATCGACAGCATCCCCAATCCATACAAAAATACTTTTCCCATGGAAGCAAAGATACGAATAAGCCGAGAGAAAAAAGCAAGCTCGCTTGCATTTTTTCCGAGGCGCAGGATATAAGGCGAAGCCAAAGATATGAATAAGCGTGGGCAAACCCGATTTATTTGGAGTTTGCCGAGCGAGAGTATCTGAAACGAAGTCAAAGACACGAAGAAGCCGTTAATAACGGCGGATTTATCCGAAAAAACGCGCGGGCGGCAGGTGTTCGTGCAATAACCGTTTCAGGCGTTTTGCGAAACATAGCCTGCGGGGCGAGCACAGCGAACCTCCGTCCGGGGGAGGCTATGGCTCGCGCGATCGAGCTCTTTCCGCTGCGAACGAGAATGCGAAGGTCTTATTATTTGTAAAAAAGATTCCCGGCTCAATGCCGGATTTGTTGTCGGCGCGGAACACGGCAGTAGGCCTATGCCGCGTGCAGCACAAAAACCTCTGCATCATCGCTCGTAGCGCCTGGCCAAGAGCCGGAATTTAAAAATAGCAGTGCGGCTCACAGCGTTAATTGCAGGAAGGGAGCAAAGGCCTGATCTTACTCCGCCTGCTCAGCGAGTGGTAAGCGTCGATCCCGCGAGACCGACATGCGGATGCTTTTAACGGCGCTACGCTTGTTTCTTTCCTACTCGCTCGGCAAAGTCCGCAAGCAGCCTCTGCCTCGCTCGGGCGTCGGTCGGGTACCTTTTGACACCAAAAGGTACAAAAAATTGAAGAGCCTTCGCGCTTCGGAAAAATGCGCGGGCCGCAGTCTTGGCGCGGCGAACGAGAATGCTGAGGTTTTTTGCGGCTCTTTGAGCCGCGCGGGCCGCAGGCTCTCCCGGGCGGAGGCTCGCTGTGCTCGCCCCGCAGGCTATGACTCACCATCAGCCGCCGGGAACACGATTTTTCTGCAAACTACGACTCTTAAGAACCGCGCGGGCCGCAGGCTCTCCCCCAGCGGAGGCTCGCTATGCTCGCCCCGCAGGCTACGACTCACCATCAGCCGCGGGAACACGATTTTTTCTGCAAACTGCGACTCTTAAGAACCGCGCGGGCCGCAGGCTCTCCCGGGCGGAGGCTCGCTGTGCTCGCCCGCAAGCTATGACTCACCATCAGCCGCCGGGAACACGATTTTTCTGCAAACTGCGACTCTTAAGAGCCGCGCGGGCCGCAGGCTGCGAAAATGATTATCCTGTAAACGAATGCGATCCTGCGGATCGCGCGGGCCGCAGCCTCCGGCGGCGAAGGCCCGCTTCGCGTGTCTTCGCAGGCTGTGACCCGCCGACGCGACAAGTTCAACGCCACCGGCCTTGCCATCTTCGGCGCCTCGCACCGAAGGCTACGTCTCGCCCCAGCCGCCGAAGAAGATTACACCCGCAACCCCAACCCTGAATGCAGAACCGCACCGGCCTACGCCTGGGCACCGAACTCCATCAGGTAGGCCTTGATGAAAGCGTCTAGATCGCCGTCCATGACCGTCTCCACGGCCGAGGTCTGCACACCCGTGCGGTGATCCTTGACGCGGCGGTCGTCGAAAACGTAGGATCGGATCTGCGAACCCCACTCGATTTTCTTTTTCGAAGCTTCGAGCGCCTGCTGCGTGGCCATGCGTTTGTCCAGTTCGCGCTGGTAGAGCTTCGACCGCAGGATGCGCATGGCATTCTCGCGGTTCATCAGCTGCGAACGGGTCTCCATGTTTTCGATCAGGAACTCCACCGGTTCGCCCGTGTCGGGGTCTTTGCCGTGATAACGCAGGCGCACGGCCGTCTCGACCTTGTTGACGTTCTGACCTCCGGCACCCGACGAGCGGAACGTGTCCCACTCGATGTCCGAGGGGTTGATCGTGATCTCGATCGTGTCGTCCACGGCAGGCGAAACGAAGACCGACGCGAAGGTCGTCTGCCGCTTGTTGTTGGCGTTGAAAGGCGAAAGACGCACCATGCGGTGCACGCCGTTTTCGCTCTTGAGATATCCGTAGGCGTATTCGCCCTCGAATTCGAGCGTGCAGGACTTCACGCCCACCTCGTCTCCGGCCTGGTAATCCAACACCTTGACCTTGTAGCCGTGGGCCTCGCCCCAGCGCGTGTACATACGCAGCAGCATCGAGGCCCAGTCCAGCGCCTCGGTACCTCCGGCTCCGGCGTTGATGTCGAGAATAGCTCCCAACTTATCCTCGTCGCGGCGCAGCATGTTGCGCATTTCGAGCTTCTCGATACATTCGAGCGTGCGGGCATACTGCTCGTCGAGCTCGGCCTCGCTCACCACGCCCTCCTTCAGAAAGTCGGGCATCAGCGCCAGGTCCTCGACCTCCTTGCGGACGGTCTCGTAGTCGTCGACCCACGCCTTGATCGAAGCCACCTTGCGCAATTGCTCGCGCGCAGCCGCAGGGTCGTCCCAAAAGTTCGGTTCCTGGGTTTTCTCTTCCTCGTTGCGCAGGTCGATGCGTTTCTGTTCGATGTCGAGGCAACGTTCGAGCGCTTCGCGGCGCTGTTCCATCTGCCGTATCTGTTCCGTAAGTACCATATCTGTCGGGTAAACTGTTAAAATTCGTTTATAGGAAGCGATTCACTCCTTTGCGTGAGCGTCAAACGCATCACGCGGATATTGTCGTCGCTCTCGTTCTGAATGTCCTCCCCGAAGAATCCCAGGCTGCGATGTAGGCCGATCGTGTCGACCGAAAGCGTCAGGCGCTTCGTGCCGGGTGTCTCGAAAGTCACATCTCCGATGCGGCTGCGCGTTTCGGGATAGGAATTCCGGCGCACGTTGTCCAACTCCTCGTCCGCAGTCAGCAGACACCCCGCAAATGTCCCGCAGCCGTCGACCTCGAGCGTCACCCGAGTATCCTCGGCGAAAGTGCGCCGCCAGTGCCGGCTCAGGTATAGGTCGATGTCGTAAACACCCGGTTCGTCCACCTCGCAGGTCAGAAGCAACCTGCCGGTTCGGGAATTGAAATTTTCCGTATTGCCGCCGCTGGCGATCGTAAGCCGCCCCTCCGGCCCCGGAACCACCGTCCCCGAAGCTACCGGAATACTTATCACCTCCTCGCAGGGGTAATTGAGCGGGCTGACATCCAAAGTCCCGGCAACGTCCACCCGCACGACCGGCACGCGTTCGTAATCCAGCTCCTCCGGGATACACACCGCATGCCGTTCGACAGCGAGACCCTTCTCCCGGCCCAGAATCGTCGCAGAGAGGATATCGTTCCGCAAGCCGCGCAGTTCGATGCGCCCGTCCCGGGGACACTGCGTCAAATGCAGATACAGCTTGTCGGCCTTGCGGGTGACATATCCCCAGGGGAAATTGTCATTGAACGGATTGGCCGAAGCGCCATAGATCGACTCGGAGTTGATCCGCATCCATTCACCGACGAAATCCAGCACATCGACACTCGGCTGAGGCACCGTGCCATCGGCCCGCGGACCGATATTGACCATATAGTTGATACCGTGGCTGACGGACTCGATCAGTGAGCAAAGAATCGCCTTGCGGTCCTTCCAGCAGCAGTCGTTTTTCTTATAACCCCACGTATGGTTAAGCGTGGCGACCATCTCCAGATCGCGTTCGGCGCGGGCGCACGGCATTTCGTTGTCGCCCAATGCACCGTAGTCGCCCAGGTCATACCCCACGCGGCCGTTGATGAGACACTGGGGTTGCATCTCGCGCACCACCTCGACAAATAGGCGGCTCTGCTCCTCGGTCAGATCGAAAGGCGTGTCGTACCACAGCAGGTCGATCTTTCCGTAGCGACCGAGCAGTTCCCGCATCTGCGGCAACGCCTTCCGACGGATGTAGCGGTCAAGATCGGGGCGGACCTCCGATTTGGGCTTTCCGTAATGTCCGTCGTATTCGTTTTTCATCACGGCGGCATCCTCTTCGTGCCAGTCCTGACGGTGAGAGTAGTAGATCCCCACCTTCAGTCCGTGACGGCGGCATGCCTCAACGAGTTCGCGCACCGGATCGCACCGGCACGGCGTGCGTTCGATATCGAAATCGGTGACATCGCTCGGATAGAGACTGAAACCCTCATGATGCTTCGCCGTGAAAACAACGTATCGAGCACCGGCCCGCTCGGCGAGCGCAGCCCATGTCTCGGGTCCGTCGCGGTGGAGAGTAAATCCTGCCGCCAGCTTTTCGTAGGCATCGTTGGGTATGCGGGCGAAGTTCTGAATCCATTCGCCGATGCCGTCGACCGGATGTCCGTCCCACTCTCCCGCAGCGACGGAGTAGAGTCCCAGATGGATGAACAGGCCGAAACGTCCTTCGCGCCACCACTCCGCATCGGGTTTCGGGGTCTGTGCCGCAGCCTGAAATGCGAATCCGCATAGAATCGACAGGACAACGGTTCTGCATAAATTCATATTCTCGGAGATTTTCTTCAAAGATACGCAAAATATACGACGGGCCATAGTCCTCAGCGGAGTTCGTCCCGCAATCCGAGTTTGCGTGCCGCGAAGGCGAGAATCAGATCCGCCGTTCCTTCGTCGCCCAACGCCGACGAGTTCACACACAGATGGTAGGTCGCGGCTTCGCCCCACGTGCGCGAGCTGTAATAATCGTAGTATCCGGCACGCGCGGCATCTCCCCGCTCCATGCGCGCCCGGGCCTCCGTCTCGTCGCATCCGTGCCGTTGGCAGATGCGACGCACGCGATCCGCATCGTCGGCCGTAACGAAGACATTCACCGCACGCGGATCGTCGCGCAGGATATAATCGGCGCATCGTCCCACGAAGATGCAGGATCCGGCAGCGGCCAATTCGCGGATTACGTCGCTTTGGATCCGGAACAGGGCGTCGTTCGACAGCACATCGGTCATACCGCCGTCGTCTCCCGCCAGCGGAGAACGCAGATAACCGAGCAGGGTCGAAAGCATCGTCTTGCGACGGGTCTCGTCGGCCCGCTCGAACACCTCGGCGCACAAGCCGCTTCGTCGGGCGGCAAGTTCGAGCAATTCGCGGTCGTAGAGCGGCACTCCGAGCCGCCGGGCGATGATCTCCCCGACGATCTTTCCGCCGCTCCCCAACTGGCGGCCGATATTGATGACGAATCGTGATTCCATAGGTCGAATTGGTTGTAAGTTTTCCGTTTGTTTGCATTCCGGACGTTCGTCGCTGCCGCCGTCAGTTTCGAGCCGAGCTCTCCGCTAGCATTCGGCGGAACTTGCGCAACTGGGCGGTAAGCATACAGAACGCCACGACCGAGGCCAGCAGGTCGGCAAGCGGCATCGCACACCATACGCCCCAGCTGCCGCCCCACTCCGTATAACGATCGAACAGCTGCGGGAGGATGAGCAGTCCCGGCATCAGAAACAGCAACTGACGCGAAAGCGAAAGGAAAATCGCCTTCGAAGCCATGCCGATGCTCTGAAAAAAGTTGGTCGCCACCATCTGGAATCCGATGATCGGGAAAAAGACGAGCACGATGCGCATGCCTTCGGCTGCGAGACGGATCAGTTCTTCGTCCTTGGTAAAGAGCGACACGGCCGCACGGGGTGCCAGTTCTCCCAGGAGAAACCCTGCCGTGGTGACGCACGTAGCCCCTATGATCGTCAGCCGCAGGACATGCAGCACACGGTCGTACTGACGGGCACCGAAGTTGTACCCGGCGATGGGCTGCATCCCCTGGTTGATGCCGATGACGATCATCACGAAGAAGAACGCCAGACGGTTGACGATGCCGTAAGCGCCGATCGTCAGATCGCCGCCATATTGTTTGAGGCCCTTGTTTATCAGAATCACGATGAAACATGCCGCCAGGTTCATCAGAAAAGGCGACATGCCGATCGAAAGCGTGTCGCGCACGATCTTGCCCCGCAGTCGATAGATGCCGCGACGGAGGTGCAGCAACTCGTTACGGTCGGAAAGGATGCGCAACTGCCATACGAGCGATATGACCTGCGCCAGAATCGTAGCGATGGCCGCACCGCGAATGCCCCAGTCGAATCCGTAGATGAAGATCGGGTCGAGGATCGTATTGATGACGACGGTGTTGATCGTCGCGTACATCGACTTGCGCGGATGCCCCGAAGCGCGCAGCACGGCATTCAGGCCCAGATACATATGCGTCACGACATTGCCCGAAAGAATCACGGTCATGTACTGCCGGGCGTAACCGATCGTCGCGTCGCTGGCCCCGAAGAAGTAGAGAATCGGATCGAGCGCCCACAGCGTCACCAGTCCGAACGTCACTCCGATAATCAGGTTCAGCACCACGACATTCCCCAGCACGAGACCTGCGGTTTCGTAATCGCGCTGTCCGAGTCGCATCGATATCAGCGTCGCGGCACCTACGCCCACGAGCGATCCGAACGCCGCGGCGAGGTTCATCAGCGGAAAGGTGAGCGCCAGGCCCGAAATCGCCAAAGGCCCTACGCCCTGGCCGATGAAGATGCTGTCGACCATGTTGTAGAGCGAAGCGGCGGTCATGGCGATGATCGCGGGTACGGCATATTGTACGAGCAGCTTGCGGATACGCTCGGTTCCGAGTTCCAACGCTGCCGATCGGGGTTGTGTCATTGGCAATACGTATTAGTTACTTCAGCATGCCGCACCGCTTCCACGATGCGGCATGCGCCTGTTCGGTCGAGACTCCGGGCCAAGAGACTCCGGACTCCTCTCCATATATCATTCCAACTCCCAGTCGCTGCCGTCCTTGCGGTCTTTCACGCGGATACCGGCAGCCGACAGCCCGTCGCGAATGCGATCCGATGCGGCCCAGTCCTTCGCTGCACGCGCTTTCAGACGCTCGGCCAACAGCATCTCGACCAACGGAGTCACGTAGTCGCGACCCGCAGCCGTACCGGCCGACTTCTCGTCGCGCAGGCCCAGGATATCGAACGCATAGCGGTGCACGGTGGCCGTAAGTGCTTCGAGGTCGGCCGCCGCGATCGTCTGCTGTCCGTCAACGATCTGGTTGATGATGCGCACCCAGTCGAACAGCGCCGAGATGACCATCGGCGAATTCAGGTCGTCGGCCATCGCATCGGCGCATCGGCGCTCCAGTTCGGCGGGATCGACCGTCGAGGCGGCTGCGGGTTTGATCTTCCCCAGGGCCTCGATGCCCTTCATCAGACGATCCAACCCCTTCTCGGCCGCCTGCAACGCCTCGTTCGAAAAGTCGAGCGTCGAGCGGTAGTGGGCCTGGAGGACGAAGAAACGGATCGTCATGGGCGAATAAGCCTGGGCCAGGAGCTTGTGGCTGCCCGTGAAGAGCTCCTCGAGGGTGATGAAGTTGCCCAGCGACTTGCCCATCTTCTGACCGTTGATCGTAATCATGTTGTTATGGACCCAATAGCGGGCCGAATCGCACCCCAGGGCGGCCGTCGACTGCGCGATCTCGCACTCGTGGTGGGGGAACATGAGGTCCATGCCGCCGCCGTGGATGTCGAATCGCTCGCCCAGGTAGCGCGTCGACATGGCCGAACACTCCATGTGCCAGCCGGGGAATCCGTCGCTCCAGGGCGAAGGCCAACGCATGATGTGCTCGGGCGAAGCTTTCTTCCACAGCGCGAAGTCGTAGGAGTGGCGTTTGTCGCCCTGCCCGTCCAGTTCGCGGGTGTTGGCCACGATATCGTCGAGGTTGCGGCCCGAGAGGCGCCCGTAGTTGTACTCGGCATTGTATTTCTCCACGTCGAAGTAGACCGAACCGTTCGACACGTAAGCATATCCCGCGTCGAGAATCCGCTGCACGAAGGCGATCTGCTCGATGATGTGGCCCGAGGCGTGGGGCTCGATCGAGGGCGAAAGAACGTTCAGTGCATCCATCGCGCGGTGGTAACGCTCCGTGTAGTAGTGCGCCACCTCCATGGGTTCGAGTTGTTCGAGCCTCGCCTTCTTGGCGATCTTGTCCTCGCCTTCGTCGGCGTCGTGTTCGAGGTGTCCTACGTCTGTGATGTTGCGCACGTAGCGGACCTTGTATCCGGCGGCCTTCAGGTAGCGGAACAGCAGGTCGAACGTCACCGCAGGGCGCGCATGGCCCAGGTGCGGATCGCCGTAGACCGTCGGACCGCAGACATACATGCCCGCGCGCCCCTCCACGAGAGGCACGAACTCCTCCTTGCGACGCGTAAGCGTATTGTAAAGCATCAGTTTCGATTCCATAGCAGAGAATTTTACCGCAAAATTAACAATTTCGGCGATTAAATACAAGGCAACCGCACACAACTTTGTCCGCCGCATCGCTCCATCCGGACCGGAGCGGACGGCACCCGGCCGACAGCGGCGCTCCGAAGGCTGCGGTTTGCGGCTCCGCATCGGCTACCGACCGGAATCGCGCCGATAAAAAGACTGCTTTGCGGCATTTACGGCCAATAAGGCGACAATAAGGATTGCATTTCCCCGTTAAATGATTAATTTTGCATGTTAAACGCAAACGCTGCAAAACGCAATTTTCGATATGACGCTTTTCAAACGCTGGAACAACCTCGTCGGCTGGGCGGTTTTCGCCGTCGCGGCGACAGTCTATCTGATGACGATGGAGCCCGTGTCGAGTCTCTGGGACTGCTCGGAGTTCATCGCCACCTCCTACAAACTCGAAGTGGGCCACCCTCCCGGAGCCCCGCTTTTCATGATGCTGGCGCGCTTAGCGACGCTCTTCGCCTTCGGCAACCCCGACTACGTGGGTATCGCCGTCAATGCCATGAACTCCCTGGCCAGCGCCTTCTGCATCCTTTTCCTTTTCTGGACCATCACCCATCTGGCTCGCCGTCTCGTGACGCGCAACGGCGAGCAGCTCACGCCGGCATCGGTCTGCGCCATCCTGGGCGCCGGAGCCGTCGGAGCGTTGGCCTACACCTTCACCGACACTTTCTGGTTCTCGGCCATCGAAGGCGAAGTCTACGCCCTTTCGTCGATGTTCACGGCACTGGTCGTGTGGCTCATGCTCAAATGGGAGGAGCAGGCCGACGAGCCCCACGCCTCGCGCTGGATCGTGCTGATCGCCTACTGCATGGGGCTTTCGATCGGCGTGCATATCCTCAACCTGCTGACCATCCCGACGCTCGTCTTCATCTACTACTTCCGCAAGACCGAGCGCGTGACGCTGCGCGGCATCGTCTACGCGACGCTCGTGGCCGGAGCCATCCTGCTGTTCGTCAACAACATCGTCATCCCTTATACGGTCTACATCGGCGCGATGGTCGACCTCTTTACGGTCAACGTCCTGGGGCTCCCCGTCAATACGGGTATGGCCGTCTTCTCGCTGGCCCTGATCGGCGGCATGGGTTACCTCTCGTGGTACACCCACCGTCGCGGCAAAGTCGTGCTGAACATCGTCCTGCTGTCGGTGACGATGATTCTCGTAGGATTCTCCTCCTACGCCTCGATGACGATCCGCGCGGCCGTCAACCCGCCCATGAACTCCAACAACCCCAACAATCCCCACGCCCTGCTGTCGGTGCTCAACCGCGACCAGTACGGCGACCGGCCGCTGCTCTATGGCCCCTACTACTCGGCTCCGGTCGAGGGATTCAAGGAGAAGACTTTCTACTACCTCGACGAGGACGGCAAATATAAAACCGCCACCTCGATCACGGGCTATACCCATGCCCCGGAGTTCATGCACCTCTTTCCCCGTCTGTGGGACTATCGCAAGGGCGAGAAGGAGTACAAGCAGTGGGCGGCCTACCGCACCAAGGTCGAAACGCTGCGCGACGACAAGGGCGAAATCATCCGCGACGAGAACGGTCGCCCCGTGCGCGGCGAGGTGCTCGACTTCGGACGCAAGCGCACCTACGACACGGGGTACGAGGACCGCACGATCGTCGAGCCGACCTTCCTGGAGAACGTCAATTTCTTCCTCAACTACCAGCTTTCGTACATGTACTGGCGTTATTTCCTGTGGAACTTCGTGGGACGCCAGAGCGACATACAGCCTTCGCGCACGCTCATCACCGACGGCAACTGGCTCTCGGGCATCCGTTGGATCGACGAGATGAACCTCGGTCCGCAGGATGATCTGCCGCGCGAGATCGCCGAGAACAAGGGACGCAACACCTATTATTTCCTTCCCTTCCTGCTGGGTCTCGTCGGGCTGTTGTACCAGCTCAACCGCGACCAGCGCAATTTCTCGATCGTCATGTGGCTCTTCATCATGACGGGTATCGCTTTGGTCGTCTACTTCAACACCTCGCCCGGCGAGCCGCGCGAACGCGACTACGTTTACGCCGGTTCGTTCTACGCCTTTTCGATCTGGATCGGATTGGGCGTGCTGGCCATCCGCGACCTCGTGGCCGGGATCGCGCGGCGACGCACTGCGGCTGTGTCGGCTGCAGCCACGCTCCTATGCCTGAGCGTACCGACGATCCTCGCAGCCCAGAACTGGGACGACCACGACCGTTCGCACCGCTACATGGCCCGCGACATCGGCTGGAACTACCTCATGTCCACGCTGCCCAACTCGATCATCCTCAACTACGGCGATAACGACACCTTCCCGCTGTGGAACAACCAGGAGGTCTACGGCGTACGTCCCGACGTGCGCATCATGAACACCTCCTACCTCGGCGGCGAATGGTATATCGACGAGATGAAGACCAAGGCCAACGACGCCGAAGGGGTACCCTTCTCGTTGCCCAAGCGCAAATACACCTTCCGCAACGATCTGATTCCGGTTTACGACCGCGTCGACCGTGCGGTGGACATCCGCGAGGTGATCGACTTCGTACGCAGCGACGACCCGCGCACCCAGGTGCGGCTCGACAACGGCACGAGCGAGGGCGAACTCTCGGATTACATCCCCACCAAACGCATCGCCTTGCCCGTGAACAAGGAGAACGCCATCGCTTCGGGCATCGTCGCCGAAAAGGACCGCGACCTGATGGTCGACACGATCTATATGGATATCAAGCGCAACGCGCTGGAGAAAAACCAGCTGATGATCCTCGACATGCTCGCCAACTTCGACTGGAAACGTCCGATCTACCTCACGCAGGTCTACATTCTCCAGGACCTCGGGCTGATGGACTACCTCCAGTTCGACGGCTACGCCTATCGGCTGGTACCGATCCGCACCCCGGCGACGAATCCGTGGGAGATCGGACGCATCGACCCCGACTACGCCGCACCGCTGTTGCGCGAGACATTCCGCTACGGCAACCTGGCCGACCCGCGGGTCTATGTCGATTACTTCATCCAATACAACCTCAGTGCGGCGCACGCCCGCGACTCGTTCGCCCGCGTGGCGAAGGAGCTGCTGCGGCAAAATCGGCCCGAGGAGGCTGTCGAACTGCTCGACCTGGCACTCGAAAAACTGCCGACTTCGCAAATTCGCTTCACCGACACCAACACCTATCCGCTGCTGGAGGCCTACTACGCCGCCTCGGCGATGGGTATCGAGGAGGCCGCGACGAAGGGCGACGCCCTGCTGCGCGAATATGCCCGCACGCTATTCGAATATATCAAGTATTATTGGCGCTTTAGTGGTGTCCAAGGAGATATGGTCGCAGGTATCATCGATGATAAACTCGACCAGCTGGGAGACGTCTACTACCTGGCCTCCTATGCCGGACGCCGCGAGGTTATCGCCGAGCTGAACCGTTACTACCGTACGCTGGGCGTCACGGAGGAGAACCTCATCGACGCAGGCGACAAGCCTGCGGTCGCAACGGAGGTTGCAGCGGAGGAATAAGCCGACGGGGGCTGTCAAGACACATGGCCTTTAAGGCGGCCGAAACTGTCAAGGGCGCCTTTCACCGAAAAAATTCTACGAATCGAGCCGGAACTTCGAGCGATCGGGGTTTCGGCTTTTTTGTTGGCGACAAAAAAGCGATCCTTATGGATCGCGCAAGTCCGTAGATTTCCCCGAAGCGCACGGCTAAGAGCCGGGATTTAGAACATCGCGCTTGCGGTGCAGTTCGCCGCCAACGGAGATTGCCGAGTCCTTCAGGCGAGACGCAGTCCGCGGGGGAGGGCGAACAGCGCAGCTCAAAGAGTCGCAGGTTGCAGAAAAAAATTAAACCCGATGCCGCATGGCGACACCAAGAATTCGGCTCAATACCGGAGCCCTAAAACGATGTGCGCGCTAAAAGCGCGAGCGAAGGGGCCGGTTTGCTTGTTTCGGGAGCAGAACCGACCGTATTGCGAACCACAGGCTATTCATAAAACCCGCCTCTTAGCCGGGCGGAGCGAACGATAATGCGGAGATTTTTTGCGGCTTTCGGAGCCGCGCGGGCCGCAGCTTCCGCGGGGCAGAGGCCCTATCACCTGTAAATAAATGCTCCCGGCTCAATACCGGAGCCCTAAAACGATGTGCGCACTAAAAGCGCGAGCGAAGGGCGCGGTTTGCTTGTTTCGGGAGCAGAACCGACCGTATTGCGAACCACAGGCTATTCATAAAACCCGGCTCTTAGCCGGGCGGAGCCAGCGTTAGGGCACGCGCCATAGGCGGAGGCATTCGCCGGGAAGGTTTCGGTACCTTTTGCGGACAAAAAGTACAGGAAAAATCTTTTGTACCTGTTGATGCCGAAAGGTACCTGACCGGCGCCCGAGCGAGGGCAGAGGCTACTTGCAGACTTTACCGAACGAGTGGGAGAGAAACAAGCTTAGCACAGTTAAAAGCATCCGCATGTCTTTCTCGCGGGATCGTCACTCACCGCTCACTGAGCGGGCGGAGTAAGATCGAGCCTTTATACCCTCCCTGCAATTAAGGCTGTGAGCCGCTCTGCTATTTCTAAACCCCGGCTCTTAGCCGAATGCGGGCCTTAGGCTGCAAAACGATTATTCTGAAAACGAATGCGATCCGCAGGATCGCGCGGGCCGCAGCCTCCGGCGGCGAAAGCCCGCATCCGACGATGCTGGCTTCGCAGGCTGCGTCCGTGAAAACCTTTCACCGGCTCGCCTTTCACAGACAAAAAAGCCCCTCCTCGCGAACGAGGAAGGGCCCTTGTAAGATAACAAACCGATTTACTTCGAGAGCTCGGCCAGAGCGGTCTTAGCATTCTCGGCAGCAGCGCCCGCAGTCACCTGCTTGAAAGCGGCGATGGCCTGCGGTTTCATCTCCTTGGCGTTGTATGCGGCACCCAGCAGATAGTACATCAGCGACTTGTCGGCCTCATCGGTCTGTGCGGCAGCGGCAGCCTCGCCCAACTCGATCACCTTGGCGTAGTCCTTCTTGTTGGCATAAGCCTGAAGGCGTACGTTCTGGAACAGTGCGCTCTCGGGATTCTTCTCCAGCTGCGCGTCCGCCATAGCGATGATACCGTCGTAGTCGCCGGCGCCCTGCATGGTGGCCACCTTGTTATTGGTATACAGTGCCATCATCTCCTTGGCCTTAGCCACGTCGTCGGCATATTTGGGATGCTTCTTCGCGGCAATAGCCTCGTAGACCTCCATACCCTTCTCGTACTCGCCCATCTCGCAGTAGCTCATCGCCAGGTTCAGTGCCATACCCGTATTGTCGGGGTCGGCCTTGTAACCCTTCTCGAAAATACTGGCAGCCGTAGCGTAATCCTTGCTGTTGAACGCATCGCCACCCTGTACCTGGTAGATCTTGGCCACCCAGCCGTTCGCCTTGGCCATCTGGGTCATGTCGCCGTAGAGCTCGGCCAGCTCGGCCGACTTCGTGAAGTTGGTCAGCGCTGCGTCGTAGTTCTTCGTACGCATGGCGCCGCCGCCCAGCATGAAATAACATTTGGGCAACGTCGACTTGGCCGTAGCGACCATCGAAGCGGCATCCTCGTTGTCCATGCCCTCATCGATGACCTTCTCGAACTTCGCAGCCGCCGTTGCGAAGTCTTTGGCACCGTATGCCGCTGCGGCCTCATTGTAGACCGCCGTCAAATCCTGCGCCGAGAGCGACACTACCGCCAGCAGCGCAACAACCGATACAAATAACTTTTTCATGTGTTCTATACGTTTTTTGAGTTGTCGATTTTTCCGCACTCCGCCTGAAAAGTGCGATGGTTGCAAAAGTATAAAATATTTTCCTTATTTTCAAAACCTAACCGCGCAAACCGGCGAAAAACGAAGTCATAAGCGTTTCGCACTCTCCGGCCAAAATCCCGTTCGTCACCGTCGTGCGCGGATGGAAGACGGATTCCGAATAGCGACGATAGCCTTTCTTCGGGTCGTCAGCGCCCCAGACGACACGTCCGATCTGGGCCCATCCGATCGCCCCGGCGCACATGATGCAAGGCTCGACCGTCACATACAACGTGCAATTTTGCAAATACTTACCTCCCAACGTCGCGGCCGCAGCCGTCAGTGCCTGCATCTCGGCGTGGGCCGTCGGATCGGCGAGCGTCTCCACCAGGTTGTGCCCGCGCCCCACTACCGCACCGTCGGCTACGACGACGGCACCGATCGGCACCTCCTGCGCCTCTAACGCTTTGCGAGCCTCGTTTAGTGCGAGGCGCATGAATTTTTCGTCATCCTGGGGTCGGTTTTCCGTTCGGAGATTCGGTTGCTGATTCATCGGTGTGTTTTTTTGCAAATGTAACCATTTTTTCGATAAAGCGACGCAAGCCCGGCATCCCGCATGCGATTCTCCGACGGCCCGAACATACGCCGCACGATTTTCCGTACTTCCCTTTTTCATTTTCCGAACCTTTTTGCTAACTTTGCGTGTTTGGAATCACGAAACGAACTTTTTTCGACAAAACCGAACGCAGAGCCGAACTCGTTCGAGCCATGCCGAGGCGAGAAAGCGTAAGAAATCGAACAAAAAACAACATAATTCCATGTACAGAACCCATACGTGCGGCTCGCTCAGAGCCGAAAACACGAACGAAACCGTCACCCTGGCCGGGTGGGTACAGAAAGTGAGAAACCTGGGCGCCATGACCTTCATCGACCTGCGCGACCGCTACGGCATCACGCAGATCGTCGTCGAGGAGCACTCGGCCGAAGAGGTCCGCGCCATAGCCGCCGAAATCGGCCGCGAGTGGGTCATCCAGGTCACGGGACGCGTGTTGGAGCGCGAGTCGAAGAACCCCAAGATGGCCACGGGAGATATCGAAGTGGCAGCCGAACGGATTGCGGTGCTCAACCGTGCGCAGCTTCCTCCGTTCACCATCGAGGAGGTCTCGGACGGCGGCGACGACCTGCGCATGAAATACCGCTACCTCGACCTGCGCCGTCCGCCCCTGCAACGCAACATGATCCTGCGTCACAAGATGGCCCAGGAGATCCGCCGCTTTCTCGACAGCGAGGGATTCCTCGAAATCGAAACCCCCTATCTGGTCGGTTCGACGCCCGAGGGTGCCCGCGACTTCGTTGTACCCAGCCGCATGAATCCCAACCAGTTCTATGCCCTGCCCCAGTCGCCGCAGACGCTCAAACAGCTGTTGATGGTGGCCGGATACGACCGCTATTTCCAGATCGTGCGCTGCTTCCGCGACGAGGACCTGCGCGCCGACCGTCAGCCCGAATTCACGCAGATCGACTGCGAAATGGCCTTCGTCGAGCAGGAGGATATCCTCGAGGTGTTCGAACGCTGGGCCAAGCACATGTTCAAACACGTGATGGACATCGAGCTCACGGAGCCGCTGCGCCGTATGCCGTGGATCGAGGCGATGGAGAAGTACGGTTCGGACAAACCCGACCTGCGCTTCGGCATGGAGTTCGCCGATGCGACCGACCTGGCCAAAGGCCACGGATTCCCGGTATTCGACGACGCGGAATACGTCACCGGTTTCGCCGCTCCGGGCTGCGCGACCTACACGCGCAAGCAGATCGACGCCCTCACCGAATTCGTGAAGCGTCCGCAGGTGGGTGCCAAGGGACTTATCTGGATCCGTATGGAGACCGAAGGCGGCGTGAAATCGTCGATCGACAAGTTCTATACCCCCGACCAGGTGCGAGCCATTGCCGAACGTTGCGGCGCGAAGGCCGGAGATATGGTCTTCCTCCTCTGCGGCAAGAAATTCAAGGCCCTGTCGCAACTCTGCGCTCTGCGCCTCGAAGTGGCTCAGCAGCTGGGATTGCGCGATCCGAAGAAGTTCGCCCCCCTGTGGGTCGTGGACTTCCCGATGTTCGAATGGGACGACGAGACGCAGCGTTTCTACGCGATGCACCACCCCTTCACCTCGCCCAAACCCGAGGACGTACAGTACCTCGAAAGCGACCCGGGACGTGTGCGCGCCAACGCCTACGACTTCGTTTGCAACGGCACCGAAATCGGAGGCGGCTCGATCCGTATCCACGACGCCCAGTTGCAGGCTCTGATTTTCAAATGTCTGGGCTTCACACCCGAGCGTGCGCAGGAGCAGTTCGGCTTCCTGATGAACGCCTTCAAGTTCGGTGCCCCGCCCCACGGCGGTCTGGCCTTCGGGTTCGACCGTCTTTGTTCGCTCTTCGGCGGCTCGGAGTCGATCCGCGACTTCATCGCCTTCCCGAAGAACAACGCAGGCCGCGACGTGATGCTCGACGCTCCGGGCTACGTCGACCAGTCGCAGCTGGACGAACTCTACCTCTCGCTGGTCAAACCGGAGGAGTAGAGACGCATCAAACGACTTTCAAGGAGGGAGCCTCGGATTTTCGGGGCTCCCTCCGTTGCTTCCGTGCAGCGGGGCCATTCGGATTAAAAGTCAGTCTGCGGCGTTTTTCGAGGTGGCAGTAGCGAGACATCGCAAGACACCAGCAATCCGAAGCGCACTTTGCAATCAGAGACCGGGACGGTATAAAGTATAAAATACAGGCTTCCAACTTGCTGGTCTTCCACCGCGTTGTTTCCAACGCCAGACCCCTACGGAGTCACCCGAATCCCCTGCCTGAGGCGGGGGGGGGTTGGGGGGGGCCAAAGGCCTCGAAACACCAGCAATCCGAAGCGCACTTTACAATCAGAGACCGGGACGGTATAAGGCTATATTGAGCTACCCAAAAGCCGGAGCTGCCCGGAAAACCGGACAGCCCCGCCATACGAATCGTCGGAATTTACTTACGAGCATCGTCCACCGCACCGAAATGGAAAAGCGGCGAAGGCGTATGCGCCTCGTGCATGATCGTTCGAATACGGGCTACCACTTCGGGATGTTCGTCCGCCACGTCGCGATCTTCGTGAATATCGGCGGCCAGATCGTAGAGCTCCATCTTCGCATCGGCATCGGCGCGAACTCCCAGGCAGACGCCTTTCCAGTCGCCCAGACGCACGGCGATCTTGCCGCCGTCTTCGTGGAACTCCCAATAGAGATATTCGTGGTCTTCGGGCGTTCCCGTATCCAGCAGTTCGGGCAACATCGAGATACTGTCCGTAGCGACCGGAAGATCGACCCCTGTCATCTCGGCGAAAGTAGGCAGCATGTCCCAGAAGGTCGAAATCCGGTCCGAACGGCTGCCGACCTCGATGGTTCCGGGGCACGACGCGATCATCGGAATGCGTACGCCGCCCTCGTACAGATCGCGCTTGCGACCGCGGAACGGACCGCTGCCGCCGAAGAACTCGGGATCGGCACCTCCCTCGCGATGGGGACCGTTATCGCTGGTGAAGATCACGATCGTCCGCTCGCGAATACCGAGGCTGTCGACGAGCGCCATCACATCGCCGACATAGGCGTCCAATCGCGATACGGTCGCCGCGAAAGCCGCATGCGGTTCGGGCTGGGAACTGTAACTCGTGCGGCTGCATTTCTCGGGCGTATAGTCGCCCGCATTCTTGGGATTCGTCCAGGGAGTCTCCTCGAAACGACCGCGGTATTTCTCCATCAGCTCGTCGTCGGGCGGCAACAGCTCGGCATGCGGCAGAATATAAGGCAGGAAAGCGAAGAACTTCCCGAAAGCATTCTCGCGAATGAAATCGAGCGCCTGCCGATGAATGACATCGGGTGCATACTGTGCGCGGTTGACCAGGTCGTTACCCGCGAGCCACACCGTATCGCGGTTGTGCCACAGATATTCCTGATAATATTTATGGGCGAGCGCCTGGCAGTTGTAGCCGAAAAACTCGTCGAAATGCTCCGTAGGATCGCCCTCCGAACCGGGAGCTCCGAGCCCCCATTTGCCGAAGGCTCCCGTTTTGTACCCCGCCTCGCGGAACATCTTGCCCAGCGAATAGGTCCCGGACGGAAGCGCCGCCGGCCCCTCTTTTCCGCGGCCGGGGCCGTTGCCCACACCGCCGAGGTTGGCCCGTACGGGGGTATGTCCGGTATGCAGTCCGGTCATCAGCACCGAACGCGAAGGAGCGCTGACCGAGCTGCCGCAATAGTGGTGTGTGAAGAGTTTGCCCTCCAAAGCCAGGCGATCGATGTGGGGCGTCTCGATTTTGGTCTGTCCGTAACACCCGACATCGCCGTAGCCCAGATCGTCGGCAAGAATATAGATCACATTGAAATCCCGTATCTGGTCCCGGACGGAATTGCATCCCGAGGCAAGTGCACCCAACGCCACTGCCGTCAATAATTTTTTCGATTCCGTCCGTTTCGGTTATTGTATCCGGTCGAAAGGTAGAAAAAAAGCAGAAAAGCAACAACAAAACGCCCCGATTTATCAAAAAGTAAAATTCAGCCCGTACATTTAATATAATAGAACCTCATATCGGTTGATTTTAATAAAAATATCGCCGATTTTAATAAAACCGGACGGCGTTCTACGCCTCCGTGCGATTGCCGGATTGAAATCGCCTGACGAACCCCCGAAAAGATTCCCTGCGGCGGGATTGTTGCGAATCCTGCGAATAATTGTTACCTTTGACTGCTCCGAGGCTACTACGTCTCGACGAGCGGCCGAAGCACCCATGCGGTCGAGACGACGTATAAAAAAGTTGCATATAGTTACCATCGAATCATGTCAGCCCCTTTAGCCGAGCGCCTGCGCCCGAAGAGCATCGACGAATATATCGGTCAGCAACATCTGGTCGGGAAGAACGGCGTATTCCGCAAGTTCTTCGAGACGGGCAACGTCCCGTCGTTCATCCTCTGGGGACCTCCGGGGGTGGGAAAAACCACGCTCGCGCGCATCGTCGCCACACAGCTCGAACGGCCTTTCTTCACCCTCTCGGCCGTGACATCGGGCGTGAAGGACGTGCGCGAAGTGATTGAATCGGCTAAGAAAAGCCGTTTTTTCGACGCCCGACCGCCGTTTCTGTTCATCGACGAAATCCATCGTTTCAACAAGTCGCAGCAGGATTCGCTGCTGGGAGCCGTCGAACAGGGCGTCGTGACGCTCATCGGCGCCACGACCGAAAATCCGTCGTTCGAGGTGATTTCGCCGCTGCTGAGCCGCTGCCAGGTCTACATCCTCAAATCACTCGAGGAGCAAGACCTGCAAGTGTTGCTCGACCGGGCACTGACGACCGACACGGAGCTCAAGACGCGCGAAATAGAGGTCGCAGAGACCGGTGCGCTGTTCAAATTCGCGGGAGGCGATGCCCGCAAACTACTCAATATCATCGATATCCTGGCGGGTGCCACGGAGGGCAAGCTGACGATCTCGGACCAGTACGTCACCGACTGTCTCCAGCAGAACATCGCGCTCTACGACAAGAACGGCGAACAGCATTACGACGTGATTTCGGCCTTCATCAAATCGGTACGGGGCAGCGATCCCAATGCAGCGATCTACTACCTGGCGCGCATGCTGGCCGGAGGCGAGGAGCCGCGTTTCATCGCCCGGCGCCTGGTGATTCTCGCCTCGGAGGATATCGGACTGGCCAACCCCAATGCGCTGCTGCTGGCCAACGCCTGTTTCGATACGGTGCACAAAATCGGCATGCCCGAAGCGCGCATCACCCTGGCCGAGACGACGATCTACCTGGCGACCAGTCCCAAGAGCAATTCGGCCTACATGGCCATCAACAAGGCGCTGGCACTGGTCGAGCGCGACACGACGAACCGTCCCGTGCCGCTGCACCTGCGCAACGCCCCGACCAAACTGATGGACAAGGCGGGTTACGGCAAGGGCTACAAATACGCCCACGACTACGAAGGCCACTTCGCCGAACTGGAATTCCTGCCCGAATCGCTCTCCGGAACCCGATTCTACGAGCCCGACGAACAGAACGCCTCCGAGGCGAAGATCGCCGAGCGTATACGCACGCTGTGGAGAGGCAAATATTAATCGCAGCCCCTTAGTTACAAAAAAATACCGATCATGAAGAAACTTTTCGCACTCTCGCTCGCTACGGTTCTACTGCTGACCGCAGGCAATGCCGCCGCACAGAAAAAAAACGACTTTGCCCCCCAAGAGAAAGGCTGGTGGATCGGCGGTCTGATAGGCTATTGGTACGACGATGGCGAACACGAATATGTCATAGCGCCCGAAGTGGGATACGACTTCAATAACCGTTGGGCAGTAGGCACCTCCATCGGATTCGTCGGTCTGGACGATATCTTTGCATTTGAGGTCGAGCCCTATGCACGCTGGAAATTCTACCGCACCGAACGCCTCACCCTCTTTCTCGACGGCGGTTTCGGCGCCGTATTGGGCGAAGTGGAAGGATTCAAAGTAGGTTTCCGACCGGGAATGTCCGTAAAACTCAGCAACCATTTCAACTTTTTGACTTCCTTCGGCTTCTTGGGCTATTGCAACGAATTCTACAACAATGGAACGGGCGACGGATTCGGACTAAAATTCTCCTCATCCGATCTGAAGATAGGTTTCTACTATACGTTCTGATCCCCCATGAAACGCATAGGAATCATCTCCGACACGCACGGGACCTTCGACGAACGCCTGCGCGAATTTCTGAAGGACGTCGACGAAATCTGGCACGCAGGCGATATCGGCTCGCTCGAACTGGCCGACCGGATCGCCTCATTCAAACCCCTGCGCGCCGTCTCGGGCAACATCGACGGGGGAGTGACCCGCCGCGTATATCCCGATTTTCTGTCGTTCGAATGCGAAGGGGTCTCCGTGCTGATGACCCACATCGGCGGTTATCCCCGCCGCTACGACCCTCGGGCCATACAGCGCATCCAGGCCCTGCGTCCCAAACTCTTCATCGCAGGGCATTCGCACATCCTCAAGGTGCAATACGATCCGGTCTACGACCTGTTGGCAGTCAATCCGGGTGCGGCGGGCGAGTACGGATTCCACCGCACGCGCACAGCCATACGATTCATCGTCGACGGCACCCAGATGCGCGACATGGAGGTCGGCGAATGGCCGCGTCAGGGATAATCCCGGATTCCCGACCAGGAAATTGACTTCGCGACAAAAATCGCGGCTCCAACGGAGCCCGATCTTCGGCGGCTCGCACTTTCAGCGCAACGCCTCCAGCCGCCGAAGATAATCCGTTACGAATAATCGTCCACCCTTAACTTTATATACCATTCTACCCTTACGGTATTTTTGCCCCCGGGACCATGCGGGGTGCATCCGAAGCCCCTCCCGAGAGCGGGGTTGGGGGGGGGTGTGAGATTCAGAAACGCGGCCAAAGGCCGCGAGCCATCCGCGATCTTAAGTGATATTAGGGAGTATATACCAGTAAGGATAAAGTTGCATACGACCACCCTCAACTTATTACCTTTCATCGAAGAAATCCTCTTCTCTTAATCCGCATCCATATGCAACACATTTCAGGCCGCACAATATAAACGAAAGCGTCCACGTTATCTATGCGAATTCAAAACGAAGACGCACTATGCAACTGAAAATTTCCAAAACACTCGAA
Source organism: uncultured Alistipes sp. (assembly GCA_964018965.1). GTDB lineage: Bacteria > Bacteroidota > Bacteroidia > Bacteroidales > Rikenellaceae > Alistipes. Next base: position 35,469 of record CAXHRY010000002.1, read on the forward strand.
GCGATCATCGCCCGGGTGACTTTCGACACCGCGAAAGCGGGAACCACGCACGCTCTGAAGGACCGGCTGGCGCTGGAACTGCTGCGCGAAGAGGGTTCTCTCGCTTATCAGCTGCTCTCGTCCCGGCTCAAAGACTGGGAACTCTACCAGGTGCGCCTGCGCATCGAGCACGATACGGAAAGCTCCTCACAGCAGGACGGTGCGCCCGAAACCTTCTACCGCACCTTCGTCGAGGAGCTGCGCGCTACGACGACGACCGCACGCAGCGTATCGACGGCCCATGCCCTGCTGGCCATCGTCCGCGATCGCACGACGGCGACGGCTCGTACGCTGGAGATGTACGGCATCACGGAGGAGACCGTTACCGAGGAGTTGCAGAAATTCGCCGTAGGCGACGATTTCCGCACGGAGATACAAGTCCACGTGCTCGATTTCGACGAGGAACCCGCAACGAACAAAAAAAGCTCCCAGCTGCTCGACAAATTCGGCGTAGACCTCACGCTGATGGCCCGCGAAGGGCGGATCGATCCCGTGGTGGGACGCGACGAAGAGATCGAACGCGTCGTGCAGATCCTTTCGCGCCGCAAGAAGAACAACCCGATTCTGATCGGCGAGGCGGGCGTGGGCAAAAGCGCCATCGTCGAAGGACTGGCCCTGCGCATCGCCCGCGGCGAAGTGCCCTACACGATCGCCGACAAGACGCTTTTTTCGCTCGACGTCTCGTCGCTCGTCGCGGGAACGAAGTTCCGGGGCGAATTCGAGGAGCGCATGCAGCAGCTCCTGGACGAATTGCGCCGGGCGAAGGACACGATCATCTTCATCGACGAGATACACACCATCGTGGGCGCAGGATCGACGCAGGGGAGCCTCGATACGGCCAACATTCTCAAACCGGCCCTCGCGCGCGGCGAATTGCAGACCATCGGCGCCACGACGCTCGACGAATATCGCCAGAACATCGAGAGCGACGCCGCCCTGGAGCGCCGCTTCCAGAAGGTCGTCGTCGAGCCGACGACTCCGGCGCAGACGCTCGAAATCCTGCGCAACATCGCTCCTCACTACGAGCGGCACCACAAGGTACGCTATACGCCCGAAGCACTCGAAGCCTGCGTGACACTCACGGGACGCTACATCACCGACCGCTACTTCCCCGACAAGGCCATCGACGTGCTGGACGAGGCGGGAGCCCGGGCCCATCTGCTTTCGGCCCGCGAGCCGGACGAACTGCGACAGATGGAGACGGCACTCTGCGAGGTGCGGCGCGAACGACGCGAAGCGGTCGAAGCGCTGGTTTACGAGAAGGCCGCATCGGCGCGCATGCGCGAACTGGCGCTGCGCTCCAAATTAGGCGAGTCGCGCGCCGAGTGGCGGCAGTCGCTCGAACGCCACCCCGCTCAAATCACCGCCGAACACATCCGGCAGGTCATCACCGCCGCGACGGGCATACCGGCCGAGCGGGTCTCGGGCTGCGAGATGCAACGGCTGCAAACGCTGCGCAACCACCTCGACAGCCGCGTGGTCGGACAGCAGGAGGCCGTGGCGCACCTCACGCGTTCGATCCTCCGCTCGCGCGCCGGGCTCAAGGACGAGCATCGTCCGATCGGCGTCTTTCTGTTCGTCGGCCCCACGGGCGTCGGCAAAACCCTGCTGGCCAAGGAGGTATCGAAATGGCTATTCGACGAGCAGCGCGGATTGATCCGCATCGACATGAGCGAATACGGCGAGAAACACAACGTCGCACGCCTGATCGGATCGCCGCCGGGATACGTCGGCTACGGCGAAGGAGGTCAGCTCACCGAAGCCGTACGCCGCCAACCCTATTCGGTGGTGCTGTTCGACGAGATCGAGAAAGCGCATCCGGAGGTCTTCAACACGCTGTTGCAGATCTTCGACGAAGGTCATCTGACCGACGGAACGGGACGCAAGGTCGACTTCCGCAACACGATCCTCATCATGACTTCGAACGTCGGATCGCGCGACGCCGTGCAGCGAAGCGTGCAGGTCGGATACAGCACCTCGTCGAAATGCGTGGCCGAAGCCGAATCGCCGCAGTGCGAATACCGCAAGGCACTGGAGCGTACGTTCGCCCCGGAGTTCCTGAACCGCATCGACGATATCGTGGTCTTCCGTACGCTCGAAACCGACGACGTGCAGCGGATCGTGGATCTGGAGCTCGAAGGGTTGCTGGCACGCATCGACCGCCTGGGCTACAAGTTCCGGATCACCGATTCGGCCAAACGTCGCCTGGCGACGATGGGCTACGAAACCCGCTACGGCGTACGGTCGCTCAAACGCACCCTGTCGGACCACGTCGAAGAGCCGCTCTCGGCACTCATCATCGACGGCAAGCTGCACGAAGGCGACACCGTGATCGTCGAATCGGACCGCACGCAGGGGATACGCCTGCGCGTAGCATAGAAAACGGGACTGCCCGATTGGGGCAGCCCCGTTTTTTCCTGATGCTGAAATTGAAAGGTGAAAGGTCTTTTGCCGGATCATCATCGGTGGTTGTGGGACGAGCCGTAGCCTGCGAAGGGGCTCTAAAGGCGAACCTCCGCCCGGAGCAGACTACGGCTCGCGCGTTCCTTTCGATCGCATTTTGCGTGAACGATCATCGCTGCGGTCTAAAAAGCCGCGCAGTACCCTCACTTCTCACCTTACCCCTCTAATTCGCGAACTCCAGCCCTTCGGCACCGGCGTCGATACGAATCGGGGCATCGCGCCGCACGTCACCCGCCAGAATCCGCTTGGAAAGGTCATTGACCACATAGCGCTGGATGGTCCGTTTCACGGGACGCGCCCCGTAAAGGGGATCGAATCCCGTCGCAGCAATCCATTCGCGTGCCCGGTCGGTGTACTCCAAGGCGATACCGTTTTCGGCGAGCATCTTGCGCACGATACCTAACTGGATATCGACGATGCGTTCGATATCGCGACGCGTCAACGGCTCGAACATCACGATCTCGTCGATGCGGTTCAGGAATTCGGGCTTGAGGTGCTGCTTGAGAAGATCGACCACCTCGTCGCGCGTACGTTCCACGACCTCCGGATCGAGCCGCCGCCCGTCAGCAGCAGCCGCGAAACGCTCCTGAATGATCGAAGCACCCATGTTGGAGGTCATGATGACGATCGTATTGCGGAAATCGACCGTGCGGCCCTTATTGTCGGTCAGACGACCGTCGTCGAGCACCTGCAAAAGGATGTTGAAAACATCGGGATGCGCCTTTTCGATCTCATCGAGCAGCACCACCGAATAGGGTTTGCGGCGCACAGCTTCGGTCAACTGGCCGCCCTCGTCGTAACCGACGTATCCCGGAGGGGCTCCAACCAGGCGCGAGACGCTGTGGCGCTCCTGGTATTCGCTCATGTCGATGCGCGTAAGCATCTGATCGTCGTTGAAGAGGAATTCGGCCAACGCCTTGGCGAGCTCCGTTTTGCCGACGCCCGTCGTACCGAGGAAGATGAACGAACCGATCGGTTTGCGGGGGTCGTTCAACCCGGCGCGCGAGCGACGCACGGCATCCGAAATCGCCGCGATAGCCTGCTCCTGGCCGACGACACGCTTGTGGAGTTCGTCTTCCATATGCAACAGTTTTTCGCGCTCCGAAGCCAGCATTCGCTGCACGGGAATCCCGGTCCAACGGGCCACCACCTCGGCGATATCCTGCGCATCGACCTCCTCCTTGATCATCGAGCCGCTGGCCGACGTCAGGCGATACTCCTCCTGAAAGGCCCCGATCTCCTTTTCCGCCTCCTGGATGCGACCGTAGCGAATCTCCGCCACCCGGCCGTAGTCGCCCTGACGTTCGGCCTGCTGGGCCTCGATCTTCAGTTGCTCGATCCGGTCCTTGTTGGTCTGTATCTTTCGCAACAGGTCGCGCTGGCCCTGCCACTTGGCTCGCATGGCCGCCTCACGCGACTTCAGCTCCTCGATCTCTTTGGTCAGATGCTCCACGCGCTCCTTGTCCTTCTCGCGACGGATGGCCTCGCGCTCGATCTCCAGTTGCCGCACCTTGCGGTCGAGCGTATCGATCTCCTCGGGCACGGAATTCATCTCCAGCCTGAGGCGCGAAGCCGCCTCGTCCACCAGGTCGATCGCCTTGTCGGGCAGAAAACGCGACGTGATGTAGCGCGTCGACAACTCGACGGCCGCCACGATCGCCTCGTCTTTGATCCGCACCTGATGGTGGTTTTCGTAACGCTCCTTCAACCCGCGCAGGATCGAGATGGCATCCTCGCGCGACGGCTCGTCGACCATCACCTTCTGGAAACGACGCTCCAGGGCCTTGTCCTGTTCGAAATATTTCTGGAACTCGTCGAGCGTCGTGGCACCGATGGTCCGCAACTCGCCGCGCGCGAGGGCCGGCTTGAGGATGTTGGCCGCATCCATCGCCCCGGAGGACTTTCCGGCCCCGACCAGCGTGTGTATCTCGTCGATGAAGAGCAGGATCTCACCGTCGCTCTGCACGACCTCCTGCACGACGGCCTTCAGACGCTCCTCGAACTCGCCCTGGTATTTGGCGCCGGCGATCAGCGCCCCCATGTCGAGCGAGTAGATCGACTTCGACTTCAGATTCTCGGGTACGTCGCCGTCGATGATCCGTCGGGCGATTCCTTCGGCAATGGCCGTCTTTCCGACACCCGCTTCGCCCACCAGTATGGGGTTGTTCTTCGTGCGGCGCGAAAGAATCTGCAAGACGCGCCGAATCTCCTCGTCGCGGCCGATCACCGGGTCGAGTTTTCCCGAACGAGCCTGTTCGTTGAGGTTGACCGCATATTTGCCCAGGGCATCGAACTCCTTCTCGGAGGTCTGCGAATCGACGGTCGCACCTTTGCGGAAGGTGCGGATCGCCTCGACGAGCTCTTTTTCGGAAGCCCCGGCTTGCTTGAGCAGCTCCGAAGCCCGCCCGCGTTCGGCGACAAGCGCCAGCAGCAGGTGTTCGATCGAAGCGTATTTGTCGCCGAAGGTTTTCGTGAAATCCACGGCGCGCTGCACCGTACGCGAAGCCTCCTGCGAGAAGAATTGTTCGCTGTCGCCCTCCACACGGGGCAACGACTCCACGGCCCGCTGCGTTTCGTCGCGCAGCGCACGCACGTTCACCCCCGCACGCCCCAGCAGAAAAGCCGCGAGCGAATCGTCCTCGCGGATCACGACGCTCAAAATATGGAGCGGTTCGACAGCCTGCTGTCCCCGCTCACGCGCCAGGACCAACGCCGATTGCAACGCCTCCTGCGCCTTGACGGTCAAAGTGTTGATGTTCATATCGAAATGTTTTACACCATGATCTTACGCAAATCGCCTGCCAAGGCGGTTACTACCATCATCCCGTCATATTCTGTCATAAAATACATGAAATCATATGCCAAAAAGTCAGTCGACAACATCTATCAACGCCTCACCGGATTCCGACCCATCATACGGTTGGGCCCCAAAACAAGCAACCTCGCTTACAATCCGATGGCCTCTCAAATTCCCCTTTAATAAGAGGTCTTTCGAATGCAAACCACGAATAATAAGACCCTGAGAAATTTTTTGCGTAAAGTCATACACAATTACCGAATTATATATAGTTTTGCATTGATAAAATATAACACATGAAGAATGTAGCCCTGCTTCTATTTTTTCTTACGTCGATTGCCTGCTCTAAAGAATACCCCGACACCGACCCATTTGTCAATAAAGGTGCTGAAATTACTCGCGCCATAACTCCCGGGAGACCGGAAGAGTTTCTGGAAATAGAAAATATCCCAATATATATTTTTTTACCGACAGCCGGCAACAATCAAGATCGCCTTAATTTGGTAAATGGAGATGGCACTTGGGTAGGATTGCTCAAAGATAAGGCATACAATGATAAATGGGTCCTCAATTGGTCCTCTGAATATGGTTGCTACAAAATAGTTCCAGTTAAAGGCGCCGGTCCCATGTGTGTAATGGGAGAAGTCAAAGACCAATGGCATACACCGATCCGAGTCATAAAAAAAGCCGACTATATCTGTTATAGATGGCAATTCGAAAAAATCCCGAATGTTTCAACAGCTATCTATTATTTGAAAGAAATACGCCCCGAAACATCCAATATTTGGTATTTAAAGCAGCAGGACGATCATCCATCGGGTGTGATAGCCAATCAAGACCATAGTTATACATACAGATGCGGATGGAGCATCATGCCTGTCGAAGAATTTGATCTTCAAAATATTGACTATAGATTAGAGGCTGAGGACAAAACAACACCCATTCCTGATTTCATCGATGAAATTATCTTCAGCAATTCGACCGATATTCAACAGAGCATGAACGTAACATTCAATTCGAAAGCGACTGTAACATCCAACTTTTCAGAAAGTCAAGGAGTGCAATTACAGGTAGCAACGAATTATTCTGTTGGCATACCGAAAATCATTGATGGATCAATAAGCATATCAACGACAACCTCCGCTTCATGGTCCTACGGAAAAAGCGAAAGTAGGGAAGACAGCCGTTCGTATACATTCCCTATTACGGTCCCTCCTCACAGTAAATATCGAGCGACCGTAACAGTGGCTCAATACAAAGCTTCTGCCTCCTACACTGCCAAGTATAAAGGAAAAACCACAGGAACAATCGTAACCAAAATGGGGAAATGGTCTGGAATCGCAGTTGGATTAATCACCTACGATATTTATGACATAACAGGAAACCGGATTCTCCAGTTTAAAGAACCGGTACCCCGCACCATAGATATGAACGACTATATCGAATAAACTCCAAGCACCATTCTTTGTAACAAGATAACATTATTTGTTGAATTTATATTATTTTTGTGCCTAAACTCACTCACAGTATGACATATCCGAAAGCTCCGTTTCTGCTGCGCAAATGGCGGCAGATTCTCAAAAAAATCTATGCCCGTACCGACCGGGAGAAACTCTTGCGTCTGCGCTACCTCGAACGCTTCGGCAAAGAACCCGACTTCGACGATCCTAAGACCCGCAACGAAAAGGTTCTATGGATGTTGCTCCATGCCGACACCTCGCAGTGGACCCTCCTGGCCGACAAATACCGCGTCCGCGAATACATCGAGAGCCGCGGCCTGGGTCACCTGCTCAACGAGCTGTACGGCGTCTGGGAATCGGCCGACCAGATCGATTTCGACGCACTGCCCGACCAGTTCGTCATGAAGACCAACAACGGCTACGGCGACGTATCGATCGTAACGGACAAATCCGCAGTCGACACGGAAGCCCTGCGTCGTAAGTTCGACCGGATGCTTCGGCGCCGCTTCGGCCGCATGACGGGCGAACATCACTATCTCTCCATCCCGCCCCGCATCATCGCCGAAAAGTTGCTCGTTCCCGACACCGACGCCGGGCTGATCGACTACAAAATCTATTGTTTCGACGGAGAGCCGCGTTTCTGCGTGGTGGTCTACGACCGGATAACCCCGGCCGACACCACCGAGGAGCTTTACGAACTGCCCGACTGGAAGGACCGCAATGCCGAAATTCTGGATTTCAACCGAAAACCCCGGCACCGCTACATACCGCGTCCCCGTTCGCTCGATGCCATGCTCGATGCGGCACGGCGTCTCGCAGCCGGATTCCCGCTCGTGCGTGTCGACCTTTATGAAATCGACGGTCGGCCCGTTTTCGGAGAGATGACCTTCAGCCCCGCATCGGGCATGGACGGTACTTACGGCGAAAAGTTCCAGCGCGAGATGGGCGCGCAGATCACCCTGCCGAAGGCCGTGAGATAAACCACCGAGCAAGCAATAGCCGACGTTTTTCCATTTCTTGCGCTTATCCTTGGCCTCGACGAAGATACTGCGCCTCGGAAAAACGCCAGCAAGTTTGCTTTTTTCTCCCGGCTTATTCGCACTTCGACTCCGCCCATGATACTTCGCTCGGCAATATCCAAATAAATTCGGCATTGCGCTCGCTTATTCGCACTTTGGCCTTGCCCAAGATACTCCCGCGCGGCAATGTCCAAATAAATTCGGCATTGCGCTCGCTTATTCCCACTTTGGCTCCGCCGAAGATACTTCCGCTCGGCATTGCCCAAATAAATTTGGCATTGCGCTCGCTTATTCGTATCTTTGCGCTACTATGAGCGATTTCATCGTCAGCGCACGCAAATACCGTCCCGCGACCTTCCGTTCGGTCGTCGGACAAAAACACATCACGTCGACCCTCCAGAACGCCATTCAGCGGGGCCAGTTGGCCCATGCCTATCTGTTCTGCGGACCGCGGGGCGTGGGTAAGACCACCTGCGCCCGCATCTTCGCCAAGGCGATCAACTGCCTCGCACCGCAAGGTGCCGAGGCATGCAACGAGTGCGAATCGTGCCGTTCGTTCAACGAAGGACGTTCGCTCAACATCCACGAGCTGGACGCCGCGTCGAACAACTCCGTGGAGGATATCCGCACGCTCATCGAGCAGGTACGCATCCTCCCGCAGGGCGGCCGTTACTCGGTCTTCATCATCGACGAGGTGCACATGCTCTCGGCCGCGGCTTTCAACGCCTTCCTCAAGACGCTCGAAGAACCGCCCGCTCATGCTATTTTCGTACTGGCGACCACCGAGAAACACAAGATCCTGCCGACGATTCTTTCGCGCTGCCAGATTTACGACTTCAACCGCATCCGCGTCGAGGATGCGGTCGATTATCTCAAGCATATCGCCGCCCAGGAGAATATCACGGCCGACGAAGAGTCGTTGAACCTCATCGCCCAAAAGGCCGACGGAGGTATGCGCGACGCCCTGTCGATGTTCGACAAGGCTGTGTCGTTCTGCGGCCGCACGCTCGACTACCGCAACGTCGCCCAGACGCTCAACGTGCTGGACTACGACACCTACTTCGACCTCACGGAACAACTGCTGGCCGGCGACTACGTGCAGGCACTCGTATCGTTCGACACGGTGCTGTCGAAGGGTTTTTCGGGCCAAACCTTCATGGCGGGGCTCAACCGCCACCTGCGCGACCTGCTGATGGCCAAGCGCCCCGAGACGCTGCGACTGATCGAAATGACCGGCACGTTGCTCGAACGATACCGGACGCAGGCGGACGCCTGCGATGTCGGCTTCCTGTTCGGGGCCAGTGCCCTGCTGACGGAACTCGACGGGAAAATACGGCAGTCGTCCAATCAACGACTGCTCGTTGAACTGGGCCTGATGAAGATTTGCGGGCTCGGTCAAAAAAAAAATGACGGTCTGACCTCCGGGCCCTGTCCGCTTCCCGAGCTGACACCCCGCAGTTGCGGGAATACGCCGATCCCCGCAGCCCCGACGGTCCCGGCGACGAATGAGGGCGCACAATCCATAGCGCCTCGACCGACGCAGCCACAGCCGGTTCCGGCCACAGCCGTGCAACACCCGGCAACGGTCGCTCCGGCCCCGGCACCTGCGTCGAAACCGGCCGCACAACCGACGCCCGACGTGCAAGCGGCACCGCGACCGCGGCGCTCACTGATCTCGGGCACCTCGCTCACGGAATTGCTCGCCACGGCCGGCGATACGGCTCCGCAACCCGCCGAGGAGGAGGCTGTCGAGCCGCAGCAGGTGCTTCTCGACCCGGCCTGCGCCGAGAAGCTCGAAAACGCGCGCGGCGCCATCATGAACCTCATCCGCGAGCGGCGGCCGCGCTTCGTCCCGGTATTCGAACGCATGTCGTTCCGGGGCAACACCCTCTCGCTGAGCGTCCCGACCACGGACCTGCGCGACGAAATCCTGCGCAGCAAAACGGGAATGCTGATGCGTATCGCCGAGATCGCCCGAGTCGACGGACTTATCGAACTCGACATTCGGGTCGACGAGACGATTCGTGCGGCGCGCCCGATCCGTCCGGAAGACAAAATGAAATTCATCACGGAGCAAAATCCGCTCGTCACGGAACTCCGCAAGGCTCTCGATTTAGAGATGGAATAACGAACAAAAGAAAAAAACATATGAAAAACTTCATCGAAGAACTCGAATGGCGCGGCATGATCCACACGATCATGCCCGGTGCGAAAGAACAACTCGAAAAAGAGATGACGACGGCCTACCTGGGCATCGATCCCACGGCCGACTCGCTGCATATCGGACACCTGGTGGGTGTCATGATCCTCAAACATTTCCAGCTCTGCGGCCACCGTCCGCTGGCGCTCGTCGGCGGTGCCACGGGCATGATCGGCGACCCGTCGGGCAAGTCGCAGGAACGCAACCTGCTCGACGAAGCCACGCTGCGCCGCAACCAGGAGGCGATCAAACGCCAGTTGGCGAAGCTGTTGGACTTCGATTCCGACGCCCCCAACGCCGCGCGCATGGTCAACAACTACGACTGGATGAAGGACTTCTCGTTCCTGGATTTCATCCGCGATATCGGCAAGTGCATCACCGTCAATTACATGATGGCCAAGGATTCGGTCAAGAAACGTTTCAACGGCGAAGGCGACGGCATGTCGTTCACCGAATTCACCTACCAATTGGTCCAGGGCTACGACTTCCTGCACCTCTACGAGACGATGAACTGCAAAATCCAGTTGGGCGGCGCCGATCAGTGGGGCAACATCACCACCGGTACCGAACTCATCCGGCGCAAACTGGGTTCCGAAGCCGAGGCATTCGCCATCACCTGCCCGCTCATCACCAAGGCCGACGGCACGAAATTCGGCAAGACCGAGAGCGGCAACGTATGGCTCGACCCGCGCTATACGTCGCCTTATAAGTTCTACCAGTTCTGGCTGAACGTCAGCGACGAAGACGCCAAACGCTATATCAAGATCTTCACGCTGCTCGACCGCGGGACCATCGAGGCGCTGATCGCCGAGCACGACGCAGCACCGCACCTGCGCGTGCTCCAAAAGCGCCTTGCCGAGGAGATCACCACGATGATCCATTCGCGCGAGGAGTACGAAAAAGCCATCGAGGCCTCCGCGATCCTCTTCGGCGGCGCCACGGCCGAAGCCCTGCACCGCCTCGACGAACAGACGCTCTTGCAGGTATTCGAAGGTGTTCCGCAATTCCGCATCGCACGCGCCGAGCTGGGCATGCCTTTCGTCGAGCTGTGCGCCGAGAAGACGCAGATCTTCCCCTCGAAGGGCGAGTGCCGCAAACTGATCCAGGGCGGCGGCGTATCGCTCAACCGCGAGAAGATCGCCGACCCGATGCGTCCCGTCACGGAGCAGGAGCTCATCGCCGGGCAATACTTGCTCGTACAGCGCGGCAAAAAGAACTACTACCTCGTTATCGCCGAATAACATGGAATACCTCATCCGCCTCGAACGCATGGAGTTCCGTGCGTTGCACGGCTGCTACGAACTCGAACGCAAAGTCGGCAACCGCTTCACGGTCGATTTGGAGATCACCGCGGAACTGGGCCGCGTCGCCGCGGACGACCGGGTGGAGGAGGCCGTCAACTACCTGACGGTTTATGAAGTGGTACGCGAACAGATGCACGTCACGCAACGCACGATCGAACGCGTGGCGACCAACATCATCGACGCGCTCTACGCCGCCTACCCTGAGATCCGGCACATCCGCTGTACCGTTTCGAAATTGGCCCCGCCCCTGGGCGGCAAGCTCGACCGCGTGAGCGTCGTCCTGGAGCGATAACGCGAGCACAACGAGACATTCGCGACAAACGAGCCGCGAATGTCTCGGTTCTCGGCCGAACGACGACCGAGGAGGATGCGAACGGCCGAAAACCCGGACGAAGAAGCCCGAACCGACCGGAAGCGGCGTTCCGGAACGACGGACAACGAAATTCCGCCCTCGCACAAAGGGCCTCTAATAGGTTAGGTTATGGGCAACCATTCACGCTCGCGCGCCACGCTGGGCAGCAAACTCAGCGCCGTGCTGGTCGCGGCAGGCAGTTCCGTAGGTTTGGGAAACATCTGGCGGTTTCCCTATGTCGCCGGAGACAACGGCGGCGGCGCTTTTCTGGCACTCTATATCCTCTGCGTACTGTTGCTGGGGCTCCCGCTCATGATCGCCGAATTCTCGGTCGGACGCGCCACACGACGCAATGCCGTCGGAGCGTTCCGCACCCTGGACCGCAAGTGGAGTTTCCTGGGTTACAACGGGGTACTGGCCGCATTCCTGATCCTCGGATTCTATTTCGTCGTTTCGGGCTGGACGGCCGAATACATGGTCGGCTCCCTCACGGGAAACCTCGCCCGCTGCACCTCCTCGGCCGAATATACCGAACTTTTCGATGCGTTCATCCGCAATCCCTGGCGCCCGGTGCTCTACACGACGCTTTTCGTGCTGGCGACCCATGTCGTCATCGCCAAAGGCGTTCGCGACGGCATCGAACGCTCGGCCAAGGTGCTGATGCCCGTGCTGTTCATCATCCTCGTCGTGCTGGCCGTCCATTCGCTGACGATGCCCAGAGGCGGTGCGGGACTGCGCTTCTTCTTCCGCCCCGACTTCTCCGAAGTGACCCCCTCGACGTTCCTCGTCGCCCTGGGGCAGGCTTTCTTCTCGCTCTCGATCGGGATCGGCATCATGGTGACCTACGCCTCCTATTTCGACCGCAAAACCGACCTACGGCATACGGCCCTCAATGTCACGCTGATAGACACGCTGGTCGCCATCCTGTCGGGCGTCGTGATCTTCCCGGCGGTCTTCAGCGCCGGCATCGAACCCGCCTCGGGGCCTTCGCTGGTCTTCATCACCCTGCCGAGCATCTTCCGCGACATGCCGCTCAGCATGGTGTGGTCGTCGATCTTCTTCCTGCTGCTGGTCGTCGCAGCCCTGACCTCGACGATTTCACTCCACGAGGTCGTCACGGCATATCTTCACGAAGAGTGGCACTTGAGCCGCCGCGCCGCCACTTGGGCGACGACCTGCGCCACGGCCGTGCTGGCCGCTCTGGCATCGCTGTCGTTGGGCGTGCTCCGCAACTGGACCGTTTGCGGTCTCAATATCTTCGATTCGCTGGATTTCCTCACGGCCAATATCATGCTTCCGGCCGGGGGATTCTGCACCTGTCTCTTCGTCGGCTGGCGCCTCGACCGTTCCGTCCTCCGGCGGGAGATCACCAACGACGGAACGCTGCGTTTCCGTATTTTCGGGGCATTCCTCTTTCTGCTGCGCTATGTGCTGCCGATCGTTCTGCTCGCGATCTTCCTCGATAACCTGGGCGTATTCTGATTCTCCCCTACCCCAGACGCAAAAAGCATCGCCGCAGCGATGCTTTTTTAATTAATATTTGCAAATTGCGGCTCTTTGAGCCGCGCGAGCCGTAGCCTCCTCCAAGCGGAGACTCGTTCTGCTGCTCCGCAAACTATGTCTCGCCCCTGCCGCCGAAGACGATCTTAAGACAAAATTTTTCACCTTAGACGGGGCCCATTAAAGGAACGGCTCCGCCTTCTGCACAGCTCCGAATCCCGGCGCTGCGGTCAATCCGTCTTTCACGTAATCGGGAATCGTCGTACGCACATACTGCGAAACGATCGCATCGGACAGGCTCGTCAACGTCATCCGATCGCCCTCGCAGACAAATCCGTAACTCTCTTTCCAGGGTACTCCGTCGTCATAGACGCCGCTCAACACCTGACGACCGTTTTGCGTCGCGACGGTATAGGTTCCGCGGAAGCATGCGAAACCCGCTACATCGAGGCTCTGATAGAGCACGAAACGTCCGTCGGCCTGCAACTCCATATAAATATGTCCGGCCAGCCCGGCATCGCCGTTCCATAACGACAGCATCCACTCTCCGGTCCACGGACTGCGCACGGCGATCAACGTCTCGACGGCCTGCGGATAATAGGGCGTGCGGAGAGTCAACTTCGCGACACCGCCCGCCCGTGCCGTAACGCATCCTTCGGCCGTCACGGTCGCTATTTCGGGATCGGAAATCTCCCACACGGGGTCGAGCACGGCCGGATCCTCGACGACGACCTGTGCACCGCCGCGCGTAGTCAACAACCGCGGAACCGTCGTAGCACCTTCGTCGAGCGTATAACTCTCCGATTCGAAACGCAAATCGCGCAGTTCCACGACGATATTCGCCACGAGTTCCTCGGAGAGCAACGGAGTCTTTCCGACCAGCCGCGTCGCGCCGTAGCCCACGGCCGTAATCCGGCCTTCGGCATCGACCGTCGCCACGCGTTCGTCCTCCGTATGCCATACGATACCGAACCGGTTCGTCGTCGCGATTTCCTGGCCGCGCTCCGTCACGAAGAGCTCTACGTCGACCGACTCGCCGAAGTCGATCGGATAGTCGGTCTTTCCGAGACGCAACCCCAAAGGACATACGGCGATCTGGGTCGTCACCGGAACACTCCAATAGGCACTTTGGGCGATAAGCTTCGTAACGCCGTATTTCAAACCCGTGACGCGCCCCGTATCTTCGACCACCGAGGCGATCTCAGGGTCCTCGACCCGCAAGGTCACGCCGTAGCGACCGGTCGCCCAATCGTATTCGGTCTCGCCGTTGCCGACAGTAAGCAACAATTTGGTCAGCTGAACGTAATTCAGCAGAATCTCATACCGCTCCTGCTGAAAACGCACATTCTCGGGCCGCGGCAGCGAATTCCCATCCTTACCGCATCCCGCCAGCAGAATCGACACGGCGAACAACGCCGCAATTTTCGTTTTCATTCCCTTTCTCGTAAAAAAATCACCCGTTCCGGCATCGTTCCCGAAGACGGCAGGACAAATATACGCAATAAATCGGCAATCCCCAATTCCGAAAGCGGAATTCTACGCATCGTCCCGAGGGTTTCGTTGGCATAAAAAATGCACCCTCCGTCCGCCGAGCTCTTCCATGCCGCACGACATTCGTGCGGCACACGGAATCCGGAAAGAATTTCGATCACCGCCATGAAACTTCGACCTTTTTTGGTGCTGCTGCTGTTCGTCGCATCGGCAGGCATCCTCGTCTGGCTCTATTACACGGCTACGGGCCAGCCGAAACACGCACACGAACCCGTATGGGCCGAGACGCTCGCCGATCTGGACGCCTGCTGCCGGCGCAAGCACGTCAAATCGGCGCAATACGAACATTTCGCCGGTATCGCCGACACGGAACAACGCCGCGATGCGGCCCGGTTGTTCCGGGCTATGGCGCTCTCCGAACGGCTTCAGGAGAACTATTGCGCCGGAGCCATCGTCCGCCTGGGCGGGAACTATACGCCGCCCGAACGGATCATCGTCTTCCGCGGCACCACCGACAACAACCTCGTGCGAAGCATCGATTACGAACGTCGCACGATGGACGAACGTCACGGCGCGGAGATCGATCGCGCCATGCAGACCGGCAATCGCTACGCCGCCCGCATGTTGATTTGGGCTGCGGCGAACGACCGACGTCATATCATCTTCATGGAACAATGCCACTGCACGCACACCGACAGTTGCGCCTATCTGGTCTGTCCTTCGTGCGGCCACATCTACGAAGCCACCTGCTGCGACTTCTACTGTCCGTCGTGTCTCACCTCGGGCCAGAAGTTCGTGCGGTTCGAATAGCGGGCCCCGCAGACTACGCCCCTGCAACCACCGAAGATGATCGTTCCCGAACCTCTGTTTTTCGAATCGCTTCCGCGATTCTTTTTTTGTACTTTATGCAGCCAAAAAGTACATAAAACTCTCCGGCATCGAGTTGAATTTTTGTGCGCTCTGCGGCATTTATCGCAAAATCAATCATAAAGCCCGGCTCTTAGACGGGCGCGAGCCGCAGCCTCCCCCGCGCGGAGTCTCGCTACGCTCACCCCGCAGGCTACGACTCGTCCCCAACTGCCGAAGATGACCGCACACGCAAACTGCGGCTCTTTAGAGCCGCGCGGACCGCAGCCATCAGCGCGACCGGCTCGGACGCCGAAGATGATCTACCGCGAAGAATTCTTAACTTTCCCCTTCTTTCCCATCCGGGTCGGCCGTCCGGGCAGCAGCACCTCGAAGTCGAGCTGCCGGCGCTGGAGGTCGGCTCGCCGCACGCGGATACGCACCGCATCGCCCAACGTGAGGCGGCGTCCCGTAGCGCGACCGACAATCTCGTAGCGATCCTCGTAGAACTGGTAGAAATCCCCCTCGATATCGCGCAGGAACGACATGCCCTCGATATGCGTCTCGTCGAGCTCGACGTAAACGCCCCATTCGGTAAGACCCGAGATATGGCCGTCGAACTCCTCGCCGACACGGTCCTTGAGGAACTCGACCATCTTGTATTTGATCGACGCACGTTCGGCTTCGGCAGCCACCACTTCGCGTTCCGACGCACGGACGCACAACGCTTCGAGTTCCTTCTTATCGGCCGAACGTCCCCCTTCGAGGTAGCGGGCCAGCAGGCGGTGGACCATCATGTCGGGATAGCGCCGGATGGGCGACGTGAAATGGGTATAGCTGTCGAACGCCAGTCCGTAGTGGCCGATGTTGTCGGTCGTATAGTAGGCCTTGGCCATCGACCGCACGGCCATCGTCGACACGGCGTTCTCCTCGCTCGTCCCCTTCACCGCAGCGAACAGCTTGTTGAGCTCGCGGGCTACGGCGCGTCCCTTGGTCGCCTTGAAAATATGGCCGAAACGCAGGATGAACTGGCGGAAACGGTCGAGCTTCTCCGCATCGGGGGTGTCGTGCACGCGGTAAACCATCGTGCGGGGTACGCGGCGCCCCTTCTCGCTGCGGCGATGGCCGCAGAACTCGGCGACACGGCGGTTGGCCAGCAACATGAACTCCTCGATCATCCGGTTGGCATCCTGCTGCTCCTTGAAGTAGACCCCGAGCGGGTTACCGTTCTCGTCGAGCGTAAAGCGCACCTCCTCGCGGTCGAACGAGATAGCGCCATTGCGGAAACGTTCGCGCCGTAGGCCCTGCGCCAGGCGATTGAGCGTCAGCACCTCCTCGGCATAGTCTCCCTGCCCGGTTTCGATGACCCGCTGAGCCTCGGCATAGGTGAAACGACGGTCGGAATGGATGACCGTGCGGCCGAACCACTCGTCGAGCAATTCGAGGTTTTCGTTCAGCGTGAAGACGGCAGAGAAGCAGAGACTCGTTTCGTCGGGCCGTAACGAGCAAAGTTCGTTCGACAGCCGCTCGGGCAACATCGGCACCGTGCGGTCGACCAGGTAGACCGACGTTCCGCGTTCCACAGCCTCGTCGTCGAGCATCGAATGGGGCCGCACATAGTAGGTGACGTCGGCGATATGCACGCCCACCTCCCAGACGCCCTCCGCGACACGACGCACCGACAACGCATCGTCGAAATCCTTGGCATCGGCCGGGTCGACCGTGAAGGTCACCGTATCGCGGAAATCGCGACGACGCGCGATCTCCTCCTCCGAAATGCGGCTGTCGATCGCTGCGGCTGCCTCCTCGATGCGCGGATCGAAGCGGTACGGAAGATCGTATTCGGCCAGGATGGCGTGCATCTCGGTGTCGTTGTCGCCCGCACGGCCCAGCCGCTCGACGAGTTCGCCTTCGGGACTCTTGCTGCCGAGGGGCCAGTCGACGATGCGCACGACGACCTTCTCGCCGTCCTCCACCTCGGGATAAGCACGCTTCGAGAGGTAGATATCCACGGGCATTTTGCGCGAATCCGCCCGTACGAAAATCTGGTGGGGTCCCACTTCGGCGATGCCGATATAGGGTTTGCGATTGCGTTCGACGACCCGCACGATCTCGCCCTCGATCTGCCCCTTGCCGCCGCGGTGCATCGGCACGACCTCCACCCTATCGCCGTCCAGCGCATTCAGGGCATTGCGCTGATTGACGAAGATGTCGGCATCCATCCCCTCGACGCGAACGTAAACCGAACCGCCCGTCGTCATGCAGGCCGTACCCTCGTAGTGAGGCACATGCTGCCGGGCGAGGCGATATTTCTGACGTGCGCACACCTCGACGAAACCCTGTTCGACCAGGTCGTTCAGCAGGGCGAGCGTCTCCGTACGGTCCTGTTTCGACGCACCGCCCGAAGCGGAAGCGAGGTGTTTGAGCGAAAATTTGGTATCGGGAAATTCGCGCAGCAAGTGCAATACGATGCTCGCGCGATCTCTATTTTTCGTGCCTTCGGCGGCACTGTGTTTTTTCTTGGTTCGTTTCATCGATTCAATAATTGGCGGGCCAGCGACTCCATGAAGCCGATGCCCGTATGAATAGCTCCCTCATCGGGAGCGAATGTCGCCGTGTGGGGACGTCCGGCCGCAGCGCCGACACCCAAGCGGTAGAACAGCGCCGGGTAGCGCTGCGTATAAAATCCGAAATCCTCGGCCGTGGTGCGCAGCGCCAGCATCTCGACGCCGAGCCCCTGCTCGCGGGCCGTCGCGACGGCCCTTTCGACCAACGCGGGATCATTCACCACGCAGGGATATCCGCGGCCGATATCGACCGTCGTCCGCACGCCGTGACGGGCATCCGTCGCTGCGGCCAATGCCTCGATCGTTCCGTACAACGCCCTGCGGCGCTCCTCGTCGAAGGTGCGTAGCGTCCCTTCGAGACGAGTTTCATCCGGCACGATGTTGGTCGCGCCGCCGGCCTCGATGCGGCCGATCGAGAGGACGCACTCCGCATCGTTGAGCGCCAGCAATCCCGTGACGAGCTCCGCAGTCGCGGCCACGGGGTCGAGCAACTGGGCCCTCAACGCGCCGTGACCTCCCTTGCCGCAGATCCGGAAGCGCAATTCGTCGCTTGCGGCCATATATTTCCCGGCGCGGAATCCCAGTGTGCCGACCTCCAACTGGGGCTCGACATGTTCGCCGACGACGGCCTGCACGTCATACCCCGCAAAGGGCTCCTCCTTCAGCACCAACGAAGCGCCGCCCGGATTGCACTCCTCGCCGGGCTGGAAAAGGCCGAAGACCGTGCCGCGGAATCCTGGATCGGCAGCCAGGCGCAGCAGCACGCCGTAGAGCACCGCCGCATGCATGTCGTGACCGCAGGCGTGCATCGCGCCCGGTCGTCGGGAGCACCACTCCGCATCGCTCCGCTCCTCGATCGGCAGCGCATCGATATCGGCCCGCAGCACGACGGCCCGGCGATCGTCCGGCGGCGTGTCGCGCCCGACGATTCGCGCCAAAACGCCGGTCTGCGCCACCCGGCAACTGTCGATACCGGCCGCAGCGAGCTGTGCCGCGATGAAGTCGGCGGTCTCGAACTCGCGGAACGAGAGTTCGGGATTCGCGTGGAGATGACGGCGGAAAGCTATGGGCGAAAGGTTGTTCGGCATGGATTCGATCAAAATACGGTTCGGGCGATCTCGATGATGTTTTCGGCCTTGCCCATCGGATAGTAATGGAGCACGGGGACCCCCGCGGCGATGAGCTCGCGGCTCTGGGCGATGGCCCACTCGGTACCTATACGCCGCACGGCAGCCTTGTCGTCGGCATGAGCCAGCACCTCGCGCCGCAACTCCTCAGGAATGCGGCATCCGAAAGTCTCGGGCAACAGGGTCAGATGGCGGACGGTGGCCAGGGGCTTGATACCGGGTATGATCGGCACCCCGATACCCGCCGCGCGGCAACGGGCTACGAAGTCGAAGAACCGCGCATTGTCGTAGAAGAGTTGCGTGACGACGTATTCGGCCCCGGCGTCGACCTTGGCCTTGAGCGCCCGGATGTCGGCCTCGGGCGAGAGGGCATCTTCGTGGGTCTCGGGATAGCCGGCCACACCGATCGAGAAACGCGAATGGTGGCATACCTCGACCTCGCCGTCGACGAATTCGCCGCGGTTCATCGCCGCGATCTGCCGCACGAGGTCCGCGGCATGGGCATGCCCCTGAGGATGGGGCATGAAAAACTTTTCGTTCTGCGACTTGTCGCCCCGGAGTGCCAGTACGTTGTGGAGTCCGAGGAAATCCATGTCGATCAATGCGTCCTCGATGTCGTATTTCGACAACCCGCCGCAGATCAGGTGCGGCACGACCTCGACGCCATAGCGGGCCTGAATAGCAGCCGAAATACCCACCGTACCGGGACGGCGGCGCACGACGTGCCATTCGACGCTTCCGTCCTCGCGCTGCGTCTGCTTGATCCCCTCGCGGTGGAAGGTGACGTTGATATAGGCCGGATCGAACTCCATCAGCGGGTCGATCGCCGCGAAGACACCCCCCATGCCGTCGCCCTTGAGCGGCGGGAGAAGTTCGAAGGCGAAACGCGGCCGTCCTGCGGCGATGGCTTCGTGAATTATCTCGGTGACGTTCATTGAATTATTATGGTAGTTATATATCATTTACCCGCATCGGTTTCTCGACCCCGATTTGGACCAGGCCGGTCGAAACCTCGCGCTCCCTGACCATGCTTATAAATCCGACCCACCCCGAAGCCCACCCTCGGGAGGGGCTTCGGATGCACTCCGCAAAGTTACGGGGCCGAAAATACAGCGAAGCAAAGCCGCTGCCCGCGCAGCTCCAGGGAGCCGCATCGCCTACATATTGTTCGGCAGCAGCTTTTTCAGTTCCTCGACCGTCGTGTTGCGGCGCAGGGCGTAATCTTCGGCCTGTTCGGCCGAAATCGTCCCCACGGAGAAATACTCGCCATCGGCCAGCAGCAATCCGCAAAGCGACTCCCCGGGGTCGATCATGCAGTTCTCCGTCAGGCGCATGCCCGTAGTGATACCGGCGGCCAGCAGGTCGAAGACTTCGCGTTTGAGCGTGTGATCGGGCGAGGCGGGATAGCCGAAGGCCATGCGCTTGCCGCGATACTCGCCACGGATGATTTGCTCGGGCGAGAGGGGTTCGCCCGTCTCGTAGCCCCACATCTGGCGCCGTACGAAGCTGTGCACCACCTCGGCGAAAGCCTCCGTGAGGCGGTCGGCCAGCAACTTGGCCATGATGGCCGAATAGTCGTCGCCCTCGGCGCGAAGCTTCTCGGCGAAGGACTTCAGGCCGATACCGGCCGTCACGGCGAAGCATCCTACGTAATCGCCCTGCGGAGCGAGAAAATCGGCCAGCGAACGGTTCGCAGCGCCGCGTGTCTGATTGCGCAGCATCGGCAGCCGCGTCTCGCGTCCCTTGGCGTCCGTCACCACGATATCGTCGCCCTCGGCCCGCGCGGGGAAGATCCCCACGACGGCCTGCAACGTGAGCAGCCGTTCGTCGCGCAAACGGGCCAACAGCCGCTGCGCGTCGTCGAAGAGCTTGCGGGCTTCGGCCCCTTTCTCGGGATGCTCCAGAATCTCGGGATAGCGTCCCTTCAGCCCCCATGCGGGGAAGAAGAAATTCCAGTCGATGAAGGGCACGACGTCGGCGATATCGAAGTCGGGGAAGACCATGCGGGCCGGGTGACGCGGTACGACGGGCTCGTGCACCGGCAGCTCCGCACGCACAGCGCGGGCTTCGGCGAGCGACACCAGATCACGCGCCCGCACGCTGCGGGCATACTCCTCGCGCAGGGTCTGCTGCGCGTCCCGCACCTCGGCCACGTAACGGTCGACGTCGGGACCGAACAGGCGCGCGAGAATCTGCGTATTGCGGCTGGCGTCGGACGAATGGATCACAGTTCCGGAGTAGACCGGAGCGATCTTCACGGCCGTATGCAGGTCGGAGGTCGTGGCACCGCCGATGATGACCGGAATACGCAGGCGTCGATGCTCCAGCTCCTCGCAAACGCGGATCATTTCGTCGAGCGACGGCGTGATAAGACCGCTCAGGCAGATGCACCGTACGTCGCGGGCCACGGCTTCGTCGACGATGCGCTGCGGTTCGACCATCACCCCGAGGTCGACGATCTCGTAACCGTTGCAGGCCATCACCACCGAGACGATATTCTTGCCGATGTCGTGTACGTCGCCTTTCACGGTGGCAATCAGCACGCGGCCGGCCGACCGGGTCGCCGAAACAGCGCTCTGTTCTATATAAGGTGTCAGGGCCGCCACGGCGCGTTTCATCACGCGGGCGGTCTTCACCACCTGCGGAAGGAACATCTTGCCCTCGCCGAAAAGCACCCCGACGCGCTCCATCGAGGGCATCAGCAGGCGGTCGATCACCGCCAGGGGACTCCCCAGTTCGCGGTAGCCCTCCAGCGCATCGGCCTCGATATGATCGCCGATGCCCTTGAGCATGGCGTAGTCGATTCGCCGGGCGAGCGGCTCCCCGCGCCAGGCATCGGGAGCCTGGGGGTACTCCGCTGCGGTCGTGCGCACCTGCTGGGCGTATTCGGCCAGGCGCTCCGAGGCATCCGCCCGGCGGCAGAGGATCGCATCCTCGACCCGTTCGAGCAATTCGGGCTCGATATCGCTGTAGACCTTGAGCATCTGCGGATTGACGATCCCCATGTCCATCCCCGCCCGGATAGCATGGTAGAGGAACGCCGAGTGCATCGCCTCACGCACGGCGTTGTTGCCGCGGAAGGCGAACGAAAGGTTCGAGACCCCGCCCGAGACCTTCGCGTGGGGCAGGTTTCGGCGGATCCAGCGCGTCGCGTCGATGAAGGCCTTGGCGTAGCCGTCGTGCTCGGGGATACCCGTGGCGATGGCCAGAATATTGGGGTCGAAAACAATATCTTCGGGCGGGAAACCGGCATCGGTCAGCAGCCGGTAGGCACGCTCGGCCACCTCGATCTTACGCTCGAAGGTGTCGGCCTGCCCCCGCTCGTCGAAGAGCATCACCACCGCCGCGGCGCCGTAACGCCGGATCTCGGCGGCACGACGCAGGAACTCCGCCTCGCCCTCCTTGAGCGATATGGAGTTGACCACGGCCTTGCCCTGCGTGACCTCCAGCCCCGCCACGATCGTCTCCCAAGCTGACGAGTCGATCATCGTCGGCACGCGGGCGATCTCCGGCTCGGAGGCCATCAGATTGAGGAACGTGCGCATGGCCGCGGGGCCGTCGATCAGTCCGTCGTCCATACAGACGTCGACGATCTGCGCCCCGGCTTCGACCTGGGCCCGGGCCACCGAGAGGGCCTGTTCGTAATCCCCCTCGCGGATCAGCCGGGCGAATTTCGCCGAACCGGCCACGTTCGTACGCTCGCCGACGTTGACGAAATTGGCCTCGGGGACGACCGCCAGCGGCTCCAGGCCGCTGAGCGTCGTGCGGTGCCGCGCCTCGGGCAGCGGACGGGGCGCATACTGCGGAGCGATCTTCGACAGTTCGTAGATATGCGCGGGAGTCGTGCCGCAACAGCCGCCGACGATGTTTATCAATCCGCGACGCATGTACTCGCCGACATCCGCGGCGAACATCGCCGGAGTCTCGTCGTAGCCGCCCATGACGTTCGGCAGCCCCGCATTGGGATGCGCCGAGATGCGGGTTTCGGCCACGGCGGCCAGCCGTTCGAGGTAGGGCAGCAACTGCTTGGCCCCGTAAGCGCAGTTGAATCCGATCGAGAGCAGCCGGGCATGGGACATCGAGGCACAGAAAGCCTCGACGGTCTGGCCCGAGAGCGTGCGGCCGCTGGCGTCGGCCAGCGTTCCCGACACCATCGTCGGAATTTCGCGCCCCAGCCGCTCGGCCAGAGCATCGACGGCATAGAGCGCCGCCTTGGCGTTGAGCGTATCGAAAACGGTCTCGACAAGCAGGATATCGGCACCTCCGTCCAGCAGTCCCCGGGCCTGGTCGGTGTAGGCGTCGACCAACTGGCGGAAAGTAACCTCGCGCGCTGCGGGATCCGCGACGTCGGACGACATGGAAGCCGTACGGTTCGTCGGCCCCATCGAGCCTGCGACGAAGCGAGGTTTCTGCGGATTGCGCGCCGTGAAGGCGTCGGCGGCCTCGCGCGCCACGGCTGCCGCGGCACGCGCAAGTTCGTAGGCGGCCGCTTCCAGCCCGTAGTCGCGCAGCGATATGGCGTTGGCGTTGAACGAATCGGTCTCGATGATATCGGCACCCGCCGCAAGATAGCGTTCGTGAATCTCCCGCACGACCTCGGGACGCGTGAGGACCAGCAGTTCGTTGCAGCCGCGCAATTGTCCCGGCAGGTCGCGGAACCGGTCGCCCCGGTAGTCCTCCTCCCGGAGTCCGTAGCCCTGGACCATCGTGCCAAAGCCGCCGTCGAGCAGCAGGATGCGTTGCGCGAGTATCTCGTTCAGATCGTATTTCATGATTCGATAAGTTCTATTTCGAAGAGTTTGGGCCAGTTCTTGCCCGTCACGAAGATGCGCCCCGTCGCAGCATCGTAGGCGATGCCGTTCAGCACGTCGGTATCGGGTTGCAGGTCGCTCTCGGGAAGCAGCCCCGCAAGGTCGATGATCGCATCGACGACGCCCGTCGCCGGGTCGATCCTCACGATGCGATCCGTCGTGTAGACATTGGCCCAGATGCGGCCGTCGATCCATTCCAGCTCGTTGAGATAGGGAACCGGACGTCCCTCGCAGGTCACCGTGATGCGTCCCTCGCGACGGAAGGTCTCGGGATCGACTCGATGGATCGTGGCCGTACCGTCGGACATGTAGAGTTTTTCGCCGTCGGTCGTCAGCCCCCACCCTTCGCCCGGATAGCGGTGATCGCGCAGCTTACGACCCGTCGCAGCGTCGTAGACATGCGCCGTATTGGATTGCCAGGTGAGCTGATACAACTTACCGTCGAGCAACGTGATCCCCTCGCCGAACTCCGAACGGGGCAGGCTCGCGACGACCTCGCTGCGCCCCGTCGCCAGGTCGGTCCGCCGGACGATCGAACGCCCGTGCTGCCCGGTACCCTCCCACATCGTCCCGTCGACGTACTGCAACCCCTGGGTATAATCGGTCGTCGGATGGGGATAGACCGCCTTAACCCGATAGGTGTAGATTTTCGGTGCGGCGCTCTGCGCCACACCGGCCTGCCGCCGCGCGGCGGAGCGGGAAGCATTCGCGCCGCATGCCGCCGAGAGCAGCACTGCGGCCGCGAGTATGAGGATCGTTCGCATAACGTTTTCCACAGGTGATTATCGTGCAAAGGTACGAAAGACTATCAACAATCAAGAATAATCGGCGCACGAAATACGTGCCTTTCTTTAAAAAGAGGTAAGACACCTTCCGGTAGGCACCGCACGGATGCTCGGTCAATCGTCGAAAAGTCCGAAAATCTCGCAGAAAAGCCAGAATCGGAACAAAGACCGCCAAAAGCTTCTGTTCGAGTCGTTGCACATGACACAAAGATAATCGAAACGAACGAAGCGTCCAAATTTCAATCGGATAAAAGACATCGGCGTCCCGAAAAGCAACCCTAAGAGAGCCTTCCGCAGAGAGAGGTCCCGCCCCGCTCGACGACACGAAGACCCTTCGGCCGCACGGGACTTCGGTTTTTCCGCGCAGGATTTGCGCCGCACGGAATATTTTCGTACCTTTGCCAGCCGATTATCGCTTCGGAAACGAATGATTACAAACAGATAAAATTATGAAAATCGTAAGAGAACAGCGCGAGGAGAACAACTCGCTGATCCGCGTCACGGTAGGCGAAGAGGACTATCGCGAAGCCGTCGAGAAGTCGCTGCGCGACTACCGCCGCAAGGCCAACATCCCGGGATTCCGTCCCGGCATGGTTCCGATGGGCATCATCAAGAAGATGTACGGCAAAGGCGTACTGGCCGAGCAGGCATACCGCACGGCTTCGAACTCCGTATTCGAATACCTCCAGAAGGAGAACATCGACTACCTGGGCGACGTGATTCCGTCGGAGGAGCAGGGCGATTTCGACTTCGAAAACGGCACCGAATTCGAATTCCTCTTCGAGATCGGCGAGGCTCCCGAAATCAAACTTGAACTCTCGGAAAAAGACAAGCTCACCTATAACGCGATCAAGATCGACGAGAAGATGCACGGCGACTACCGCTCGAACTTCCTGCGCCGCTTCGGCCGTCTGGCCGACGCCGAGGAGGTGACCTCGGACGAGGCGCTCTCCGTGACGCTCGACAACGGCGAGATGAACATCGCCGACGCATACGTAGGTCTGATCTCCATGACGGAGGAGGAGCGCAAGCCCTTCATCGGCCAAAAGGTCGGCTTCAAGACCACGGTCAACGTCAACGATCTCTACAAGAACCCCGCACAGCGCGCCGCCGTGCTTCAGGTCAAAGAGAACGAGCTGGAGGGCATCAACCCCGAATTCACGCTCGAAATCACCAAGATCCGCAAGTTCGCCGAGCCGGAGATCAACGAAGAGTTCTTCAAGATGGCTTTCCCCGCGGGCGACGTCACGACGGCCGAGGCCTTCGAACAGTTCATCGACGCGCAGATCGGCGCCGAACTGCGTCGCGAGAGCGATTATCTCTTCACGCTGCAACTGCGCGACTACCTGGTGAAGAAGGCCGACCTGAAGATGCCCGCGGCATTCCTCAAGCGCTGGCTCTACACGATCAACGAGGGCAAATTCTCGATGGAGGATATCGAGAAGGATTTCGACCAGTTCCTGACGATGTTCACCTGGAACTACCTCCAGAAGCACTTCATCAAGCAGGATAACCTCACCGTCACGAAGGAGGAGGCCCAGGCCGAAGCCAAGGCGCTGGCCGCAGCGCAGTTCGCCCAGTACGGCATGCCTGCCGCTCCGGAGGATATGCTGGCCGGCTACGCCGAGAAGATCCTCGCCGAGAAGGAGCAGGGTCAGAAGATCTACGAGAAGCTCTACGAGGTGAAGGTCGTCGAGGATGTGAAGTCGAAGATCAAGGTGACGGAGAAAGCCATCTCGGCCGACGATTTCGCCAAAATGGCCAAAGAGCTTTAGAAACCGTCCGAATTTGTTCGAGAAATCATTTCGGAGCATGTTTCGGGTTTTCTTTCGCGACCGTTCGGGCCTAAAAACGGCAACTTACATCACGAAAAGAAAGCCCCGCATTTAAAAAGAAACAAAAAGACAACATAAAATCCGAACGAGTTTCTCGATATTCGAGGAAAAAAACGTACCTTTGGACTTTGCAGGCGTGATGTTTGCAAAGTCCTTTTCGTAATAATGCGACCCAAGGTACAGAATTACAAATTGCATACACCGACGCCACGACGGTTTGCACCCGAAGTTTCCTTCGAGGAAGGGATTCCGAGGAGGGCCAAAATCACAAACGCGGCCAGAGGCCGCGAGCAACACCGATAGAATGAAACGATTGCAAACCGAAAACGCGATACATTAAAAGGAACCATTACTTATTATGTCCGAATTTGAAAAATACGCCCTCCGGCACCGCGGCATCAGCTCGCTGAAACTACACGACTTCCGGTCGATCAGCGCCGCCTATGTGTCGCCGACGATCATCGAAGAACGTCAGTTGAACATCGCCACGATGGACGTCTTCTCACGGCTGATGATGGACCGCATCATCTTCCTCGGAGCGCCGATCTACGACGATGCAGCCAACATCATCCAGGCTCAGCTGCTCTTCCTCGAATCGGTCGATCCCGAAAAGGATATCCAGATCTACATCAACTCGCCCGGCGGTTCGGTATCGGCCGGCCTGGGCATCTACGACACGATGCAGCTCGTGGGCTGCGACGTAGCGACGATCTGCACGGGACTGGCCGCCTCGATGGGCGCCGTGCTGCTCACGGCAGGCGCCGCGGGCAAGCGTTCGGCACTCCCCCACTCGCGCGTGATGATCCACCAGCCGCTCGGAGGCGCCGAAGGCCAGGCCTCCGACATCGAGATCACGGCCCGCGAGATCGTCAAGACCAAACACGAACTCTACGAGATACTCTCGATCCACTCGGGCGTTCCGACCAAGAAGATCGAGAAAGACGCCGACCGCGACTACTGGCTCTCTGCCGCCGAAGCTCGCGACTACGGACTGATCGACGAAGTACTGACCAAACGAGAGAAATAATGGCGCAGAACAGAGGAAACCACAAAAGCGGAAACGGCAACGACTGCTGCTCGTTCTGCGGCGCACGACGCACGGATGTCGAGATTCTGTTCCAGGGTATGGACGGAGCCAACATCTGCAACAAATGTATCGAAAACGGCTACCGGATCATCACCGAGAACGACAACGAGGCCGAGAAACAGCGCGCATCGGCGCCCCTGACACGCGAGGAGCTGCTCAAACCGGCCCAGATCAAGGAGTTCCTGGACCAGTACGTCATCGGCCAGGACGACGCCAAACGCTATATGTCCGTCGCGGTCTACAACCACTACAAACGCCTGCTCTACCCTGCGGGCGAAAACGAAGTGGAGATCGACAAATCGAACATCGTCCTCGTGGGCCCCACGGGCACGGGCAAGACGCTCATGGCCCGCACCATCGCCAAATTGCTGAAGGTCCCCTTCACGATCGTCGACGCTACGGTGCTGACCGAAGCGGGCTATGTGGGCGAGGATGTCGAAAGCATCCTTTCGCGACTGTTGCAGGTCGCCGACTACGACGTCGAACAGGCACAGCGGGGTATCGTCTTCATCGACGAGATCGACAAGATCGCCCGCAAGGGCGACAATCCGTCGATCACACGCGACGTCTCGGGCGAGGGCGTGCAGCAGGCGCTGCTCAAGATTCTCGAAGGCACGGTGGTCAACGTTCCGCCCCAGGGCGGGCGCAAGCACCCCGAACAGAAGTTCATCCAGGTCGACACGCGCAACATCCTTTTCATCTGCGGAGGTGCGTTCGACGGCATCGAGAAGAAGATCGCCCAGCGTCTCAACACCCGTGCGATGGGCTACGGACGCATCAACGCCGATCCGATCGACCGCAGTAACCTGATGCGTTACATCACGCCGCAGGATATCAAGACCTTCGGGCTGATCCCCGAGTTGGTGGGCCGTCTTCCCGTGCTGACCTACATGCAGCCGCTCGGCCGCGAGGCCCTGCGCCGCATCCTTTCGGAGCCGAAGAACGCCATCGTCAAGCAGTACGAGCGGTTGTTCGAGCTGGACGACGTGCAACTCGTCTTCGAAGACGAAGCGCTGGACTACATCGTGGACAAAGCTGTCGAATTCAAACTCGGCGCACGCGGTCTGCGGTCGATCTGCGAAGCGATCATGATGGACACGATGTTCGAAATTCCTTCGACCGACACCCGTAGGTTCGTCGTGACAGCCGACTACGCCCGACAGAAGATCAGCCGCGACACCACGCTGGCCACCCTCAAGCAGGTAAGCTAAGGGACTTCGGGGGGGCCTCCTAAAGCCTCGCTCGGAACGGGCGGAGCTTTACGTTCCGTTACGGCGATTCGAGTAACCCGATTGCACTCGCCTTGCGACGCAGGCGGAGGTGGACCGGATTCGCAAACGCGGCGGAACGTCGCGAGGCTCCGAGCAGGAGTTCCGCACGGCAGTCAGGAAACAGAAAACGGTAAAAGACGTACAAACAAACTATTAATACCAATACATCCATGTCAACAACCAATTCGAAACTCGTTCGCGTAGCCGACAACATCCGCATTCTGTCGGCCGCAATGGTGGAAAAGGCCAAGTCGGGTCACCCCGGCGGTGCCATGGGCGGAGCCGACTTCATCACGGTACTCTTCGCCGAATTTCTGCGTTACGATCCCGAAAACATGAACTATCCCTATCGGGACCGCTTTTTCCTGGATCCGGGTCACATGTCGCCGATGCTCTACTCGGCCCTCTCGCTCGCGGGACACTACACGACCGAGGACTTGCAGTCGCTGCGCCAGTGGGGCAGCGTAACGCCGGGGCACCCCGAGGTAGACGTGATGCGCGGCGTGGAGAACACCTCCGGTCCGCTCGGCCAGGGCCACGCCATGGCTCTCGGCGCAGCGATCGCCGAACGTTTCATGGCAGCGCGTTTCGGGGAATGGATGGCACACAAGACCTATGCCTACATTTCGGACGGCGCCGTAGAGGAGGAGATATCGCAGGGCGTGGGCCGCATCGCCGGACACCTGGGCCTTTCGAACTTCATCATGTACTACGACTCGAACAACATCCAGCTCTCGACGAAGGTTGACGAGGTGGACACGGAGAACGTCGCCATGAAATACGAAGCCTGGGGCTGGAACGTGCTGTCGGTCGACGGACACGATATCGAGCAACTGCGCGGTGCGCTCGTCGCAGCGCAGAACGAAACCGAGCGTCCGACGCTCATCATCGGCCGCACGACGATGGGTCGCGGTGCCGTAGGTCCCGACGGAGTGAGCTACGAGGACAAGGTTTCGACCCACGGCCAGCCGCTCACGGCCGCAGGCGCCGATTTCGCCGCTACGGTGAAGAACCTCGGGGGCGATCCCGAGAATCCGTTCGCGGTCTTCGAGCAGAGCCGCGAAGCATTCGCCGCACGCCGCGAGGAGTTGCGCAAATGGGCCGCCGAGATGGCACAGACCGAGAAAACCTGGCGTAACGAAAATAAGGATCTCGCCCGCAAACTCGATATGTTCCTCTCGAACGAACTGCCCGAAATCGACTACAAGGCTATCGAGATGAAAGCCGATACGGCGACGCGTGCCGCTTCGGCCACGGTATTGGGCGTCTTCGCCGAGAAGGTCGAGAACATGATCGTCGCTTCGGCCGACCTTTCGAACTCGGACAAAACGGACGGTTTCCTGAAGAAGACCAAGGCCTTTACGAAAGGCGACTTCTCGGGCAAATTCTTCCAGGCGGGTGTCTCGGAGCTGACGATGGCCTGCGTAATGAACGGCATGGCGCTGCACGGCGGCGTGATCCCCGCATGCGGCACCTTCTTCGTCTTCTCCGACTATATGAAACCGGCCGTGCGTCTCTCGGCGCTGATGCGTCTGCACGTGATTTATATCTGGACCCACGATTCGTTCCGCGTAGGCGAAGACGGTCCGACGCACCAGCCCATCGAGCACGAAGCGCAGATTCGTCTGATGGAGCACTTGCGCAACCACCACGGCGAGCGTTCGATGGTCGTGCTGCGCCCGGCCGACGGCGAGGAGACTGTCATGGCCTGGAAACTCGCCATCGAGGAGCACCGCCCCGTAGCGCTCGTGCTCTCGCGTCAGAATATCAAGAACCTTCCTACGCTGGGATGCAGCCGTCGCGAGGAGGCCGCACAGGTCGCCAAAGGCGGTTATGTCGTCATGGACTCGGCGAAACCGGCCGTCGTGCTGATCGCCACCGGATCGGAGGTCTCGACGCTGGTCGAGGGTGCCGAGCTGTTGGCCGAGGAGGGTATTCCGGTGCGCGTCGTGAATGTTCCGAGCGAGGGATTGTTCCGCGACCAGCCCAAGTCTTACCAGGAGAGCGTTCTGCCGCAAGGCATCGTGCGCTACGGCATGACATCGGGACTTCCCGTCAATCTGTTAGGGCTCGTCGGCGAGCATGGCATGATCCACGGTTTGGATCACTTCGGCTACTCGGCTCCCTATAAGGTGCTCGACGAGAAGTTCGGATATAACGGAGCTACCGTCGCCGCCGAGGTGAAAGAGTTGCTGAAGAAGTAATACTTCCGGACTGCAACGACAACACTCTGCGGAGCTGAACACGAGGCGGCAACGGAATTATCCGACCGCCGAGGTATACAAAAAGAGGCTGTTTGATATTTCGATGTCAAACAGCCTCTTGCATTTCCGCCTGCCCGCAAAAAAGGCTGCCCGAGATCGCAGGCAGCCTTTCGGACAAGATCGACGAAATATTACTCCCAATAAACGATCGCACGCTCCTCGCGCGAATCCTTACCATCCTTTTTCATCGACAAGGAGGTCCAGTTACCGACCTCATCGTATTCGTACGACGCGGTGAAGCTGTTGGACGCATCGTCGGCAACGACACGGCTGACGACATCGCCGGCTTCGTTGTAGGCATAGCGACGATCGAGCGACCCGAGCAGGCTGTGCGCCACGGTATTGCAACGGTCGAGCGAACGTTCGAGCAAAATATCGTAGTAGGAGTAGCAACGGAACGTGCGGATTTTGCCGCTCGCCGCGTCGATCTCGTAGGAAGACCATTCATACCCGTCGGAGGTCAGCGTCTGCGGATAGGCACCCTCGAACGCCATCACGAAATACTCCGGCCAAAACTCCTCGCCCGTCGCATAGAAGACATCGAGCGTAGCCCGATCGCCCGAAACCGAGAAACGATAGTCCAGGTTGTTGTCGGCGACGAACGTGTTGCGGATTTTGAAAGCCTTGAGATCCTTGATAAGATGGGGCATCCAGCAGCGGAAATCCACCGAGCACACCACATCGAGATCGTATTCGATGAACTCGAAGACGGGAATGTATTTTCCATGATCGCCGTATTCCAGCACGAACGAGAACTCCTGGTCCGAAGACTTGGCATCGACCTGCGTCAGCCGACTTTCGGCATCGTAGGAGAGGCGTACGGTCATGTCACCATAGCCGCGCACGAACGAAAGCAGGTTGCCCTTCTCGTCGAATTGCAAATCGTCGAAGACGACCAGATCGGTCGTCGGACCGTTCACCTGGTCGATATGGCGGCTGACGCTCTTCACCGGGCCGCGATAACCCATGCGATAGGCCATCGAACGCTGCCAGAAAGGCACGGCTCCGGCCTGCGATACACTCACCGTAACCGCCTCGACACCTTCGCCCGTAACGCGGAAACTGCCGTTGCGAGCTGCGGCAGCGGTATTTTCCGCAACAGAGAGCCGGATGGTGCCGTTCTGTACATCGGCTTCGGCCTCGATCCAGTCGGCATCCGCCGCCTCGACCGTCCAAACGACATGCTCGGCCACGACGGCAATCGTCCGACTGCCGCCATCGCTATCTATTTCCACCGTCACCGGATCTACCGCCAACGTCGGAACCACACCTTGCTGGACGATGGGAACCGTCACCGGTCCTCGGCCGCCCGTCACGGTTACGAAACCCTCGCGCGCCTCCGTGCCGTCCCACGGACCTACCGTCACCTCAACCGTCCCGGCCGCAGCGTCGGGCGTCACGTTGATCCACGCCTCGCTTTTGTCCACGCTCCAGCTCGCGCCTTGCGCATCGACCCGCAGTGTCTGCGTGCCGCCCTCGGCCTCGAAAACCAACCCTTCGGCCGGAGTCACTTCGATCTGCACCTTCGATGCGGGATCTTCGTCATCGTTGCAGGAAATCAGACCGCAAGCCAGCGACAAAAGCGGCAACAAAGCGAATAATCTTTTCATATTCATAAGTTTTGGACTGCGCCCGATCGCCTTGCGCACATATTACGATCGTTGCCGACGCG
This sequence comes from uncultured Alistipes sp., assembly GCA_964018965.1. Lineage (GTDB taxonomy): Bacteria > Bacteroidota > Bacteroidia > Bacteroidales > Rikenellaceae > Alistipes. The sequence continues at coordinate 68,359 of CAXHRY010000002.1, forward strand.
ACCGGGCCCGCGAGGGCCGTCGGCAAAACAATCATCACTCCTTCACGCAACGCACGGCCATGCCTTGCGAGCGGGAATCCTTGTTCGAGCCGAAGAATATACCGTCGATCACGAAGAAATATTGTCCGTACAGAGCCGGAAACAACTCCGCATCGGGGTTGGCCGTTCCGGCCGTCGCGATCCACATGCCGCCGTAAGGCCCGCCGATATCGGTCGAGAGCGCCCCGGATTCGTAGACCCGCGTACCCGTGCACGGAAGCCACCACTGCCCGTAATAATAACCGCCCAGTGCAGGCGACCATACGGCCGTGCCGTCCGTCACGAAGCCGTAAGGCGATGCTCCCCGCACATCGCACAGGGGCACGCGCCACCCGGCCGGACAGGGATCCCACACGGTCTTGCGGCGCGAAACGCCTCCCCACAAGTCATCGTCGGAGGGGGTTCGCCAATCGTTGGTCTTATAGCTTATCTTATAGAATACCTGCGGATTGCGAATCGACAGGGCCTCCGTACCGAACGAATCGGCCAGGGCTTCCGGCGCCGGAAGGGGTTCGCCCGCACCATCGTAAATCGGGCGCTCGTCTCCCGCGAGACTTCCCGCACCGGGGAAAGGATCCTTGCGTCCCCATTGATAGAGGAGTCCGAGAGCCCCGGCGCTTCCGGGACGGGCATCCGTCGCACCCAGATTCCGGTCCATGAAAAACCACTCGGAACCGTTTTCGTTGGCGGGCGAACGGAACGCCGCAGCCTCGGGATCGTAGTCCGTGATCCACAGATGCCAGCTCCACAGCACCTCTCCGGCCGCATCGACAGCCGCTACGACGGCATTTCCGGCGGACGTCCCCGTCAGGGTGAAGCCGACGAGCCCCGATGCGGCATCGTAGGCCACGGCCGCAAGCAGATCGGCCCGATCCTGCCAGACGACGCGCGCCCCAGCGACATTCGCGATGTCTTTCGCATCGGAATTGCCTTTGCAAGAGGCATCGAACGCATAGACCCGGCCCGCAACTCCCGGAGCCGCCAGGTAACAGTTGGCATGTCCCCGCGCATCGACCCGTATCGGTTCGTCCATACGCTGCACGACACGGGTTTCGGCCACGACATCGTCGTCAGACCGAAATACGATCGTCGCCTCGCGTCCCCAGGGCTCGGACGAAGGTTCGGCCACGAGGGTTACTTCGCCGTCGAGATACCCCCGGCGAGGCGTAAGCGTGAGCCACGACGCTTCGGTCGCGATCTCCCAGGTTCCGTTCGAACGCACGGAGATCGTTTCGCGACCGCCCCGAGGCGAGACCGCAACCGACTCCGGTACATCGAGTTTCGGAATCCGAACATCGGATTCGGGATCCGAATCTCCGCATCCGGACAAGAGTAATACTGCACAAAGCCGCAACATCGCGGCACGGATTCCATTCATTGTGGAGAAGTTTAAAAAACGGCATTTCACACCGCGTTACAACCTAACCGATACGCTTCCGGCCAAAGGTAGGAAAAAGGTCCGATATTTCCAAACCTGGGATCTTCCGAAAGGCGCGATTCGCCTCGAACGCAACTTTCCGGCAACGATATGCGAGGTTCTCGTTTTTTATCCGTATCTTTACACCAAATATACCCGCAATGGAGACCGAAAAACGAGATAATTGTAAATTCGAACCCGAAATCGGCCGGGGCTGCGCCTTCTGCAACTGCGGCACCGAAGTCGAAGCCAAACCCTGCGGCGGCTGTTTCAAACTGCACGAAACGCCGTGGCTCGAAGAGTTCCCCGTAAACGTACCGAGCGATATCGTCGAGGTACGATTCAAGAATACACGACGTTCGTTCTATCAGAACGTCAACGATTTGCCCCTCGCCGTGGGCGACATCGTAGCCGTCGAGGCATCGCCGGGCCACGATATCGGCATCGTCTCGCTGACGGGCGACCTGGTGGCGCGACAGATGCGTCGCATCGGCTTCACGCCCTACAACGGCGAGTATAAGAAGGTCTACCGCATCGCCAAGCCCTACGACATCGAGCGTTGGCAGGAAGCCATCGCCTTGGAACACGAGACGATGATCGCCTCGCGACAGATCGCCGCCGATATGGGTCTCAACATGAAGATCGGCGACGTAGAGTATCAGGGCGACAAGATCAAGGCCATATTCTACTACATCGCCGACGAACGCGTCGACTTCCGCGAACTCATCAAGGTCTTCGCCGAGCGGTTTCACATCCGCATCGAGATGAAGCAGATCGGCGCCCGCCAGGAAGCCGGGCGTATCGGCGGTCTGGGCGCCTGCGGCCGTGAATTGTGCTGCGCATCATGGATATCGAGCTTTTCGAGTGTCACGACGGGAGCCGCCCGGGTGCAGGACATATCGCTCAACCCCCAGAAGCTCGCCGGGCAATGCTCGAAGCTCAAGTGCTGCATGATGTACGAATACGACACCTACGTCGATGCCCGCAAAGAGTTCCCGCGGCTCCGCGAACCGTTGCAGACCATCGAGGGCGAATGGCACCTGGTCAAGAGCGATATTCTCGCCGGCACGATGACCTTCTCGTCGTCGAAAGAGTCTATGGCCAATGTCTCGACACTCCCGATCGAGCGTGTGAAGGAGATCCTCTCGCTCAACCGCCAGGGCAAGAAGGCCGACACCCTGCTGGATGCCGCGGATCTGCAACCCCGTGCCGAGGAACCGACCTACCGCGCCGAGGAGGATAGCATCACCCGTTTCGATCAGACCAAACGCACCAAGCGCAATAACCGCAATCGCAACAAACAGTCCGGAGCGCAGGCCTCGCCCGAACAGCCGAAGACCGAGGGTGAAAAACCGCGGCGTCAGGAACAACCGCGCCGTCGTCAGGAGCAGCCGCGCCGGAGCGACCAACCGGGCGAACAGCCCCGCGAAGGCGGTGCGGAGCGCAACAACCGGTCCCGCGGCGAAAACGGGCAGCGCAATCAAAACCGTCCTCGCCGCGAGGAGAATACTCCCCGCGAACAATCCCAGCGCCGGGAACAGTCGCCGCGCAATCAGACTGGAAATCCCGCAGCCGAAGGTACGGCGCCCCGCGAGGGAGGCCAAAACCGTGAGGGAGGTTCTCGCCGGGGCAACCGGAACAACCGCCGTCGCGGCAATGGTCCCGGGGAGCAGGCTCAGCATGCGGCGCCGGGCAACGGAAACACCCGTGCGACCGAAGCGCCTCGCAAGGAAAGAAAAGCCTGACACGCGGTCATGGAACGCTTCGCGTCATACCGCAATTCCGCAGCTGAGAGCCTCGCAACGACACGCCGCCCGAGCAGGCACATCGTCCGCATCCCGCGGGCGATCCTCCGAAGCCGCGCGAATATCCGGACCGGCGCGGGCCTCCGGAACGTGCTGGCTGCAATCGCCCTGCTGACGGCAAGTTGCGGTCCGTCCCGCCGCTCGGTCGCGACCGACGTGCCGTTCTCCGCCTGGGATCGACCGGTCGAAATGGCGTTCGACAACGACGACACGACGTCGCTCTGCGATCTGACGCTCTTCCTGCGCTGCAACGACCGTTTCGCCGAGGATACGCTCACCGTGCGCATCGAAATCCGCACCCCCGATTCGTTGCGCTACGAGGAGCCGTTCATCCTGGCCATCCCCCACACGAACTCCCCCGCGGCGCTCGTGCGCGAAGCAGCCATACCCTACCGTCGCCGCGTACGCTTCGAACGTCCGGGACGGTATTTCGTACGCATCGCTCCGGCTCGCACCATCCGCGGTGTCGAGGCCGTCGGGCTCGATATCGCCGACAATGAATAAAAGTAGACAGTAACATCATGGGAAAAGATAAACTCCGCAGATTCCGAGAAAACCTCACGTTCGAGTGTTTCGTGCAGCCCGAATTCGACGAGGTGTTCCGTCACGACCACTCCTTGAAGGGACATTGGCACCGCGACTTCTTCCGCAACGACCGCCCGATCGTACTCGAACTGGGGTGCGGCAAGGGTGAATACACCGTCGCGCTGGCCGAGCGCGACCCGTCCCGCAACTACATCGGCATCGACATCAAGGGAGCCCGCATGTGGCGCGGCGCGAAGACCGCCACCGAACGGGGCATGACGAACGTCGGGTTCCTGCGCACACGCATCGAATTTCTCGATTCGCTCTTCGCGGCGGGCGAAGTCTCCGAATTGTGGATCACCTTCCCCGATCCGCAACTCAAGACACGACGGGCGAAGAAACGCCTCACTTCGCCGCTCTTCCTGGCCTGCTACGCGCGACTGTTGCAGGCCGACGGGTGGATCAACCTCAAAACCGATTCGCGTCACCTCTACGACTATACAGGCGAGGTCATCCGCCGTTTCGCACTGCCTTGCGAGGTCTCCAACGCCGATATCTACGGTTCGGGATACGCCGACGAGGTGCTGTCGGTGAAAACCGCCTACGAACAACAATTCCTCGCTATGGGACTGCCGATCACCTACACGCGTTTCTCGCTCGCAGGCCGCAGCGAGTTCCCCTGGTTCGACTGGGAGGAAGACGAAAAGGCCGAGAAAGACAACGAAATCGCCCGGCAAAGAACCCGATAACTCAACGACGATTGCCGTCTTCGGCAGCAAACAAATGCGATCCTACGGATCGCATTTGTTTGCTGAATAATCAACTTCGCAGCCTACGGCCTGCGCCCGGCTAAAAGCAGGGCATATGACAATATATAATTGCACTACGACCACTTTTCGGCACCAAACGATACAAAAGATTTTTCTTGTGCTTTTTATCCGCAAAAAGTACCGAAAACTCCCCGGCGAATACCTCTGCCTACGGCGTGTGCCCTAACGCTGGCTCCGCCCGGCTAAGAGCCGGGGTTTATGAATAGCCCGTGGTTCGCAATACGGTCGGTTCTGCTCCCGAAACAAGCAAAGCGGCCCCTTCGTTCGCGCTTTTAGTGCACACGCCCTTTAACGACTCCGGCATAAAGCCGGGAACATTTATTTACAAATAATAGGGACGCGGCCTGCGAAAGACCGCAGGGCCTTACGATTGACTCTGTGGTAAAGAGATCTTCGGCGGCTGGGCCGGTCACGCTGAAAGCGCGAGCCGCCGAAGATGACAAGGCAAAAGCCTTGCTATAAATTGCATTACGGGTAGCCTGCAAGCCTGCGCGATCCACAGGATCGCATTCGTTTACAGGGTAATCATTTTCGCAGCCTGCCGCCCTCGCATCTTTCCGAATCGCATTCGCGATTCGATTTTTTGTACCTTTTGGAGCCAAAATTACCATAAAAAACCGACAAGAGCAAATCGGGGTAAAGGATTTGGTTGTCAGTCGATTATTTAGCGTGCATTTCGGATGCGGATGCCGGAATGCTGCGATCCGGAGCGAAAATAAACGAGGTTTCGGTTTCCAGATCGTTACCTCTTGCGTTTTGCTTTGAATCGCATTATTCGATTGATATTCATTGTATTGCTTCGTTGTTCATCTTGACAGACGACTCTGCTGGAATTAGTTTTGCAACCTACCTAAAAGCAGAGTTTATGCGCAGTACGTTCAAGGTTCTGTTCTACCTTAAAAGGGACAAAAACAAGCCTCGGAAAGTCGTTCCCGTCATGGGGCGTATTACGGTCAACGGGAGCATCGCCCAGTTCAGCGCGAAGATTTCCGTTCCGCCCGAATTATGGGATGTCGGCAGCGGTAAGGTCCGGGGCCGCAGTGTCGAGGCCGACCGCATCAACCGCCACCTGGATAATATCCGGGGTCAAATCAACAAGCATTATCAGGATATTTGCGACCGCGAGGGTTATGTCACGGCCGCGAAGGTGAAGAATGCCTACTTGGGTTTCGGCAACCGTTCGCGTACACTGCTGGAGGCATTCGGCAGCTATGGCGACCAACTCCACGAACGTCTGGGCGTCGATCGCGCCCTCTCGACCTGGTATCGTTACCGCACCACGGGGCAGCATCTCGCCGCTTTCGTGCAGGCCCGCTATCGGGTGCGCGATATGGCTCTTGCCGAACTGGAGCAGTCGTTCATCGAGCAGTTCCAAATCTATTTGAAGGCGTCGCGGGGGCTGAAGATGACCAGCGTATGCCGTTATCTGGATTGCCTCATCAATGTCGTCAAGATCGCCTTCAACGACGGTGTCATCGCGCGCAATCCTTTTGCGGCGTTCCGTTATAGCGAGCCTGCGCCCGAACGGTCGTCGCTGACCGAGGAGGAGCTCCGCCGCTTGCAGACCACGCCCTTGCGGCTGAAGAGCCTGGAGAGGACGCGCGATCTGTTTCTCTTCTCGTGCTTCACGGGCATCTGTCATGCCGACATGCGTGCCCTGACGCAGCAACAGTTGGAACAGGCAGCCGACGGCAGCTATTGGATCAGCGGCAAGCGCTGCAAGACCGGAACGGAGTTCGTCGTCAAGCTGCTGCCGCAGGCACTGCTGCTGTTGGCGAAATATCCGTCGCGGGGCCCTGCCGAGCCGCTATTCGAGGGTATGGCGTCGGTAAGATGCGCCGACCGAGCTCTGAAGCGCATCGCCCGGGAGTGCGGCATCGACAAAAACCTGACCTTCCACATAGCCCGTCATACGTTCGCTACGACGATTTCATTGACGAACGGCGTGCCACTCGAAACGCTTTCGAAGATGCTCGGGCACAAACGTATTACCACGACACAGATTTATGCACGGGTGACGCATCCGATGATCGGGAGCGCCATCGACGCTGTAAGCCGGAAAATCGCCGAGAAATACCCCCTGTAGCCCAAGGCGTTGCCGTTAAAATCATCGGAGTGTGAATCATACTCCGATGATTGGGTCGCGTATTCGCCGCACCTTTGCAGCAGAATCGAAACCGAACGACGACGATGGAAAATGAACTGCGCCAAGACATTTCGCGGCTGCTCGATCTGACGACCGAGATACGGGAGTGCGTCCGCTATCTGAAGGAACACCGGAACCTTTTCGAGGGCGAGCCTATGCTGGACTTCTCGGAGGTCTGCGAACTGCTGCATCAGAGCGAGCGCCAGGTGCGGCGCTACCGCGAGCAGGGGCGCCTGGTGGGCTTCAACATCGGACGGCGGAGGATGTACCTGCACAGCGAAGTGAAGGAGTTTATCCGGCGGATGCACCGTCAGGGCAAACTGGACGATACGACCGATACACTCGAATAATCCCTTACCATGAACGACAAGACGACAACCCCGACCCATGCGCTGGTCGGCCTCGACGAGCTGGAACGGCTGGTCGGGAACTATTTCCTGCTCCAGCAGGGCTTCCGGCTCTTCGAGTATCTTTTGAGCCAGAGCGATTATCCGCTGTACCTCTCGGCCGCGTCGGCCTGCGAGGTGCTGGGCCTCCAATCCGAGACGCTGGAAATGTGCCGCAAGCGTCGCCTGATACGCCCGCGCATCTACCGCCGGCAGTTTCTCTACAGCGCCTACGATCTGGTGGCCCTGAGCGGCAAGCTGAACCGTAAGCGTCTGCGGCGCCTGTTGGACAAGGTCCCCAAGGTCGCCGTCGAATGATCCTCGCGTCCCTCGGTCCGTCCCGGATCGGGGGAGTATTTCTCCACGACATCCTCGCCTCTCCGCCGACACTCGGGGCAAGGTAGCGGCGGAGCCCTGCGCCCGTCTGCGGTTCTCGCGGCAATCTTCCCTTCTGCGAACGGTATTGCCGCTGCGCATCCTCGACGGGCTCTCTCCGCCGCTGTGTTCCCGCCCCGAAGTCGGCGCTTCAGGTTCGAAGCGACAAGATTCCGGCTTCGAAGTCTCACTTAAAATCCGTTTTCAGATGAAAACCCGAAAATTCGAGATCGCGGTAGCCGGATACGGCTGCCGCTTTCGGACCTACGCCCGGGACGGCGTGGAGGCCGTCGTCAAAATCCGATGTTTCTTGCGCAGGCCCGATGCCGTCTGTACGATCCTTGCGCCGTCGGGCAGCGCCCTTCACCCGCAGGAAAAAGCGTCCTGCTGCGGGCAGGCGGCAGTGCGATGATGAAGTGGATCGATCGAGCGCTTTTCGACGAGCTTCTGCTCGCCAACGGCGATCCTGCCGAAGCGATGACACGAGATGCGCAAATGCTGCTGGATGAGGTGCTGCCTTTTATTCCCGATGCAGCTTTGCAGTATCGCATCTACCACGACGAAGCGACTCGCACCAACTACTTGGAGAGCGTGCGAATCGGCTTCGAGAGAAATGATATGCTATTGAGCATATCCAAACAGACTTATCCGAAACCGACATACCGCATCTCCTGTTGCAGCGACGACGAGTTGCGTCATATCGACAGCTACTCCCGCACGCGGGCCCGCAGCGGTCTTGCAGTTCCCCAGCGTATCGGGAAGCTCTCGCGGCGCAAGATCGACGAGTGGGTCGAATACCATACCCGCTACTACCGGTATCTGGAGCGAATGGACCGAGAGAACGAAGCGAGCATCGCGGACTTCCGCCGAAAAATCGAGGCCCAGCCCGATGTAAAGTGGGGCGCAGACCGCAACCGGGGACGCATCGAGCGCGACGGGATCATTTTCGTCTTCGAGATACAGCGGACCGGCTACTGCCAAAGCGTCTATCTGGACGATCGTATCCGTACGCTCGAAGACTTTCAGACTCTCACCGCCCATGCGTCGGTCCGGAACCTTTGAGCCCCCGCCTTCGGATTTGCACACGGTCTGCTGCCATCGCTTCTGCCTCCGGACGGAGAACCTCACGACGCGCCGCCGGGTCGTGAAGTGGCTTTTCCTGCACTTCACGGTTTACGACTACCGCACCTCGGGCCCCGAGTGCCGGGGATGCTTCACGACAGCCGGACGAGGATTTCCCGCCACGGCGTTCCGGGATCTGACCTATGGATTGCGGGGTGATGAGACGCTGCATATCCGTGTCATATCCTATGACTTCGGGTCGCTCTACCTGGAGCAGCACAACTACCGCAACAGCCAATGGTCCGGCCCGCGGCGGCTGTAACGTTGGGCGGGATTCACGTTTTCACGCGGATGATCTGTCCCCAGTCCGTCGTATATTGCGGAGAGAGGTGGTCGCGGTGCATTCGGAAGGGTTCGAATCCCTCGGCGGCCGTCGTGAGGCGGTGGCGGCCGAAACGGTCGTTGAGCGCATCGAGCGTCTGCATCAGACGGTCGTGCTTCGTGCGGTCCGTGGCGTCGAACAGATCGGCCTGCGCGGCACTTTTGGGCTGTAATTCGGAGAGGATCACCCCGGCCCGCTTGTAGGCTACTCCCGGGCGGAATGCTTCGCGCAGCAGCTCCGCAGCGCAGGAGGTCAACAGCAGCGTGCTGTCGGTCGGTACGGACAACCGGCGAAGGCGGTTTTCGTAGTGCTGCGGTCGATCCTCACGAAATCGGTTCGTCAGCAGAAAAACCCGGACTTCGCCGCAGAGGGAGTGCTGGGCCCGCAACTTGGCGGCACACGCGGCGACGTACTGCGCCACACGTCGGTGCAGCTCCTCGAAATCGTCCGTATCGCGGTCGAAGGTGCGCGTCGTGGCGATCTGTTTCTTGTCGGCCGGGTGCTGCTCGAAGCCGATGCAAGGCTCGCCGCGCAGCTCCTGCCACATCCTCAGGCCCACGACCGACATGCGCTTGCGCACCCATGCGGCCGGCTGCTGCGTAAACTCCCAGGCCGTGCGGATACCTGCCGCCTCCAGCATCTGCGCATGGCGGCGCCCCACGCCCCAGACGTCGCCGACGGGGAATCGTCGCAGCACCTTTTCGATGTCCTGGGGACGGTGCATGTAGCAGCAGCCGTCGAGGCGGGGATACTGCTTGCAGAGTTTCGAGGCGATTTTGGCCAGTGTCTTCGTGGGGGCGATGCCCAGACTGATCGGGATGCCCGTATGGCGTCGGACGGTGCGGGAAATCTCGTGGCCCAGGGTGTCTAACTGCGCGGTGTCCATGCCCGAGAAGTCGAGGAACGCCTCGTCGATGGAGTAGACCTCCGTGGCGGGGACGAAGCGCCGCAGCAGGTTCATCACGCGCCGCGACATATCGCCGTACAAGACGAAATTGGCCGAGAAGACCGCCACGTCGTGACGACTCACGAGGTCGCGCAGCTGGAAAAAGGGCTGGCCCATGCGGATGCCCAGCTGCTTGGCTTCGTTCGAGCGGGCGATGACGCAGCCGTCGTTGTTGGACAGCACGACGACGGGCCGCCCTACGAGCGAGGGGTCGAAAACCCGCTCGCACGAGGCGTAGAAGTTGTTGCAGTCGGCAAGGCCATACATCCCTACACGCGTTTTACGACCCACCGCACGACGCCCCAGAGGGCGAAATCATTCTCCGCGGTGATCTCGATGGCCGGATACTTCGGATTGGCCGGAACGAGTAGCAGGCGGTCCTGCTCCATGCGCACGCGCTTGAGGGTAAACTCCCCATCGACATAGGCCACGGCCAGGCAGCCGTCGAAAAGCTCCTCGGCCTTGTCCACGACCAGAATATCGCCCTCGGCGATGCCTTCGTCCTGCATCGAGTCGCCCTCGACACGCGCGAAGAACGTCGCTTCGGGGTGCTTGACGACCAGACCGTTCAGGTTGAGCGATCCCTCCAGAAAATCATCGGCCGGCGACGGAAAACCCGCATGTACAGGGCTCTGGGCCAACGGCACGGCCGCCGCAGCGTCCGCCTCGTCCTGCCCCGGACGATATAACTTGATCCCTCGCTTCGCTGACATCGGTATAACTATTCTTGGTATTTTTTAAGCAAAGAATATTCCAAGTACTTCTAAAGTTTATTACATTTGTTATTGTATCTTTCGTCGTGAGCATATTTAAAATATGCTTATGGACGATCATTAAATTATGTTAATGATGTTGGGACAATTAAAATATACATGGCCCATATGGCTTGGGGTGATCTGTTGTTTGTACATAGTCTTCGCCTGCGAATTTGAGACCCTCCGTTTTATAAAATTACCCTATGACGAAAATGTCGTAGCAAAACTTAATGATATAGTCAAGAATATGTCTCTTAGCTATATTGCCGGAATGGTGTTTTATTTACTTTCGGAAATGATCCCGTACTTGCGTAAACGGCGATTTGTATTGAAGAAATTAAATGCTGAAATCCAGCATGTGCGACAAATTTTTATAGATTTTTATCTCTATTTCTGTGGACAGAATGTGGCTTCTTCTATTCCGACAATAGATGAGTTGTTTTATTCTACGACAGGGCGAGAATATGAACGGGAGGGTGCATATTCAATGCCTGCTGATAAGATGTTGGCATTACGTAAATTGTTATCGGCTATTGATAATGCTATTGAATTGCTTTTGGCAAATGATATTTATATTGGAGAAGATAATTTTAAGATAGTATTAAACATTAAAACAAAGGAGTGCTTGACAACATTACGGGGAATTGTTCAAGCTCAATCCGACTCTTTGATTGATAATGAACAATTATACGATCTTTTAGAGAATATTACCATTATAGAACAAGAAATCAATAAATTAACATTAAAAAGATAACAACAATGGATAAACATGAATGCAAACAAATAATCGACCATATGTCGTATGAGCGTAAGACTGAATTAGTGAAAATGCTTGTCGAACAGCAGTATTCCGCCATGGGCTGTATACTTACGCCTACGGATTGGGCCGGTGGATACTCGGCAAGTTTCGAAAGAAAGGGAAAGTCTTACAAGCGCAATATCCTTGTTGTACAAGCAAATGAGGATTGCCAGGCCATGCTTGTATTCGCCATCTCTTGCTCGATACAGTGTCGCAGCATGGAGCCTATGTACAACTCGCTCGATTGTTATGTTTTTACGACTATTGACAATAAAGCTGATTTAGAGAGCAATGCAGATTTGGAACATTCTATGAAGGTTGCTATTCATGACTTAAATACTATTATTACAAATGTAATAAGCGACTCCCAATTGAGTAAATGGATCCTTCCTAAAAAAACGACGGAAAGCAGACTTAACATAGATCGAAAGAGTAAAATACTCTATGATTTGTTTGCTACCGGACCCAATATTGCGAACATAAAGAATGGTTTTATTAGTTCATATATACAATACGAACTCTTTACGAATGGCAATGTTGCGCCATTAGAGTTGTATCGGCGGATACGGATATCTTTGCCGACATTGCATAAGGCCTCTTTCGAGGAAGCGGTACGCTTGGAAAAATCAGAAGGGCATGTAAGTTATAACAACGGGATGCTGTATTTATCTGAAGCGACCTGCAATACGATAAAAGAATTATTCGATTCCACCACAGCAACCGAGCAAATTCTTCTTGAGAAATTCGAGCAATGTTTAGCAAAGTTTGGGATAGCTGATATGGCGCAAGAAGTGATGCGTAAGATTACAGACCTTTACAAAACGCATTATGATGGCGAGTTGGGACAATTTAATAGCAATGAAAACCAAGAACGGCATGAACGCCAGATTTATAATGAACTTCAGAATTTACTTTTACGTCGAAAAAACTCAATAAAAGAAGTAAAAAGTGCAATTGAAGAGATATTGAATATCGTCGGAGAAAATGAGTATCTCAACAAAACATCACTCACGTGTATGTTTACCAGTATGTTCAATTCGAATCAATTGGAGGAATATATGAGCAAGCAACCTCGTGTCGTATTACTGGATACTCAGATATTGCTTCAATATCTTTGTCTGACTTATCAAGACGTTGATTCCTATAATGACACGCTTTATGATTCTGTAAAAATACTACGAAAACAGTTTCAAAATTCTCATGATTACATTAGCCTTTGCACTACAGATCGTTATATTCAAGAGGTCGTAAATCATTTATGGGAAGCGCATTCTCTGCGACAGTTTCTTTCATTGCCATATATTAAAGATATGGGACCATCGAAAAATGTATTCTTTAATTTCTATATTCAACTTGAAAAAGAGATGTCATTTGAAGATTTTGATGATTTCTTATGTGAGATGTTAGAATACAATGATGGCAACCTCCCCAATGGATATAATAATTTTTATGAAACGGTTTTTCCTATTGTATCGGAAATATTCGAATTAGAAGGCATCTCGGTCAAAGCTCTTTCAGTACCTGAAAATATTATTACGTATCAAAAAGCTTATGATAATATTTTAGCTGAACGTAATATTTATAATAAAAATCCCAATGCAAATACCCGAGATGTACTTTGCGCTCTTTATTTATCCGAGGAGAGTAATTTTATTAATGCCGAAACCTCTCTGTCTGAAGAACCGTTTTTTATAACACTTGACACGACAATGCTTCCATTACGCGAATGTCTGAATCGCAAATTCAAACGTAAACGATATTTTGTTTATCCACCATTGAAGTTCGCAAATCGGTTGTCTGTCATGAATCTAAAATTAGATTCTCAAAAAATAAACTATAACATAATATGCCTTACGGAACAAAATTTTAAAACGTCTAATGATACAATCAGTATGATAGACGTTATGTCTTCGATTCTGGGCAATGATAAAGTAAATAATATAGAGGAGCTTCTAACTCCACGCAAACTTGCAGCTTTGAAAAGAACACAAATGGATGATGTTGAAATGGCGGATTTTGCTAAATCCCATCATGATAATTTGCCGATAGATTTTGTACTCAATGAAATACACCGACATTATAGGCAGCCGTCCATTGGAAAACTCAATCAGTTGACGAATCTTTTTCAAAATAATGATGCTACAGAAGGCTTAGTTCATCTTCTTTCCGAGACATGTCAAGAATATCAAAAGAGTGGACGTTTTCCAAAACATGTTTTCGCGAAAATAGATGAAATGCTAAAGAGTATTGATTAAGTTCTGGAATTTTAGTTTATAAATAAAATCTGGACTGGTTTGCTGTGGCAGTCCATATAATCGCTTATCAATAGATTGGCGATATTCTCCATTGATTTCGCCATTACTGAAAATATCAGTAGTGGCGAAATTTTGTCGTAATGAAATGCAATTGGTTAATTCTTTATAGACCTTTCCCCTCCAGCGGTTGCCGTCGGGGAAGATAATCCCGCGGCGGGCCCTGGCGGTCCTCTGCGGCTTCGGGCGGAAAAATCATCCTCGGCGCCGTGAGCGCCTTTCGGTATTTTTCCGACCCTGCGCCTTGTCCGCGTGATTGTCCTCTTCCCGAGGCAACCGCCCTATGCGGGAATAAGTCCTCATCACATCATTTCATAACCTGTCGTGCGATGAATCTTAAACCAGACCATGCACGATGATCGAGACGTGAGACACACGGAAAAAACTGTACGATGTCATGAAGACGACACACGTGAAATCGCAGGCTATGCAGCAGGAGAAGGCGTACATCAATGCCGCGCAACAACCGGCATGTGCCGCAGGCAGAGATTCCGAAGCTGCGGCTTCGGAGGAAGCGACGCCCGAAGGCGGACCGACCGAGCCGGTATCCGTCGCAGAACCACTTCCGGGATGCCCGGAACCGGAGACACGCACGCCGCAGGGCGAGACGGCCCCTGAATCCATCGAGGCGACACCTGCGTCGGGAGCTCAGCCCTCGCCGCAAGTCGAGCTGCTGGACCTGAACCGTATCGTCACGGGTTCTTACAACCCGCGCAAGGACTTCCGCGAGGATACGCTTCTGGAGCTTTCGGAGAGCATCCGGCAGTCGGGGGTGTTGCAACCGATCTGCGTGCGACCGCACGAGGACGGTTTCGAAATCGTCTACGGCGAACGCCGCTACTGGGCCGCCGCGATGGCGGGTCTTACGCATATCCCGGCCCTCGTTCGCCCGCTGTCGGATGCCGAAGCCGTGGATGCCGCCATCACGGAGAACCTCCAGCGCGAGGATGTGAAACCCCGCGAGGAGGCCGCCGCCTACAAGCTGGCTCTGGAGTCGGGGCGCCACACCGTCGAATCGCTGGTCGGGAAGTTCGGGAAGTCGGAGGCCTACATCCGCTCGCGTCTGAAGCTGTGCGACCTGATCGACGCCCTTGCCGAGCAACTCGACCGCGAGGATATCTCGGTGGGCGTAGCCGTGGAGATCGCCAAATACCCTGCGGAGATTCAGGAACAGGTCTACGCGGAGCACTTCGACGACGGATGCCGCGTCTCGTGGCGCAACGCCCGCATCCGGGAGATCGCCCGACGGCTCTACGATCAGTATATGACCAAGCTGGAGAATTACCGTTTCGACAAGAGCGACTGTACGACGTGCAGCCACAACACGGCCAATCAGGTGCTCTTCCGGGATGAATGCGAGGGCGGATGTGCCGGGTGCCAGATGCGCGAGTGCATGGTGCGCAAGAACAACGAATACCTCGTGCAGCAGGCCCTGAAGCTCCTCAAGGAGGACCCGCGCACGATCCTCGCCACGGCGGGCGACACTCCCGCTGCGGTCCTCGAAGTGCTGGAGAGCGAGGGATACCATGTCGAGGAGCTGGAGTACAGCATCTATTGTTATGACCTTGCGCCGCGGCGTCCCGAGGAGCCTCAGGCCGCAGCGTACGCCTCGGAGGAGGCATTCTCCGCAGCCCGTCAGCGCTACGAAGCTCTCCTCGACGAGTTCACCGAGCGTACGCAGAAGCTGGAGTTCGACATCTCGGAGGGCCGCACGCTCAAATACGCCATTTTGGGGGCTCTGGACGTGCAGGTGCGCTACGACGATGTTCCCGAGCAGCAGGAGACGGTCGATGTGGAGAGCCCGGACGGCAGCAAGCGTCAGGTCCTCGTCACGATCGTGCCGCCCTCGCCGCTGGAGACGCTCGAACGGCAAGATCAGCGCAACCGGCAAATCTGCTACGAGCATATCACCTCGAAGATGAAGGAGGTGCTGCGGGATGCGAAGGTCTCCAACAAGCCCTTGCAGAAGGAGGAGCGGCAGATGCTCTACTACGCCATCATGCGCGGCGTGAATGGCGGGCCGCGGTTGCAGCAATGCGGGTTCCGGTCCAAGGAGAAGGGGCACTTCACCGTCGAGGAGCAGTTCGCGGCTGCGGGACGTATCACCTCCAAGCAACAGGCAGCGCTCGTGAGGACCTTCCTGGCGAACTTCTTCCGCGTCACGGCTCCCGAATCCTATTGCACGGATCGGACGCTCGACACGCAGCTGCTGTGCCGCTTCGGGGAGCTGAACTTCGCGGAGCAGAGCCGCCAGGTGCAGCAGGAGTTCCTTGCGGTCTACGAGAAGCGGCGTGTACGCATCCAAGAGCAGATCGACGACCTGAAGGCGCAGGCGGAGGCTGCCCAGCGCGTGGCCTCGTTGTGCGAGGAGCCCGACTTCGAACCGGATTTCGAACTCGAGGAGCTGCCCGACATGGAGCCTCCGCAACCCGAGCGGCCGCACGCGGAGCCGCTGCTGCGGCCCGTAGACCCGGAGATCGTCCCCGTTACGCACGCACCCGACGAGGCGCTGCGCATGGCAGCCTGAACCTTCGAAACGGATATCCTTCCTGCGGAGCGGCCCTCGCAAGTGGGCCGCTTCGCTTTTATAAATACGACACGATGAAACGAATCTTGAAATTGCTGCAACGAATGATGCGTTGCCGACGCTCCGATTCCGACCGTGCAGCCGGGACGTGGCGCTGCGAAGTGTGCGGTTCTCGGGCCATCGCCCGCAGGGTCTGGCTCGACAGCAATACGAACCGGCTTCGTTCCGATGCCGAGGAGCGCAGCGACCTGTGGTGCGACGACTGCCAGGAGCATACCCGCCAGATTCGGGAATGCGACCTGCTGCGCCGTAGCGTTGAGCCGTGGTGGTCGTACGACACGACGATCGAGGATCGCCAGGTCGTTACGGGCCTGATCCCCGAGGGCTTCTCTCCCGAGGACGGCGCACGTGCCTTCCTCGATGCCTGCGCCGCGGTGTGGAACGGAAAGAGCAGTGCCGAGAAAATCGAGATCTGGCGCTATTTGACCCGCCCCGAAGAATAACCCGAAAAATCGTACGATGATGAACAAAACCATAGAGATGATCGCACCGCGATTGACTGAACTGATGATCCGCAAAATCGAGACGCTGCGTGAGGAGTGGCACCAGCCGTGGATCGCCGACCTTGAGCACGGACTTCCGCGCAATCTGCGCGGCACGCCCTACCGTGCGGGCAACGTGCTGATGCTGCATTTCCTTCGGGAGATCGCAGGATTCCGAACGCCCGTGTTCCTGACTTTCCGCCAGGCACAGGCCGAAGGGCTGCATGTCCGCAAGGGCTCCGAATCATTCCCGGTCTATTTCTGGAAAGTGTATATCCGCCACCGGCAGACGCGTCGCAAGATCGAGCCGGCGGAGTATTACCGGCTCTCGGAAGCGCAGCGGCACGAGTACGACCTGCTGCCCGTGATACGCTACTACCCGGTCTTCAATATCGACCAAACCGATATGCCGGAGACGCAGCCGGAGCGCTACGCAGTGCTGACGGCGCCCGCCCGGGTTCGGGATTACTCGGACGGCGTGGCGTGCCCGCCTCTGGACCGGATGCTGGAGCACCGCGCGTGGCATTGTCCCATTCATCTCCGCTACTCGGAGTGTGCCGCCTACTCCCCGACGGCGGATCGGATCGTCTGCCCCGAGAAGCGGCAGTTTCCCCAGGGTGCGGCTTTCTACACGACGCTGCTGCACGAGATGTCCCACAGCACGGGGCACCCCGCGCGGCTGAACCGCCCCTTGGGCAACGAATACGGCAGCGCGGAGTATGCCCGCGAGGAGCTGGTTGCCGAGCTTACGGCGGCCTTGTGCGGAGCCTTGCTGGGGCTCTCGGCCGCACCCCGCGAGGAGAACGCCGCCTACCTGAAGGGGTGGCTCGAAAAGCTCCGCGCGGAACCGACCTATCTGTTCGACATCCTCGTCGATGCGAACAAGGCGGCGCGGATGATCGACGAGCAGCTGGAACGCCCCGAGGCGCCCTCCGACGAAGAGACCCTCGCCCAGGCGGCGTAATCGGAGCCGCACATATGTATGACCGAGCCCTGCCGTAGCGATATGGCGGGGCTTTCAATCTTTTCCGAACATGTCGAAATCGAAATGTATGCTCGAAACATTGCGGGCTCTGAACCCGCTCTATGAACGCGAACACGGCATCACGCCGGGCGATGTCGAGGCCGTGCGTCGGATGATCGCACGGATCGAATCCACCCGCTCCGAGCGGCAGCCGCGCCCCGGCGACCGGCTCGTCCATATCTCCTGCCATGGAGACTATGCTCCGGATGCGTTGGTCGAAAGGCCTGAAGACGGCGGACGTCTCGCCATCAACATCATTCCGTTCGTGCCGTTCGTAAGCGCCGCCACCGAGGGTGTGCACTGCCACGCCGGAGGCGGTCCGATGACCGCGATCGCAGCCGGGGAGCTCCACTACGCGGGGCATCGCCCGGGCGAGTTCCTCATATGGGGACACGACGGACCCGCAGGCCACGGTGCGATACGCTTCCGGGCCCTCGTCGCGGGGTGGAGCTACCGCGAACCCGAGGCGCTCTACGGCGATTATACGACCCGGGACTGGCGCCGCCTCTACGTTTACTGCCTACCACGTCCCGACGGCTCGTACCGCTACGAAACCGACGGATACGAAATCGGCGACGAGGCGGCGTTCCGAAGGTTCCTGCACGACTTCGAAGGCCGGGTATTTCCGGGGCAGACGCCCCGTCAGCGGGTCGTTTGGTGCTACCGCGACATCGAGCGGGGGCTTACGCAAGAGGCATGGGAGGCGATCGACGCACCTGTGACCGCACGGCGCATCTACGGTGCGCCCCAACCCGTGAAGCTCGTCAAGGACCATGCGCACCGCCGAACGAGCTGTTTCTACGTGCAACCGCACATCGTCATCCGATGATGTACGAATAGTTAAGCATTTACATACGATTTTACACTAAACCGGCTTTAACCGTGCATATTCTTGCGATTTGCCACTCGAAGCCCCTGCCTGGGGCGGGGGGAGGTGGGTCGGATTTATAAACGCGGCCAAAGGCCGCGAGGCTTCAGCGCTCCAAGGTGAAACGATGGTCGCAAGGCCGAAGGCGGTGTAAAGTCGTATTAATTACCTTTCTTAAAATCATTTGTTTATGAGTCACGAAATCATCAAAGCCATTTATCGGACCGAGGATGGACGCATCCTGGTCGAACATGCCGCGAACAACCTCCTGCCGCACACGTTCCGCTGCGAGGAGTACGAATCCTTGACCCGGGTGCTGCGCACGGAAGGGCTGCGGCGCCTCGACGAAGAGATTCTGCGCCTCTATTTCCGGCGATGCTGGCAAGGTGCCGGACGCTATGCCCGCGCGGTCGAGAGGGCCATTGCGGTCGAACACCTGAATATATACGACGAGTGGGCCCGATGCCGGGACGAGGAGGGTTATGCCCGGTCTGCGATGGCGCATATCGCCCGGAAGTATCTTGAACCGCTCGACCTTTAAAAAACAAATCGAACTATGAAAACGAAAGTACTGCACTATGCAGCGGGTCGCGACGACAGGATCGTAGCGACCTACAAAGACGTAACCTTCATCGACCGGCAGGTCGGGTGGTATGTAGAAGCTCGGGACGAACGCCACGAGGGATGGGACGATATCGCCATCGTCGAACGCATAGACGGCGTTTGCTTCGTGGCGGAGTTCCTGTCGCGCAACGCGGCGTTCGACAGGGAGCATCTGGCGGCCGTGGCGGCCGAGGCCCGCAATCTGCGTGCGGCCATGCAGGAGCGCATCGCCCGCAAGCTATGGATTCCGCTGCCCTATGTGGCGGCCTATGAAGCTCTGGGATGGGATGCACGCCCCCTCAAGGAGCATCGGGCGTGGATGCGGGAGCGGCAGGAAACGGAAAGTCGCCAACGGCGACGCCTCCATGACGAACGCGAGGAGCAACGACGGCAGGCCCGAGAGCGGGAACGGCAGCAGACCTTGCAGCGAGCCGAGGAGGCATTTCGAAAGGGCGAGTTCATCCGGACGGAGCACTTCGTAGACTTGTGCGACCGATATGGGATAGAGATTCACCCGCGAACGCGCGGAATGCTCCGCAGGCGTATCGAGGCGCTATCTCCGACCCATATACGATACTCGGGAGGATACGGAAATCGGAGCCCGTCCTGTAACGGGTGCTCCATGCTCATAGACCGCCTGGTCGAGAAACTCAACGTATAATTCCAAAAGTTAAATGGTATATGAAAATCATATGTCGCAAATACTACGACGAAGTAGTGCGTTATGCCGAAAGTATCGGCGATGAGACCTTGCAGGAGTGTCTGGACAGGCTCGAACGCTGGGAACAGCAGCCCGGCCATCCCTGCGAAATAGAGCTCTACCGCGATTGGGCGCCCTATTCGTTCGTTTTCAAACAGCGCTATCCCAACGGTACGCTGGGTGTCGTCGGCGGACTGGTCTATCACGGCATGCCCGACAGGTCCGGATGCTACTCCCTCAAACCGGCACACGGCTGGAGAACGCATACGTGAAAAATAAGGTCTATCGATCGGACGAGGCCACAGGATAAAAAAATCAGAGCCGATTTTGTCGGCTCTGAAAGTTGGCATAATAGAATACCTCATTCGGTGGTGGATGATTGTTCGGGAACCAGCCGAAAAACACCGATAAAAAGTACAGCATCCATACCTCGATCGAGAGGCATGTTCTCGTAAGCAAGTCCTGCATACCAAGATTCAATATAGGCTTTGTAACGATCCCAAAAATCTTGATAAATTTCGGGCCGAAGGTTGTCTTCTTTTGATAACTCGAATATAGTGGGTTTAAACCTCATCTTTTCATGTATAGGTACAGCCCACATCTTAATCAGATCGACGGATTTTACATCGGCCTTTGTCCCCGGACAAAATGGCCGGGCAAATGTAACTCGAACGTCAAAAAACACTCTTAGCGAATCCAGCGATATAGTGTCCACAAACATTGCGGTCTCACCTTGCAGTCTTCCTGGTACATATTCATACAAGGGAATGTCATTCACCTGCCGAACCTGTCCATAACTATCAGAGATTCCCAGCAATATAAGTGTAAATACAAGAAATAATCTATTCATTTTAATAGGTGAGGAATCGTGGTAATACATAAATCTTATTAGTCTTTCTTAATGTCGGATATGTATTATATAATCCGGTTTGATTCTTTTGTGCTCCAGTTCTGAAATTATTTACAGCGTTGACGAATGCTTCTTTTGAGAATTGTGTCATCAGTGAAGCAAAAGCATTTTCGTATGCCATTCCCTGAACATTAGATTGTCCCATACCCGCTAAAGGATAGCTATAGCCCTGAAAGTCATCCAAAGATGCCATAAATTTATTGGCAATAACTGCGCCGAAAACATATGCTTCAACTTCATTGAAAATAGATGTCCCTCCCTGCCCTAATTCATGTTGAACACCATGAAATAGTTCATGTGCAATCCCTTCGATGTTTTGCAATGTTGTGAGTTCCCCCAAAGCTCCGATTTTAAATGTACCTCCGCCCGCTTGGTTTTCCTTAAAAGCAAAAGTTCCATTTCCTAAAGGTAATTCATTCGTAACATTAAAAATGTTCGAGGAATTAGATAGCAGATCTATCGCTTTATTGCCTCCAGAGGAATATATGTAGTTGAGATAAGATATAGAGCTGGAAATAAAGCTATTGGAGCCGTTATATTCCATTCCGGAAAAATATTGTATTTTTTCCTCGATGTTATTATCTCTATCTACGTATTGCAACCAAATCTCTCGCCCATCCGGATCAACGAAATTCACGGGATTGTTCGCGCAGAACGCATAGGGCGAGATGTGAGGATATTGCTCGGCCAAAGGATCGGGGCGATTCCATCGCATACCGATCTTGGGATCGTACATGCGGGCACCGTAGTCGATAAAGGGAAGTTTTAGGAAAGCCTGTTCCTCCTTGCCGTTGTAGCGATAGCGATTGTCCGAAATTTCGTTTTCGGGATCATCGATTCGCTCCCCGAATGCGTAGTAGTCGTTTTTCTCGACGGTTTCTCCCGAGCCTCCGTCGATGAGGGTGCGGACACTTCCCAGATGATCGGTCATGTAATACTGCGGCGTATAGACATTCGCGCCTGCAACTTGTGTCACAGCCAGCCGTCCTCCATCGAACGGGGCGCTTTCAAGGTTGTAATGATACCAAATGACGTAGTCGGACCACGATTGAGGCGACACTGCGTTTCCTTCGAATTTTATCACTGGCTGACGCGCATCTTCCTGCCTGTATACCAAAGAGCCTAAATAGACGAAACCGTTGCCGTCCTTGTCCGTAGCTGTGAGTTTCGTGCCGTCTGCAAGATACGAATAATTCGCGTAAACCGTGTCGGCTTTGATGACTTTTTCCACCAAATTCAAACGATTGTATCGCAATTTGAGTTGGTTTCCCCAGTCGTAGGTCATATTTCCGTTGGAATCGTATACATAACAGCTGAGATAATCCTCGATATCGCCGGCGATAGGTATCTTCTTACCTGCTACCTCTTCATCCTGCATATGCTCCACTCTATCGGAATCCTCCGGCATGAACGGATTTGCAAGAAGTATTGTAGCGTGAATCTCATCTATTTGATTGCCTTTGAGAGTGTATTCTCGATTTACCGTATAAGCATCTTTTTTTTCGCGGGTAAAAGAGGTGATATTTCCGTTACGGTCGTAGACCAAAGAGTCCTGATGCTGGTATGTATATATGTAATAAAACTCAATAGGAACTTTCATCGGCGACAAGCTGTCAAACGTTATCTTGGCGGGTTTGCGCAGATAGTGTTTTACTTTCGCCTGTCGAGATAATTCGTCGTAGAAGTATGAGTCTGCCGCTGCGTTTTTCTTAAGTCCATCCCTGTACCATAGAATTTCAGAGATGTTTCCAGTATAAGATGGCTGCGTTGCGAGATTGTTTGGTTTGTAATAGTGAAAATCGATAGTCAAATCGGGCGACGATTTCTGCGTCAACCATCCCTGAATGTTGTAGGCGTAGGTCGTGGTGCGGGCATTGGCTCCGGTTCCCGTGGTGGTGGATGCCAGGCGTCCCAAGTTATCATAGGCGTAAGTTACGACTACGGGAGCACCGTCGTTGAGCGTTGTCGTCTCGGACAGTTTGCGTCCGCGAGTGTCGTAGGTATATTCGCGCAGCAGGATGTCCGGTTGCGTGGCGAACTTCAACATATGCGATTCGTGGATTTTGAGAATGTTTCCGCAAAAATCGTATTTGACGGTCGTGCAACTTTCGCTTCCGAAGCAATTCGTTTCGACAGTTTGAATCAATCGGCCCCGATGGTCGTAGTAGAAGGTTCTGCGAATCGTACTTTTATACCCTTTGTCGGGATTGATTACGGCCAATTCCTCCCGGGTTTTATAGCCTTTCCGGTTGCGGTTGACATCGCTGTTCTCCAGTATCCCTTCTACCGGTCTGAATACGGCTTCGCTGCTGGGCGAATACGTTCCGTCGTCGGCTATGCCGTCGTAGTAGCAACGTGAGAGCAGCTGCTTGGAGGTATCGTTCTGCAATTCGTCCGTCTGCCCGGCATCGAAAAGGGCCTGCAACTGGGCCTGGGTTTTATTCGCCAGCTCCAGGTAATAGGTCGTCTCGGGACGTCCGTGCGGATCGTACTGCACGTAGGTCCACCCATTCGATTTGCGCATGTTCCCGTCCTGCGTCATCGCAGGTCGGTCGTTGCGGTCATAGACGTACGACACGGCATCGCATCCGGGGAGCTTCTTGGAGACGATGCGGCCCCGGCTGTCGTAATCGTAGCGATAGCAGTATCGGGCGACGTTTTGCGAATCAAGCGAATAGCTGCCCGTCATCAACCCGTTCGAACATTCGGGCGGTATGACCCAGCACAACCTGTTCAGCGGATCGTAGACATAATACGTATCCAGGTATTCGGTTCCATCGGTCATTCTTTCCAGTATGACGTTCTGCTGCATATCCGTAAATCGGATTGTCCGGCCTCCGTCTTCGTTTCGGAACGATACTTTGCGTAATAGACCATTCTGCCATGTGCCGTTTACGGCAAATTCATCGTTGCTTATCATCTCGATTTTCAGGATGTCGTCATCGTTGTTGACTTCGTATTTATAGGAAGCCGTCTTTTGACGCTCCCGAAAAATACTGCCGACATTCGTATTGGCAATCCGACGGTTCGTGATGCAATTGTCATAGGTCGTTTCGTCGTATACATACCCGTTTTCCGTTGTTCCGTAGGTCTGCTGATATCGGGACAGCAGAAGATGATCGGCAAACATTTGTCCCGTCGTCGATTCCGTTACTACGGGCAGGTAACTACGTACACTGTCACGCAGCATTTCATCGTAATATATGGGCTGTAGGATATTATATCCCGTCGGTGAGGCCTGGATGCCGATATGTTGAGTCGGACTTCCCAACTCGTTATAGTAGGTCACATCCTCCGTATAAGAAGACGCATCCGGCTGTAAATATATCTTTTCGGAGCTCCAATTGGCGTTGAATGTTTTGACATTTTGAGCCTGAGTATTGGATACGGCGAAAACGCCGATGATCGAAGCGAAAATTATTTTGTTCATAATTCAAAGCTATTTCAATGAATAATCGTATTCCGAGATGATATTTCCGGCTGCATCCTTGATGTATTTGAGCTTCCCGCTCGGGTAATATTCGTAGGATGTCTCCACTCCGTTGGTATCGCCATACTTGCTCAAGCCGACGAGCGGAATGTAATCGAAGGTCTCCACCAGAGCTCCCGGTATGGCTCGAAGTTGTGCTTTCTGGGCGTCGGTCAAGCTATCTGCATACGGAGATATGGCAGGCACGTCGTCATAAAAAGCGTTGGATACCTTTGCAAGGAGGTGGTTGTAATAATCTCCCCAAATGTAAGAAGTAGGAATGTCATTACGGTCTCTTGTTTGCAATATTCTACCTTTGGAATTATATCTGTCGAATGAAATTTCATATTTGACTTCATGGCTTTCGGTGTCATTTTCGATGTAATTTACTATTGATGTTGATATGGGCAAAACAAGTTGTGCCGAAGTCAGCATGTAGTCGGATACAGTGCTTTGCACGCCGATCCGTTCGCCATCCATCGAATAGTTTTTAGTTTGCTGCTCGGCGACATAACTCATCAGATTCTGACTTCTAACGTTGCTCGACAGATTCCCGGATAGGTTTTGCCGTTCATGTAGATATTCGATCGAGAGCGTGTTGCTCAGACGTGAGTTGTTGTATGTCTGAATCGTCTTCGGCTGGTTTAATGCGTTGTAGGCAATCCGTTTTATCGTCTGAAGAGAATCCGCATCGAAATATTCTGTCGTTTTGACCGCTTCGAGCAGATAATCTTCAACGTAGTGATGGGTAATGTAAAAGAATGTTGACAAAGATTTCAAATACGGAATCGTTGTCAAGGGGGCCCAGGAATAAATATTCTCTTGTTTCAATACGAGTTTGTTCTCGGGATCATAGCTCTCGACATTCAGAAGTTTTCCTCTTTGAACAGCCAAGCTCGGGGTCTCGATAAAGGTGGTGCTTTTCATCTGCCGATTGACGGTGTGGCTCAAGGTATCTGTCCGAAGCATGATATCCGGGAGGTCATCGTAAGAGCAAAAACGATATTTACGCGAAGAACCGTCGCACAATTTTTCGATAACAGTATGATATTCTATGCCTGTTTGATCTACCGACAGGGGGATATTCATGCTTTTGGCCATCAGATCATCCGCCCCCGGAATATTGGACGAACCAACAGCATTTATATTATTGGCGGACATCGATAGTTGCGTTCGGTTGTCGTATAATTGCCGCGCATATGTGAGACAGTTGCCGGAACTACGTCCTTGGTCTTGATAGACATATTCACGGCGGATGACTGAATCAGGCTCGTACAAAGAAGAACTGGCATACACAAGTACATCGGCAGAATTTTCTTTGTTGACCCGTTTTACATAATCGGTTATGGTTTTGATCCGCAGACCAGCGCCAAGATAATCTTTACCTCCCGTATCGATCAAATAGGGCGCAGTCAAAATATCGGATCGGTGTCTGACCATAATTTTGGAGTAGTCATGCGGTTCGTATGTGAAAACAGTATACCCAGTTGTCGGGTACGTCACTTGCTTCAACATTCCATAAAGCGCACCCTCCGGATTGACTTCTTGAAGAATGTTATTTAACCCATAGTCCGTATGTACATTGGTATGTGTCGCGCTGTTGTAATATCCTGCATAATCGACGCGGGTAGTTCCGTAGTACGGGGCATTCAAAATTTCATTGTAATAATCGAATCTATAGACCCCTTTATCGGGCATCGTTATATATTTCAAAAACGATATGGCATTACCGCTATTATCGTCATAAGGCCTGGTTGCATTCGTGTTATAAACATAAGTGAAATCAAATTGTTTGACGGATTGATATTTATTTTTCACCGTTATTCGAGATAAGAGCCCCCGAGTATCGTATATTTCGATCCGTTTCGAGGAGTTCCCATTCTGACAATATTGACGCTCTTTATCTTGATAGGAAAAAGAGATTTCATTCAAACCGATTTTTATCTTGGACAATCGGTATTGTATGACACTTTTCTGAATGTATACATATCTTTTAACAAGATAGTTGCAAGTATATTGCAACTCACCGGTTTCCATTTGGGGCCCATATTCATATACCGTAGGCGAGAAAGTTTGATAAAATGGAGGGGCTGTGGAGTAGTCCGGATCGGCGAGAAGATCGTATTCGAAAGATACTTCGTTCGAGTTCGGGGCGATTATTGATGTCAAAGGCCATGAAGTGCTGTAATCGCTCAATGTTCCGACCAAATATTCGGGTATTGTAGGTGCTCCGCTTTGATAGCGTCCGTAGCGCTGGATTTTCGTATCTCCGAAATAATATTTATAGCCATCACCGGTTGTAATGATAATACGGTTGATTCCGTCATTTGTAATTTCGAAATCAATCTTATATTCTCCGGACGGATGATTCGAGCTAAAAACATATATCTTATTTTCCGGTCCGAGAATGAACTTGCCTGAATGGTCTCCGAATTTGAATGAGAAAATATCGGGCGCCGTCTCGTAACCTCGCTTTATCCCATTGTTATCCCGTTGATACATGTAAGGATTGAAGGCCCGATTGTTTATTCCCAATTCGAAATTCTTCCTGCGTTCTTCCGTAAATCGTGTGAATATATTCGACGGTTGCGACAATAGGTGGTAGTAATAATATCCATAACGTTCCGTAGGAAGGCCCGTAACCGTATTTTGCAAATCCATGTAGTCATCCGGTATACCGATTATCTCCCGTGTAATCATGCCACCGACGGATAAGGACCATCCTAAACCTACTATGCCTTGTTGATCGTTGGGGCGGAAGCCGTTCGACGCATACGAAATAGAGATCGGCAGTTCGAAATCCGGATCTTTGTAGGTATAAATAGGGATGCTTACATTGTTGGTTCCGGTATATAGATCCGGCGTATGGCCTCCGTCGAATCGGATGAATTGCCATGCGTCCGGGACCAACGGTGCTGCTGGTGCAGAGTTCGTATCAGAGAGGACCTGCCCATAGCTATAGAACAGCCCAAGACAAGTAAAAAACATCGACAAGAAAATGTATCTGCCGCCACGACGAAATAAGGTAAAGTGCTCCATTTTTTTAGATTTAATAGTTTTGTTTTGATGGTAATGCCCTTCATAAATATCGAAGCATCCTCTTTCTACCGCTTATCGATTTGCCCGAAGCGCATCCCTGACATCCGGAGCCCTTGGACCAATCTGCGAGTAATCCGCTGCATTTGCTACGGGATTTCAATTTTCCATGATCGCGGGTTACCTCCTTTCTGTCCGAATGAATTGTTTAGGATGATACGAAACGCTCAGCTGCTAACAAAATTAGCAATCGCACTATTTAAAATCAAGCCTTTAGGCGGTTTTTACGATCTTAACAAGCAATTTTCAATTCGCTGATTTTATGGATGTTGCAAAATAAAAATCTTAACAAGGCCTTAACACGGGAATTTGGTCTGAGAATCGACTGCGAACGGCTCTTTTTCGGGGCCTTGGGGACTGCTTGAGCCGGTTGCTCGACGCAATCGTTTTTTCCACGCCAAGCGCTATGTTCGGACGGCATTCGACGACTACGCCCCTGTCGGAGAATATCCGGCAGGGGCGTTCCTATATGTCAAGTAAAAGTATGCTACAGCACCTTCGCCGCCAGCAGTTCTTTGGCTGCGATTTCCACGACCTGATGTCGTGCGCCGTCTTTCTCGACGATCTCCAACAGTAGCACTTTGTCGTCGGATATCGTCAGCTTGGGCAGTGCGAATACGGTTCTTTGGCGTTGGTGTCCGCGGACGATGGCCATGTCGTTGCATACGCGCAGGATGTCGAGCGTTGTCTGCTGGCGTGCAGTGCGCTTGGCGATCTTGCGATCCGCCACGACGAATCGGCGCGTCTCCACCTCGAAAGATATGTTCGTCTCGTTGGTGATCTGCGTGTGTATGTAGATCACGTCGTTATGGACATAGATGCCCTTCACGTCCGCTCCGATGCCGTATTTCTTGGTGTGTATGCCTTTTACGTCCGTACGGTTCTGTCGGTATATATCGCTCGCAACCCGCTTTACGGTCGCGGGTTTCTCGCGTCCGACCTCCCGGAGCAGCACGCGCCCTTCGGCTGCTGCTGCCGGAAGCTCGGCCCCCGCCACACCGTTCTGTGCGGATGTCGCGGGCTCCAAAGATGCAAGATTGAGCGATGCCACGCTCGGATTTTCGGCATAGTGGACGTCGAATGAGTAGAATCCGCCGTCTTCGGTGATGACGGTGAGGTTGGTCTCTGCGTCGAAGTCGCGCACGGCGGCCTTCACGCGGACGACATTTTCGGCTCCGGCAGCCTTCCCGGCGATGATATCCATCGACCCGATGTCGATGTATGTCACGGCAGCAGGAAAGAGGATATGCACGGTCTTGGAGAATCCGGCTTCGATGCGTATGGAGCCTATCTGCTGCGGTGTTTTATCGTCGGGACGGGCTGCCGGGCACGTTGTCGCGGCCGATGCCGCGAGCAGGAATAAGATGAATGCTCTTTTCATTGTTTTAGTTTTCTTGGGAAATCAACCATACCCGATGTTCGGCCTTGAGCGTTATCCTCACTTCGCGGAGTTTCTCGGCGAGGTAGCGGGAGGATGCCTGCATGGCGCCCTGCGAGAGGTCGGCGACGATTTGCTGCCCGGCGTTGCGGGTGACGTTGATGCTCGTTCCGGCCGTCTGTCCGATGGACGCCAGCGCCTCTTTGAGTGCCGTCCGCTCCCGGGAGTCGGGCACGTCGATCCCCGGCTGTCCGTCCGCATCGTAGGCTACGGCCTGAATGTCGAATATGCGCCCGGCATAGGCCACGGAGGATATTACGACCTGCAATCGTATTCCTGCGATCGACGCCGTGCCGTAGAGGAGCGTATTGCGGGGTATTATTACATCTTCGATGCGTACGGGCTCCAGGAGCCGAAGGCACACCGTGCCTTCGGCCCTTATGACCTGCGTTCGGGCTACGCAGGCCTTCACCGTCGGGGCTTCGGAGAGCGCCGCAGGTCCTGCCGCCGTCAGAAATCCTGCATTTCGTTCGCGGGATGTGTCCACCCGCGGGTCGAGCGTCGATGCTTCGACTTCGCTTTGGCGTATGGGCCGCATAAGAGCTTTGCGCGTCGCCGGCCTCGACGACGATACTTCGGCCGACTCGCCTTGCGAAGCTCCGCCCCCGAGATACTTTTGCGCCAGCTTGTACTGCTCTTCCGCCATACGCAGCGGGTCGTCTTGGCAGCGTACCGTCTCCAGTTGCGTCTGCAACGCTGCGACCTGCTCGCGGAGTGCCTCGACTTCGGCGTTGCGTGCGGGCTGCGCGTAGAATCCTTGCACCTGCGAGTGAAGGGCTCGGTTTGCTTGGGCTGCCCGCAGTGCGGGATTTTCATCCGTTGCTGCCTGCGAAGGCTTCAGCCCGTCGTCGAGCAGCGAGAAGCTGTTGTCCGTGAGGTCTGTCCTCCGTCTGCTCTGCTGCTCTTCGGTGCGCACCTGCTCGGCCGCTTTACGTTTGTCTTCGACGGTTGCCTGCGCACGTCCGTCCGGCATCGTTACGTTGATACCTACCGACTCATCCTCCTTCGTTTCGCTGGCGGGACTGAAGAGCTGCCAGATGAAGAGCCCGCACAAGATGGTCAGGAGTACACCCACGAGCGCTACCTTGCGTTTGCGCCGGCGTTCGAACTCGACGGTCGGGTCGCGTTCCGGAGTCTGCATTTTGTCTGATGTCATAGTCGTTACTTGAATTTGAAGTTCGGAATTTCGAGGTTCGGGAGGTACATAGGAGGAGCCTCCCGCAGGAGCATCCATACGTAGGCTGCTCCGAGCAGCAGCAGTGCTGCTATGACCATTCGCTCTCGGGTGCGGGGCGCGAGCCTTTGCTGTTTGCGCCATAGCTGCCTGCGTCCCCAACGCAGGTATTGGGATAACTCCCTGGATTTAGCGGTCATAGGTTTGAATATCTTTGTTCTCGACGATGTTGAGCTCCTCGACCATGAATCCCTGCGGGTTGTTGTCCGAGCGCACGGTGTTGACCAGGCGGCAGGTCGTTATGAGCGACCGCTCCGTTATGGTGCTTTCGCGCATGATACGCTGCCGGGCGTAGGTCGTCACGTTGTAGGGATACTTGCTGAAGTCGCATCGGATGCTGTCGACCTTGACCATCTGCGAAATATTTCCGGCGATCAGGCGGTTGAAGAACCCTTTTTCCTGCAAGACCTTGTAGTAGGACAAGGCACTGCGGTCGGCCATGAGCAGGGCGCGGCCGATGTTGGACTCGATGGCCGCCTTGTCGGGCGAGAGGGTGAAGAACAGTTCGTGGAAACGCCTCACGTGCTCGCGGGCTTCGACGGGGCGGTTCTGCGCGAGGTCCTGCGAGAGCGCGACCATGAGCGAACGTCCGTTGTCCAACACGTAGATTTTCTGCCGCTGCTTCTCGGCGAAGCGGTACGACAGGGCGACTGCCGAGACCGTCACCACGGCACAGATTCCGGCGAAGGCGAAGCTGTAGAGCCGCAGGTGACGAAACGACGTTTCGATGTTCGTTAGACATTTGAACTCCATGACAAGTTATTTTTTGAGAATGAGACGTGCTGCGTGTACGACATGCTGCCCTGCGGATTGCGCTCCGGTCCATGCGCTCTCTCCGGCATTTTTGGCTCCGGCCCAAGCCTTTCCCGATATCCACCCTGCGGCTCCGCTCACGAGCGACGTAGCTTGGGATATGGTTCTGTTGTAGGAGGAGAATCCGTTTGCCTGCACGACCCACGAAGCGATGGAGGGGATGCAGAAGTATCCGCAGACGGCCACGAGCATGAAGATCAGATTCAGGCTGTTCGAAGCGTCGAAATACCAGTTGTAGTCCTGCGCCATCAGCTCGGCGTCGTGCCGCAAGGAGAGGGTCTGGAGACGTGCTACGATCGCCGAGAAGAGATCGGCGATGGGCAGCCACAGATAGATGGAAATATATTTGGATATCCATTGCACCAGTGTATTCTGAAACCCGTCGAATACGGATATGGCGAAGGCTATGGGTCCGAGCAGGGACAGGACGATCAGGTAGAAGGTGCGCAGAACATCGAGAATCACTCCTGCGGCAGCGAAGAGTAGTTCGAGTATCCAGGCCAGAGCTTTGAGCACTAAGCTCTTGAGCGACCACGATGCACGCTCGGCGCCCAGGCGGTCGAGCGTCTGCTGCGAGGTGTCGTCTATTCCCAATCCGGCGAGTTGGCGCTCCATCTCTTCGTCTTGGGCGTAGAAACTTTCGGCCGGGAGCCTCTGACGGCCTTCGAGTTCGAGCCGCCGACACTCCTGCTGCCAGGTGTTCATGTCGAAAGTTTGGCCGACCATCAGCGAGTGCGTAGCCTGCACCAGGGGCGAGAGGATACCGTTCAGACTTCCGAGCACGAACGTCGGGAAGAAGAGGATGCAGAGCCCGATGGCGAAGGGGCGCAGCAGCGGGAAGAGGTCGATGGGCTCGGCCTGGGCGATGGACTGCCAGACGCGGTAGGCGATGTAAAGCAGTGCCCCGATTCCTGCTATAGCCATCGCTACACGGGTCATAGGGTAACACAAGGCCATCATATCGTCATAGAGAATTCGGAGTACGCTGTGGAGATTCTCCGAGATGGAAAGCATATGTATCATAGCGAGCTACCAATATCGTTGTTCCTCACCTCCATAGAGCGTCAGCGTACTGCCGAGTTCGTTGCGCTCGCGAGCACGGAGCAGGGCGACGGAGATTTGCTTGCGCGTATAGTAGCGTACCAGATCGCGATGCCTGTGCAACACGCCGTAGACGCGCTCTACGACATCTATTCGGTCTTTGTCCGTGAGGCTGAGGTCCGAGGGGTTGACGATACCCTGTAGCTCCCTGATCTGGGCTGCCGCCTCTTCGATGATGCGGGCATAGCCCGCCGCTATGGCCGCCAGCTCGTGCGGCGAGAAATTCTCGTCGGCGACCATGCGCCTGTATCCGTCCACGTAGATGTCGGATATTTCGCCTACGAGCAAAATGCACAGCTGCACCTTGCGGGCGTTGCGCACGAGGTTGTTGACGGACTTCAGGGCGTCGTAGTATTTCTTCGACTGTTCGTATATTTTCACCGTCTGCTGGAAACTCTGCAACATGGTTTGTCCGTTCTTGGCGGCTTCGACGACCTGCCGCGTGGAGTTGACAATACCCTGCGCGAGGTTCGAAGGGTCGCTGACGACCCACTGGGCTTTAGTATTTGGTGCGAGGAGGCACAATGCTCCGCATAGAAAAACGATTTTCAGGTGCATCTTCAGAAGATTTGAGATTAACGTTTCATTTTGCATCTCGCTCCGGCGCTTTCGCCGGATGCCGGATGTTCGAGCCGACGGATCGGCGGCAGCTCGCTGCGCGGAGCGGCTGTAGGCATCACTGCCGGCAGTTTTTCGGCAGCGACCTGTTTCCCGGCAAGGCGTTCCAGCCGGCGGTTCAGATCGTCGAGGGCCTCCTCGAGGTGCGCGAGTCGCATGTCGTGGGGCCATCGAGGATCGATTTCGTATTTCTCCAAAAGCCGTCGATCGACATGCGGGTTTCCGAGATGCTGGGGAAAACGCCGGAGCCATAGCAGCGTTTGGTGTTCGGCATCGAGCTTTTCGGTATAACTCTGTGGGAGGCATATCGTCGGATCACGCTCCAGAATCGCTTCGGCCTCCTTCTCCATGCCGATTCCGATTTGACGTATCATCTCTGCGGTACGTGCCCCGCATGTCTGCGTCCGCATGTAGGCCACCCGGTCGCAATCGACATCCCAGTTATACATGCGTGCGATGTAGAAGGAGGGGCTGTGGCCGGTTGCGGCCAGACGGCACAACTCCCGCATGATCTCGGGCCGGAACTGTCGTTCCACCAGACGTATCGCCGCATCGATCTCGCCTTTCGACGGTTGGGGACTCCGTATCTCGGGATTGCGCTCCAGCAAAGCGTCGAGCAGCAGCGTGTGCATGGCCAAAACTCCGTATACGGGATTGTCGTTCGGCGGCACGCGGGAAAGGTCGCGGCCGTTCACCTTCACTACGGAGGTATTGCGCAGAGCCTTCATCAACGCTGCCACCTCCTTTTTTGCGGCATCTTCGGGCTGCGCGAGGATGCGATACATGCCGGTGGCGAGTTGAGCTGCGATTCCGATGACAAAGGTGTTCGACCTTCGGTGCCGGTGCACCAGGTCGATGACGCCCCGCAGGTCCCCGCTCGCAAGGAGCCTTCGGGTCTGCGTCATGACCGCTTTCCATCGGTTGAAATCCACGGCCGCAGTCGCCGGGCGCAACCGCTCCCGCAAGTATTCCCACCAGGCCATTATAGCGCCTCATCGATTGAAAACTCTGCGGCGGAAATGTCGTCGGCCTCCGACCTCGCGATGGCGTCTTCAGATACGAATCGCCCGTAGCAACCTATCGTGAGCATGTCGCTTGCGGCGTCGTAGACGACGCGGTTGCCGTCGTCCGGGCCGAGATATAGGCGGTGGCGGCGCAGCGAGATGATGCCGTCCTGTACGAGGCGTTTGTAGCATAGCGAGTGGTCGAAGATGACGGCTCGCCATGTTCTGGGTCCGAGACGCCGTATGACGGCCGAAAGTTGATTCTCCGTCGAGAGCCACGATCCGCAGATGCGGTCGGCGTCGAGCTGCTGCTCCAGGTCGGCAATCGTGCGCACGATCTCCGTACGGGTCTTGATTTCCCGATGCAGAGCCGCTACGACACCGCCGGGGATGTTTTTGTTATCGTTCATGATTCGAGTTTTGGGTGATTCGTGTAAAAGTTTTTCCGCCGGGCATGAGCAGCAAGGCATCCGCCGCGGAGGTGTAGAAGAGGTCCGTGCGCTGTCCCGCATCGTCCGTATAGTGGATGCAGAACTTGTAATGCAGGCGATAGGTTCTGCCGGAACGGGCATCGCCCGGGCGGCGGACGGTAATTCGATACCCGTCGTTGCTCTTGCGGATCGTAAGACGCAGACCTTCGTACCGCGTGGAGCGCCACTCGCCGACGAGGGGTTCGATCTTGCGCCGTTCGGGATTGTCGCAAAGCCTCCACACCACCAAGGGTACGACGATGACGGCAAGCGTCGGCAGCAGTATTTTCAGCAGCCTCTTCATCGTTGTTCGTTTTTCATGTCGCGTTCGCGCGCCAGCTGCCGGATGGCGGCCTCGATGTCGCCGCCCAGTTTCTCGGCCAGGGCCATGACCTGCATTTTCTCGGTCTCTTCCGTGGTGTAGATCAAATACTCTTCAACACTTACTTCGGTCGCGTAAACCGCCGACTGCACGCCTCCGAGTCCGATCCACACCTCCTTATAGCGGCGCGAAGGGTCGTTCGAGAGGTTGATGGAGAGTATCTGTGCCTTCTCTTTCTCGGTCAGGCCCAGCAGCTTCTGTATACCGTCGAACTTGGTCATGTATTTACGTTGGTCCAGAAGTATTTTGCAGTCGGCATTGTTGATGATCGACTCCTTGACGATGGGCGACGAGATGATATCCTCGACCTCCTGCGTCACCACGACGGCCTCGCCGAAATATTTACGGACGGTCTTGTAGAGATAGCGGATGTAGTCCGACATGTTTGCCGAGGTGAGGGCTTTCCAGCACTCCTCGATAAGGATCATCTTGCGGATACCTTTCAACCGCCGCATCTTCGAGATGAAGGTCTCCATGATAATGATCGTCACTACGGGGAGCAGCGTGCGGTTCGACGCGATATTATCGAGTTCGAAGACGATGAAACGCTTGTCCAACAGGTCCAGCTGCCGGTCGGAGTTGAGCAGGTAGTCGTACTCTCCGCCCCGATAGTAGGGCTCCAGCACGTTCAGGAAGTTTTCGAGGTCGAAATCCTTTTCGCGCACGCGCTTCTGTTCGAGGCGTCGTCGGTAATCCGTTCCGACGAATTCGTAGAAGGTATTGAACGACGGAACGATCTCTGGGTCGGCCTTGAGCTTCGAGAGGTAGAGATTCACGGCATTGGACAGGGCGACCTCCTCCGAGCGTTTCGGGGCTTCGTCATCGCGCTTCCACAAGGTCAGAATCAGGGTCTTGATCGACTCGCGCTTCTCGATGTCGTAAACTCCGTCGTCGGTGTAGAACGGATTGAAAGCGATGGGCCTCTCCTCCGTATAGGTGAAATATACGCCGTCGCGACCTCGGGTCTTGCGGTGGATCAGGTTGCAGAGCCCCTGGTACGAGTTGCCCGTATCGACGAGCAGGATATGTGCCCCCTGTTCGTAGTATTGCCGCACCATATGATTCGTAAAGAACGACTTGCCGCTGCCGCTCGGTCCGAGGATGAATTTGTTGCGGTTGGTCGTGATACCCTTCTTCATCGGCAGGTCCGAGAGATCGAGGTGCAAAGGAACCCCGGACAGGCGATCCACCATGCGTATTCCGAACGGCGAGAGGGACGAGCGGTATGCCGTCTCGCCGTTGAAGAGGCACGCAGCATGTTCGAGGAAGGTATAGAACGTCTCCTCGGCGGGGAAGTCGCCTGCGGCTCCGGGTATGCAGCTCCAGAAGAGCACCGGCACGTCCACCGTGTTGTGGTGCGGCGTGCAGCCCATAAGGGCCAGTTGCGACCCGACCTCGTTACAGCGACGCTTGAGCTCCGCAGCGTCTTCGGCCCACGTGACGATGTTGCAGTGGCAGCGCACGGAGCGCAGGCCCTGGGAGTGCGCCTCGTTCAGGTAGAGGTCGATCCACTCCTTATTGATGGCATTCGCACGCGAATAGCGGGCCAGGGAGTTCATGCTGCGGGCCGTAGCCTCCAGTTCTTTGAGCGTTCGCTCGTGGCTGTCGAGAAAGATCAGCTGATTGTAGATATGGTTGCACGGCAGCAGCAGCCCGACGGGTGCCGCGAACGAGAGGCGGCAGTCGCTGCGGTCGGTCGAGAGACGTTCGTAACGGAAATCCGTCGTTACGCTTTGGGGCAGCGCATCCAGGTCGGAGAGCGTATATATCGCCAGGCGTTTGTCGCCGAGGCGTACACCGTCGGGGTCGAGGCGTATATCTTCGTTGACGATCGGCTGCTGCTCGTCCGAGAGTGCGAAATAGCGTGCCAGAAGTCCGGTTTTTTGCGCCGTACCGACGATTTCGTCCTCCCGAAGTCGTTCGACGGTCACCAGTCCCGAGTCGTTCAGGATGCGTTCCAGCTGCCCTACGGCATCGAGGAACTGTATGAGCATCTCTTCGTCGCAGGCCTGCGACGGGACGAGGAAGCGGCGGCACAACACCGACGAGGCGCTCGTCTGCCGCAGCCGCTCAGGCGTAGCCTGCGTGATGAACAGGTAGCACGTATGCCGCAGATAGGGACGTTCGTTGAAGTGCCGTTCGTTTGCGCGGGAGAGGAAACTCGTCTGGGTGGCTTCGAGCATCGGCGTATAACGTTCTTCGACGAACCAGTCCTGCTTATGCACGATAGTATGATCGGGAAGCACGCGCAGGGCCTTGACCCAGGAGGCATGAAGCGCTTCGTACTCCTCGCCCGTGAGGGTGAAGAGCTCGGGGAGCGACACGCGATAGGCTGCCGTTATGTCTGCGAACTTCGAGACGAGGCAGTCGTTTTCGACCTTCAGGATCGGGAATTTCGATTCCAAGGTCGCAGTTTTGAGGGTTCCACGCATAAGGTTACGGTTTGGCGGTTTTCAGCAGACGCTGCACGGCGCGGCGATGGATGATACGCCGCGGATGCCGGCGTGCGGACAGACGTTTCATCAGCCCGTGGGGACCGTATCGGCGGCTCAGGGTGAAAGTGCTCCACACGACGAGCGTTGCGGCGCCCAAAGCTACGAGCAGGCAGGCGAATTGCGGCACACCGGCCATATACAGGACGACGAACAGCAGAAAAGCGCCACCCAGACCTCCTGCGAAGAGCAGGAGATACTGCGCTGTGAGCCCTTGAATCTCGACCTGACGGCCCACGCCTTTGTTGATCGGGTATTCGGCCATCGTTTAGAGGAAGAACGAGCGTAAGACAGTGCCGACGACAACCAGGAAGACGCAGGCCAGAAACAGTGCCGTCGCACCCTTCGAAGCATCCGGGTCTCCGTTGCTGAATTTCGAGTAGACGCGAACTCCGCCCACGAGTCCCAGTACGGCGGCAACGGCGAAGATCAGCCTGGTCAGCGGCTCGAAATAAGATGTAACCATGTTCGTGGCGTCCGAAATACCGGCCATACCGTTGCCCTGGGCATAGGTCGTCAGAGCGGCTCCCAAGGTCGGAAGCAAGAATAATACGTGTTTTTTCATCGGATAAACGGTTGAGTGAAAGTTAAAAAAAGCCGCAGCCTACCCGAAAGTAGTCTACGGCCGTCGTGAGGTGCGCTTGGGCCCGTGGTGCGGGCCGCAGCATCAGCCGTAATCGTTATCCCATTTCATGGCTTTTGAAGTTTGAGGTTACGCATAGGCTCGGATATCGAAGTTGTCGATAGCCTGCCGTTCTTGGTCCGTGATGTCGCCCGTGCAAAATCCCTCGCCGGCATCCAATTCCTCGAGCATCGCATGTATCTCCTCGTCGCGGAAGGCGGCATCGGCTCGGTGCCCGAGCATCTGCGCAGATGGAGTTGCTACATCGAACTCCTCGGCATCCGCCAACTCTCCGTCCGCGTCGATCGCAGGGCTTACGACCAGGGTATCCCACTCCTGCATGGAAGCGTCGGTGCGGGCTTGCGATGCAAATATAGAGGCTTGATAGTCCGATTGTTCCGTATTCCGCATTTCGGCCGTTCGAGTCCGCATAGGGCCGGTCGCATAACGCTTGCACGCTATCGGAGGTACGAAATCCGAAGGCGGTGACGACTGCCTCCGGAGCTGGGGTGCGGAGGAGGGGAACAACCGTTGTCGGTGTGTTCGGAAACACTTTCGCATATCGATCTGAAGCAGGAGGTAGAACATGCAGGAAACGATAGCTCCGGGCAGCAGGCAGCGGATCATGGCCAGGGAAATCTGTCGCCGTAACGGCGGATGTAACGGCGCGAGACCACGCCCCAAAGATGCAGGACGAGCAGCAGCAGGCAGAACAGCACGCCGATCAGCAACAGGAAGATGAATGGTACGGATATCATGGGCTAAACGATATTTTGCGGATTCTGCTCGCGATGGAGCCGGTTTATCTCATCTTGATAGCATTCGAGGTGCTGACGCAAGATGTTGTCTACATAGGCCGTCTGCGAGATCTTTCCCGCATCCAGACGCTGGACGATGCGTCCTATCGTCTGCTTGGTCTGGACCGAAACATAAATGGCTGCGCGAGGACGGGGATAATTGTTGTGCAGGAATGTCGTACGGAAATCGGGGCGGCAGCGGCACGTGCGGCATGGGGACTTTTCCTCCGAGGGCACGTTTCGGACCGCCGCAGCACGGGGACGTAATGCGCCCTCCGGGATATCGGATTCCAGAAAGAGAGTTTCCGGCGTCAGAAGAGGGCTCGGCATTTGCCCGGCATCTTCGACGGTGCGGTCCGGTCGCCGTTGCCGTATCGTCCGTCTTCGGGCTATGTACATTGCGAACAGTAAAACGGTAAATAATGCCCCCGTGAGCAGAAGCCACGGCAAGGCCGTCGCGGGAATTTCAGGTAAGAGGTTCATCGTTACAGAATATTTTTGGTGTTCAACTCTTTGTGTATGCGGTTGATCTCGTCCTTGTAGCGTTCGAGATGATGACAGAGGATATTTTCCACGTAGGAGGTTACGGTCATGCGCTCGCCGCCGATCTTCTTCACCACTTCGAGAACCTTACGCTTGGTCTGGGCACTGACATAGATCGCCGAGCGGTAGCGAATATCCTTCAGAGACATAAAGGTCTTCTCGAAGTCGGGCAAGGCGGCACGTCGCCGGCGCACCTCAAGAGGTGCAATCTCCTCAGGGTCGGGGACCGCGATTCCGGGCTCTACGGGCGGCGTGGAGGCGGTCTCCACAGCCCGGGGCGAGAGCGGCGTCTGGCCGCTAATCATCTGCCGCACCAGCTCCTCGTCGATATGCGGATGCGGTTGCTTAGCCATTGTCGGGCATGTTAAGGATCGAGAGCATCTCAGCGGCCAGGGCCTCGATCTGCGCATCCCGCACGAACGACCGTTCGGGAGCCAGGAGGGTCGAGCGACCGATGCCCGCAGTGTCGGCCAACAGCTCCTTGTTGAACTTCATTCGATACGGCACATGCGTCGCAAGAATCGGCAGCTCGAGGGTCCGAATGACTCTCTCGTACTGTTCGTAAAGGGGCGTGCGCTCCCGCCGGTCGATCATCGTCCAGAACAGATGAACGCCTCGCAGCCGTACCGCCGGATTCCGTACGAGGATGCGATGCACGGTCTTGGCGAAGGCGAGCGTGCTCTCCATGACTACCTTGTCGGCTTTCATCGGCACGAAGAGATGATCCATTTGCGCAAGCAGGTTCAGAATCCCGTCTGCATTGACTGTCCCCGGCAGGTCGTAGAGGATGATGCGGGGGTTATAATCTCTTTCGGCTCGGAAACGCTCGCCGTGAGCTATGGCCTCCGATGGTTGGCAGCGCACGATGGGCCAGAGTTTCCGCCCCGTCTGCTTGAACTGCCGCACCATCAGCAGCTTGTAGACGTCGTTATGCTCCACGGCAGCGAGTTCCCGCTCGCGCTGGGCGTGGATGCTCCACTGCGGGTAGTCGCAGTCCACGACCAGCACGTCGTGGCGGAGCGTGTAGTGCAGATGACTTGCGAGCAAGGTCGTGAAGGTCGATTT
This sequence comes from uncultured Alistipes sp., assembly GCA_964018965.1. Taxonomy (GTDB): domain Bacteria; phylum Bacteroidota; class Bacteroidia; order Bacteroidales; family Rikenellaceae; genus Alistipes. The sequence goes on from CAXHRY010000002.1 coordinate 108,456, forward strand.
TCCGATGCCGCCTTTCTGGTTGCAGACGGCCACGTTGGCAGGTGTGTGTTCCATCGTCGATTCATGTTGGGTGGTTATCATGTGTGTCCTAATTACGATTCGTTTGCAGGCTTCGACACGCGGTTTCACGAATGCACGCATTCGCGAATGCGCCGCCGGGTGTACGCCCGGGTTCCGGCCTGGGAGCCTTCGTGCCGAGGTGCCCGAATGCGTGGCGGCGGACTTGCACGAAGGTGTGTCTCGGTGCGGCAGTGCGTGCTTGATCGAAGGATGACGCCGCAAGGTAATATGCCTTTTTCGCAGAATGTTACACCTGTCCTATGCAGGCCGTATAGGGCCGGCCACGGCATTTTTACGTCTGCGGAAGAGGTCGTAATATTGCAAACCGAAAGCTCCGATAAATACGGCCTCGGCGGAACCTGCCCGAACGTCTCGGGAACCGAATCCGTATGCGGACCTTTCCTGTCGCCCGACAGGAGCGAGCTGTACCTTTGTCCGACAAACCGCCGTTTGTCTGACAAAGGTGCTCGCTCTGCGAGGCCGGGCCGCTCCCGAGTCGCGGCCTGTTTTTACCCTGCAATGATCCCGCAACGACCGACACCTATGAAAATGCCCCCGAAGAACTTTTCCCCGAGCCATAAGTACTCCTTCCGCCTGAACGAAGAGCAACACCTTCGTTTCGAGCAGATGCTTACCGAGGCCGGATGCGCGGACAACCGTAGCCGATTTATCGTACGTCGCATTTTCGGCGAACCGTTCACCGTAGTGAAACGCGACCCGGCAAGGATGGAGTTCGTCGCCCGGCTGAACGACTTTTACTACCAGTTCCAGCGCATCGGCAACAACTACAATCAGGTTGTTCGGGCAATCAATGCGCACTTCTCGTCGGCATCCATACCCCGACAGATTGCCGCCTTGGAGCATCGGACGCAGGAATTGAAAGCCTTGAGCGTGGAAATTCTCGACCTCGCAAAACGCCTGGCGAAGCAATGGTAGCGAACATCAGATCGGGTGCGACGGTCGGCGGTGCGCTCCGCTACAACAAGGAGAAGGTAGACCGGGGCGAGGCCGACGTGCTCCTGACGCAGCACATGCTGCCGCCGCTTACGGATGATGGGCGCCTCGATATGGAGGCCTGCATGGAGAGCTTCATGCCTTATCTCGAAGCCAACCGGCGCACGACGAACACCGTATTCCACACCTCGCTCAACCCCGCGCCCGAAGACCGGCTTTCCGACGAACAGCTGCGGGGGATTGCCGCGGAGTATATGGAGCGCATGGGATACGGCCGGCAGCCCTACATCGTCTTCAAGCATCGCGACATCGACCGTGAACATCTGCATATCGTATCGCTGCGCATCGACGCCGAAGGACGCAAGCTGCCGCACGACTTCGAGGCACGACGTTCGATGGACATCTTGCGCGATCTGGAACGTAAATACGGTTTGCATCCCGCCGTAGCGGGACAGGAGCAGGACACGACGTCCGAACTGCGGAAGATGGACTATAAGGCCGGCGACATCAAGCAACAGCTTCAATCTTCGGTGCGGGCATGTCTGAAACGATACCGCTGCGCCTCGTTCGGAGAACTGCGCACACTGTTGGAATTGTATAATATTCAAATCATGGAGATGACCGGAACGATCGACGGACGCGACTATGCGGGCATCGTTTACGGAGCGATGGGCGAAGACGGATACGGCCGAGGAAAGCCCGTCAAGTCGAGCCGCATGGGAAAAGATGTCGGCTATGAGGCATTGCAGCGGTATTACGTCCGGTCGAAGGCGTCACTGCACGAACCGGGAGCGTTGGACGACCTGCGGAGCAAGGTGCGCCGCACGGTGCTGACCTCCCGGTCGCAAGAGTCGTTCTGCCGCCATCTGCGGGAAAAGGGCGTCGAGGCGGTATTCCGCATCAACCCGACGGGACGCATCTACGGCGTGACGTTCGTAGACCATGCACAGGGCATCGTCGCAAACGGCTCCATGTTGGGGAAGGAGTTTTCGGCGAACGTATTCCACGAGTTGTACGCAGCGCCTGCCCGGGAGCAGCAGGCGGCACGACCCGCAGCGCAGCGGCATCCTGCAACAGAGGCAGCGAATCCGCTCGGGGCACTGTTGCAACTGTCCGATGCTCACGGATTCGAGGAACAACAGCCGGCACCGCGCCGTAAGAAAAAACGGAGGCTTACCTCCCGGTAGTTGCAATCTTGCCTTAAAGACTCTAATTTTAAATATGATTACACCTACCTCATAAAACCCCATGGGTTTCTTCTATCCACCTATATACTCAGGCCTATGAACAAAATGAAGATTCTCGAAAGTTGCGAGTTCATGACATTGATTCGGACTTCGGAGGCTCAGGATCAGACGCAACTGGATTGTGCCTACAACCATTTCCTCATGCGTGTAGAACGCATCTGCAAAAGCCACAGGTCGCAGATCGAGAAGCTGCGCATTCTGACCCGGACCCACGAGGCGCTCGAACGCGTGAAAAGTAAAATCGCCGACAATGCCTCGCCGAATTACCAGTACGCCCGGTCGGCGTGCGAAATTCTCCGGTTCGAGAAACGTACGATCCTGCTCCAACTTAAATATCCGTCTTTGGACGAGAGCAAAGAGCCGCGCACGCCTCCGCCTTTCAACCTCTCGAAAGATTACACGCCGACCGATCTGATGGAGATCATCATTACGCTCCACGCCATCGGATTCTTCCGGATGCACGACACCTCCCCGGTGCCGCTGTCGAAACTCACCCATGAGTTCGAGAACTTGTGCGGCGTGAAGATCAAGAACCCGGATAATGCGCGCTGGGCCGTGCTGAACCGCAAAATCCGGCTGACACGTTTCATCGATCTGCTCAAGAATACGCTTATCGAATTGAGCCGCAAGTAACCCTGCGGGCGGCCTGCGACGGTCGGGAAAGGCCGGATCGACGCACTGCGACGATTGTAACGTATCTTGCGGCTAAAATCCGTCTATGCAACAAGAAGATGATTTGAGGGCGCTCGAAAAAATCGTACAATTCGCCCGCGCATTGAGCATTGTTTTTCTGCTCTTGCACGTCTACTGGTTCTGCCACGCATGGCTCGCAGCACACAAACTCACACATGCGGTTGCCGACCGTATACTATGCAACCTCCAGAACACCACGGGCCTTTTCACTTGGCCGCTCATCACTAAATCATGCAGCCTGCTGTTTCTTGCCATAGGTTGCTATGGAACCAAAAGCATCCGGGACGGCGCCGTATCACCGCGGCGCGTCGCCGGAGCTTTTGCTCTGGGCGTGCCGCTGTTTTTTCTGGGCGACATGCTGCCCGCGCAGCCCTGCGACGATCGGCTTTTCGGAGCCTATATTGCGACCCTTGCGGCGGGATATTTATGTCTATTAGCCGGGGGCGTATGGGTCGGGCGCCTGGTCGCCTCGCAGTTCGGGAAAGACCCCTTCAACGAAGATAACGAATCGTTCCGACAGGAGGAGCGACGACTCGACAACGAGTATTCCATAAATCTGCCTACGCGCTATTATTATCACGGCAAGTGGCGCCGGGGCTGGATCAATGTGGTCAATCCGTTCCGTGCAACGATCGTATTGGGCACGCCCGGATCGGGAAAGAGCTATGCCGTGGTGAACAACTACATTCGGCAGCAGATCGAGAAGGGCTTCTCGATGTATATCTACGACTACAAGTTCGACGACCTATCGGTCATCGCCTACAACTGCCTGCTGCGCAATCTCGACAAATACGAGGTGCGGCCGCAGTTCTACGTCATCAACTTCGACGACCCGCGACGCTCGCACCGCTGCAACCCGATCGCCCCGGAGTTCATGACCGATATTTCGGACGCCTATGAATCGGCCTATACGATCATGCTCAACCTGAACAAAACATGGATTCAGAAGCAGGGCGACTTCTTCGTCGATTCGCCCATCATTCTGCTGGCGGCGATCATCTGGTATCTGAAAATCTACGATGGAGGGCGTTACTGCACCTTTCCGCACGCCATCGAGTTGTTGAACCGCCGCTACGAGGATATTTTTCCGATACTGACCTCCTATCCCGAACTCGAAAATTACCTCTCGCCTTTCATGGATGCCTGGCAGGGCGGAGCACAAGACCAGCTGCAAGGGCAGATCGCCTCGGCCAAAATACCGCTCTCGCGCATGATCTCACCCCAGCTCTACTGGGTGATGACCGGCAACGACTTCACGCTCGACATCAACAACCCGGCCGCACCGAAGATTTTGTGCGTGGGCAACAACCCCGACCGGCAGAACATCTACTCAGCGGCTTTGGGACTCTACAACTCCCGGATCGTAAAACTCATCAACAAAAAGGGACAGCTGAAGTCATCGGTCATCATCGACGAGCTGCCTACGATTTATTTCCGCGGACTGGATAATCTTATCGCTACGGCCCGCAGCAACAAAGTCGCCGTGTGTCTGGGTTTTCAGGACTTCTCGCAGCTGGAGCGCGACTACGGCGACAAGGAGTCGAAAGTGATTCAGAATACCGTAGGCAACATCTTCTCCGGACAGGTCGTGGGCGACACGGCCAAAACGCTCTCCGAGCGTTTCGGAAAGATCGTGCAGGTGCGCGAATCCCGTTCGGTATCGTCGGAGAGCGTCACGACATCGACCAATACGCAGCTCGACGCACTGATTCCGCCCTCGAAGATCGCAAACCTCACGCAAGGAACATTCGTAGGTGCCGTGGCGGACAATTTCGACCAGCGCATCGACCAGAAGATTTTCCATGCCCAGATCGTCGTGGACAATACGACGGTCGCAGCTCAAACGGCCATGCAACACCCCATTCCCGAAATATCGTCGTTCGTGGACGAGCGGGGCGACGACTGCATGGAGCGGATCATCCGGGAGAACTACTATCGGATTAAAACCCAGGTCGCCCGAATCGTCGAATGCGAGATCGCACGACTCGAAGCCGACCCCGAGCTGGCGAAGCTGCTGCCAAAGAAAAAGTAAGATCAGAGATTGTCGAAGACATACACTTCGGGATCGGGAGATGTCCCGAACAATATCACTCCGGACATGTTTATCTGAACTTGTTTTTGAAGGGCACGGCGTTTGGCTTCGTCCGTATCGTATTTTTCCAACCAATGAGGATTTTCATGGAGGATTTCCTGTATGAGGTCTTCATTTTGGTAGAGATTCGTTATTTCGACGTTTATTTCGCTAACACCTAATATTTTCGAAAAGTCAGCTTCCCGGAATAGAAATACTCTGCGCCCTCGGTCTGCGGAATCGAACGTGGAATAAATCGAAGTTCCCTTTCCGGTCGTTCCGACCAAATGAGCTTCTTTCCGGCCCCATTTGAAGTCCGGTTTATCTCCGAACCATTCGATCAGATTGCGGTAGTTGATGAACAACACAATCCAGGAATCATCCAGTTCGAAAATCTTATCTCGAAGGTTCGACTTCATAATCGGGCCTTCGGCAGGAGTGCGGAACCGAAGGCTTTGTTCGATGAAAAAGTCGATCTGACGAACTATCGGCTGGGCGATAGAACGTTCGAAATCGATATAAATACCCGTATCGCCGTCTGCTAAAAACGATTTCTCGATCAAGATTTTATAACCGACCGCGCGCGCAAGCGGTAATGCGGTATCTGTATTTTTCTTCAGAATACTTGTCCAAATAGAATTGCTTTGTATTTGTTGAAGGACGGCATTTTTGAATCTTTCGATCTTTTCCGAAGATAACTGCTGTGTTTCTATTAGACGGGTTATTCTATCTTGGATTTCTTCATCGAATACGCGCAATTCATTTTTGGCAGCGCCCAGCTGCTCCTCCGTGAGACCGCACGCAGTCACAGTATCGGTTTCGAATTTGTTTAATTCCTGCTGCATCTCCTCGATGCAATATCTATAATGCTCCAATTGCTGCTTATTATCGTGACCATTATAGTTAAAGTGTTCTTTATGGCTCGATTTACATGCTAAAAGTGAGACGAATTTCTTGAACCAATATTGACCGTCGTTATGATCCTCCCATATATGATGAAATAGGCTCTCCAACGCATAAGATTCGGCATAGAGTTTCAGCAATATATTGAGGTCGTGGGGGATGATGTCCGGATTAAGGAAACTCGCTTGTCCTTTTTCGGGCTGATTGTAATGTAAGATATATTTGATATAGTCATAACGTTTTTTGAAAAGGCAATAAGCCCCCAAGATAATAACTACTAAACGGATGTGATTGTATTTATAGTGATATTGGATATATTTTTGGAGATCCTGTTTTAACGATTCATTCCGCGTTTTTTCTGTGATTCTCTCTTCAAGATTCTTTAATTCAGACCAAGAAAAAATGAGAGATAAGGTATTCTTGATTTTGTATTTTTGGGCTTTTAAATTTCGATCAGGAATGTGAGATATAGGACTTTCCAGATACCAAATTCCATCTATGGTATGAGCAATGAATGAGTTGAAAACAGGCCTGTTGCCATTCTGAATAACGACAGCCATAACCTCTAAAAGCTGTTCATCGAGCAGGTCCAATATTTCTATAGAAAAAACGCCGCTCGAGAGCATATTCATGTACCACCGCCAAGGTACGACTTTGCAATAAGGAATACTTCGAACATCTCGGACGGTCAAATTTCTGGTTATGCGTTGATAGAGATAAATAAGAGGCCGGTAAATAATTGTAGCGTGAGATTTAACATGGGGCAGGACTTCGTTCAGCACTCGATAATACTCCGCCAAGGCATTTTTTGCCGCATCCTCATTTTCCCGAAAGGATTTTTGCCAACAAAGATAAGCCGATTGATGGTATTTCTGGAACAATGCTTCCAGATTGTTTTTCAGTTCCGGATTGTTTTCGTAGCCTGACAAATTATTAAATACGCCCAAAATCAAGTCCGATTGCTTCTTTAGAATATCGATCAGATTAACGAACGACTCGGCTTTGAGTTTGGTGCATAGTATCTGATAATACATATCCATGTAGTCGAGATACTCGGCATTGGATATCTTGCAGTGCAACAGATTTTGCACTTTAGCGGTTATTTTTTCCAGAACAACGCTGTCCGTATTTATCGTATATTCCGAAAAAACGCTCCAAAAATTTCTGAAAACAACGAGCGCATAAACGCAAAGCACCACAGCGGCAATTGCAATGATCCTTGAGATAATCATTGCTCCGGGGCTATTCTCCGAATATGAAAAAAAGAAAAATGCGATAATGATTCCGATGAGAATAGGAATCATATGCAACATTCGTTTGTAGGCCGGTTCTTCCCGAAAAATCGATGCTATATACTTATTGTTGTATACCGCCAAACGTTGAGCCGTATTACCTATAATGATAGGAAGCGAGATGCTGATTATTCCGATTAGGACAGCGACAATCGCGGCAATCAAATCGGTCGAAGGGCTGGTTTGGCCAACAAGAAACCACAGACAAGGTCCGAAGATAATGCAAGCAGTGATTATACTTATAATTGTACAGGCGTTTTTCAATAAAAATTCTTGCATGTGAAGGTATGTTTCATATTGGGATTTTAAAATTAGGAATAAAAAGTTTATTCAGCAACATTTTTTAGCGCACAAGTCCGACCTCCTGCTTTATGACGGTTGCCGATCTTACGCAGACTATGAACCTACAAAAATATATCGATTGTAGATTGGTTATACTTGAATTGTAATCGAGGAGTTTTGCAGAGCACCCCAGGAGAAAGGTCGGATTTTTTATTGTTCGGGGAGCTTCGACCGGCCCTATGCGGTCTTGGGCGGACGGGCGGAATCAACTGGTGTGCAGGGCTCTATCTTCGCGGCATGGAACATTGTCTCACTTAAAATTATTCATGTCATGTCCGCAGAGAATCAACAACCGCAGCCTTTGCAGGCTCCCGAGCAGTCCGATCCCCGCTACAAGGAAACGCTTCTGCTTTATAACGAGCAGAACGGCGCCGTGGAGGCCGTCTCCGACCTCAGGCAAGATGGTAATCAGTACAAAGTCACGACGACGCAGCCGCTGACGGCGCATAAGCCGGCTTTTTACGAGCTTCGCAACAGCAGCTTCGTCGCCGCCTTCATCGCGGGCTTCAAGTCCCAGGAAAATGCGCGTCCGCTGCGTTTTCTGAAGGTCGCGGCCGATAAGGCCAGCGACGTGGCGCAAGCCCTGCTGCGTCTTCAGGACAACCCCAAGGACGAGCAGGGTCTCAAGGCGCTGCGTGCGCATACGGTCACGTCGCACCAACTGGAAAAGGTGCGTTTCGACACCGCCGACCTGAAGTTGAAGGAGCTCAAGGAGCTGGGCATCATCGTCACGCCTCAGGAGCTGGAGGCGATGAAGCTGGGACTTCCGACCAAGGAGCTGCACGACGTGCAGCTGAAGATCGGCGATCTGGTCGTTACGGGGCAGTTCGCACTGCACCCTTATCGGGATTTGAACGGCGATGTGCAGGTCGGGCTTCAGAGTGCGCTGGCGCATCCGGAGTTCAACCGGGAGGAGTATCGAATGATCTTCTCCTCCAGCGACAAGGAACAGATGGCTGCCGGGAAGACTCCCGACCGGCTTTATCAACTTCCCCATCCGATCACCGGGGAGAAGCAGTGGTGCTTCGCCACGCTGAATCCCACGACCAATCGCTTGGCTATAGTTCCCAAATCGGAGGTCAAGCAACCCCTTTATTTCAACGGCGTACGTCTGAACGAGGCCCAGCAGGATGTATTGGCTACGGGCGGCCGCGTACAACTCGAAGGGTGTACGATGTTCAACAACGACAACACCTTCTCCGGGAAAATGAGTTTCGACGTCATGTCCCGGGAGTATAAAATGACCGATTACGTCTTCAGCCGGCCTTATATCTCGCCGTCGCTCGATCAACAGCTGGACGACCGGCAGCGTGCGGCGCTCCTTTCGCCCGAGGGTCTGGACTGCTCCAAAGAGCAGGAACACCCCATCAAGGGTAAAAACGGCAAGGTGCTGAGCTGCCTTCTGCGTATGGACCCCAAGTCGAACAGCGTCGTTTATGACTTCTCGAATCTGCGGCGTCAGGAGCAGCAGAACCGCAGCCAGCAGCAGGACGCGGCCAAGGCGCAGGCTCCGGCATCCGAGGCTGCGGAAAAGCCCTCGCGCGGCCGTAAACGTTAGGTCGCGGTTATGGATAGACCCGATGAAAAGTGGTTTCAGGAGCGCCTCGAAGCCTTTCTGCGGGAGCGTCACCCACAAAAGAACCTGCGCTCGCTCGCCTTAGCACGTCGCAGCCGCCTGGCTGCCGAGAAGTATCTGGCGAGTCTGGGGTGCGGACAAGGGCCCGAACAGGCCCTGCGGCGGGCCGATAAAATCCTGTTCGGAGGTTTGCTCTTCTCGCCTTACGATACCGTGCGGCTGATTCTGGAGACGGATTATCCCGCCATTGAAGAGTGCCGGCGCCATAACGTCACCCTGGCATTGCTGCGACGCTGTCGTTCGATCTTTAGGACTTATAACCTCGGCGACGACTTCGCCGAGCGTCCCGAGTTCCGCCGCCTCAAGGAGAAGCTGCGCCTGGGCATCCGCAACTGGATCGACGAAAACGGAGTTCCGGGGTACCGCAGCCCGACAAGTCAGGCAGCGTCTCCGATGCCGTATTCGCGGCGTCCGAAATACGTCAAGCGCAAAAAGCGTATATAATTTTTTCACCTTTTAATCATTCCAAGTTATGAAACACCTTCTTTATGCCGCTGCGGCCCTGACCGCAGCCCTGTTCGCCTCGTGCGACAAAACCGACGACACCATCGCACCGACGCCCGTAGATACGGACGATGCCCGGGTGACGATCACCTTGGCCGACGATGCTTCGACGCGGGCCTTCTTCGATGAGACGGCCGAGGCCGAGGCGTGGGAGAAATCCTTGTCGTCGCTCGCGGTCTTCGCCTTCGATAGCTCCGGGGGTCTTATCGTCCGCCGCGACTTCACGGCTGCGGAGCTCACGGCTCGTTCGGCGACCTTCTCGCTCCCGAAGTCGGCGGCCGGCACGTCGTGCTCGTTCTATGCCGTGGCGAACTTCGACGCCTCGTCGGCCAAGACCCAGGCGGCCCTTACGGCGATGGTCGAAAACGCGGCCGCTTCGTATAACGGCACCTTCGCCGAGGTGTCGGCCAAGGCCCTGCGCCCGGGCGGTTTCGTGATGTCGGGCATGAAGACGCAGACGATCGGCGCCGTGAACTCCACGACCAACGTGGGTATCGCCTTGAAACGCACCGTCGCCAAGGTAGCCTTGCAAACGACTGTCGATGCCTCCTTCGCCCGGAAGTACGGCGGGTCGCTCACGATCAACTCCGTGAAGCTGTCGAAAGCCGCTGCGCAGTCGCTCGTCGTGGCCGGCAGCACCCCTTCGCCCGGGGCTATGACCTATACCCACACGCAGACGCCCGCCGTAGCATCGTCGGCCTTCAACAACCTCTTTTACATCTATGAAAACGGAGCCCTTACGGCCGGGAACCGCGTGCTGCTGGAGATCAACGCTACCTACGACATGGACGGCAATGCCGCGACCGCGGACGACCGTTCGGAGGTGACCTACGCGATCGAGCTTGCGGGCAAGGCGGCCGGCGAGATCATCCGCAACGGCTACTACCGCATCGCAGCCACGATCACGGGTCTCGTGGGTCAGGAGTGCACCGTGTCGATTTCGGTTGCCGACTGGGAGACGCCGCAAACCCAAACCGTTACACTGGGCGCCTAATCCGAACGTTGTTTCGGGCCTCGCTCCGATTGCCGGGCGGGGCCCTTTTTTCTTGAAATTATGAAAACTCGTATTTGGCTGCTGCTGTCTCTGCTCGCACTGGGCAGCTGCATCTATGACGATGAACCGGAATGCTGCCGACCGTCGAAAATCGCGGTCGAAATGGATATTCGCCCCGCACCTCTGGCGAATGCTATGCGCACCTCGGACGATACATCGATTCGCGACGTGAACCTCTGCCTTTACGACGAAGAGGGCGCTGTCGTGCTGCACCGTTTTCTGACCTCCTCACGGCTGCGCTTCGACTGTTTCCCCGGTCGTTACCGATTGCGTCTTGCCGCCAACCTGGGGCGCGATGTCGGTGCGGCTCCGGACACTGTTTCGCTTGCAGGTACGGAGCGATACGAAGTCTTGCCCATGACTTATGAGGGCGATGTGACGATCACGGCCTCCGCTCAAGGCGTCGTCGCACTGCCGCCTATCGAAGTTACACGCGCCGTAGCGAAGGTCTCCTGCGCCATCGCCGTGCAGCCCGAGGATATGGAGCTGCTCTCGGCACAGCTGGTCTGCGTGCCGCGTGCGGCATCTCTGTTCGAGGGCTCTGCACCCCCGTCGGATGCTGCCGAGGATTATATCGACGGCGAGGTCCTGCCCCTCGGCGGAAGAGCCGCCGAGGTGGAATATTACCTGCTGCCCAACCTCCAGGGCGAGAACTCCGCTATTGCGGACCAGCGGCAGAAAAACGCCGCGAATGCCCCGGCTCACGCCTCCTACCTGCGCCTGCGCGCCCTGCGGGGCGACCGGGTGCTGACATACTCGGTCTATCTGGGTGAGAACAACACCTCGAACTTCGACGTGGGCGCCAACCGCCATTATCGGCTCCAGATTTCGGTGCTGGGTGATAAGGATATCGACATCCGCATGTCGGCTTATACGGTGCGCGTGTGGGATGACTTCGACGACTACGCCTATGGCGGCTACTGCTTTTTGGACGGTACGCGCTACCTGCATATCGACGTGGAGTGTTACGACGGCACGGCTCCCGAGAGCGGGCATTTGGAGCTTCTTGCCGGGGCACCCGATAGTTTCACCTTCAACTACGGCGATACGGGGGCATCGCACGACTTCGACATCTACGACTGTACGGGCGATAACGAGTACGAGATGGAGTATTACCGCCCGGGATATGGCGATGACGATGCCTTGCTGAAATATAGAGTCTCGTTGACGGATGTCTACGGATTTACCCGGAGCTACGATTTCGAGCACCGCATGGCCAATGCGGTATATGTCGAAACGACGGGTGCGGGGACGATCTCCGCTGTGGAGGCGCAGCACGTCGAGCCTCGGCCCGGCGGCCGGGAGGATTGTACGCTCGTGCTCTTTGCGGCCCCGAGCGTACGGCTGACGGCCGCGGCAGCACCGGGGATGGTTTTCGAGGGGTGGTACTCGGACGATCGGCACGAGCACCTCGTTTCGGCCGAGCCGGAGTATTTATACAAGGCCCAGGCTCCGCTGCGCTACCTTTATGCACTGTTTCGCCCCGGCGAGAGGGTGCTCGACGCCGACGGCACGGCCAACTGCTACATCGCTCCGGAGCTCGGACAAAGCTACTCCTTCGACGCTACGACTATGGGTAACGGTCGCGCGACGCACAACATCGCGCCGCGCCCGCTGGCGGGGACTTCTGCACGGCTGATCTGGGAGAGCGGCACGCGGGCCAATGCCGTTATTGCCTCCGTGGAGCTTGTCGCAGGACGCATCCGCCTGAAGACCGGCACGCAGTATGGCAATGCACTCGTGGGGCTTTATGACAGCCGCGGCGAATGTCTCTGGTCATGGCACATATGGGTCGCGGACTATCTCCCCGATGCCGTAGCCCAGACGTATGCCTCGGGTGCCCGGTTCATGGATCGCAACCTCGGGGCTCTCGGGACCGATTATTCGGACATCGCGGCCTGCGGTCTCTACTACCAATGGGGCCGCAAGGACCCCTTCCCGCATCCTGCCTCGTACTCCTCCACGGCTCCCGCCCCATTCGTCTACCACGACGGATATGCTCATACGTCGATCCACCCCGAGCGTTACGATGCCTCAAAGATCATGACGCTCGACTGGGCCGCAGGGCATCCTACGACCTTCATCCATGCTGCCGATTACGATATCGACCGGAACGAGGAGGATATTCTCGACTGGCTCCGTACTCCTCATCACAACCTGTGGGGCAATCCTACGGACGGAGCTGCTGTCTTCAGCCGGGATGTCTCCAAGAGCATCTACGACCCCTGCCCGCCGGGGTGGCGCGTGCCCGATGCGTGGGATTTCGGGGGTATAAGCTATGCGCGCCAGCAGCTGCCTTACTATGTCGATATCGTCTGCAACGGCACACGCACGGCCCGTTATCCGGCCTGCGGGACATTCGACGGCGAGGGTTTCTCCGACGTCGGAGCATATGCACAGCTATTTACCGCGGCGCCTTATTTCTGGGTCTTCGCACAGCAGAACTCCTTCTTCGACGCTGTGGCATGTACCTCTATGCGTCTTACGACAGTACCCGTATCGATCAGCGACATGCGTTTTCGAGCCAATACGTTGCGGTGTATCAAGGAATAAAAAACACGAATCATGAAACAGTTACTGTATATTCTTTTTTTGGGGCAGGTCGCCGTATTGGCGGGATGCAGCGAGTTACACGCCGATCTTCTGCCCGCAGATCGTCCCGTCACGGTCGAGATGGTCGTGCGGCCCGACCGCATGGCCCTCGTTACGCGCACGGCCGACGAAACGTCGATCCGCGACGTGAATCTTTACTTGTACGACGCATCCGGCAATCGGGTCCTGCACAGTTATTCGACAGCTCCGACGCTGCGCTTCGAGTGTCTCCCGGGTACCTATCGCCTTTATGTCGCTGCCAACCTGGGATACGATAGCGGCGCTGCGGCGGATCCCCGGGTCCTTCGTCTGGACCATGCCGACGATTTCGAGGTTCTGCCTATGATTTATGAAGGCGAGGCGGTCATCAGTGCCGTCACCGACCCCGTGATTCTCCCGACCATCGAGGTGCGGCGCGCCGTGGCCAAGGTCACGTATGAAGTCTCGGCGCAGCCCGACGATATGGAGCTCGTCTCCGTGCAGGTGTGCTCCGTCGCACGGCATACACGACCGTTCGGTGCCGAGGCAGCACCCTCGGACGATCCCGCGGATTATATGGATTGTCCGGCTGTACGGCACTTCGGACGCACGGCCTCCGGCTCCTGCTATCTGCTCCCCAACCTTCAGGGTGCGAATCCCGTTATCGTAGAACCCGGGCAGAAGAACTGCGACAACGCCCCGGCTCACGCCTCCTATTTGTTGATTCGGACCCTGCGGGACGCCCGGGTGCTGACTTATCGGGTCTACCTGGGCCGGAATACCACCTCGAACTTCGATGTCGCCGCCAATACCCATTATACGCTGGGCATCACGATTCGGGGCGATCAGAGCGTCGATACGCGCGTGAGCAGTTATGAAGCGGTCGTGTACGACGATTGCGAAGCGGCGGCATACGGCGGTTATTGCTCCGGGACGGTGGATCGGCGGCTGCATCTGGAGGTCGCCAGCGAGGGCGAGCTGCCGCCGCTGCGGGCCGAGGTGCGCATCATGGAGGGCGACGCTGCGGCGCTGCGTCTCGACGGGCAACCGCTGACGGCGCCGTTCGTCGCAGACCTCGAAGAGGGCAGCAACGATTTCGCTCTCGACTATGCTCCGGCGTTGTTCGATGCTTCGAACCGCAATCTGGTCTATACGGTGCATGTCGCAGATGCTTACGGATTCGAACGGACAACCCGCCTGGCCCACACCTTCGCCAACAGCCTCGAAGCGAACGTCTGGTCGCGGGCCATCAGCAACGGCGAAGGCTCCATCCGCATCTCGGGGCATCTTTATAGTCGGGAGGTCTCCGCCGCGACGCACAACCGCCTCGTTCTTTGCGACGAGGGGTGTACGCTCCGGGCCGAACCTGCCGTCGGCTGCACCTTCGCGGGATGGTATGCCGACGAGCAATTCCAGGAGCTCGTAGCCTCCACGCCTGAGTATCATTATGTCGCCCGGGCCCGCCACGGCGTACTCTATGCCCGTTTCAAGCTCATCGACGGCGCGCCCCTCGACACCTCCGGCACGGCCAACTGTTACCTTGCGCCGCAGCTCGGCACCTGGTATTCGTTCAACGCCACGATACGCGGCAACGGCAAGCAGACGCCGGGACTCTCTGCGGCGACCCTCCAGGGCGCGGAGGCTCATGTTCTGTGGGAGAGCGGTACGACGCCCGGGGCCGTTCTTCAGGATGCCTTCTATCGCCGCGGTCGCCTCTATGTCCGCACGGGCACGACGCAGGGCAACGCCGTGGTCGGGCTCTTCAACGCGGCGGGCGCCTGCATCTGGTCCTGGCATATCTGGAGTACGGATTACGATCCTGCCGCAGCAGCGCAGCAGGTCGATGGAGGCGCCGTGTTCATGGATCGCAACCTCGGGGCCTTGGGCGATCACCGCATCCGCGTCGAAGGCAAAGGCCTCTACTACCAGTGGGGCCGCAAGGACCCTTTCCCGCACCCGGCGGCTCACGGCAGCGGCATTCCGGCCTCGGTATGCGCACGAGAGGGTTATGCGTTCGGCGTGCACGACACCGATGAACCGTTCGCGCTCTCCGACTTCTCCGTGGCGTGGTCCGTAGCGCATCCTACGACCTTCCTGCACCACATCGGCCTCGACCGCTGGTGCTACGCCTTCGAATCGGCACTGTGGCACACGCCCGATGTCTCGGGGAGCGGCAAGACGGCTTACGATCCCTGCCCTCCGGGGTGGCGCGTGCCCCGCAGCAGTGATTGGGCCGCAGACAAGATGTACCGCGTCTATACGGTCTCGGGGTGCGGCGAGGGCATACGCCACCGTCCCAATATCGCCCAGACGATCGACTATCCCTATACCGGGACGCTCGAAAACAGGTTGCAAACGCTCCACTTCTCCCGGACCGATGCCGACGTGGAGCTGTGGTGCGCCGAGGTGGAGACATCCGGGACGACGAAGGCCCAGCGTCTCGACATCATCGGCGGCAAGGCCTCCATCTCGGGCGCCAGTCACGCATCTGCGCATCCCGTGCGGTGCGTCAAAGAGTAGCTCCGATCATGAAACGCACACTCATCTTATCATTCGCCTTGTTCGCGGCCTTGTGGGGCACACCCCATAGGGCTGCTGCGCAGATCTTCGCCGTGCGGGCCAACGCCCTCGCAGCCCTCACGGCCACCCTCGACCTCGGAGCCGAAGTATCCCTGGCCGACAAATGGACCGTGGAGGCATCGGGCTATTGGAATCCCGTCCGTACCGCCTCGCTCTCTGCACGCTTCCATGCCGTGCAGGTCGGCGGCCGCTACTGGCTCTACGAATCCTTCGTCGGGCCGTTCGTCGGCTCGCAGCTCTCCTATGTCGGCTACGACCTCGGCAGCCGTACCCGACGCTACGATGGCCGGGCCTTCGGCCTCGGGGTATCTTACGGATACTCGTGGATGCTCTCCACACGGTGGAACATCGCCGTCGAGGCCGGCATCGGACTGTTCCGCACCAAGGATACGCGCCGCGACCCGACCGTTGGGGACTGGGACGACGAATATCTCTATCATTACCGGCGGTGGACGCTGGCGCCCTCACGGCTGGAAGTATCGTTCAGTTATCTGTTCTGACCATGGCACGAACTCGAATCATCCGGAGCGCCGCCCTCGCGTGCGGCCTCCTTATGTTTGTCGGATGCTCGGTGACGGCGCCGCTACAGCGGCGGCAGACGACGGCACATCTGGCGCAGCTCACCCGTGCCGAACGGCAGGAGCAGCAGGCCGACCACCGGCCCCAGGTCGTAAAAATCCAGCGCGACAGCAACACCTTCTACCTCGCCCCGGTCGATACGCTCGAAGGCGGCGAACGGGTCCTGGCACTGCAAATCGAACAGGTGACCGTCATGGCCCGTATGCGCTCCGTGCCCGAACGCAATGGGCGTGTGAAGCTCGACTTTATGGTAACGCTGCCCAAACAATTATTGGGCAAGAGCCGCAATGTCCTCATCACGCCGATCCTGCACAAACCCGAGGGCGCCGTGCCCCTGGAGGATCTGGTTATCCGCGGAGGGAGATTCTCGATGCTCCAGCAGCGCGACTACTGGCAGTACGAGAAGTATTGCTGGGTGTTCGGACCCGACAGCGTGCAGGCCGAGCGGGTTTTCAACCGCTTCGTGAAGTTTCCCTATCCCGAAGATGCCCGTTTGGATTCCGTCGTCGAACGCCGCGGCTTGATCTCCTACTATTACTCCGAGGAGGTGCCCACCGATGAAACCTCCAAACGCCTGTCCATCACCCTGCAAGGCGTCGTGGAGGGCATCGACGACAGCGCCTACCGGATGCCGGCGTCGGACACGCTGTCCTACGTCGTATCCTCGATGCTCTCCTTCGTCGACACCGTGCCGCGCTACCGCATTCGGATCATCGACAAGTACGTCTCCGTCTCCGACCGCAACTACATCCAGTTCTTCGTAGGCGATACGCGCGTAGTCGACACGTTGGGCGACAACCGCCGCCAGCTGGACAAGATCACCGATCTGATGTCCCGCATCGTCGGGCAGGAGGAGTTCTACGTAGACACTATTACGCTCACGGCAGCAGCCTCGCCGGAAGGGAGCTATGCCGTCAACGAACGGCTGGCGCGAGGTCGCGCGCAGGCGTTGAAGCAATACCTCGCCAAACGCTACGGCCGGCATATCGACACGCTGCTGACCGTCCGCTGGGTGGCCGAAGACTGGGACGAGCTGGCACGACTTATCAAGAGCACCAAGGAGCTGCCGCACCGAAGCGAGATTCTGGAGTCGATAGCCGCGGAAAAGAACCCCGATCGCCGCGAGGTGAAGCTGCAACAACGCTTCCCGGCGCAGTATCGCTACATCCGCGAAAAACTCTACCCGCAGCTGCGGGCCGTGAATGTCCGCTACGACCTGCGGCGCGTGGGCATGGTCAAGGATACGATCCACACCACGGAGCTCGACACCGCCTACGCCCGCGGCGTGGAGCTGTTGCAGAAACGTAAATACGCGAAGGCGCTCTACATCCTTAACGATTACGGCGACCGCAATACGGTTGTGGCGCATCTCTCGCTGGGGCACGACGAGCATGCTTTGGAGCTCCTTGCGACGCTTCCCAAAGATGCCGTCACGGAGTATCTGCGGGCCATTGCCTGCTCGCGCCTGGGACGTAAGGCCGAGGGCCGCGAGCACTTCCTCGAAGCGTGCAGGCGGGATGAGCGTATGGAGTACCGCGGAAACCTCGATCCCGAAATCGCCGAACTGCTAAAAGATTGACAACCATGAAAAACCGTAAAACAGAGGCTGCAATAACCTATTGCGCTGCTATAGCACTCACAATCCTCCTGACCGCCTCTATGTTTGTCGGCTGCAATGTCTACGAACACGAGGAGATCGAAATCCGCCGATGCCCCCAGCTGCGGGATACGATCACCGTGCCCGGCTGGGACAAGAGAAAATAGAAACATATAAGCTCTTACGACAAATCGCCCCGGGCAGCGTCAGTGCTGTCCGGGGCGAAAACGTTAATGACGGGGCCTGAAAGGTCGCGCCTTGCTTCAGTTGAAGTCGATCGCCTCCATGCGCGTCGTGTCGATCTTATGGACGCACAGCACGCTGTCTCGCTGCCGCTGGGTCAAGGGGCCCAACTTTATGTCATTTCCTGTCAAGACGACCGTATCCCGAGGCAGAAGGATGAAATACCGATGCACGGGACTTTTCGCCGGATATTGAGTAGCGATTAAGGCCCGGTCGCTCCATTGGACTCGGTAGATTTCGCTACAAACATAAGCACCTTTTGTTTCTATAAGGTAAGGAGGCTGCCCCACGAAGTTGTCAATGGTCGCAATATAAGCATCAGTAATTTGATAAAGCTCCTGTCCATTAATTTTTATGTACTCTGTTCGATCACAGGAAGTACAGCATAAGAGGCCCTCGAAAATGACGGCGACGAAAAAGGATCGTTTCATGATTATTGGATTATGTTGGGTATTTCATTGAGAGATATGCTGAAAAAATAATTTTGTTTGGTCTCTCCCATAATAGGGAACGTCTCCCGGGAGTAACGAGCGGGAATTACGTGGTAGAAGAGCGAATAAGGCGTCTTGGTATCGTATACATGAACATTGACCATTCCATTCTGCACATTGAAATGATATATGGCAGACCCTAAAAATTGTATGGCAGTCATTCCATCTGCTTTGTACTCACGTCCGGGTCCTGTGTCATCTCGTCCGAAAGGCGAAAACTTAATAGGCACAGAATACGTCTGCTCCTTTTTTGCAGTATAGTGTTCATAAAAACGTTTTAAAGCAATTTTCGTCATGTTCGAGTTTTTTACACTTTGTGTCAGGTTCGACGATTCGTCGAAATTGCGACTTTCGGGGCCAATGCCACACAAGAACTCGAACATGAGCCCGGCGACATTTACAACGGGATTAGGATGTGCCGCAGCCGAATCCAAAGTTGTATTTATCGCTTTATCCATGGCTCCGGCAACTACACCCAACCCATATCCTAATTCATGTCCGATGTAGGTTATCATGTCGTCCCATGTATAATAAGTACCGTTTTCATCGACGAAAGTACCATAATAAGGGTCGTATCTGAACGAACGCTGGGAACAACCGTCGGGATCGACGAAATTCACCGGATCGTTGGCGCAGTAGGCGTAGGGGCTCGTGGGGTAATAATCCGATGCTTTGGGGTCTTGGACCCACCAGCGGCCGATGTCGCTGTCGTACATGCGTGCTCCGAAGTCGAGGGCGTGGAGCCCGGCGAACTCCTGCGACTCCTTGCCGTTGAACAGATAGCGGTTGTCCGTACGCGGAGCTGCGGGCTTGTCCCATCGCTCGCCGAAGGGGTAATAATCGTTGCACTCCACCGCATCGCCCGACGCATCGACGATGGTGCGGATGCTGCCCAGATGGTCCCGAACGTGGTACTCGACCGCATATTCGGTTCCCGTCCGGACGATTCGGCCGTTCGCGAAATCGGTGCTCTCCAATGTCGTACCTGCCGCCGTGGTGCCGTATATCAAGGAGCCTAAGTAAGTGTATCCCTCGCCTTCCGTCGTGCGGGCGCGAACCTTGGTGCCGTCGAAAAGCCAGGTATAGCGCACGCGTTCGCTGCCCAAGGAATCCGACACGCTCTCGGGCAAATTTAGGATATTATAGCGATATTTCCAAGCTGTTTTACTGTCGAATACGATATTTCCATTGACATCATAAGAGAACGTGCGCACCGGAGCGTCGGCGGCGGTCAGAGAATCCAGCCTATTGCCGTCGTAGTGATAGGCATAGTCGGCGATCAGTGCGCCGTCGGCTCCCGTCCGTTGCAGCGTAAGGATATTTCCGTTCATGTCGTAAGTCAGATTTTTTTCGACATTGCGGGTCTGCATGGCAGGGCCGTGTTGCAGCTGCACCTCCCGGAACTCTCCGTAAGGGGTATAGGCGTATTGGTAGCTGTGCCAATTTTCGGAAACGCCTTTTCGGTGCATCCAACAACATTCCGAGACCATACCGGCATAATTCGGAGCGACGGTAGGGGCAGACGGTCGTTCCCGGTAGAGATACAACTGAAATGCGTCGTTGACCATGTAAGCCAGATTCCCGGAAATATCGTATTTGAACGAAGTCGTCAGTGCGTCACTTCCGGCTACTGTCTTGATACAGTGTCCCAACTGATCGTAGGCGTAAGTCATCGTCGCCTCGGGTGAGTCGTTCAGCGTGGTTTTCTCCGTCAACAGATGCCCGAAGTTATCGTAGGTGCAGGTCGTTATTTTCACATCGGCTTCGACCTCTGCGGAGACCTGCACCGATTCGTGACGGGTCAGGACATTGCCCATGAAATCGTACTTGCAGCTCACATGCGTGATGCCGCCCAGCGGATTCTTTTCGACGGTTTGGACCACCCGACCCTCCGAGTCGTAGTAAAAGGCCCGTTCGACATAGGCCGTCGAATCGGTTTCTACGTCGGGGATTACGGCTATCTTTTCATATCTCTTTTGTCCGGTTTGTTCCACGTAGCTGTATCTGGAAAAGACATTATCAACTGTCTTAGCGGCCAGGTAGGAGGGTGTCGTAAAAAGAGAATATATGTTTTTATATACGGACCCTTCCCAACCGGATTTATATTCGTCGTATCCGAAATAACGATATTCGGCCAACAAAAGCGGATCATGAAAATAGGAACCGATGAATGTATCGACGGATTTGGCTTCGACGTTTTTAAATGCCGTCCAAAGAACATTTTCCTTCACACTCGTCGTCAGGCGTTTCGTTTGAAAAACGTGTCCCCAATCATCGTATCTTGAATAGATCCAATGTCCGGATTGGCGCAACTTTCCGTCTTGGGTGAGAATGACTCGATGAAGCAAATCATAGACATAAAAAACCGGTTCTCGGCCAGGATAATGCTCGCAAATCATATTGCCCCACGCATCGTACTCCAGGAACCGGATCTGATCGCGGTAGTCATGCCAGACGAAAGCCTCGTCATCCGGTTGTATTTGTTTATCGACGGCGGGCGGCACGACACAGCGTAAGCGATCGTCGTAATACTCGTCATAGATGCAATAAGTATTGCGTGGCTCTTCGTCATTGGCCTGTATGGCCGTTGCGACGATCTGTCCCTTCGTATTTTTATACGTTCTGGTACAAAGCGTATTTCCGGGCGACTGATCGACGGACTGTTCTTCTACGACCAATTGCTCGGGGGCGTACCACCCGATGCAACAGATCATGCTGTCATTGCGGATGACATACTGTTTGATCCCATCTTCGGTCTGATTCAGACGGGTCTGCATCCGGATCGGATGCCCTTTGGCAGAACTGGCATTGTGGTACTCTCCGGGACTGCTCACGCCGGTGACGATGTTCAACGGCGAATCGTCGTATTCTTTCGATCCGTAGGCATACTTTCCGTCTTCGCCGTATTGCGAATTGTTGTAGAACTTGATCTGATCGGCGAAGCATTGCTGCATGTTATATGTCCCTGTGCCGGCATAAGGCAGATAGGAAACCGAGTCGTCACGCCCCATCGCATCGTAAGCGATCAGCTGAATCAAGTCCGGTTTCGCAGCGCTCGAATCGAGCGTCGTGAACTTCTTGATCGGACGGCCAAGGCCGTCGTAATAGGTCTGCTGCCGGATGTATTTGGTGCCGTTGTAGGTCAGTTCCGTCGTTTGATAGCCTACGATGTTCTGCACGGTTTCCGTATTTTGAGCTTGTAGCGATCCTTTGTCGGCCACAGCGGCAAGCAATATCGCCACGAGGACTGAAATCTTTTTCATGGTATGTCGGTTATTTATAATCGAATTGTTTGATGGTTATATTCCTGTGATCCGTAATTTTCACAGGCAATCCGAACCCGTTGTACTCGGTCTTGAAATAGAGCCCCTGCTCGGTCGTTTCCGAGACGTTGCCCCAGCCGGGAACATAGCAGGATGTCGAGATGGTGGCATTACGAGGCAGCATGATTATATCGTCTATATATCCGAAATATCTTCCGAAATTGATTGCTGGGGAGGTGTTGGAATTGGCTATTTCCACCGGAGTTTTCACGGCATTCCACTCACCTTCGGTATGATATGTCAGAATATACGATCCAGGGGAGAATTTTCTGTCTATCGTAAAACTCGTACCCGAATATACCAGGCGGGCCTTGTCTCCGGACCGGGCGGACACCTCCGAGTCGCTCGAAGGATCATCTTCGAAATCGTTGTAATAAACTTGATTGTATGCCGGATTTTCCGAATGCCGTGCATTGAGAATCGTCGCGATCGGTCGTGTGGTATTCCTATAGACAAACGAATGATCCACCCCGGCTTCATCCCGATAGCAGAGCAGTTGACCGGAAGAGTTGTAATCGAGATAGTTTTTATCCAGTTGATAGAGATTATTGAACGTTATTCCCGACGTCGTACATCGTACGGGGGTAAAAGTCGAGGGATCGATCGGCGTTGCTTTCCTTAAAGACCGTTCGCAGTCCAGCACGACAGCGTTCTTATTCGTTCCGTTGAACCGATAAGATCGGCCTTGGGCCGCAATGATTTTTCCGTTGCGGGTCGTTATCTCTTCCAGTGGAACGATCGCATTGCGCTGAATCAATTTCCCGACGACGGAGGTTGTGTCCGTTATCGCAAAATCTTGGGGGAATGTGTACGACTTAGCTGTTTCAGCCCCATCGCTACCAATTTCGGAAATCATGGAGACAAGATGATTGGACTTATATGAAAATATGGTCTTTGAGGATAGATTGTATTTCCCTTTGTAGGTTATTTGCCGTTCCAATAAAATAGGACAGGATACAGAAAAATATTCGCCAATATAAAAATCGGTATACAATAAACCGTTTCTTTTTTGATACGAATAAAATGTGGTATAGCCCGGAATGCGGTTCATTGTTGTAGAATCGGCCTTGTAAATGAAAGATTCCGAAGCCACTTCATTTCCCATAGCATCGAACATCGTCTTCCGTCTTAATAAATTGCGCCCCCACGCAAGAGATGTCTTGGGGGTTCGGCCTTTCAATTCAACTCCCGTCGCTGCTGCGTAATCGCGATTCTGTACGTATAATTGGCCGGGTACATCCCTGTAATTATTCAAAGGCATATACTCGTATTGAATGGATGACTTGTTGGGCAGCGTTTCCGTGACCGACGAATAAACAACCGAAGCTCCGAAATAATCGACAGAAGTACTCAAGTTTCGACTCGATAAATAGAATGTATAACGCGTTTCCTTTGCGTCTATGGATTTGCTATGAGAAAGTATGTAATTCTGACTATCGTCATAGATTACTCCACCATTATAAGTATAGCTATGAGTCGAAGATGTCGAGCCATTGTTTTCGATAATTTTCCGTATTCTCAAGCCGCCGGCATTTTCCACTTGTTGCGTTCGCGGATTTTGCCCCTTGTGAAGTTCATATTCAAATTCTTTGTATCCTCCGTTCGGATAGAGGATTCTTTTCAGACTTTGTACTCTTGTATACTCAAGATTTGATTCTCGAGAGGCAGAATAAAAGGCAGGAGCTACAACTTTCGGGTCCAACTCGGAAACCATTGGAACGTTGGGATAATAAGAATATTTTTCGGTCGGACCGTTGTAAAACCCCCAATGGTCTATTGCCCAAGAACTTCTGGTCGGTGCATCTATATTTTCATAGTATTCAAAATTACATATGGGTTTTATCAAATTCTCGCTTGCACGTTCTTGTATTCCGGTCAATTTAAGCCGTTGGCTGCCTCTGAATGTACCATAGGTAAATTCAAAATTTCGAGAGATCTGATTGGTCGAAGCGCCTATAGTTGACACTGTGACGGATTTCAATTTCTTCATATTTTGAAAATCGCCACCATTCTCGTATGAAAAGTCGATTTGCTGCTCTCTATATGTTATTCGGCTAAGATATTTCGGATTGTTATTTATTATTGTTGGAGCTACCTGGACCGAGCCCATGGGTAAAGAGCGCGTGTCGCCCAGTATATAATCCAGCTGTGCGACATCATGATTATTTTTGTACTGGTATCGAGCCCCTGTCAAATATTTGAATGATACGACATCCCCATTGAGAAACTCTATTTTATCCAGCCACCATGATGAAATATACTTTCTAACCTCTTTCGTTTCTTGATTCACATTTATTGGAAACTGTTCCCACGTAACTTCTGTAGTATTGAAATGATAACAATTGCCTCTTTCATCATAAATTTTGAATTGATTATTATTATCATCAAAATCGATTTTGATCGACTGATACGGTATCGGGTAAGCTTTTTTGTCCACATTGAAAACGAAACTTCCTGATAGATTAGGAAGTTCGAAATAATATAAATCCGGCTGAGTATCCCACTCTTTAGTGTGCCACTTTTCATAATTTTCGCTTGTCCATTTTAAAATATCCATCGTAGAGGTCAACTGTTCGAAATTGTCGGGCTCGCCTCGTACGACTCGCGTAATTTTACCGCCTGCGGATAAACGCCATCCCAATCCGACAATCGATGATACATCATCTGCGCGTATGCCTGATGTACAATAAGATATATAAATCGGAAGTGATCCGGCATTGAGCTCCACATCATAGATCGGAATCTTTACATTAGCGATGCCGGTATATTTATCCGTGGCGGTGTTGATATTGCGGATCATGAAATTTACATCCGGATTCGTTGTTGTATAAGCTGTATGAGAAGGGAAAGATTCCCAACTCCCCTGTGTACTGACTGCTGCTGTGGCATTTTGAACACTTTCTGATTCCTGTTCAAAAGTGTCTGCGTTCTGTGCAACGATATAATTGCTAAAAATGCACAGACCGATTGAAAATAATAAAGTTATTCGTTTCATTCGAGTTTGATTTAGAAGGATTAGTATTTTGCAGCATCGATTTACGGTGCCGGTTCGTGGGGCTTCGGATTTTGGGTTCTGGGTTCATGATTTTCGGGGTTTCAGGCGTTGGGGAAGGGGCATGTTTTTCAGCCCATAATTCCGCCGAGAGAGAACATGGGCATGTACATGGCTACGAGGATTACGGCGACGAGTATTCCGACCAGCAGAATAAGCGCGGGTTCGAGCATTGCGCCCATGCGTCGGATGGCGTAGCGGAGTTCTTCGCTAAGGGCATCTCCCTGCCGGCGCAGCATCGGGGGCAGCCGGTTGGTCTCCTCCCCGACGCGGATTATGGCTACGAGCTTACGATCGTAGAGCTCGGGATGCCGCGCGAGGGCCCGTGCGAAGCTCTCGCCTTGTTCGAGCCCTCGGGCTATAGCGTCGAACGCGAGCCTGTAGGGGTAGAATCCGATCGTGTCGCGGAGCATCTCCACGGCCGAGAGCAGGGGCATCCCGGCTGCGAGGAGCAGTTCGAGGAGCTTGCAGCATCGGGCCTGCGTGTCTTTGCGGATGATGTCCCCGACCAGCGGCAGTCGCAGCAGCAGCGCCGCCCGCAGGCGCTGCACCTCTTCGCGGCGACGGTTCGTACGGTAGAGCGCGTAGAGAGTCCCCGCGATCGCCGCACCCGCCGCGGCGTAGGCCGGGAGTGCTTTCGAGAGTGCGATGACGGCTTGGGTGAGTGCCGGGAGATGGCCTCCCATGCGTGCGTAGACCTCTTCGAACATCGGCACCACGACGGCGAGCATGAAGGCCACCACGGCCGCCGCTACGGCGAGGATCACCAGTGGATAGCTCACGGCCGAGGCGACGAGGCGCCGCTGCTCGGCGCGCCGTGCGAAGTAGTCGTTCAGAAATGCCAGGGTCTCGGGCAGGCGCCCCGTCCGCTCGCCGATGCGTACCACGCCGCACTCCAGCGGTCGGAAGGCCCCGCTGCGCTCCATCGCCTGGGCGAGCGACGCGCCCCTCACCACTGCGGCAAGCAACTCTTCGAGCAGTGCGCGGCGGGCGCTGTCGGCCTCGCCGTCGATCAGCAGGCGGAATGCCGCGGCGAAATCGAGCCCTGCGTCGAGCAGGGCGTGCAGCTCGGCGTAGAAACTCTCGCGCCGGCCGTCTCGGGGTTCAGGGTGTCGGGTAGCCATGGTCGTTCTCTATTCGGGCGATTTGTGTTTCGTAGCTTCGACGCCGCGACGGCAGCAACGGAAAGCGGAGCCTGTGTCCCTCGACGCCGATTTCGAGGGTGTCGGCCGCAGCGTCGCAGCGGTCGAGATGCAGCGTTTCGATGCCTTGCAGCAGCGTGTCGGCGAAGGCGCCGTGACGGCACAGCAACACGGAGTCGACTCGTTCGAGCACCCAGACGTCTTCAGCACGGTGGATGCGCAGCCTGCCGTCGGGCCCCGTGAGGCTGTCGGCCTCTAACAGCAGCGCGGCGATGCGCTCGCACCCTTCGCGCTGCGCCGCTGCCTGTCGGAGTGCCTCGGCGCGTCGCTGCTGGAGGCGCACGACGATTCCCAGCCCCTCCATGGCGGCCAGCAGGACGATCCCTGCCACGAGCATTGTCACTAACAGCTCCACGAGCGTCGAGGCGCGCAGCGTATGGTTCAGGGTACGCATGGCACGATCTGTCGGTGTTCGAGCCTACGGCGGCAGCCGTCGATGCGGACTTCGATGACCAGCAGTTGCAGATCCTCGTAGCCGCCGTAGCGCTCGATGCGGATCGCCGCTTCGACGCCTTCGCTGGTCTCGACGTATTCACCTTCGGGCCATGCCCCCGAGGCGTATTTGCGCAGGATGCACGCCAGGCGGTAGCGTCCCTGCGCCATGCGCAGCCCCTCGTCGTCGCGCACGCTCAGGCGCGGCAGCAGCTCCATGGTCGCGGCGAAGACCGCCAGCAGGATCACGGAGGCCACGACCGCCTCTATGAGCGAGGCGCCCCGCACCTTTAGCGGACGCATACGACCTCCTTTCTGCGGCGTCGGGCGTCCGCATCCTCCCAGAGCGGCAGGGCCGTGGCGGGATTCTCCAGCAGCGTGAGATCGTAGAGCATATCCTTGTAGTAGCCTTGCGGTGTGAAGCAGGCGGCACGTCGTACGACGGCGCGCCCCGCGACGATGCCCCGGAGTTGTGCCACGCCCTCGACGTAGAGCAGTCCCCGCACGCGGGCCGTGCGGGCCTGACGGTAGGAGGCCGTCAGGCGTTTGCGCTGAGCCGTGTCGCGGACGATGACGTAGCCGTCTGCCGTAGCTCGGTCGCCCAACTCGGCGTAGCACCCCGACCACAGGCCCGAGGGATACTCCAGCACGGCGCGGGGCTCCACCAGGAGCGTATCGCGGGCGAAGAGCTGGGCCGCGATGCGGGTACCGCGTCCTACGGTGATCTTGCGGGCCGCGACGAGCAGATGCTCCCAGCGGCAGGTGGAGTCGATGCGCACCTCGTCTCCCACGAGCAGGATGCGGCCGCGCAGCGTGCAGTCGCCCGCCTCGGCCGTGCCCAGAGATAATACGAGGGTCGCGGTGTCGCGGAACGATGCCGTCAGGCTGTCGGGTATCTCGCGACTTCCGCTTCGGAGGAAGAGTTTTTCGATACGCCGCAGCGCCTCGGGGTCGGGCTGCGGCAGCATAGGACCCGAGGGGCGCACGACGCCCGCCGGTACTGGAGTCCCGCGGTAGAAGTCGCTGCCCATGCGTCCGTAGCTCAGGCCCCGCTGCGGCAGGTGCAGCACTCCGTGCAGATGCGTATCGCCCGCCAGGGTCACGGCCGCACGGTCGTCGGCGTAATAGAGCGTGCGGCCGGGCTCGGGGGCGAGCCCCGCGATACGATGGGTCGCGGCGAGCGAATCGGCCGCGGCGATGTGCAGCAGTTCGTAGAGGCCCCACGGCTCGCGCCGCACGTATACGCGCGACCGGGGCAGCGAGTCGTAAAGCCGGCAGCCGTCGGGGGCGGTCAACGCCGCATCGTCGGGATGCCGATAGTAGCGCACGGCGGCCGACTCGACATCGGCACGGGCCTGCCGGAGGCGCTGCTCGCGGGCGAAGAGCCCCTGCTCCAGTTCCCAGAGGGAGAGCAGCCCCAGCATGGCCGTGAGCATCACCAGCGCAACGGTCACGACCGTAGGCAGCAGCGCCCCGGCGAGGTATTGCGGAGGAGGTTTCATGGCCGGCAGCGTTCGACGCCGTAAATCCGGCCGTCCTTGCGGAAGTAGAGCGAGTCGGTATCGGCGGCGTGCAGCCGGAATCCGGCGGCCTCGTCGCCCATGCACAGTTCGTATTGCCCGCCTCCGATCTCCACGATATGGAGCGCCCGGCCGCCCGCTGCGACGGTCGCCAGGTGGAGGATCTTCGTTCGCTCGCGCGGCGTCGGAGCGGCCTTTTTCCCGGACGGCAGAGGCCGCACGACGGAGCGCGAAGCCCGCTTGGGGGCGGTCGCGCCTTTCAGGAAAGGATCGGGATAATCCAGACGCAGCGTATCGTCCGGCGCGGCCGCGGCAGAAGCCGACGCAGATGCCGGGCGCGCAGCCTCCGGCGGTCGTTTCGCAGGTGCGAGCAGGCGCCACACCACGAGGCCCCAGACCCCGATGACGGCCGCCAGGAGCAGGCAAAGTGTCGCGCGCGACTTCATGGCTGCGGGGCGTTGTGATGCAAAGCGCTCCATTGTCCATGCTTCGGGGCGGTTCGCCTGTGGCGGAGGAGCTGCACGAGCCTGGGCGCAGTGCAGTCCGCCGCGTGGGGCGGCGGCGTACTGCCGACACCGCACAACGGGGCTGATCCGTCCTCCTCCGGTTCTTCCGGTGGCGGGTCCCCGACGACGCGGAGCCGCAGCGTACGGGGCTGCGAGGCGTAGGCTCCGTTGAACGCCTCGACACACCATTCGTAGTCGCCCTCGTCGAGTCGCAGGCGGCACCCGCAGCTGCGGGCCATGCCCAGCGAATCGGCCATAAGGAGCGTATCGGCGACGATCCGCCGTGCTGCGGCGAACGAGGGTGTCACCACACGCAGGGCGTAGCCCGCGGCTCCTTCGACGGCCTCCCAGCGGAATGCGACGACGCCCGGCGGCACCTCTGCGCCCTCCGTGGGAGCGATCACCGCGACCGTGCGGCCCCCGAGGTCCTCTTCGAGGATGTCGCACGCTGCGGCGGCGAGCAGCAAAAGAAATATCGGTGCATACCGAAAAATCCTCTTCGGCGGCTGGGGGCGGCGCACCTTCGGTGCGAGCTGCCGAAGAGGGCAACGCCGCAGCGTTGCGCATCGGATAAACAAGGATTCTGTCATTATTGTTCAGGATTTAGAGTCGGTTGTTGTATGTAGAGGGTCAGCACCAGCCGGGGTGCCCGGGTGCGGGGCTCCGTGGTGAGGGCCCATTCGACCGTGCGCAGGCGGCAGGCGGGAAGCTCCTTTTCGAGGCGGTGCATCGTGCGCAGCAGGTCGTGCCAGGGCCCCGCGAGCGTCACCTCGGCAGTGTTTATCCCGATCCCGCTCTCGCGGAGCGTCACCACGGGGCGGTAGCCCGCTACGCCGACCGACGCCGGGGCCATGCGCCGCAGCGTGTCGAGCAGCCTGCCCGAGAGGATCGCTTCGGGGGCTGTGCGTCCGAGCACCGGGTCTCCGGCCTTTGCAGCCTCCGGCGTCAGCTGTTCCACCCGTCGTTCCAGCGCGCGGCACGTACGCCAGGCCGCGAACGTGTCGTGCAGGGCATATCGCCAGGCTGCCCACGGCAGCACGACGAGCAGCAGGAACAGCAGCGCGGCGCCCCGGTATCGGTAAGGCACCGTCATAGTCCGAGAGCGATGCGGAACACGAGCCGCTCGGCGTCGCGTTCCCGTTCGACATGCTCCAGCCGCACGGTGCGGCAGCAGGCTTCGGCCGCGAGCCGCTCGACGAAGAGCGAGACATCGCCCGCAGCCTGTGCCGTGCCTGCGACGAGGGCGGTGCGTTCGTTGCGGCGCAGCGGTTTTTCGGCTTCGAAGCGTCCCGCCAGAGGTTCGACGGATAGCCGCGTCAGCACCACCCGCTCGGGTACGGCGGCCGCGATGCGGTCGCACAGCACGGCGCGCGGCACCCCGGGACGTGCGGCGAACTCCTCCAACAGCAACCGCTGGCGGGCATCGGTCTCCGAAGCCGTCGCGGCGGTGCGTTCGCAGGCCGCCAGGCGTGCTTCGAGCTGCTGACGGCGCCCCCGGAGCGACGGACCCGCCAGCGCATTGGCGAGCAGCAGTCCGAGAACCGCACCCAGCACAGGCAGTGCGCTTCGGCGCACGAGGGCCTGCGCCAGGGCCGAACCTTCGTCGGTAAGACGCAGCGGATCGCGCCAGCGAAGCCCCGCTCGCCAGCGCTGCGCCGCCTCGGCGGGCGTTGTTCCGACGAATACGGCCTGCGGACGGATGCCGACGTCGGACAGTGCTGCGCGCAGCGGCTCCAGGCGTTCGTGCCGCACGAAGGCGAGCTGCCCTGCGGACCGGGTGGCGAGGAACGTGGCGCCATCCTCCCGCACGCGGGCTGCGACCTGCGAATCGACGCTCTTGGCGATTGTGCCGTGGCCCGAGACCGTAACCACGGCGATGCCTTTGGCTACCGTCGCCGCGTCGTAGTCCGCACGCTGCGGCTCGCCGTGCGCCTTGCAGCACCACGCCGCGATGGTGTGGCCGTCGGCCGTCAGCGTGATGTCCAATACCCAGACGGGGCCCATGATATGTTGCGATAGTTTCACTCTACGACCGTCGGTTTGATGAAGATGTTGAGCGTGCGTTCGACCTTGTTGCGCTTCTCCTTGCCGAAGAACCACTTGATGACCGGCACGCGCGCCAGAAAGGGTATGCCGCGCGAAGAGCGCTCCATCGTGTTGCGGTCCAGACCTCCCAGGAGCACCATCTCCTCGTTGCAGACCTTGACGATCGACCGGAAGCTGCGCGTAGCCGTGCCGGGCGGGGCATCCTGGGCTACGCGGTCGGTGAACTCCGTCTGTTCGAACTCGATTTCGAGGGTTATGTGCCTGTCCTCCGAGACGTAGGGCTTCACGCGGATCGAGAGGTTGGCATCCACCGATTTCCACTGGTAGGACTCCGACGAGATGGGGTTCTGCGTGCCGTAGTAGCTGTTCTGCACCTCCTTGTAGTACTGGGTCTCGCCGCTGGTCAGGACGGCTTCGTGGCCGTTCAGGGTCGAGAGCTTGGGCGTGGAGAGCAGCCGGATCGTGCCGTCCTCCTCCAGCGCCTGGAGGCTCAGGTAGAAATTCGGCGTCACGCGCCCCAGATTCACGGCGCCGCTGATGCAGCCCAAAAGTTCGTTCACGGCACCCGCCCCGAAGGTCATATCGACGCCCGGCGAGAGTGTCCCGGAGCTCTTCACCGCTTTGTCGCCCATGCCTGCGCCGATGCCTATTTCGTGTATCTTGCTCTTGGTGACATCGGCGATCAGGATCTCCATCGTCACCAGCGGCACGGGCTTGTCGATCTCGCGCAGGAACGTCTCCACGCGGGCCACGTCGCGCCGGTCGCCCGAGAGGATCAGGGCGTTCAGGTCGGGGAAGGCCTTCACGTCCACGGGCTGCTTCAGCACTGCGGGTATCGCCTCCTCGGTCCGGGCCACGGCACGGTAGACGAGCGGTAGGACCGTGGCCGAGGCGAGCCTCTCGGCCGCGCCGAAGATCCAGATGCCCCGCTCGCAGCTGTAGCTGTAGGGCGAGCCTTTCAGAAGCACCGCGAGCAGCGTCTCGAAGTCGGTATGCTCCACCCAGATGCCGGCCGTGAGGTGCACGGGCGCCAGGAAGTAGTGGTTCAGCCCCAGCTCGTCGCACAGGTCCAGGATCACCTCCTGCACCTGAGCCCGGGCGATATGGGCCGTGATGCGTCCCAGCGAGTCGATCCGCAGCTCGTCGGGCGCGAACTGCCGGCGCCGCGCATAAGCCGGGCCCGATGCCGTGCGGCCGCCCTCCGGCTCCTCGCGCCACAGCGTCCACACCCCGGCTGCATCCCGCTCGGCCTGCAAGCCGTTGATCGCAGCGAAGGTTTGCAGCGCCTCGTCGAAAGGCATACGCTGCACGAAGCCCGAGACCTTGCAGTCGTAGAGCGCCTCGGGAACGATGATGTTGCGCTTGGAGAGGCGCGCGATCTTCTTCGCCGCGTCGATCAGCCGCTCGCCCCGCAAATCGTATGTCAGGGTCGTGTCGGCCGCGGCATAGGCGATGTCGGGATCGGGAGCCGGAACTGCGGCAGGTGCCGCCGGGAAGATCGAGAGGATGTTGCCCGCCGTGGCGACGTCGAGGCGGTATTCGCGGCAGAGGAACCGCACCAGATCATCGACCCGCGCCCGCGTGAAGTTGCACGACACGGGCACCTGCTCCACACCCCGCACGCTCAGGTTCACGCCGCTGGCGCGCGCAACGGTGCGCAGCAGCTCCGAGAGCGCCAGACGCCCCGAGGTAAGGTCCACCTCGCGCCGGAACGTCGAATCCCGCCCAACGAGTGCCGCCAATGCCGAGTCGATACGTGACAGACGCAAAGAGTCGTCCGCCTGGGCAAAAGCCCCGGACGGGAAGAGGAGGAGCAGGAAAAAGCAGAAGTGTTTCATAAGCTACCGGTTCAAGAGTGGTATAACTTCGTCGAGTGAGGTATGGCCGCGGCGCAGGAGTTCGACGACTGCATCGCGCAGGGTGCCGATGCCCCGTTCGGCGAGCAGCGGCGCGATGTCGCTGCGTCCCTCGCGCGCTGCGGCGGAGAGCTCGTCGTCCATCGGAATCACCTCGTAGACGGCCCGGCGTCCCGCATATCCCGTGTAGTAGCAGTGCTCGCAGCCCACGGCCTCGAAATAACTCCCGGGAGCTGCATCTCCCAGCAGGTGCCGCACGGTCCTGTCGGCCTCGACCTCGCGTTTGCAGCGGGGGCACAGAAGCCGCACGAGGCGCTGCGCCACGGTCATGACCAGCGTATCGGCCACCAAGTAGGGATGCACGCCCATGTCCGCGAGCCTCGCCACGGCGCCCCACGCCGTGTTGGTGTGGATCGTCGAGAAGAGGAGGTGGCCCGTGAGCGACGAGCGCACGGCCATCTCGGCTGTGGCGCCGTCGCGGATCTCGCCCAGCATGATGATGTCGGGGTCCTGACGCAGGAAGGTCCTCAAAGCCGTTGTGAAGGTCAGGCCGATCTCCTCCTTGAGCTGCACTTGGTTGATGCCTTCGAGCGTGTATTCGATCGGGTCCTCGATCGTGAGAATGTTGTCCGTCAGGGCGTTCAGGCGCCGCAGCGTGGCATAGAGCGTCGTGCTCTTGCCCGAGCCCGTGGGGCCGCAGATCAGGACCATGCCGAAAGGCCGCGCCACGGCCCGACAATAGTCGTCGTACTGCCGCTCGGAGAAACCCAGATTGCGCAGTTCGAGCAACTCGACACGCCGCGTCAGCAGGCGTAGCACGACCTTCTCGCCATAGATCGTCGGCAGCGTCGAGACGCGCACGTCGAACTTCTCGCCGTCGCGGTCGTAACCGATGCGGCCGTCCTGCGGCAGCCGCTTTTCGGAGATGTCGAGCCCGGCCATGATCTTGATCTGATTCACGAGCGGCGCATACTGTGCGTGTTCGATGACGTAACGCTCCGCGAGTTTGCCATCAATTCTCAGGCGGATGCGGCAGCGCTCCTCATAAGGCTCCAGATGGATGTCGCTGGCATTGTCGCGCAGCGCCTGGCCGATCAGTGCGAAGAGGAACTGCCGCCCCTGTCCGATCTGCGCAGCATCGGCCGCGAAGGCGGAGCGCTCGGCCGCGGGGCGGTAATGCTGTGCCAGGAGCCGCTGCACCTCCGCCTCGGCCAAGGGCACGACCTCGGCACGCCAGCCGTAGAGCACCTCGATCTCCTCGACGAGGGCGGTATAATCGCGCCCCTGCACGCCGTAACAGCGCACCCGCTCGCCCTGACGAGCGCAGGGCACGAGGCCGTAAGCCGCAGCCTCGGACGCCGGAAGCAGTTGCAGCACCTCGGTAGGGATATGGGCCTCGGGCGCAGTCATAAGCGGAAGAGTTGAAGGAGGACCCATCCGGTGAGCGCGATGCCGACCATGGCGACGAACGGAACGGTCCGCCGCCGTTTCCGTCGCATGGCCCACCACCCAAGGGAGACGAGGCACGCGGCGATCAGGAAGCGGATGAACTCCTGCGCTCCGAACAGCGGCGTGATGGCCACGAGGCATAGCAGGTCCCCAGCACCTACCGAGTATCGCACGGCGAAACGCCGCATGAACAGATATACGCCGAGCAGCGCTGCGACGACCAGCAGCGAACACGTGTTGACCGCCGCTTGCCGCAGCATCGTCTGCCAGCCGACGACATGCCACGAGGCGCTGACCGCCGAAGCGCCCAGCAGGGCGAGCCACACGACGCTGACGCGCCGCGTGCCGAGGTCCTCCCCGACGAGCACGGCGGCCGGGGTGAGCAGCAGCAGATAAGGCCAGGCGCACGACATGGGGCGTCAGTCTTTGACCGTCTCGCGCAGGGTGCGATCCTGGTCGATCTCCCAGACGTTATAAACGCCGTCGCCGTCGAAATCCGCGACGGCCGTGGCCGTAGCCCGGAATCCGTGCTCCGAGGCCTCGACGATCTCGATGCGGTAATTGGCCTGACCGCCCTCGGAGACCAGACGCGCCTGCTCGAAGCCCAGCTCGTCGAGCGACGACGAGTAACGCGACACCGTATAAAAGTGGGATTTCTGCAACGTATGCAGGTAAGTAAGCTGCTGCTGCGCCTCGGTGGCCTTGGCACGCGAGATCAAAGGCATGAGGTTCGGCAGGGCGATCAACACCAGAATGCCGATGATGACCAGCACGACCAACAGCTCGGGAAGTGAGAAAGCGCGAAGACGTGCTCGCGAACGGAAACGACTGCGTGGCATAAAACGGGGATTTTACGGTTCGACCTACTGCAAAATTAATCCTCCGCAGCCCCGTCGCCAAGCGTTTCGAGCGTTTTCACACTCTTAACAATCGATTTGCAAACACTTAATAAACAATATGTTGCAAAATAAAAATCTTAACAAGACCTTAACAGCCCTTTTTTTGCCCTTTTTCGGGGTGTTTTATAGAGATCATCGCGGAATTTCTGCGGGATTTTCGTGAGGCCGGGCGAAGATTCTCGGATTATGTGCCGGACCTTTCCCGGTCTCGTTCTTCCAGGAATTTTTCGGGATAACTGTCGTTTTTCTGCTGGCGTTGGTGACTGCGGGGCACGCTGTTTTGTTGGCCTCCGCGGGGCAGAGGCTGCTTGCGGACTATGCCGAGCCAGTAGGAGGTAAAACAAGCGCAGCGCAGTTTAAGGATCTGTATGGCAATGGGGCTTTCGTTCAGGTCGGAGCCAGCGGAGGCGACGCGCAGAATTGCGCAAGCCTACGCCGGGGGTAATTCCGGCTTGACCGACCAAAGGCCGGCCTCATGTCATTTTTCACAGACGTTCAGAATGACAAGCGGAGCAAACAAAAACCGCCCCTGCTGCGTTCATGCAACAGGGGCGAGTGGTTCAGGATTTCGAATCGGGACGCGGGATGCGCTGTTTCCCGGTTCGCGGCGAGCGTTTCTCCATCTGCGCGAGCTTCTTTTTTGCCCGGTGATACTTTACGTAAAAACAATTGACGCTCTTGAGGTTGAAGATCGCACAGACCTCTTTGCGCGTAAAACCCGCATCGAGCAGCCCGACCAGAAAACGTTCGTCCTCTTCGTCTTCCGAGCCGGTCGGACGAGCGGAGGCCTCGACGATCCCTGCATTCCGAAGTTTGCGGGCCGCGATCTCCGCGCAAAACGTATGGGCGAACTGTTGGGGGCGATCCTTGTAGAGATACGCCATCTCGATCATATGCCGCAGGAGCAGCAGGCGTTTATCGGCCAAACGGTGCCAGCGGCGGCTTCGGCCGGTCATGCAGGCGAGCAGTCCCGATGTCAGGAGCAGACATCCCCCGCAGACGTACAACGACCAGTTCATCGTCCCCCTCCTTTCTTTGCTGAGAGGTCGGAGCCAAGCGTAATGTGTGTGTCATAAGCAACAGAATTTAAGGGTTAATAAATTGGATGGTACGAATAATTTGCGTATATTGTAAGGCTGCCGCGGCAGCACTTTTGCATCCCGTAATTCTGTGCTCGGGGCGGGAAAAAGAAACACGGCCTACACTTGCAAGACTCAAACAAAATTTACCACAATTTTAATGATAACAAGTGCAGGGCCGTGTATTTTTCACGTCCACACCTGTCTATTTATCATTAGAATTGTGGTATTTGAG
The DNA here is from genome assembly GCA_964018965.1 of uncultured Alistipes sp. Classification (GTDB taxonomy): domain Bacteria; phylum Bacteroidota; class Bacteroidia; order Bacteroidales; family Rikenellaceae; genus Alistipes. The sequence goes on from CAXHRY010000002.1 coordinate 144,872, forward strand.
TCTTAATAAACAGACTGGAGGTTTTCTTCTCGCTATGTCAGTCTTCTGATCTTTATCGGTTGCTTTCGGGGTATTTGTTCAAAACAAATATAGTTAAATTCCCGCAGAAAACAAAACCTCGTGAAACTTTTTTTGCTAAAAACCGATCCGAACAGCATGTCGTTGTAGCGCGCTTTTCCGAAAGAAGTTTTCCGAAAAACGCATTATACACTAACAATTAATGATTTGCAATATTTTTTTTGTTACAGGACAGTTGTGTTTGTTGCCGCTCGTTCCTCCGCCCTTTCGGCCAGCAAAGATAGGCACGGCTCCCGACACGCCAAGGCATGAAGCCTTGTCTATGGTCGTTCGCCGCGCCTGGCGGTCCTTTGCTGGCCGGGCGTTCCGGCAGTGTAAATATCGATTGTTATGAAACTGCTTACGAAAGCAATCATCTCGAAATTCGAGAATCATCCGTTCCATTCGCAAGAGGAGAAAGGCTTCGATGCCGAGGTTCTGGTCAAGTATTTCAACCCGATGGGTACCGGCACGTGGCTCATCACCGAGGCCGAACGCGACGGTGACGACTGGCGGCTGTTCGGCTATTGCCACATCTGCGAGTGGGAGTGGGGCTACGTGATGCTCTCCGAGCTCGAATCCCTCCGCCTGCCGTTCGGCCTGACCATCGAACGGGATCTGTACTCCACGGGGCGACTTGTCCGCGATTTCGTCGCCCCGATGGAGTGACGCGATCATAAAAAAGCTCCCGTAGCGGTGAAAACCGTCTCGGGAGCCTGAAAACTTACCGCAGGGCTTTCCGGTAGTTGCGTTCCAATACATCGAATATTCGGGACTGCGGGTAGAGGAACTTTCCTCCGATAGTCGTGTAAGGGATAATCCGGGCGTCGCGGTAATTCTGGAGCGAACGTTTGCTGATGCCGAACATCTCGCGGATCTCCTCGCCCGTAAGATACACCTCGTCGTAGATCGACGGGCGGTGCTCCTCGATCAGACGATTCGCCGACTTCAGGGCTTGAAAAACGGTCTTGCGCAACTCCTTGTACTCCTCGGAGCTGCGGGTGATGAAATCTTCCATTATCTTTTAGGTGTAATCAGGCGAGCATTCAGCAGACGATGAATGTCTGCCTCCTTGATGAAGATTTTGTTGCCTAACGCCGTGTAGGGAACGACTCCCTGCTGCCGGAAATATTGTAAGGCTCGTTTGGTGATATGTAAAGCCTTGCAGACCTCCTCCTGGGTCAGTCACTTGTCCGGCTTATGCGGCGCACACAGCGAATCCAGGTGAGCGACTCGGTCGCACAAGCGCTGGAACAAGGCGCGAAGCTCATCATAAGCTCCCGCTTCGATCATTTTACATTCCATAACCGATAAATATTAAATTGAACGATGCCCGACAGATCGGGCCGAATGCAAAATAAAACCCTTTTCCGACAAATCCTTCCCCACGTCCTTCGCAGACCGCATAGGGCCGGATTGTCGTATTTTCCAAGTGCTTTTATATTATCGGCATAAACCCGCAGCCGGCAGAAGTGGACGCTGCGCATCGACGCCGCAGTTCTTGTGTTATGTCTGTCGGGCCCACGCTCAAAGAAACTGGGCTTGGCACTCGATTTTGCCTATCTATTCAGAGACTCCACCTCGGCCGTGCAAATAAATTTGGCTTTGCACTCGTTCATCCGTATCTTTGGCTAACGCCTTAGATACTCCCGCTCGGCAAAATGCAAACTCCGTTTGCTTTTGCTCTCGCTTAATCGTATCTTTGCCGTAGAGTTGTTTGACAGGTGAAGAACGACGCATAACGGTGAAACCGTTCCGTTGCCAAATCATTACCCCGTATTTTCCTATTTGCTATAAATTAGCTATTTAGAACCATGCGGCACTTTTGTAGTACAAAAGGTACCTAAAAGCATCCGCATGTCGTTCTTGCGGAATCGACGCTCACCACTCGCTGAGCAGGCGAAGTAAGATCAGGCCTTTACTTCCTTCCTGCAATTAACGCTGTGAGCCGCACTGCGATTTCTAAATCCCGGCTCTTAGTCGGGCGCTACGAACGATGATGCGGAGGTTTTGTGCCGCTCGCGATATAAGCCTATCGCCGCCCGTGGCCGCGACAAAAGAATCCGACTCAATGCCGGAGAGTTTTTGGTACTTTTTGCGAACAAAGAGTATACAAAGCCAGAATCGCATGAAGCGATTCAGAAAAATGCGATCTTTCAGATCGTACGAGCCATAGCCTCCCCCGAGCGGAGACTCCTATGCTCGCCCCGCAGGCTATGTCTTGCAAAACCCCTGAAACGCTTATTGAACAAAGCCTGAACCCCGCGCGAATTTTTCGTATCATTGGCTTCGCCTTGGATACTGCGCCTCGGAAAAATACAAGCGAGGTTGTTTCTTTCTCTCGGCTTATTCGTATCTGTAACTTCGTTTTAGATACTCCTGCTCGGCAAACTCCAAATAAATTTGGGTTTGCTCTCGCTTATTCGTATCTTTACGCCATGTTCCTGAACAAGATCTCGCTGCTGAATTTCAAAAATATCGCCGGAGAAGAACTTGCGTTCTGCCCCGGCATCAACTGCTTGGTCGGAGACAACGGAGCCGGAAAGACCAATATACTCGATGCGGTACACTACCTCTCGATGTGCAAATCGTCACTCGGGACCACCGATACGCAGAGTATCCGTCACGGAGCCGATTTTTTCCTCGTCGAAGGTCTCTATACGAGCGACTCGGCACGCAAAGAGACGATCGCCTGCACCTTCTCGCGCAAAGGCGGCAAGATACTCAAGCGCAACGGCAAAGAGTACGAACGACTCTCGGAGCACGTGGGACTGATTCCGGCCGTAATCGTCTCGCCTGCCGACAGCGCCCTGATAAGCGACGCAGCCGACGAGCGAAGACGCTATCTCAATGCCTTCATCTCGCAGTTGGACCGCACCTATCTCCAAGCCCTCGTGCGATACAATGCCGTACTGGCCGAACGCAACCGCCTGCTGAAGATGCATCCCGACGAAACGATGCTCTCGATTTACGACATGCAGCTCGTCGAACACGGCAAGACGATTCACGCACGGCGTCGGGAGTTCGTAGAGCGGTTGCAACCCGCCGTCGCGAAGTATTACCGAATCCTCTCGGACGACCGCGAACAAGTTGCGCTGCACTACAAATCGGAGCTGAACGAACGTCCTTTCGACGAGATTCTACGCGATGCACGCCAGAAAGACTTCATTAACGAATTCACCACATCGGGCATTCACCGCGACGACATAACGCTGCGCATCGGAGATTACGCCCTGCGCAAATACGGTTCGCAGGGACAACAGAAAACATTCCTCATCGCGCTGAAGCTGGCGCAGTATACGGTCGTAACGGAGGAGAAAAACGAAAAACCGCTGCTGCTGCTCGACGACCTGTTCGACAAACTGGACGGCGGTCGCGTGGAACAACTGCTACGCCTGGTTTCCGACAAAGCCTTCGGACAGATATTCATCACCGATTGTAATCCCGCGCGTCTGCGGGCGATCCTCGACCGGGCAGGTAGCGAATACCGTCTCTTCACGGTTGCAGGCGGAGCGATAGACTCTCCGACGGCACAGGACCCCAATCCGCAACCGGCGGAGTCGACCGCACAAAAAACTGAAGTAGAGATACCGACAACCCGAGAATCCGACACCTCCAACGAACCGACCGAATGAGACGCACGAAAACCATGCTGATGGGCGATCTGTTGGAGGAATTCTTCCGACGCCCCTATATCGCCGCCAAAGTCGCCGAAGGCAAACTGCCCGACACCTGGCGCGAGATCGTCGGCGACCGCGCCGCCGCTGTCACGACCGAATTGCGGCTCGAACGCCGTATTCTCTACGTGCGCATTCAGTCGAGCGTGCTGCGTTCGGAGCTCTTTTACCAACGCGACGCACTACGCGATGAAATCAACAGGCGTTCGGGAATCCAATTGGTAAATGCCGTTATCGTCCGCTGACACACTCCGCAGCGCCGCCTGCACCGTATCTTCATCCATCCGTCGTACGTCGCATCGGCACCCGATGTGCAACTCCATCCGTATCCCGACACGCGTGTCCCGATCGGCGCCGTCACAAAAAAAGACTGTCTAACAGGTTTTTTAACACGCTGAGAACGGCCAATATTCGAAAACGCATCAATGCAGAACGAATAAAAAGGGGCTGTCTAATAAGTCTTAGGCAGCCCCATTTTGTTTATTATCTAAGAGTAAATACGAACCAAATAAAAAAAGCAAAATAACAACAGGGATATTTGGAAAATAAGTCTAAAGTTCCTATTTTTGAGAAACGAAAGATACGCAGACCAAACTGTTTATCTTAGCAGAGATCAACTAAATATTACTAATAACCATCGATAAACAGTCGAGGTGCGTGCACATAGTGCGCGGTCCTTGACCAAAATGGTTATTACATTAGTTGATTGATCTCTGCTAATTGTGAAAGTTCCGCGCACTTTATTTTGGAAATGTTTTATTCAAAATAAATGCCGAACTATGAAGAAACATCGTCAAACTCATATCCCGCATTACGGGTATCAAGGACGAATATCACATTCACACATTCCTTTTTCACAGACATCGAAAACATTTTTTCAGGCGGGAGAGTTATATCTGTTCCACCGCAGCAATATCCGCTGTCCGTCGAGAAATTCGCTGTGGGGTCAGTACGATAAACACGAACAAGACCGATTGTATCTGGAGTCGAGCAGTCTCGACCTGCGTACTTTCCGCAAATGGCATGTGTTGCCGTCGGAGTATTGCTATTGCCGCAAAGCAAACCGCAGCGAACTACGAGATTATTTTTTTGCTTTATCCTGGAGTGAACAGCGCGTGGCACGCAATTCTCCATTCCCTAATTACATCCCATAGAATCCTCTGTCCGAGGAGGCAGTGACGCAACAACTGCAGGAGGGAGAGGTCGGTTCGGATCTCTCCCGTTTTGTATTCGCATGTTTTTCTGGGGGGGGGTAAAATATAGGCTTTTATCCTGATTTACAGAACAAAAGCCTTTGTTATACGGTAAAAAATTCGTATATTTGTTTTGCCCAACAATAATAAACGCCCGTATAACTATGACGAAGATAACATTTAAATCCGACAATCAAAAGCAAAGTTTGCTTTTACCACCCAGTTTGGATGAATTAATACCCGCGACACACAGTGTTCGTGTGGTGAATGCCATCATCGATCGTTTGAATGTAGACGTAATTCTGCACACCTATCGCGGCGGAGGCAACAGTTGTTTCCATCCGCGACAGATGCTCAAGATTCTGGTCTATGCCTATCTGAACAACATCTACTCATCACGCCGCATTGCGCAGCAGCTTACGGAGAACATCCACTACATGTGGCTTTCGGGCGGTGCGAAGCCGGACTTTAGGACGATCAACTATTTTCGGGGGAAACGGTTGAAGGGCATTTTCGATGACCTGTTCCGTCAGGTCGTGGAACTGCTCCACAAGGAGGGCTTCGTATCGCTGGAAGTACAGTACATCGACGGGACGAAGATCGAATCGGCAGCCAATAAATACGGTTTCGTCTGGCGTGGCTCGGTGGAAAAACACGACAAGCGGCTGCGGGAAAAAACCGATGCCGTATTGCGCGAGATCGAACAGGTTATCCGCGACGAGCAGCAGCAGACAGATACGGAATCGACGCTCTCGACCGAGGAGTTCGCTTCCCGTGTAGAGCGTATCAAGGAGCGGATGGATGAGGAAAATCTCACCAAGCAGCAGTACCGAGTCGTCAGAGACGTAGAGAACAAGGCGCTGCCTAAAATGAAAGAGTACGAGCGGCATATCGCTACGATGGGAGATCGTAACTCCTATGCCAAAAGCGATCCCGACGCGACATTCATGCGCATGAAAGAGGATGCCATGCTCAACGGGCAGCTCAAACCCGGATACAACGTACAGATCGCCACCGAGAATCAGTTCATCACCAATTACGGCATCTTTCAAAGACCTGCGGATACGGGAACGCTGATCGACTTTCTGGAATCTTTCCATAAGAAATACGGAATGCACAGCCGTGAGATCGTCGCCGATGCCGGATACGGAAGCCAGCAGAACTACGAGTATATGTTCGGCAAGGGAATGATACCTTACGTCAAATACAACTACTTCCATAAGGAACAGACCCGGGCGTTTCGAAACAATCCCTTTCTGCAACAGAACCTCAAATACGATCCCTCGACAGATCAATTTACCTGTCCGGCGGGGAAAAGCATGGTACGGATTTCGGGTAAAAATCCCAAGTCTGAGTTAGGATACCAAGCTCACACACATCTGTATCAGGCCTCCGGCTGCTCCCGATGTCCTCTCCGAGAAGAATGCCATAGTGCTGAAGAGAACCGTATCATACGCGTGAATCATGCCCTAAACGAGTACAAGCGTACGGTCAGGGAATTGCTTACATCCCAGCGGGGTATGCTTCATCGCTCCCGAAGACCCATAGAGCCCGAAGCTGTATTCGGGCACATCAAAGCCGACCATATGTTCCGCAGATTCCGATTGCGATCGTTACCAAAGGTCAATATTGAATTCGGACTCGTCGCATTGGCACACAATATACGTAAAATAACGTCGATCACATTGCTTGATAAGCGCAGTGACGATGATCCCGGAAAAAATCATAAAAGTTATGTGGTGAAATGCCGAATATGGGCAAATTCTCTAATTTATTCCGCTGCTTAATATTCTTGAATCCTCAAAAATAGGGCTGCCTAACTTTTATTGTTAGACAGCCCCTTCAAATCCTTATTCTTATCCGAATTACTTGATAACTACGGCACGGTTGGCATTCTGTACGTTTTCGAACGGACCGGCCTGGTTACCCTTGCCTTCATAGGTCAGCTGTTTGGGGTTCACACCCAACTTGACGAGATAGTCGTAAACATTCTTAGCACGATTCTCGGCAACACGCTTGTTACCGGCCGCTGTACCCGTCTGCTGATCGGCATGACCTTCGATCGTGTAAACCTTATCCTTCGGACCGCTCTTGATAAGATCGGCCATCAGCTCCAGACGGGTCTTCTCCTTGGGCGTGAGCTTCGACATGCTGTAATCGTAAAGGATCACCGAAGCGGGCGACGAAGCATTGACCTTGGCGGCTTCGACGGCGGCTTTGGCTTCGACATTAGCTTTCGCGGCAGCCTCCTTGGCAGCTGCGGCTTCGGCCTGCGCATCCTTCAGTTCCTTGTTCAGACGACCGTTGTCGGCCTGTGCCGCAGCCAAAGCTGCGGTTCCGGCAGCCACGGCGTCCTGGAACGCACGGATATCATCCGCCGTATAACCGGCCACGCCACGCTCGAAGTTGCGCTTGTTGAAACGATAGGTGACACCCACCGTACCGCTCAGTCCGAACAGATAGCTACCGTTGGTCGAAGCCGGACAGATACGCGAAGGCACGATCAGGCTCTTGAGTTCGATATTGAAATCGATGGCGTCCGAAAGCCGGAACTTATTGAGCAAACCGATCGAAAAAGCGAACTGGTTCGAAGCGCCACGATGGCTGGCAGCTTTGCTGCTGTCCGTGAAGTTTCCGGACATCAGACCCATACCGACGAACGGCACGGCATAATAGGCGCGATCCTCGCGATAGCCGCCCACCCAGTTCGAAAAGTTAATCAACACGTCGCCGTGAACGAATACGTAGGGCCACGAAAGTTTGCCCAGATGTTGATCGAAATTGGCGAACTTACCGCCTTGCAACTGGCCGCGCAGACCCACGACGGGGTGCATCCATTTGGTCAACGAGAAGTTGCCTTCGAAACCGATTCGCTTGGAGTACGAACCCAAATTACCGCCGTTCGTCATCGCGGTACCGGCACCGATACCGGCCGAAATCTCCCAGTTATCCCAGAACCCGTTCGACACGAATCCCGCGAAACTCGGCTTTTTCGGAACGTCTTCCGCCCACACGGCGGTTGCAGCGAATGCTACGAGAACGAAAGACAGAAATAATTTTTTCATAACCGTTTTTTCTTTGATATGCACTAAGGCGATCTTGTATTTTGGTGTAAAGTTACATCTTTTTTTGCAAAAACCGTTCGTTTTCAACAAAAAAAACGCACTAAAATCAACAAAAAAGTCCGAAACATCTATTTCAGACCTTTTTGCAATCCGCTTACACGATGTTTTCGATCAACCGCACTTCGAATAGCCGCACGACATGCAGGTCAGACACCCGTTCTGGTAGGCCATGTTCTCCTGTCCGCAGGAGGGACATTTACCCTTGGACTTCGTACCGTCGGTGATGTACTGTTTCAAAGCTCGACACACACCCGTTTTCCAGGTGTTTATAGATTCGCTATTCAAATGCAGCGACTCGATGAGCGACACCGTTTTCTCGATTGGCATGCCGTGGCGCAACACTCCCGAGATCAGCTTGGCATAATTCCAGAACTCCTCGTCGAACAAGCGCGAGATACCGCCGATCGTATTCGTGTAGCCGTAACGATCGGTATACTGGAAATCGTAACGTTTGGTACCGTCCTTCTCGCGGACCTTGATGATGAAACCTTTGGTGATCTTGCGCGGAATATACATGGCATCCTCCTCGATCTTACCCGTGAAAACCTCGTAGGGGCGTCCGTCCTGCAATCCGACGAAGGCGATCCAGTCCTCCGAACCGTTCTTGAAACGGACGATATCGGCCGGAATAGAACGGGGACGTTTCTGCGCATGCGACACGCCGGCCCCCTCCTGTTGTTTTTTCGTATTCTTGTCGAGCAGCACGCCGTCGCGGCAGCCGTCGCGATAGACGGTCACGCCCTTGCATCCGCACTCCCACGCCGTGCGATAGACATCGGCCACGAGCGCCTCCGAGACGTCGGCCGGCAGGTTCACCGTCACCGAGATCGAGTGGTCCACCCATTTCTGAATCGCACCCTGCATCTTGACCTTGGCCACCCAATCGATATCGTTGGCCGTAGCTTTATAATAAGGTGAAGCCGCGACCCAGCGGTCGAGCTCGGCGTCGGAAATGGAAGCTAGACGCGACGTGTCGTAACCGTTCGCCGCGAGCCACTTCACGAAATTGTGGTGGTAGACATTGTATTCCTGGAATTTCTCGCCCGTTTCATCCACATAGTCGACGTGCGTGTCGACGTCCGAAGGGTTGATTTTGCGGCGACGTTTGTATACGGTGCGGAATACGGGCTCGATACCCGAGGTGGTCTGCGACATGAGCGACGTGGTACCCGTGGGGGCGATCGTCAGCATGGCGATGTTGCGGCGTCCCGTAGCGACCATCTCGTCGTAAAGCGCCGGATCGACCTCGCGAATACGGGCGATCATCGGGTTGTTGCGCTCCTTGGCGGCATCGTAAACGGGGAACGCACCGCGCTCCGAAGCCATCTTCACCGAAGCTCGGTAAGCCTCCACCGCCAGCGTCTTCTGCACCTCGACGGCGAATGCGATGGCCTCCTCCGAACCGTAGCGCAGTCCCAAGGCGGCGAGCATGTCGCCCTCGGCCGTGATACCCAGTCCCGTGCGTCGTCCCTTCTGGGCCATCGTGCGGATCTTCTTCCAGAGGTCCGACTCCACGCGGCGGACATCTTCGTCCTCGGGGTCGGCACCGATTTTCTCGATGATCTGCTCGACCTTCTCCAGCTCCAGGTCGATGATGTCGTCCATCATGCGCATCGCCTTGGCTACGTGCGTCTTGAACTTCTCGAAGTCGAATTTCGCCTCTTTCGTGAAAGGAGCGTCGACATAGCTCAGCAGGTTCATCGCCAGCAGACGACACGAATCGTAAGGGCACAGCGGGATCTCTCCGCAGGGGTTCGTCGACACCGTGACGAAACCTTCGTCGGCATAACAGTCGGGGACGCTCTCGCGCAGGATCGTGTCCCAGAACAGCACGCCCGGCTCGGCCGACTTCCAGGCGTTGTGTATGATCTTATCCCACAGCTTCTTGGCATCGATATCCTGCACGTAGCGAGGATTCTCCGCGCCGATGGGGAACTGTTGGCGGTAGGTTTGTCCCGTCGTGGCGGCGCGCATGAACTCGTCGTCGATCTTGATCGAGACGTTGGCACCCGTCACTTTGCCCGTGTCGACCTTGGCGTCGATGAAACGCTCGGCATCGGGATGTTTGATCGAGAGCGAGAGCATCAGGGCGCCGCGGCGGCCGTCCTGCGCCACTTCGCGCGTCGAGTTGGAGTAACGCTCCATGAAGGGCACGATACCCGTGGAGGTAAGCGCCGAGTTGAGCACCGGGCTACCCGTGGGTCGGATGTGCGAAAGGTCGTGTCCTACGCCGCCGCGTCGCTTCATGAGTTGCACCTGTTCCTCGTCCATGCGGAAGATTCCGCCGTAAGAATCGGCTGGATTGCGGTGTCCGATGACGAAACAGTTCGACAACGACGCCACCTGGAAATTGTTGCCGATACCCGTCATGGGGCCGCCCTGGGGGATGATGTAGCGGAAATGGTCGAGCAACTCGAACACCTCTTCGCGCGACATGGGCGAGGGATATTTGTTCTCGATGCGTTCGATCTCCGCGGCGATGCGCTGGTGCATCTCGCGGGGCGATTTTTCGTAAATGTTTCCGAAGGAATCCTTCAGAGCGTACTTGCTGACCCAGACCGTCGCAGCGAGGTCGTCGCCGTCGAAATAGGTTTTCGATTCGGCGACTGCATCGTTGTACTCGACCTTCTGCCGGCCGTCGGCATTGATGGTTTTCGACATGGTTCTATCCGTATGTTTCTCACTCAAACGCGACCGGATGCATTTCCCCGGACTCCGCAACGCCGTCTTCCGTCGTTCGGAACGAGGTCCGTCCGGGGCTTCCGGTACGAAACTCCGATTTCACTCCGGAGTCGCATACGATCGCTTCTAAAATACAATGGTACTACTTCCGAACATTCGAAGACACGCGACATGACCGACAGAAACTATCCGTCGATCGTGTAAAACCGTACGTATCCGCAATTTGTTTTCGAGAAGTCGTTCTTCCGTTCCGCAAATTTGCACTTTTTCTTCGGAAAAACCCAATTTCGAGGAACGATTTTATTCACAAATTATCTACAAAATCGCGTTCGCAAGCCCTACCTTCCTGAGCGCTACCCGAGAAGGCATCCGCAAAATTATTTCGCAGCGACGGCATCGATCTCGACAAGCGCGCCCATCGGCAGCGCCGCGACCTGATAGCATACGCGAGCGGGCATTTCGGCCGTGAAATAGGTCGCATAGACGGCGTTCATCGCCGCGAAATCGCCGATCGATTGCAACAACACGGTGGTTTTCGCCACGTTGCGGAAATCGTAACCCGCTTCTCGCAGAATATGGCCCAGATTTTCGAGCGACTGGCGCGTCTGCGCCTCGATGCCTTCGGGCATCGTTCCCGTCGCGGCGTCGATGGGCAACTGACCCGAAACATAGAGAGTTCCGCCGGTCTCGACGGCTTGCGAATAGGGTCCTACGGCCTTGGGAGCCAGCGGAGAAGCGATGATCGTTTTCATAATATGTTGGTTTTGTAATTGCGTCGAATGAACAAAGATACGAATAAGTCGGTAATAACGGCGGTTTTATCCGAAAAATTCGTAAAGGCCGCATGCCGCATCCCTGTTATTTGTGAAAAATGTTCCCGGCTCAATGCCGGAGCCGTTAAAGGGCGTGCGCCCTGAAAGCGCGAGCGAAGGGGCCGGTTTGCTCGCTCCGGCAGCCGCAGGCTGTCCGGAGTGGTGAAACGCAGTTTCGCCACAAACCCGCGAATAGGCGCCCTGAGCCAGCGTTAGCGCACACGCCATAGGCGGAGGCGTTCGCCGGGGAGTTTTTGGTACCTTTTGCGGGCAAAAAGTACAAGAAAATTTTTGTACCTTTTGATGCCAAAAGGCACCTAAAAGCATCCGCATGTCGTTCTCGCGGGATCGACGCTCACCACTCGCTGAGCAGGCGGAGTAAGATCAGGCCTTTGTTCCCTTCCTGCAATTAACGCTGTGAGCCGCACTGCTATTTCTAAATCCCGGCTCTTAGCCGGGCGCGGGCTGCAGGCTGCGGAAAAGGTTATCCTGTAAACGAATGCGATCCTGCGGATCGCGCGGGCCGCAGATGTTCGAGCAATAAGCGTTTCAGGAGTTTTTCGAGGCATAGCCTGCGGGGCGAGCATAGCGAGCCTCCGCCCGGGGGAGGCTATGGCTCGCGCGATCTTTCAGATCGCATTTTTCTAAATCGCTTCAAGCGATCTGGTT
>CAXHRY010000003.1:0-148786 GCA_964018965.1 uncultured Alistipes sp.
TTTTTTATTTGGTTCGTATTTACTCTTAGATAATAAACAAAATGGGGCTGCCTAAGACTTATTAGACAGCCCCTTTCGGGAGGTCTGAAGCGGATTCGAACCGCTGTACAAGGTTTTGCAGACCTTTGCCTAGCCACTCGGCCATCAGACCATTTCAATACCCTCCCCCGTTCAAAGCGCTCTCAGCCAAGAGCCGGATTGCGGCGTTCGGGAGTGCAAATATACGAAGTTTTCCGATAATTGCAAAAAATCCGGCGAAGTTTCACGATTTAGGCAAAATTTTTCGCTCGTGTCGCAAAAATCACTACCTTTATCGATCCGAAGAAACCGTTTGCGACCATGACCGTCGAAGACATCGCCTTGCAAATGACCCCGGGAATCGGGGTCAAGGGTGCCGTGCACCTGCTCGAGGTCTTCGGCGATGCCCGAAAGATCTTCGCGGCTTCGGAAGCAGAGTTGATCGAACGGGCGCAACTGCGTCCCTCGGCAGCACGACACATCGTCCAACGCAAAGGCTTCGCCGACGCCGAGCGCGAAATCGGCTACTGCCGCCGAAACGGCATCGCGGCCGTCGCCTCGACCGACCCCGAATTCCCGCCTCTGCTGCGCGAAATTCCGGATTATCCCCATGTAATATACGTAAAAGGCAATGTCGAGGCACTTTCGGCCCGATGTCTGTCGATCGTCGGTACGCGCAACGCGACACCCTACGGGCAAGTGATGTGCAACCGCTTGGTCGAAGGTCTCGCCGAGCGGGTTCCCGGACTCTGCATCGTCAGCGGTCTGGCCTTCGGCATCGATGTGGCAGCCCACCGCGCAGCCATCGCGACCGGCACGCCGACCGTCGGCGTACTGGCCAACACGCTGCCGGGCGTGGTTCCGACCCAACATACGGCCGTAGCACGCGAGCTGCTCGCACACGGCGGGGCCTTGGTCACCGAACTCCATTCGCAATCGAAACAGACAGGCGATTTCTACCTGGCACGCAACCGCATCATCGCAGCACTCAGCACCGGGTGCATCGTCGTAGAATCGCCCGGCAGCGGCGGTTCGCTCGTCACGGCGCACTTAGCCGATAGCTACGACCGCACGGTGATGGCCGTACCGGGTCGCGCCACGGATCGCACTTCCGCAGGATGCAACCATCTGATAGCGAATCGTAAGGCATCCCTCGTCATGACAGCCGAAGATGTCGTACGCGAGCTGATGTGGGACCTCGGGCCCGATCCGGCACGGTTGCGTCCGAAGGCTCCCGAGCCGCAACTTACCAAAGACGAAGCCGACCTGCTCGGCCGCTTCCGTACCGACGATCCCGTCTCGGCCGAAACACTCGCCGGACTCACGGGACTCGATCCGGGCGAACTCTCCGCACTGCTGCTCGGACTGGAGATCGCCGGAACCATTCGCCAGCTCCCCGGCAACCGATACATGAAGCTATGACACTTATCGATACGCATTCGCACCTTTACGAACCCGAGTTCGATACCGACCGCGAAGAGGCCCTCGCACGAGCCGCTGCGGCAGGCGTCGGACGACTGTTGCTCCCGGCGATCGATTCCGAGAGCCACGACCGGCTGTTCGAACTCTGCCGTCGCCATCCCGAGACATGCTCCCCGATGATCGGACTGCATCCGACCTCGGTCAACGACAATCCCCGCTGGCGCGAGGAGTTAGAACTCGTCGAGCGGCTATTGGCCGCACCGCCCGAGGGTATCGAATTCTGCGCCGTGGGTGAAATCGGACTCGACTTCTACTGGAGCACCGATTTCCGCAAGGAGCAGATCGAGGCGCTCAGGCACCAGTTCGATCTGGCGATCCGCTACGGACTGCCCGTCGCCATCCATACGCGCAACGCCTATCCCGAGATGCTCGCCATCGTCGACGAATACCGCGGCAGCGGCCTGCATGGCGTCTTCCACGCCTTCAACGAAGATACGGAGACCTACCGGAAACTGCGGGCGTGCGGCGATTTCCGATTCGGCATCGGCGGAGTCGTCACCTTCAAAAAGAGCCTCACGGCCGAAACCGTGCGCGATATGCCGCTCGAAGATATCGTCCTGGAGACCGACTGCCCCTATCTGACGCCCGCACCGCATCGGGGCGAACGAAACGAATCGGCCTACGTGCGGTTCGTCTGCGAAAAAGTGGCAGAGTTGAAGGGCCTCTCCCCCGAGGAGGTCGCCGAGATCACGACCCGCAACGCGGAGCGGATGTTCCGATGAATCAAGCATTAAAGATGGCCATTTTATACAATCTCGATCTCTCGGCTGTCGATTCGCGTAAGCTGGCCGCGTTTAAAAAACCGACTCTCCCTCGCCTCAGACTGGGGCTTAAACATATGTCGTTGCCTTGAAATGCAAGAGTCGGAAGTCGTGATGCGATCCAGTGAATCGCGCGAGCCGTAGCCTCCCCCGGGGTGAAGGCCCGCTGTGGTCGCCCCGTAGGTTACGGCCCGCCTTGCCCCAAGGAGAGAAAGGGGATAAAAAGCAAAATTCGCTGCATAAAACACATTTACCATGCGCTCCTCTATTTTAATCATCTACACGGGCGGCACGATCGGCATGCAGACCGACGCCGAGACCGGCGCGCTCGTGCCGTTCGACTTCAGCGGCATCTACGAGGAATTCCCCTCGCTGCGGCGGCTGAACGTCGATATCGACGTACGGACGATGGCACCCGTGATCGACTCGTCGAACGTCGCACCCGAAAACTGGGTGGCCCTCGCCGAGCTGATCCGCGACAATTACGCCCGCTACGACGGATTCGTCGTCCTGCACGGCACCGACACCATGTCTTACACGGCTTCGGCGCTGAGCTTTCTGTTCGAGAACCTCGCCAAGCCCGTGGTTTTCACCGGAAGCCAGATTCCGATCGGCGTGCTGCGCACCGACGGGCGCGAAAACCTCATCACGGCCATCGAAATCGCAGGAGCGCACCACGAAGGCCGCCCGGCGGTCCCCGAAGTGTCGCTTTACTTCCAGAACCGCCTCTTTCGCGCCAACCGCACGACCAAACGCAGTGCCGAGGCGCTCAGCGCATTCCGCTCCTACAACTATCCGCCGCTGGCCGAAGTCGGTGTCAACATCGCCTATAATTTTCCGGCCGTATTGCAGCCGACGGAGTATGCGGACGAACTGCGGATTTCGACCCGCCTGGCCGACGGCATCGGCATCGTGAAACTCTTCCCGGGCCTGAGCGAAAGCATCCTGCGAGCCATGCTCTCGGCTCCCGGGCTGCGCGCCGTCGTGCTCGAAACCTACGGCGCCGGGAATGCTCCGACGCGCGAGGAGTTTCTCGCGGTGATCGGCGAAGCGATCGACCGCGGCATCGTCGTGCTCAACGTCACGCAGTGCGGAGGCGGCAAAGTGACGATGGGGCTCTACGAAACCGGATTGCGACTGCAAAAGGCCGGCGTGCTGTGCGGTCACGACATGACCACCGAGGCCGCCGTCGCGAAACTCATGTACGTACTCGGCCTTTCGCTGTCGCACGAGGAGACCCTGGAGTTGCTGCGCCGTCCCCTGCGGGGAGAATTTACGGTATAAGGCGTTGCACGAACCGATTTTTTTTTCTATATTTCGCACTGTTAACGGACTCTTTATCCGGGAGGATACCGGGACGAACCGGCGTGATTGAAGAATCAATGTGTTGTATTATAATACATTAAGATTGTTCATGCGGATCGATTCGGCCTTTCAGAAGGAGGGATCGCCCGGATACGGAAAACGTCCGGCGTGCCGGAATAAACGTCCGAACCGACGGCGAAATAGTAAAAACAGCGTTTTTTAAAGAAAAATTTAACGTACAAAAGAACCGAAATACAAACTCATAAAAACAACTAATCAAATCTAATTTTATCAAACACTACTATGAAAAAAACTTTTTTGAGTCTGTCGGTCGCCCTGCTGGGTACCGTTAGCGCATTCGCACAGGAGGCCGCTGCCGCTGCAGAAACGGTGGCCGTTGCCGAAACCGAAATCGCAGGCGAAAGCATGCACCACATTCTGATGCAGAAGTTCCTCGAAGGCGGTTGGGGCTGGATGCTTCCGGTGCTCCTCTGCTTGGTACTGGGTCTGGCTATCGCCCTGGAGCGTATTCTCTTCCTGGCTCTTTCGACGATCAACTCGAAGAAATTCGCCGCTTCGGTCGAGGAGGCTCTCAAGACGGGTGGCGTAGCTGCCGCCAAGGAGGTCTGCAAGAACACGCGCGGTCCTATCGCTTCGATCTACTGGCAGGGTCTCGATCGCTACGATCAGGGTCTCGACGCCGTTGAGAAGGCCGTCGTATCGTACGGTTCGGTTCAGACCGGACAGATGGAGTCGGGTCTTTCGTGGATCGGTCTGTTCATCGCTCTGGCCCCGATGCTCGGATTTATGGGTACCGTCGTCGGTATGATCGGCGCATTCGACGCCATCCAGGCTGCCGGCGACATCAGCCCGACGCTCGTTGCAGGCGGTATCAAGGTCGCCCTTCTGACCACCCTCATGGGTCTTATCGCTGCCGTTATTCTCCAGATCTTCTACAACTACATCATCTCGAAGATCGACTCGTTGGTAAACGACATGGAGGATTCGTCCATCACGCTGATGGATATTCTGACGGCTTACAACAAGAAATAATCCACGCTAAACTCGTCTAAAGAATGAAAAAGATTATGAACATATTGCTGGCGGCCCTGATGATCGTCACCGTAGGTCTGATGGCCTATGCGGTTGTCACGGGCGGTTCCAAAGCAGCAATCAGCATGAACCTCGTTTGGGGCTACGCGCTCCTCATCGCCGGGGTCGCTGCTGCTGTCGGCGGAGCCATCTTCGGCATGATCAAGAACCCGGCAGGCGGCAAAGGCGCCATCCTGTCCGTCGTACTGATCGCCGCAGTCATCGCCGTAGCCTACTTCATCTCGGCCGGTCATGCGGTGAATATCGTCGACCTGCAAAACAATGGTTTCTTCGGACATGGCGAAACCGTCATTACCGAAACCTGCATCCTGGTGACCTACGTCGCTTTCGCTGCTACGGTCGTAGTCGCGCTGGTAACCGAAATCTGGGGTGCTTTCAAATAAAAATAAACTATGGCATCCAATAAAAGAAAAGTACCAGAAGTCAATAGTAGTTCGCAGGCCGATATCGCCTTCTCGCTGTTGATCTTCTTCCTGGTAGCGACGACGATGAACGTCGATACCGGTCTGGTGCGCATGCTCCCGCCGATGCCTCCCGAAAATCAGAAACAGGAGGACATCAAGGTCAAGGAGCGCAACCTCTTCCTGGTGCTCATTTCAGGTAGCGGTAACATCATGGCCGGAACTCCTGCCAATCAGGAGGTCATCGACTTGCGTCAGCTCAAGGAGAAGGCCAAGGAGTTCATCCTCAACCCGATGGACTCGGAGGATCTGCCCGAGAAGAACGACAAGGAGATCGAACTCGCCGACGGCAGCAAGTGGGTTTATCCCGAGAGCCAGGGCGTGATCTCGCTGCAAACGACCCGCGATACGAACTACCAGGCTTACATCATGGTTCAGAATGAACTGACGCGTGCTTTCAACGAAGTGCGCGACGATGTGGCCATGCACAAGTTCGGGGCCAAGTTCTCGGAACTTCCCGAGGAGCAGCGCAACGCAGTTTCCAAGGCAGTGCCTCAGAAAATTTCGGAGGCCGAACCGCGTAATATAAAGAAGTAAGTTATGGCAGTAATGAAAAAGAAGGGCAACAAGGAGTTGCCCGCAATTTCGACCTCGTCACTCCCTGACGTGATCTACATGATCCTCTTCTTCTTTATGGTGTCGACGACCATGCGCGATCAGGAGCTGCTCGTAAGATACAAACTTCCCGAAGCTACCGAGGTGCAGAAGCTGGAGAAAAAATCGCTCGTCAGCTACATTCACATCGGTCAGCCCGCGCTGGCGATGCAGGCCAAGTTCGGTACTGCACCGCGTATCCAGCTCAACGATTCGTATAAAACGACCAAAGATATCCTCGACTTCGTCGCCGCCGAGCGCGACAAACTGAGCGAAGTGGACCGTGCCTCGATGACGATCTGCCTGAAAGCCGATCAGAGCACGAAGATGGGTATCGTAACCGACGTGAAGCAGGAGCTTCGTCGTGCGAACGCACTGAAGATCTCCTACGCATCGTCCAAGTCGCTGGGTTATTAAACCCATACGATCGATATGCAGAAAAAGGTGTCCCTCGGGGCACCTTTTTTTTGCTGTCGCTTCCGGGAAACCGCACGACGGAGACCTTGAATAAATCATCCGCACCGAGATACGACGTCGAAGCCTACTCCCGATTCGCACCGGACGTTGGCTCGCCTCAAGCCGCTGCTACAATCCTGTATTTCGAGAGAAACGTCGTTTTTCGGCTGTCCCGACACGTCTGTGCCGGATTTTCGCAGTTCGCCCCCGGCAGTATCACCAGGCGAATGCAGTCGGACTCGCTCGGATCGTCACAACAGAAACGACGCCCATTCATTTCGCGACAAGCCCCCCTGATCGCCAGGCGAATGCAGTCGGACTCGCTCGGATCGTCACAACGGAAACGACGCCCATTCATTGCGCGACAGCCCCCCCCTGATGGCGACTTCCCGATAACAGTTGGCGGTACGGCTGCAAGTTCATTCGTGCAAAAATCGGCACGAACTCGATTGCTGAGATTCGATTCGCGAATCTTATGAAAAGAGAGGATCTCGCACGAAGAAAAATCCGGAATCCCGATCGCATCGGCGATACTCCGACGTCCGAATCGTTCGGAACCGCATTTCGACACGGGATTTTCGCGGAGCCGACATTCCGACGTCGCCCCGATCCAGCCCGAGGCGCACGACCGTCCGACTCCCGAGAAGAATTCGAACCGCGTGGAGCACGGTTCGGCATTCGCGGCCGGCATGCCTGCGAAGTCAGAATGCGAACTCCAACTGGTCGATTTCGTGGTTGAACGAAAGCCGGTGGTGCGGCGTCAAACCGTATTCCCGAATCGCGAGCCGATGTTCGCGCGTCGGATATCCCTTATTCTTAGCCCAGCCGTATTGCGGATACTCTTCGGCCAGGCGGTACATATATTCGTCGCGATGGGTCTTCGCCAATACCGACGCCGCAGCGATATGAGCATATTTGGCATCGCCCTTTACGATGCAGCGATAAGGTATTTCGAGCCTCGTACGGAAGCGATTTCCGTCGATGGCCAACAATCCGGGCTGCGGAACGAGTCTCGCCACGGCCAGCGACATCCCTTCGAAAGAGGCATTCAGAATATTGATCTCGTCGATGCGGGTCGCCGAAACCGCCTCCACGGCCCAAGCCACGGCTTCGCGCTCGATTATCGCGCGCAACTTATCGCGATTGCGCTCGGTCATCTGCTTCGAATCGTTCAGAAGCGGATCGTAGAAATCGGGAGGGAGCATCACCGCAGCGGCAAATACGGGACCGGCCAGACATCCGCGTCCGGCTTCATCGCATCCCGCTTCGGGGAGTTCGCATTGCAATCGGTTTTCAAGCATGACGGACAAAGTTACGTTTAAGCGAGAGCAAAAGCAAGTTTACTTGTATTTTGCCGAGCGTTAGGAACTAAGGCGAAGCCAAAGTTACGTTTAAGCGAGAGTAAAAGCAAGTTTACTTGTATTTTGCCGAGCGTTAGGAACTAAGGCGAAGCCAAAGTTACGTTTAAGCGAGAGCAAAAGCAAGTTCACTTGTATTTTGCCGAGCGTTAGGAACTAAGGCGAAGCCAAAGTTACGAATAATTTGCATTCGAACCGCTTTTTTCGCTAATTTTGCTACCCGAAGGAGACTCCGAAGCCATGAAGATCGATATCGCACGCCAGCCGCTCGTCCCGGCATTTCTCACCCTCGTACTGATCGCACTGACAGCCGTATGCTGCTCGGACATCCCCGCCGCCTCGGCCGCCGCCCGAATCATCGCCTCACCGATAGCCGTCGCCACGCCCGATATCCTGCTCCTGCGATTCCAGTCGGCATTTCCCGCATGGAGCCGAGTGATCGGACTGCTGCTGCTGATCTTCACAGGCATGTGTACGGGTCGCATCTCCGTGCGCTACAACCTCTATTCCGTAGGCTCGTGCCTGGCCATCGCACTCTTCGGCATAGGCGCCTGCCTCGTCGCCAACGACTCGATGCCCCTCCCCGCATTCGTCGCCGCAACACTGACGGCACTCGTCCTGAAACACTATTGCCGAGCCTTCTGCAACGGATACGGATTCGACGCCGTATTCCGCGCATCTTTCTACCTCGGCATCCTCCCCCTCGTCTCGCCCGCCGCCCTGCCGCTGCTGCTGCTCATGCCGCTGGCCCTGATGCTCTTCCGCCGCACGACCCGCGAGGCCGTCGTCGCCTCCGCAGGCCTGGTCCTCCCCGTCGCAATGCTCTGCTACGCGAACTGGGGTGCCGGAGGAGAATTCCTCGCACCGCTGATCGACCTGACTCTGAAAGCCGTCTCGGGCTTACCCCTCGCCTTTCCGCAATCACTCTCCGTCGTACGATCGGCTTTCGCCGCGACGTTGCTCGTACTGAGCTTCATCGCCGCAATGCTCTTTTTCACGAATGTCTACACCGTCGGTACCAAACCTCGGTTCATCCTTATCTTCGCCGTCTGCGCACTCGCGTTGACGATCCTATCCCTCGCGGGACCCGCCGCATCCTACTGCACCCTCGCGTCGGCTACCGTTCCGGCGGCCATGCTCATGCCGCTTCTCTTCATCCGCATGCGACCCGGTCTCTCACTGACAATCTATCTCGCATTACTCGTTTTTGCGGGGTTTGCAGCAATATTACAATAATATATTTGGATTAATTTACGTTTTATTTGGACATAATAAGCTAATTGCGTCCGAATAGACCATAATAAATTGCGTAAAACGAACTATAAATTGTAAATTTGAAATCGACAATTAGAGACGCAACTAATGTCAGATTAACTAAAATTTACAATTTATTATGAAGAATTCTTCGAATTCGTCGGCTCATCAGCCGATGATCGTGAAGTATGTCGAAACGCTTCACACAGGCATCCAGTCGCAAACGCTTTCACGCAATGCCATCGGATTTATCCTCCGAGGCACGATGCACATCTACGAAGGAGATAAACGCCAAACCCTTACGCGCGGCGATGTCTTTTATCTGGGCATCGGCCGACATTACATCGAAAGCTGTCCCGAGAATGCGCAGCCGTTCGAGCAGGTAATGTTCTATTATACGCCCGAAGACCTCCAACGCATTCTCATGCACCTGAATATCACTTACGGTCTGAACATTTCGAACGAACATTCGTGCGAAATGTGCCGTAACCAAGCTCACGTAGCCATGCCCGCCTGGAGTTCGCTGCGCAACTTTTTCGCAAATACCAACAACTATCTGCGCGACGAAGAGTTCCGTCACGACGAAACCGCGGAAAACATCAAGATGACCGAATTGATCTATCTGATGACCACTCACGAAGACTGCTGTATCAAAAGCAAATTACTGAGCAATGTCGATTCGGCCAAAGAGAATTTCGAACAGACGATTCACAACCACATCTTCAAGGATGTCTCGATCGAGGAGCTGGCCAAACTCACCAACCGGTCGCTCACCTCGTTCAAGAAGGAGTTCCGCCGCCATTTCCAGATGCCGCCCCACAAATGGTTCATCCGCCAACGACTGATGCACTCGCGCCTGTTGTTGATTTCGACTTCGAAATCGATCTCGGAGATCGGCAACGAATGTACGTTCCCCAATACCTCGCACTTCATCAAACTTTTCAAGAAGGAGTACCAGGTTACGCCCGCAACGTATCGCAACCGCCATCTGGCTTCGCGCAATTACGCAGCGGACACAGAGACTTCCGAAATGAAAGAAGCACTTTAATCAAAAACTTACAAAAACCTCGAATTTCAAAAAAATTTAATTACAATTCGCCTGTAAAAAAGTTGCGAATTAACTAAAATGCCACATTTTTATTTGTTTTTTCCTAAAATTCGATTTATCTTTGTGTAACAAACGTGGGGTTCTCCCACTCTCATTAACCTAACTAACCTAACCAGAGGCCCCGCTACCGCCCGGTACCGGGGCCTTATCTTTTGCCGAAAACAGCCGTACACCGCACCACGACGAGCATCCGGCGAGAGCCATCTTCCCGGTTCGTCTTTCCGAGCCGACGTTCCGCCGCCGGAATCGCGACGCATCGTTCCCGCAAAAGCACGATGCGCCAAGACACCCGATCTCATCGTTCGACGCTTCCGGCGACACGTACCGCAGGTTCGCACGTACTCCGTTCGAGAACGGGTTCTGCTTCACAACCTCCGGCACGAAGCGCCGCCGCACCTCGCTTCATACGCCGTTCCCTGTCCGGCTTTTCCCGAAGCGCATCCGCCGAACTGATCCCCACCCACTTACGACCCGACAGCGACCGTCGTACAACAATAAATGGGGAAATACTGGAAATTCTCGATTATTTTTCGTATTTTTGCCCTAATTGGAAAATAATGATCTTAAATGCCGAAGTTTTATGACAAGGTAGATGTTCAGAAAAAACCCGAATGGCTCAAAATCCGACTGCACCGTACCGAAGAGTACGCACAGGTGCGGCGCATCGTCGAGAAACACGGGTTGCACACGATTTGCAGTAGCGGCCGTTGTCCCAACCAGGCCGAATGCTGGAGTCGTAAGACCGCAACCTTCATGATCCTGGGTGATATCTGCACGCGAGGCTGTCGCTTCTGCGCGACCCGCACGGGACGTCCGCTCGCCCCGTCGGAAGACGAACCGCAGCAAGTGGCCGAAAGCGTCTCGCTGATGAAACTACGGTATGTCGTCGTAACTTCCGTGACGCGCGACGACCTTCCCGACGGCGGGGCCCGGCATTGGGCAGCCACGGTGGAGGCCATCCGCTCGCAGAATCCCGACGCCCTGATTGAGCTCCTTATTCCCGATTTCGACGCACGTCCCGACCTTCTGGATACGGTCCTCGCGTCGAAGCCCGATATCATCGGGCACAACATCGAAACCGTCGAACGGCTGACCCCGCTGGTGCGCTCGCGCGCCCGATACGGCACGAGTCTCGAGACATTGCGCTACCTGAGCGATCGGGGCGCAGTGACGAAGAGCGGACTGATGGTCGGTCTCGGCGAGAGCGATGACGAGGTGTTGCGAACCTTGGACGACCTGCGCGCAGCGGGTGTCGGCATCGTAACGCTCGGACAGTATCTTCGGCCCTCTCTGGAGCACTACCCCGTCGCGGCGTACATCACTCCCGAGAAATTCGAATGGTACCGACTCCGAGCGCTGGAGAAAGGATTCGCCTACTGCGCGAGCGCACCGCTGGTCCGCTCGTCGTATATGGCCGAGGAGGCGCTGCGAAGCGTCGAAAAGCTAAAGCGATGAAGCTCCTGCGGCGCGACCTCGGGCGGATGGACTACGGTGACTGCTGGCGATTGCAGCAGACGCTGTTCGATCGGCTCCTGGCTTGTAAACATCCTGCAACAGCCCGGCCCTCGCGAGAGGTGCGGGAAGAAGGGGACGCACCGGAAGGAGCGCACCGGAGGAACGATACGGAAGGAGCGCACCGGAGGAATAGCACGGACGGGCCCCAACGAAGAAACAGTACGGAAGCGGCTGCGCCGGAGAAAAACTATGGCAAGGAGCGCACCGGCGGGGCCGCATCGGAAGAGCGAACGCCGCAAGTCCCCCGGACCGAAACCGAAACGACAGCCGGCACGATTCTCTTCGTCGAACATCCGCATGTCTACACGCTGGGCAAAAGCGGACACGCCGAGAATCTGCTGGTCGGGCGCCCCGAGCTCGAACGTTCGGGCGCAAAGTTCTTTCACATAGATCGCGGAGGAGACATCACCTATCACGGTCCGGGACAGTTGGTCTGCTATCCGATTCTCGACCTCGAGAAGCTCGGAATCGGGCTGCGCGACTATATCGAGGCTCTCGAAGAGGCCGTCATCCGCACCGTAGCCCACTACGGCATCCGGGGCGGACGCATTGCCGGGGCTTCGGGAGTCTGGATCGCAGGACCTTCCGTGCGGGAGCTTGCCCAGGCGGATCATTCATGCGCCCCGCAGTCGACCGTCCCGCACGCCGGAATACCCCGGGAAAATGCCCGGCCACGCAAAATCTGCGCAATAGGAGTCCGCTCCTCGCGTTTTATTACCATGCACGGGTTCGCTTTGAACGTCACGACCGATCTGGGACGTTTCGCCTGCATCAACCCCTGCGGATTCACCGACCGCGGCGTCACGTCGATCGCCGCGGAGACGGGACGGGAAGTCCCCCCGACGGAGGTCGCCGACCTCGTTGTCGAACACTTAAAAGAGATATTAAATGTTAAAATATATAAATATTAGAACGTATGCCCATAGAAAAACGCTGGGTAGTGAAGCCCCAGGGCGACCCCGCGACGGTAGCTGCATTGGCAGCTTCGCTGCGGATCGCGCCCGTGTTGGCCAATCTGCTCGTACAAAGAGGCATAGACACCGTAGAAAAGGCGGAGAAGTTCTTTAAACCCGACCTGCACGATCTGCACGATCCGTTCCTGATGAAGGACATGGACCGCGCGGTCGAACGGGTCGAACGGGCCGTTGCGAACGATGAGAAGATCATGGTTTACGGCGACTACGACGTGGACGGCTGCACGGCCGTGGCGCTGGTTTACAAGTTTCTGCGCAAAATCGGGCACAAAAACCTGATGTTCTACATCCCCGACCGGTATACCGAAGGTTACGGCATCTCGGTCAAAGGCATCGACCTGGCGGCCCGCAAGGGCGTCGGGCTCATCATCGCCCTGGACTGCGGCATCAAAGCCACGGAAAAGGTTGTCTATGCGAAGTCGAAAGGCGTGGATTTCATCATCTGCGACCACCACCTCCCGGCCGAGGAGATTCCTCGCGCCGTAGCCGTTCTCGACCCCAAGCGGGTCGACTGCACCTATCCGTTCGACGAGCTTTCGGGCTGCGGCGTCGGGTTCAAGCTCGTGCAGGCCTATGCGCAGAAGAACCGCATCCCGTTCGAGCAGATCCTCGATCTGCTGGACCTGCTGGTCGTCTCGATCGCCTCGGACATCGTACCGCTGGTGGGCGAGAACCGCATCCTGGCTCACTTCGGACTCAAGAACCTCAACCGCGAACCGTCGAAGGGGTTGCTGTCGATCATCAAGATCTGCGGGCTGGATACGCACAACATCACCATTGACGACATCGTTTTCAAGATCGGGCCGCGCATCAACGCCGCAGGGCGCATGCGCATGGACGAGAACGACGAAAACGCCTCGCCGTCGGGCGGTCACGCCGCCGTGGAACTCCTCATCGAGGGCAACGAGTCGGTGGCCGCCGAGTTCGGCAACGTCATCGACGCCTACAACCGCGACCGCAAGTCGATCGACCGTTCGGTGACGCAGGAGGCCCATCAGTATATCGAACGCAATCCCCACCTGAAGAGCCTCAAAAGCACGGTGGTCTACAACCCCAAGTGGATGAAGGGCATCGTCGGCATCGTCGCCTCGCGTCTGATCGAGACCTACTACCGTCCGACCGTGGTGCTGACGATGAGCAACGGGTTCGTCACGGGATCGGCCCGCTCCGTCCCCGGATTCGACCTCTACCAGGCCATCGAATCGTGTTCGGACCTGCTCGAAAACTTCGGAGGCCACATGTACGCCGCCGGGCTGACCATGCGCCCCGAGCATGTCGAGGAGTTTACGCGCCGCTTCAACGACTACGTGGAGCGGAATATCGATCCCCAGATGCTCGTCCCGCAGGTGGATATCGACAGCGAGCTGCTTTTCTCGGACATCACGCCCCGTTTCCGCGAGCACCTCAACCGCTTCCAACCCTTCGGCCCGGGCAATGCGTCGCCCGTCTTCGCGACCTACGGCGTAAGCAACCACGGCGACGCGAAACTGGTCGGCATGGAGTGCGAACACTTGCGCATGGACCTCATGCAGCGGCAGAAACCCAACACGAAGATCCAGTCGATCGCGTTCCAGCAACCGACCCACTACGAATGGGTGCGTTCGGGACGCCCGATCGACGTCTGCTACCAGATCGTCGAGAACCACTACCGCGGCACGGTGACCACGCAGTTGCGCATCAAGGACATCAAACCGGTACTGTAAAGGCTCCGGAAAGCGTCGGACTGAGCCCTTTCCCGACAGACGTCGTTCGAAGATTCGTTTCGAGCTGGGACATTGCGAGGCTCCGCTGCGGCTGCTCGGCGATTCGTCGAAAGGCGTGCAGGGGCCGAACAGGAACCGAGCAAGAGCCGAGCAGGAACCGAGCAGGAACCAAGCAGGAACCAAGCAGGGACCGAGCAGGAACCGAGCAGGAACCGAGCAGGGGCCGAACAGGAACCGAGCAAGAGACAGCCGACAGTAACCGAGCAGGGCCGAACAGGAGCCAGCAGGAACCGAGCAGGAACCGAGCAGGAACCGAGCAGGAACCGAGCCGGAACCGAGCAGGGCCAAGCAGGCGGCCAAAGCAGGAACCGAGCAGGGGCCGAACAGGGGCCGAACAGGAACCGAGCAAGAGCCGAGCAGGAACCGAGCAGGGGCCGAACAGGAGCCGAGCAGGAACCGAGCAGGAACCGAGCAGGAGAAAGATAGAGGCTCTCGTAAACACGACCGGCGGGACATCGCAACTACGATACCCCCGAAAAGTCGCAAAAAAAATACCGCTCCGTCTCATGGAGCGGTATTTTTCATATATTTATTTGCTTTTACGATCTTTTTACGCTTTATTTGCATTGGTCAACCAGATCGGTCGCAAATCGAAACCGCGATCGCATCCCGTTACCCTGCAACCCGATAAAAACCGATGAATAAAACCGCTACCATCCCTACCGGCACGCCGCTCGCCGGTATGCAATCCCGCGATTTCACGATCGACATGCTCCGTTTCGTCGGCGTCTCGCTGATTCTCCTGGCTCACATCGCTCCACCCAACGGGCTTTTTCAACTTCGCTCGTTCGACGTCCCGCTGATGATCTTCGTCTCGGGACTCT
Organism: uncultured Alistipes sp.; assembly: GCA_964018965.1. GTDB lineage: Bacteria > Bacteroidota > Bacteroidia > Bacteroidales > Rikenellaceae > Alistipes. Next base: position 14,987 of record CAXHRY010000003.1, read on the forward strand.
CCTATTCCGGACGCCAAATCGCCGATTACGTCGGTTTCGTCCGCAAACGCCTCGGACGGCTGCTCGTTCCGCTCTATCTGTTCCTGGCCGTCTACCTGACGATCATGTACCTGCTCTCCCAGACCGGGGTCGTCGAATGGTTCGGCACGAAAAAGGTCGTCGGCACGCTGCTGTTGCGGCTCAAACCCAGCATCGGCTACGTCTGGATCTTCCGCATTTTCCTGATCGTCATGCTGACGACTCCGGCCCTGCTGCGCCTGGAGCGGCTCGTCAAACGCGACGGAGCCTTCGCACTCCTGCTTGCCGGACTGTTCGGACTGCAATACCTGCTCGTCGCATGGCTCAAACTCGGATTCCTGGTCGATGACTGGCTGCTCTACGTCGTCGCGTACGCCATCCCGTTCCTCGCGGGCGTCCGCATGCGCTACGCCGACCGGCGCCGCAGCGCGATACTCGGAGGGCTCTTCGTTGCGGCAATGGTCTGCGCGGCTTGCATCATGGCCCAGACGAAGGGCACCTGGCTGCGAATGCAACCCTACAAATACCCGCCGCAGGTCTACTTCCTGCTGTGGGGCACCGCCGTGAGCGTCGTGCTGTGGGGGCTGCGCGACTATTGGAGCCGGCTGCTCTCGTGCCGTCTCGTGCGCTTCATCGGGCAAAACACCATTTGGCTCTACCTGTGGCACATACCTTTCATTCCGCCGATCAAACAGTCGATGGCCGACTGCTGGTGGGGATGGCGCTATCTGACCATCTACGCGATCGCACTTTGCGGCTGCTACCTCCAATACCAGATCGTCGGAATGCTCGAAAAACGCTCCGACTCGCAATTTCTGAAATACCTAAAAGGCTGACCTATGAATACGATGAAAACACGCTGGTTTATCCTGCTGATCTGCGCCTGGTGCACGATCGGCTGCACGACCGACGCCGAACGTTCGGGTGCCGCCGACCGGGAGTACTGGATCGCATCGATGCTCCGCATCACCGACCCCGTACTGCGCCACACGGCCGCAGGAACGCTCAAAGAGACGATGCCCTACGAATCGCCCGACACCTTGCAGAAACGGCGCGAATTCTCCTACCTGGAGGCCCTGGGACGCACCCTGTGCGGTATCGCACCCTGGCTCGAACTCGACGCAGAAAGCGATCCGCGACAAGCCGAATACCGACTGCTGGCACGCCGGGCCCTGACCAACGCCGTCGATCCGACGAATCCCGACTACATGACCTTCGACCACGGCAAGCAACCGCTGGTCGATGCCGCCTACCTCGCCCAGGGACTTCTGCGAGCCCCGAAGCAACTGTGGGAGGAGCTCGCCCCGGAGGCCCGGGCCAACCTGGCCGAAGCACTCCGCCAAACGCGCACCATCCGCCCGGGAGAGACCAACTGGCTGCTGTTCGCATCGATGGTCGAAGCCGCACTGCTCGATCTGACGGGCGAATGCGACACGGCGCGCATGCGCTACGGCGTCGACCGTTTCATGAACGACTTCTACAAGGGCGACGGCATGTACGGCGACGGCAAGGATTTCCACATGGACTACTACAACAGCTACGTGATCCATCCGATGCTGCTCGACGTGATGAAAGTCATGGAGCGTCACGGCATGGAGATCGGCCAGGAGCTGCGAACCGAACAACGACGCCATACGCGCTATGCCGCGATTCTGGAGCGTATGATCGCTCCGGACGGAACCTATCCCGTGTTGGGACGTTCGATCACCGCCTGCCGCATCGGCACGTTCCACGCCCTGGCCCAGTCGGCGCTGCTGCACGCGCTCTCCGAGGAGCTCTCGCCCGCCCAGGTACGAAGCGGCATGACGGCCGTGCTGCACCGGCAGTTCGGCGGCGACGACAACTTCGACGAGGCGGGCTGGCTGCGCGTGGGATTCTTCGGCAAACAGCAGGCCGCCATGGCCGAAAACTATGTCAATACGGGCAGTCTCTACCACTGCGCAACCTTCTTCCTGCCCCTGGGACTTCCGGCTACCGATCCTTTCTGGAGCGGAGAATTCGCCCCCTGGACCAACCTCAAGGCCTGGAGCGGTGCGCCCGTCGCGGGAGACCATGCACTGAAAAAATAGCCCGAACGGCACCCCGATACGAAACTCGACCTGCAACACATATGCTGCGGGTCGAGTTTGCTTACAGCGGAAATCGCACCCTCGAAAGCCGAATTCCCCTCGAATTTGCATTGAATCTCCCGGTTTTTTACTACATTTGTCCCAATCCGTTACAGGAGGCTGAACCCTAATAATTCTATAAGATGAAAAAAACGACTCTACTCAATTTCCTCTTGCTGTGGGGAGGGGTATTGGCATTGCTACTGACACCCGCCTGCTCCGATGATTACGACGACTCCGGCCTGCGCCAGGATATGCAGGACCTCGCCGATCGAATTCAGAAGCTGGAGGAACAGGCCCAAACGACGAATGCCGATCTGCAAACGCTTCACCGACTCATCGAGGCGCTCCAGGAGCAGGTTTACGTCATCAAGGTCGAACAGCACGACGATACCTATACGATCTACTTCACCGACGGTACGACAGCCGTAATCAAGACCGGCAACGACGGCGCAGCGGGCAAAGACGCACCCGTGATCGGGGTGAAAGCCGACAGCGACGGCGTATATTACTGGACGATCACGGCGGACGGCCAGACCGAATGGCTCACCGACGCCCAAGGCAACAAACTGCGCGCCGAGAGTGTCGAGCCGCTTCTGGGCGTCGACAAAGAGGGCTATTGGACCGTCAGCTACGACGGCGGCAAGACCTATTCGCAGATTCTCGGTCCCGACGGCAAACCCGTAGCAGCCATGAGCAGCATCCTCGACAACATCGAGGTGGAGGACGACACGCTGATTATCACGCTCGGAGACGGTTCGACCGTGGAGGTACCCATTCGCAGCAACTTCTACCTCCTTATCAAGGATGCTCCCGAGAAGGCCGCATTCGCATTCGGTGAAACGAAGACCTTCGACCTGGAGCGCGTGGGCGTCGAGCGCACGGCCATCACCAAACCCGACGAATGGAAAGTCTCGCTGACAGACGACAAACTGACCGTGACGGCTCCGACGCAGGAGCATGAAGCCTGCGCCGATCTCGAAGGCGAAATCGCCATCATCTACACGGGAGCCAACAACCTGAGCGGCATCGTTTCGCTCGCCGTAGGTATCGAGGAGCCCAAGACGATCGAGATCGTCGTGACGGGTCAGGGCATCGGCTACGGCGACTACGAGGGCGAGACCGCGACGATCGACGCGACGATTACCCCTTCGGACAACGAAATGCTCTATTACGTAGGCGAATACCGTCCCGACTTCATGGAGGATCCCGACGATATGGCGACCGTGCTCGACATGCAGCTCCAGGCGCTCAACTTCATGCTCTCGTTCCAGGATTGGGAGGCTGCCACCAAGGGACTTTGCTACCGCGGTGTGCAGAACTATACGGCCAAATTCCTGAAAGAGGATCATGACTACTACATCGTCGCCTTCGGCATCAAGCCGGATGAAAAGGATGGACAAACCGTCGCTGTGGCCACGACGCAGGTGTTCCGCTCGGAAAAGGTCCACACGATGAAGGTCGCTGCGGCCGACAATGCGATCGACCTCAGCGCCGAAGGCACCTCGAACAGCTATATCGTCGGCCAGCCCAACACCGTCTACAAGTTCAAGGCTACGGTGATGGGCAACGGCAAGGCGACGACGGGCATCACGCCCGAGGCCGTCGATCCCAAGAAGGCGATCATCCTCTGGGAGACGGGTACCGAGAAGAACGCCATCATCAAGGAGGTCGAACTCACCGACGACGGTTACGTGAAGTTCACCACCGGCGAGAAGATCGACGGCAACGCCGTGATCGCCGTGACGGACGGTATTCCGGTGGACAACGCAGACCAAAAACTCCCCGAGGGTACGATCCTTTGGAGCTGGCATATCTGGGCTACCGACTATACGGTCGACAAGGACAAGAAAGTCGTTGCCGTCAGCCAGAAAGAGTACATGATGATGGACGTCAACCTGGGCGAATGGTCGGAGAAATCGCTCGGATACAGCAGCGGTTACTGGGGACTGAAATACCAGTGGGGCCGCAAGGATCCGTTCGTCAGCTTTACTTATTCGGGCATTCCCGCAGGAGCCTGCATCTCTCATTATAAGGAATACGGCGTCGATGCCGATTATTCACCCTATTTCGACACGGATGCAGAAAGCATCAATTGCACTGTCGCATATCCGCACATCTTCATCAAAGGCGGTTACGGAACAAGCCAAGACTGGTACGGCACAAGCACCGGGATCGAACACCGTAACAACAACCTGTGGGGCAATGCCGAAGGTTCGACGGGCGTCAAAACGATCTACGACCCGTGTCCTCTGGGATATAAGGTCATGCCGTTCGAAGCCGTTTCGGGCTTCTACAACGCCACTGACGGCTTAACGATCTATCCGGCGGATATGCATGTCTCCGGAGCGTTCGCACAAGGCTGGAACTTCATCACCGAAGGAGAAAACTATACGTTCTTCCCGGCCGCAGGATCGATCACCGGATCAACCGGTTCGGCACGCGGTTTCGGAACCACAGGTTATTATTTCACCTCGAATCCCATTCTCGGCACCACCTCGACTACTGCGACACAGGTTCAGGGCGTACGCCTCGAAAGCAGCTATATCATGCTCTCCTCCATGAACCGCTCCGACGGTGCCTCGATCCGCTGCGTCCGCGAATAAGCGCAAAGACATACTTAGGTAACCGGAGGACCATAAGGCCGGAGTGCCTGCCGGAGACGGCTTTTCCGCCCGATCCGGACATTCCCTGAAGGGGATGTCTAACAAGTCCCCGAAATTGAAAATCACCCCTGTCAGAACAAGTTCTGACAGGGGTGAAATCGTAATATTCGGTCTTGTCGGACAGCCATTTTCCTTGCAGCCGCAATGCGGAAGTTCGCCCGCTCCGACAACGAAAAAGCCGCCCGAGCCTGCATCACCCGCCCGAAAAAACCTCCCGCTCCGGAGGCCCCGAACACACGAATAAACCTCCCGCTCCGGAGGCCCCGAACACACAAATAAACCTCCCGTTCCGGAGCCCCGCACACACGAATAAACCTCCCGTTCCGGAGGCCTCACACACACGAATAAACTCTTCATCCGCTCCGGAGGCCCCGACACAATGGAAAAAACTCTACGTTCCGGAGCTCCCGAACACACGAAAAAACTCTCTCTTCGACTCCGGAGCGCCCGCACAGCACAAATAAACTCCCGTTCGCGGAGGGTCCCGAACACACGGAATAAAAACCTCCCGTTTCCGGAGCGCCCGCACACGACGAAAAAAACCTCCCGCTCAGGAGGTCACGCGCGCACACAACGAAAAAACCCTCCTCTCCGGAGCCGCGCACACAAATAAACCTCCCGTTCCGGAGGCCCCGCACACACGAAAAAACCTCCCGTTCCGGAGCCCCGCACACACGAATAAACCTCCCGCTCCGGAGGCCCCGAACACACGAATAAACCTCCGGAAACGCGTCCCTACGGCACGAAGAAGCCGCCGGACAATCGTCCGACGGCTTGCACGATTCCGGGCCGGTCTTGCGGCCCCTCGCGAAAGGGTGCCGCTATTTCTCCGCTTTGCCCTTGAACTTCTCCAGCTGTCGTTTCAGCGCATCGATCGCTTCGTCCACGGCCTCCTCGAAACTCTTGGACTGGTGGCAGGCTACGAGTTCCTCGCCAGGCATGTGGAGCGTGATGGTCGCTATCTTATTTCCTTTTTCATGATCCTTGTCGAGTTTGAGAATCACCTCGGCTCCGGTCGAACGGTCCGCAAAACGGTCCAGTTTCGCCATTTTGGCTTCGACGAATTCGGTCAGCCGCTTGTCGGCGTCGAATTTCACGGTTTGAATCTGTACGTTCATAGCCTTACTGTTTAAATGGTTAATTACTCGCCCTCCCGTTCGCGGGGGTGGGCTTTCCGGTATATCTCTCTGAGGCGCGCGATACTGTTGTGCGTATAGACCTGCGTGGTCTGCAACGAAGCGTGTCCCAGCAATTCCTGGATTTCGCGGATATCGGCACCGCCGTCGAGCAGATGCGTCGCAAAGGTGTGACGCAACACGTGAGGGCTTTTTTTGCCTTTCACACCCGCCTCGCTCAATTCCGCACGGATGATCCGATAAACCGCGATGCGGGAGATACGCACTCCTTTCTCTGTTAAAAATAACGCTTTTTCTTCGGATATGCAAATATTCTGCCTGCGGATCGCCCGCAAATAATCCGAAATACGCTTGCGAACGAACTCCAATACGGGAACGACCCGGATTTTATCGCCCTTACCGTGCACGCGCAACGATGCGAAGTCGGCCGAAAAGTCGTCCCGATCGATGGCTATCAGTTCGGCGAGGCGTAACCCGCAGGTGTAGAACAACAGAATCATCAACGCATTGCGTTCGGCCACGAAATCGGCCCCGGGCCGTTCGCACTCCTCCACGATGCCGTCCATCCGACTCGCGGGAACGAACGAAGGCAGCCGTCGCGAAGTCTTCAGCGAACGGATCGGACGCATGATATCGCGCGAAACGAACCCCGAGGCGAGCATCCAATGAAAAAAGGCCCGCAGCGAGGAGACCTCGCGATTCATCGATGCGGCGCTCAGATGCGCCGTCTCCGTGCGGTAGAGAATCCACGCCCGCGCATGCTCCGTCGTCGCACGACGCGGATCGTCGACACCCTCCGTCGCACGCAGCCAGTCGAGAAACGCCTCCGTATCGCGACGGTAGTTCCGCACGGTGAGCGGCGACAAACGACGTTCGGCCTCGATATGACGGATGAATCGATCAAGCATACGGCAAAGATAATCGAAAAGTCTTTCGGCTTTTCGGTTTCCCCGCACTTTTCGGCCGCAAAAAGCAACTTCGCCTCGTCCGGTTCCGGGGCCTTCGCAGGAAGCCGACGACCGATCGCAGCCGCGCGAACCGCATTCGGGGATCCGTACGGACCGCAAAAGGCATTCGCACGCGTTTCACCGCCACCGATCGATACGAAACCGGCCCCCGAAATTGCGGCGTCATGCCGCAACTCCGAGAGCCGAGAATTTCGGTCCCGACCACCGACGCGGGACCTCGTAACTATCGCTTGGGGATGCGGATATTCCGGGTAACCTTGCCCGCGGCGTCGCGGACCTCCGCGACGATTCCGTCGGCCGACGCCTCGACCCGCACACACTCGCGGTTGGAATTTATCAGAATCGGGAAGTCGTAGCGATCCTCGCCCGCGGGGGTATAGAACGCGCGGTGGAGATGGCCGCAAAGCAGCAGATCGACCCCGGCACCCTGCAACAGGGGCATGAAACGCTCCTGGACCTCACGACCGCCGTGCCAGTCGTAATGCAACGGCGGAATGTGGAGCAAGACGATACGCAGCGGCGCATTGCGGAACTCGTCGCTCGCCACGGCCTCGCGCAGCCACTCGGCCTGCTCGGCACGGTAGCTATCGAAATCGGCCAACCCCGAGTATTCGATGTCGTTATCGGGCTTATCCTCGCCGCAGTCGAGCACGACGAAGCAGACGGGTCCCTGTCGGAACATGTAGTAAAAACGTCCTTCGGGCGTAACGACATAGTCGCTCAGACGATGAGCGAAGGTTCCGCGATTCTCGTGGTTGCCGCGCACCATCACCAGCGGCACTTCGCCCGCGAAGAGCTTCGACGCGGGACGCAGGTAGGCCCGGGCGAGCTGCTCCTCGGAATCGACCGTGGAGGTCATATCGCCGTTGAAGAAGACCAGGTCGGTATTCGCACGCGTCACGCCGTCCAGCAGGCGGCACAGCAGCGAATCGTTGCCGTGGATGTCGTTCACCACCGAGAAGCGCACCTTCAGCTGCGAAGCGTCGAGCGTCGTCATGCGGTAGGGTTCCTGTTTGTAGACGCGGCTGGCCGCCACGCGACCGCCGATCGGATGGGAACTTTCGCGCTCCAGGATCTGCTGCGCGAAGATCCGGTAACGATAGCACGTACCGGGTTCGAGGCCGCGGACCGTCACGCGGTGCACCCGCCCGATCGTCCGCCGTCCGTGCTCGGCCTGGTAGTAACGCGGCCGCGCGACGGCGTAGAAATCGCTTCCGTCGTCGGGCGCCACCTCGACCCACGCCACGGCATCGGCGTCGGTGGTCCACACCACCGTGAATTCATGCTCGCCGACCGCTTGCAGGTAGGGTCCCGTTTCGGTCTTGATACTCTGCGCCGAGGCGGCCGAAACGACCGACAGCAGAAGAACAGTCAATAACTTCTTCATGATATCAATGTTTCGGAATTTCCATATCGAACAGCGGATTGGGATTGGATTCGTGCGACGAGGTCACGTATTCCCACATGCGCTCGATGATCTCGGGATGCTCCGCCGCCACGTCGTGATCTTCGCGCGGGTCGGCTTCGAGGTCGTACAACTCGAATTCCGTATTGTCCTTCTTCACTTTGCGCAGCAAGCCTTTCCACTTGCCCTGCCGCACGGCGATCCATCCGTCGCCGCCCGGATACTCCCAATAGAGATATTCGTGCTGCGGCTGCTCGCGGCCTTCGAGCGCGGGCAGGAACGAGATGCCGTCGGTTTGCGGACAACGGGCTCCGGTGAGTTCGCACAGCGTAGGCATCACGTCGGGGAAGAAGCCCATACGGTCGCAGACCTGAGGACGCAATTTCGAACCGTAGCTGACGATGAACGGCATGCGGATGCCGCCTTCGCGCAGCGACGCCTTGCCCCAGCCTTTGCCGCAGCGGAACGGCCGGGCGCTGTCGAACCAAACGGTCGACGAACACGAATTGTTCGCCGGACCGTTATCGCTGGTCAGGATAATCAGGGTATTGTCGTAGATGCCGAGGCGTTTCAGCTCGGCCACGAGGCCTCCCACCTGCTCGTCGAAATAGGAGATCATGGCGGCATACGTAGCCCGGGGATAGCGCGAAGGATAGTAGCCCTTGCCGGCGATCGGCTCCTCGTCGCCGTATGCGGCGGTAAACTTCTCGACGTAGTAGTCCACCCACCTTTTCGGCGCCTGCATGGGGCTGTGGGGCAGGGGCGTGGTCCACATCAGGAAGAAGGGTTCGTCCTTGTGCTCGCCGACGAAGTCGAGGACGTGTTCGTACATTTTGTCGGGCGAGTAGACATTGCCCGTGAACTTGGCGTAGCTCGCCTCGTCGTAGGGATCGGCACCTTCGTCCAGCCCCGTGCCGGGGCATACGAGTACGTTATCGAGGTATTCGCGACGGTCGTTGTTCCAAAGGAACGGCGGATAATAGTTGTGGGCCTGGCGCTGGCAGATGCAGCCGTAGTAGGTATCGAAACCCATTTTGTTGGGCGTACTCTCGGATGCGGGCGTACCGACGCCCCACTTGCCGACCATCCCGGTGGCATAACCGGCTTCCTTGAGGACGGAACCGAGCGTCGGCGTGCCTGCGAGCATGGGCGCCTGCCCCTCGAGCGTGGAGTCGGCGAGCATCGCCTCGTGGTTCCAGACATCGCCGCGCCAGGTCATTTCGTCGTTGGCGCGGATCTGGGCATGACCGGCATGGCGTCCGGTGAGCAGACCGCAGCGCGACGGCGACGAAAGCGGCGCCGAGCAATACATATTCGTGAACCGGATGCCGGTTTGGCTGAGTGCGTCGATGTTGGGCGTCTCCGTCTTTTGCTGGCCGTAGCAACCGAAATCGCCGTAACCGGCATCATCCATCAGGATGAAAATGATATTGGGCCGCGCGGTCTCGGCCGTCTGCGTGCAGCCGGTACCCGCCAGCAACGGCAGCACGGCCCAAGGAAATGTTTTGTTCATCTGTATCAATTATACCATTATTGGATTCTCTACAAATTGCAGCTATCTGAGTCGGGGTTTAAAATCGACTTTGCTGCAAAATGCAAGGTGCAGCCTTGCCATCTTCGGCGGCTCGCGCTTTCTGCGCGACGCCCCCAGCCGCCGAAGATGCTCTTTGCCGCAAACTCAGCTGCCCTTAGCCGGCAATTCCTAATTGCCGCTGGCCTCCAGCAGGAACACGCAACTGTCGTAAATCTTCTCCAGTTTCGGGTTCAGACCCGCCTGCATCAGGTAATCGCCGCCGAGGGTCTTGCCGTGGAACCAGCAGCGCGACTTCTCGACATTGAGTTCGCGCACGGCGTAGCGTACCGCGGGATCGAGTCCCCGCAGACGGAATTCGGGCAGTCCCGTACGACCCTGATAACGGATGCAATAGGTGAACAGCACGGCCCGTTTGCGATCCTTCGAGACGTAGAGCACGGCGTAAGCGCCCGATGCGTCGTAGGGCGTGCCGATACGATAGAGGTCGCCTTCGGCCACGATGTCGCGGTAGTCCTTATAGTTCTCGACGGCCTTGCAGGCGAATACGCGCTCCTCGTCGGTCATTTGCTTGGGTTGCAACTCCATACCCAGACGCCCCGCACAAGCCATGTCGAAACGGAACTTGATCGGCGTGATGTTGCCCGTCTGATGGTTGGGCGTCGCCGAAACGTGCGAACCCATCACCGTAGCAGGGTAGAAAAGGCTCGTACCGTACTGAATGCGGGCTCGCGAGAGCGCCTCGGTATTGTCGCTGGTCCATACCTCGTCGAAGAGTCCCAGCGCACCGTATTCCACGCGGCCGCCGCCCGAAGCGCAGGCCTGGATCATCACGTCGGGATATTTCGCACGGATACGCTCCAGCACCTTGTAGAATCCCTGCGCATAGTCGATCCAGAAATGGGTCTGACGGTCGGCGGGCAGATACTTCGAACCGATGCTCTCCGCATGGCGGTTAGCATCCCACTTGATATAGTCGATCCGCTTCGAAAGACCCATCGTGCGGTCGAAGACCCCAAACACGAAGTCCTGCACGGCGGGATTCGACAGATCGAGCAGCCATTGCTGGCGGATGGTCGGCACCTCGCGCCCCGGGGCTTTCACCACCCAGTCGGGATGCTTTTCGGCCAGTTCGCTATCGGGATTGACCATTTCGGGTTCGATCCAGATTCCGAACTTCAAACCTTTCGAATGGGCGTAGGAAGCGATGTAATCGATCCCCTCGGGAAGTTTCTTCTCATTGACCTCCCAGTCGCCCAATCCGGCGCGGGCGTTGTTGCGGGGGTATTTGTTACCGAACCAACCGTCGTCCAGCACGAACATTTCGAGTCCCATCGCCGCGGCATCGTCCACCATGTCGGTCAGGGTCTTGGCATCGAAATCGAAATAGGCGCCCTCCCAACTGTTGAGCAGCGTCGGCACCATGCGCGTTTTGGTCCACGTACCGTAGTTGCGTGCCCAGTCGTGGAGGTTGCGGCTCGCACCGCCCGCACCGGCGAAACTGTAGGTGTAGATCATTTCGGGCGTGGTGAACGACTCGCCGCGGCGCAGCGTGTATTCCGAAGCATAGGGATTGGCGCCCGCCAGCACGGTGAGCATGTCGAATTCGTCGATCTCGAAGTTGAGCCGGAAATTGCCGCTCCAGGCCAGCGCTCCGGCGATCACCTCGCCGTAGTTCTCGTCGAACGACTCGCTGTCGAGCGTCAGCATGAAGGCCGGGTTCTCGGTGTGCGTCGTACGCACCTCCTTGCGCGACTCGATGCTCTTCCCACCGTGCGTCAGGAGCGTATGCTCGACCTGGCACTCCATGGCCCAGGCTCCGCGCAGATGGGTCAGCAGGTAGCTGCGGGCACGGATCGGCAACGCCGAGGAGTAAAAGTTGTGCAGCACGACGTCGCCCTTTTCGCCGTTGCGGATCACGGCATGGGTCGTAACGACGTTTTCGCGTCCGTAGGCCGTATAGACCAAATCGACCTCCAGAGGCTGGCGGGCGTCCTTCATCCGCACGACGGTTTCGGAAACGTTCCCGTCGGCGAGTTTACGCTGCGAGTGCGAAACATAACGCAACTCGGTATTCAGATCGCCGTCGGCATGCGTCACGCGCAGAGCCGGCTCGCGGAAATTGCGCCCGCCCATCGTCGGATAGGCCGCAGGATCGGTTCCATAATCCGCCCGGCGGTAATTTTTGTAATCGGCGAACGACTCAGGCGCTTCGATACGACCTCCGAAGTGATCGAAAAGCACTTCGCCCTGCGGCGAAACACGAAGAACGAGCGACAGATCGTCGGTCACGATGTCGATGACCTGCGGTTCGACCGCAAGCAGGCTCCCGCAGAGAAGCGACGCGGCGAGCGTAATCAGCATTTTTTTCATCAGTCAGATAGCATTAAGGGGTTTGCCTGACATAAGCACAGGCATTTCGGTTCGAAAGATAACGAAAAAAAGCGAAAAACCGCCCGATCGGACCGGATATCTGCCGATTTCGTGTCGCAGCGTCGTTATTTCCGACGGTTGCGCCGCACCGACCAACCGAAATGGCCCAGCGCCTGCCCCAGGCCGAAATACTCGCCGTGGGAATAGACGATCGGCGCGGCTTTCTCCAGGCAGAAACGCCCCGTCGCCGGATCGATATAGGCTTCGTCGACCTGTACGTTCACTACCTCGGCCAAGAACAGGTCGTGCGACCCCAGCGGCAGGATCTGCTTCACACGGCACTCGATGCTCACGGGAGACTCGGCGACGATCGGTGCCGCGACCTGCTCGCCCGGCAGCGGCGTGAGTCCCATTTCGCGGAACTTGTCGTAATCGCGTCCCGATCTTACGCCGCACCAGTCGACGGCCCGGGCCAGACGCTCGGTGGTGAGGTTGATGACGAACTCCCCCGTACGGCGGATGATCTCGTAGGAGTGGCGCTCGGGGCGCACTGAGATCGAGCACATCGGCGGGTTGGTGCAGACCGTTCCGGTCCAGGCGACCGTCAGCAGGTTATACTCTTCGGGCGTCGCGCCGCAGCTGACCAGCACCGCAGGCAACGGATAGAGCACCGTTCCGGGTTTCCAGGTTTGTTTCATATCGTATAAGTTCGTTTCTGCTGCAAAGTTCGTTGCAACCTGCGATCCGCAGGATCGCGCGGGCCGCAGCCTCCCCCTGCGGAGGCCCGCATCTGACGATGCTTTCCTCCGCAGGCTGCAACCCGCAAAACCAGCGCGAAACATCAATGTCTAAATCTTAAAACCCGTCTCTTAGACGGGCGCCGCCGGAGGTGGCGGCGAACTGCAAGGCCTTGGCTTGCCATCTTCGGCGGCTCGCGCTTTCAGCGCGACGTCCCCAGCAGCCGAAGATGATTTTTAGATGCAAAGACGAACACCTTTCACTTCCATAACCCCGATCAAATAAACACCGCAATAGCCGAAAGCAACTTGCGCAGCTCGGCCAGGGCCCCCGAGATGTGGTACTGCACGGTCTTCGGACTGATGTTGAGCTCGCGGGCGATATCGTTGTAGGACATATGGTCGTAACGGCTCATGCAGAAGACTTTGCGGCGCTGCTCGGGCATGTTACTCACCGCCAGGTCGATCAGCTGCATCAGATCGTCGGTCGTGACCCGCTCGTCGGGTTTCTCGGGTGCCGCGGTGACGACGTCGCGGGCCTCGGTCCGCTTCTGGTAGTCGAGCTCCACGCGGCGGTGTTTGAGGGCGTTGAAAACCGCATTGCGCGTCATACGGAAAAGGTAATTCTTGAACGACAGTACGTTGCCCACCGTTTCGCGCTGTTCCCAGATGCGCAGGAAGATGTCGTGCGTAAGATCCTCGGCCTCGGATCTGTCGCGCAAGAGTCGGAACACGAAATCCCGGACCTTGGGCGCATAGTGGAGGTAGAGCACATCGAGCGCCTCGATATCCCCGTCGCGCAGCCTTTTCAGGACGATATATTCTTCGCTATTCATGGGTTCTGCGGTGCAAATATAGGTTTTGTCTCCATAAAACGAAAATTTCAACAGATATTTCCCGAATCAAACATCGTTCGTAAAATTTTTACCAACCCGGCACCGAAAAGCCCGCCGGAGTGTTCTGAAAGAAAAAAGATCGAAAAAATTCGCGATTCCGACTGGCGACCGACCGACGAGAGTTGTCTTTATTATGGATCGACGATCCCGAAAATTCAACACTAAACCTAAAACTCATGAAAAAACATCTCCTGTATCTACTCGCGCTTCTCTGCGTAAGTTTTGCGTGCGGATGTTCCGACGAAGATGAAAAGGCTCCCGACAGCGTTTTCATCTACTCCACATCGACGCCCGCCGACAATCCCGTGTCCGCCGAAGCAGGCGTACAATCCGTGACGATCTTCACGACATGCGCCTGGAAGGCGACCTCCCAGGCCGACTGGATCACCGTATCGCCTGCGAGCGGAGCGGAAAAAGGCATCCACGTCGTACACCTCAACTACACGGCAAATACCCCGGATAAACAAAGCCCGGAAACGGAACCGAAGACGGAGCCTCGCTCGGGAACGGTGATCTTCCAGGCCGGAAGCTACACCGAGACCTTCACGCTGACCCAGAAAGGATCAGAAAAGGAAAAATAACCCGTTGACTACTCGCAGAGCACGATGAATAACCGCTACGACCGGATTCTCGACCACTTCTTCCGGCAAGAGGACCTTCCGCAGGACATACGGCGCCGTTTCGAACGCTGGATGCTCGACCGCGAAACGTCCCCGGAACTCGACGAAGCGCTGCACGGTCTGTGGAACGGCCATACGGCCTATGCCACAGACGACGAGAACGCCGCCGGACTCGAACGCCTCCATGCCGCCATCCGGCCCCGGCGCGAGCGTCATGCGGGACACCGGTCGCTGCGCCGCATCGCGACGGCGGCCGCTGCTGCGGTACTGATCTTCGCATGCGGATTCCAGGCGGCCCGCTACGGCATCCGGCCCCGCTCGGAGATCACGTTGCTCACGGCCGAAGGCCATGTCGGCGAATTCACGCTGCCCGACGGCACCCACGTGTGGCTCAACGGCGAAAGCCGCCTGCGCTACCCGGCCGAGTTTTCCGACCGTTCGCGCGAAGTGACCCTTTCTGGCGAAGCCTTCTTCGAAGTAATGAAGGATTCGCTGCGGCCCTTCCGCGTAGCGATGAACGACCTGAAGATCGAAGTGCTCGGCACGTCGTTCGACGCAATCGGATACGCCGCAGGCAGCCACGAACAGATCATCCTCAAGACGGGATCGGTGCGCGTGCTCGGCGGCAACGCCTCGTCGGGCCTCACCCTGCGGCCCGACGAAATGCTGTCGTTCGATCGCTATTCGAAGACGATGACCGTCGAACGCGTCGACGCCCGCAACTACTGCCGCTGGTTCGAATCGCGCCTGGTCTTCGACAATACGCCGCTGGCGGATATCGTCACGAATCTCGAACGCCGCTACAACGTCGAAATCTCGGTCTCGACCCATCTGCCCGTCCGCAAACGGCTGTCGATGGTCGTCTGCCACGAATCGCTCGAAGACATCATGGAGGTCATGGCGACACTCATTCCCATCCGCTACCGCATCGACGGCAACCACGTGCTCATCACCTCGAAATAGCGACCTGTTTCGGGGATAAATCCCCGGTCTTCCGAGACCGTTACTCAAGAAAAGAACCTTTTCGACAAGCCGAAGGCAGAGCTGTGCCGAGGCGAGAAAAGGTGAAAGAAATCGAACCACAAAACTCAAAAACATGAAGAATGAATCCAACGTTCTGAAGAGGATCTGCCGACGCCTGACGCTGGCGATCGTCTTGTGCGCACTGTCCGCCGCTACGGCACGGGCCCAGGCGCCGACCGTCTCCGTCGAGGCGAAAGACGTTACGGTCAAAGAGCTTCTGCGACGCATCGAGGCCAACAGCCCCTATACGTTCGCATATGTCGATGCCGAGATCGACACCACGAAGCACGTCTCGGTCAACGCCCAAAACCGGACCATCGAGTCCATCCTTTCGGAAGTGCTCCCCGACACCGGAGTCGAAATCAAAGGTTTGAAAATTATCCTTACGGCCCGCAAAGCCGGGGGGGGGAAAGCCGTAGCCCAGCGCGCCGCTGACAACAGCCGCACCGTCCGCGGCCGCGTGACCGACGAACACGGCGAGCCGATCATCGGCGCCACGGTCATCCTCCAGGGCACGACCGTCGGCACGGCGACCGGAGCCGACGGCGAATACGCCCTCAACATCCGTCAGAACGACGCCGTGCTGGAGTATTCGCTCATCGGTTACAACCGCGTGACGCTCAAACTCGCCGACACGCAGACGCGCGCCGACGTGAAGCTGGCGACCGAAGCCGTGAAAATGGACGACATCGTGGTGATCGGCTACGGCGTGCAGAACAAGCGCGACGTGACGACCTCCATTTCGTCGATCAAGGCCGAGGATTTCGAGAACACCCCCTCGACGGACTTCCGCGAAGCGATGGCGGCCAAGATGCCGGGCGTACAGGTGTTGCAGTTGGGCGGTCAGCCCGACGGTAACGCCGCGATCCGCATCCGCGGTATCCAGTCGGCGTCGAACAGCAACGAACCGCTCTACGTCATCGACGGCGTGCCGTGCGACGAACGCGCCTTCGCCAACCTCGAAAGCAACGACATCCAGAGCCTCGAAGTGCTGAAAGACGCCTCGGCAGCGGCCATCTACGGTTCGCGCGGTTCGTGCGGCGTGGTCATCATCACCACCAAGCGCGGTACGAGCGAACGCGCCGTCGTGAGCTACGACGGTCAGTTCAGCGTCTCGTCGGTATCGAAGAAGATCGACATGCTCGACGCCTACGAGTTCGCCACGATCTTCAAGGAGGCACGCGACGGCGCCTACCTGTTCAACGTTCCGACGGGTTCGATCGACGATCCCTACGCCAGCCGTCCGCAGACCTACCACCGCGTAGACCCGCTCATCACGGCCTACCTGGAAGACGAGACCGGCACGCTGACCAACACCGACTGGCAGGACGCCATCTTCCGCACGGCCTACTCGACCAAACATTCGCTCTCCGTATCGGGCCGCACCCCGGCGCTGAGCTACTACGTAGGTGCCAACTACCTCTACCGCGAAGGTACGATCATCGGTTCGGATTTCGAACGCTACAGCATGCGCATGAACCTCGACGGCAAGCGCAACCGCCTCAAATACGGCGTTAGCTTCTCGCCCTCCTACTCGAAGACCAACTACATCGAATCCGACACGCAATACGGTGCCGACGGTGTGATCGCCTCGGCGCTGATGGCTCCCCCGGTCTTCCCGGTCTACAACGAGGACGGCAGCTACAACTGGGACATGAACGGCTTCCTGCGCATCAACACCTGGGACACGCAGACCAACGAGGTGCTCAACCCCGTAGCCCTGGCCCTCGAAGTGGAGGACGTCCGCGAAAAGATCAACCTGCTGGGCAACGCCTACGTCTCCTACGAATTCATCAAGGGCCTCGAATACAAGTTCCAGGCCGGCGGCGACTACTACTCCTACATCCGCAACTACTACCGTCCCTCGTACCTGCCCCTGCGCGGCAACAAGTACTACGACAAGGCATCGGATCCCTCGGCGAAGAACGAAACGCGTTCCTACTTCCACTGGACGATCACCAACCAGCTGTCGTACCACCGCACCTTCGGCGACCACTCGGTCAACGCCGTAGCGGTATACGAGGCCGAGAAGCAGACCACGCACACCTCCGCCATCGAGGCGACGGGTACGGCCGGCGACGACAAGATCCACACCACCAAGGGCAAGACCATCGACCTGGAAAAAACCTTCAACAACAAATACTCCTACACGTTCGCCTCGTGGCTCCTGCGTGCACAGTATTCCTACAAGGGCCGCTACATGGTTTCGGCCTCGATCCGCGGCGACGGTTCGTCGCGCTTCGCCCCCGACACGCGCTGGGGATACTTCCCCGCAGCATCGATCGGCTGGCGCATGAGCGACGAGAACTTCCTGCGCGACGTCAAATGGCTCGACGACCTGAAAGTCCGCGCCAGCGTCGGTCAGACGGGTAACGCCCAGATCGGCAACTCGGCCTACCTGGCCCTCTACAAGAACTCGAACAACGTCGACCTGGGCAACGGCCTCACCTCGCAGGTCTACCCCTCGCAGATCGCCAACAACGAACTGGGCTGGGAGAAGAACACGCAGTACAACGTCGGTTTCGACTTCAGCCTCTGGCGCGGAACCCTGGGACTGAGCGTCGACCTCTACCACACGAAGACCACCGACATGCTCTTCGACGTGCCCGTGTCGTCGGTTTCGGGTCTCACCACGTCGCTCATCAACATCGGTTCGATGCAGAACCGCGGCGTCGAGCTCAACCTCTCGTCGCGCCGCCGCTTCGGCGACTTCTCCTACGCCTTCTCGGCCAACTGGTCGCTCAACCGCAACAAGGTGCTGAGCCTGGGCGACGAGAACGCCGACGTCATCAAGGAGTCGTCCTACGCCGGAGGCTACTACCTCACACGCGTGGGTCAGCCCGTCGGATGCTACTACCTGCTCGTACAGGACGGCATCTTCCACAACCAGGAGGAGCTCGACTCCTATCCCCACTTCGAGACGACGCAGGTCGGCGACTTCCGCTTCGTCGACGCCAACGGCAACGGTATCCTCGAGAAGGACGCCGACCGCGTGATCGTCGGCAACTACATGCCCGACTTCTACTACGGTTTCACGGTGAACTTCTCCTGGAAAGGCCTCGATCTGGGCGCCAACTTCCAGGGTGTCTACGGCAACGAGATCCTCAACCTCGAGCGCCGTTACCTCTGCAACATGGAGGCTTCGTCGAACATGATGAAGGAGTCGCTCCAGCGCTTCCCCTACGGCGAGCTGAACCGCGCCACCCGCAAGTCGAGCGGCAACAACGGAGCCTGCACCTCGACCTTCCACCTCGAGGACGGAAGCTATCTGCGTCTGCAAAGCCTCTCGCTGGGATACACCTTCCCCGACAAGTGGGTCCGCAAGGCCGGCATTTCGAAGCTGCGTCTCTACGTACAGGGCTCGAACCTCTTCACCTGGACCGACTATACGGGCTACAACCCCGAAGTCAACAAACGCTCCACCGATGCCATGCGTCCGGGTGAGGATTACTGCTCCTACCCGCTCTCGCGCACGTTCAGCGTAGGCATTAACTTTAACCTCTAATCAAACCATGAAGATCATGAAACTGAAATATCGGATCGTGCTCGCGCTCGGCGCACTGGCGTTCTGTTCGTGCGGCGACAGCTTCTTCGAGCAATACCCCAGCAACGAAATCACCGAAGGCAACTTCTACCAGACCGACGACGACTTCAACCAGGGGGTAAAGTCCTGCTACGCCAAGCTCAAGGCCCAGATGGCCTTCCATCTACAGGAGTTGGGCTACCGCAGCGACGAGAACGAACTGGAGTCGATGGCCGTGTCGACCCAGGACCGCTACGACATCGACCACTTCGCCGAGTCGGCCAGCAACGGCATCCTGAATGACATCTGGGATGCCTGGTACAACGGCATCTACCGCTGCAACGACGTGCTGACCCACCTCTCGGGCAAGAACATCGCCAACTACGACAAATACCGCGGCGAATGTCTGTTCATGCGGTCGTGGTGGTACTTCAACCTCTATCGCGTTTTCGGCGGCGTGCCCCTTACGCGCACCGTCGTGGCCCCTGCCGCCGCGAAGACGATTCCCCGCTGCTCGGAGGAGGAGATGTACAAACTGCTCACCGAGGACCTCGCGGAGGCCGCACGTCTGCTGCCCGACACCCCCGGAAACGAATACGCCCGCGTGACGAGCATGGCCGCACAGGCACTCCTGGGCAAGGTCTACCTCACCTTCGGCAAGCACGCCGAGGCCAAGACGATCCTCGAGGAGGCGATGAAGAACACCGCCTACGGCCTGGAAACCAACACGGGCCGCGCTTTCGACGTCTCCAACAAGAAGAGCAAGGAGATCATCTTCCGCCTCCACTACGAGAAGTCCAACGACACCGGACACGGTTACTGGTACAGCGCCAACACGAGCGTGATGAGCGATATCCGCAACCCGACTCAGGTGTTCAAGTCCATCTACGCCGAGAAGGACAACCGTCTGGCCCTGATCGCCACCTACACGAAGATTTCGAGCACCGTCTACGCCATGACCAAATGGTACGATACGTACGACGCGACCTACACGACACAGGTGGGCAACGACTTCCCGCACCTGCGCTACGCCGACGTTGTGCTGATGTACGCCGAGGCGCTCGCTTCGACCGACGGCATCCCAGCCGCGCTGCCGTGGCTCAACAAGACCCGCACCCGCGCCGGACTGGACGAGCTGACGACGGACGAAGTTTCCGACAAGAACACCTTCGTCCGCGAACTGGCCGCCGAGCGCGGACGCGAATTCGCCCTCGAGGGACACCGCTGGTTCGACCTGGTGCGTCTGGGTCTTGCCGTCGAGTATTTCCAGGGACTGGGCTACTCGCTCGACGCGCACAACCTGCTTTTCCCGATTCCGCAAAGCCAGATCGAGATCGTCAACAACTCGTCGATCCTCTGGCAGAACCCCGGTTTCTAATCACAAGGCTTATAAAGACTGATAAAGTATGAAAAAGATAATCAATATACTGCTGGTCGGCATCCTGGCGACGAATTTCGCAGCTTGCTGGGACGGCGACGATATCGACGGTCTCAAGGCGGATTCCCGCCGCCACCAGGTCATCGATCTTCAGGCCACACCGGGCGACGAAGAGGTCACGCTCTCGTGGAACATGCCCGAAGGGTGGTCGCCGAGCGACTTCATCATCCGCTACAACGATGCGAATTCGAATCCCGTCGTCCTGAATACGGACGGAGCGATGAACCGCACGGTCACCGATCTGGTCAACGGCATCGACTATGTTTTCCAGGTCCAAGCCGTCTACGGCTCGCTGATTTCCAATCCGGTCGAGGTGGGCGGCAAACCGACAACCTCGCGCATCGCCGTCGCGGCGCTCACGGCCGACGCCGGCGACGCATTCGTGGTACTCAGCTGGACGAAGCCTTCGACGGCCCTGACCTCCTACACGCTCTCCTACTTCAAGGAGGATACTCCCGAGCAGATCGAAACGGTGCAGATCGACAAGGATGCCGAGACCCATACGGCGGATAACCTGGTCAACGACCTGAACTACACCTTCTCGCTCGTGGCCAACTACCCCAAGGGACCCTCGGAGGCCGCCACGACCAAAGCGATGCCTACGCAGGCCGTTCCCTTCTTCCTCGACCGCGAACTGGCCGCCGCCAACCAGCCCATCACCTTCACCTTCAACCGCGAGGCCTACGCCTCGGCCACCGACGTGAAGTGGACCTTCCCCGACGGCACGGTATGCGAGGGCGACCAGGTGAAGCAGGGCATCTCCTCGACCGGCGAGCAGAACGTCACGCTCAGTGCCCGCATCGGCGCCTCCGAACGCAAATGGACCATCACCGTCACGATCCGCGAATACGTGATCTTCCACACCGACTGGGCTCAGGACGGCACCAACTACAACGGTTTCAAAGGTTCCTGCCCGGTATTCTCGCCCGACGGCAAGACCGTCTACAACGTCACGTTCAACAAGGTGGCCGCACTCCATGCCTTCGACGTCGTTTCGGGCACCGAGAAGTGGCGCTACGTTCCCCAAAGCAACTCGGGTAGCTACAACATGTGTACGGTCAACCCCGTGACAGGCGACATCTACTACGGCACGACCACCTCCGG
Organism: uncultured Alistipes sp.; assembly: GCA_964018965.1. Taxonomy (GTDB): domain Bacteria; phylum Bacteroidota; class Bacteroidia; order Bacteroidales; family Rikenellaceae; genus Alistipes. Next base: position 36,533 of record CAXHRY010000003.1, read on the forward strand.
ACAGTTCTACGCCGTCACACCGGAAGGCTCGCTCAAGTGGCAGTTCAAGGAGGCCGGATCGATGCAGAGCGCCGCTCCGGCGGTCAATGCGGCCGGTACGGAGGTCTACATCTGCGACGCTGCGGGCAACGTCTTCGCCATTGCCGCCGCATCGGGCGCCAAACTCTGGAGCTTCGCCGCAGGATCGAAGGGCGGCGGCCTGTTAGTCAACGGCAACGAACTGCTCGTCGGCACGGGTGCCACGTCGTTCTACTTCCTCAACACGGAGGACGGTTCCGAATTAGCGAAGATCACCCTTCCGAAGGGCGTGACCGACATTTCGGGTCTGGCCGTCTCGAACGACAAGAAGACCGTCTACGTGCCGCTCCTGGGTGGAGGAATGAGCGCCATCGACCTTGCGACACGCACGCTCAAGACGACGCTCCAGGTCGCCACGAACAACCTCTACGAGCCGGTCGTAGCGCCTAACGGTACGATCTTCGTCGGTTCGAAAGACAGCAAGGTCTACTGTGTCGACGCGAACCTGACGACCGTACTCTGGTCCCATACCCATATCGAAAGGACCAACGCGTTCAACTACTCGCACCCGTGTGTCGACTCCGAAAACCGTTTCTACGTCTCGACGGGCCAGGAGGTCAACTCCAACTACATCTTCTCGGCCGACGGTGCGGTGATCGACAAATGGACCTTCGGATCGACCAGCAGCCAGAAGCAGATGGGCGGTAACAACTTCAACGAAGGAGTATTCTACGCCGCATTCATCGGCGCAGCGAACGACAACGGCATTTTCGTCGGACGCTACGTCGGCGGGGAACGCGCCGCGACCTGGAGCAGTCACGGCGGCGATCTCTGCGGTTCGTGCTGCATCCGATAAAAACCGGGAAGGGGCTTCGCTTCCCGGCGAAGCCCCTTTCGAATCCAAACGAAAGAAAATGAAAAAATCGATCGTATTTCTGTTGAGCCTGCTGTGCATCGCAACGGCCGCACAGGCAAAATATCCCGTCGGCGTATCGCTCGGCATGACCAAGGTTCCTACCGCCGAGAAACTCGCGGAGATCAAGCAGGCGGGCATCGGACACGTGGAGGTCGTATGCAACTACTTCTGGCGCAAGGCCCCCGAAAACGAGGTCTATACACGTGCCTATCGCACCAAAAGGCTTCTGGACGAAGCCGGTCTGACCGTCTGGTCGTGCCACCTGCCCTTCAGCCGCCAGCTCGACATCTCGGTCTCGGACCCCGCGCTGCGCGAACAGAATGTCGTGCTGATGGAGCGGATGATCCGCCTCTGCGCGATCTTTCATCCCAAGCGGCTCGTGCTGCACCCCAGTTCGGAACCCATCGCCGAAGAAGACCGCGCAGAGCGGTTACAGAACTCGGCCAATTCAATCGGCCGTCTGGCGCTGGCCGCCCGCGAGATCGGCGCCGTGCTGTGCATCGAAAACCTTCCCCGCACGTGTCTGGGACGCGATTCGGGCGAAATCATGCGGCTGATCGAAAACTACCCCGACGTGATGATCTGCTTCGACTCGAACCACCTGCTCCAGGAAGAGCACGCCCACTTCTTCGAAACCGTAGGTTCGCGCATCGGCACGCTCCACGTCTCGGACTACGACCGCAAGGACGAGCGCCACTGGCTCCCGGGCAACGGCGTGATCGACTGGCCCGACTTCTACCGGCGTCTGCGCGCATCGGGCTACAAAGGAGTCTTCATGCACGAAGTCCGCGCAGGCGAAGACGTCACACCGGCCAACATCGTTGCGCGCTACGAATCGGTGATTCTCGGTAAAACAAAAAAGTAACGAATAACCCTATCGACGATGATTTACCAATCCATTCTCGAAAATCTCCGCCGCGGGATGCTGCTCGGCATCGGCGCCCTGACGCTCGCGACGGGATGCTCCGACGACTCGGACTCCGTGCGTCCGCAAGCATCGACCATAACCCTGTCGCTGAACAGGTACTACAACGAATCGGGCGCCACGATGCTGCCCACCTGGCAGGCCGACGACCGCGCCACACTGCTCGTCGCAGATCGGGGCGAGGGACAGAAAGTCTCGGCGGCTCCGCTGCTGACCGGCTCGCAGCAGTCGTTGTTCCTCTTCACGTTCGACGCCCGCGCCGACCGCAAGAGCACCGTTGCGGCCTACTACCCCGCGACGGCCGATATGACCTGCACCGACGGTATCGTGACAGGCAATATCCCCGTTCGGCAAAGCGGCAAGATCGAGACCTGCCTGTTCGGACGGGCGACCTACCGCGCAGCCTCGTACGAAGGCTGCAAGATCGATCTGCGCCAATTCTTCTGCACGATGTACATCAGCCTGCGTAAGGGCAACTACGCGGTAGCTAAGGCCGAAGTGACGGCCAACGGCGGCGAGGCGATCGCCGGAGCCGTGCAGGTCGACCTCTCGGACGGCACCGTCACGGCCTCCGAACGAACGATCACCATTACGCCGTCCGAACCGCTGAGCTGCGCCGACGAGGCGAAGATCCTCCCCGTGATGATCGCTCCCGTGGTGCTCTCGGCCGGGTATACCATTACGCTGACCGACACCGAGGGCGGCACCTTCACAGTAGGCACCGAAGAGGCCGTGACGCTCGCAGCAGGCGAAAAGATCGAGACCGACGACGCCCGTTCGTCCGCGATCACCGAACTGATCTTCTGCGGCAACAACATGGTCTACATGATCGACGCCGGGCTGGCCAAAGAGACCTACCAGGACGCCGTGACGTGGAGCTGGGATGCGAAAAGCATCGCCTCGACGCTCGGTTTGGACGTTTCGCGCTGCGATCATCTCGACGATTGCAAACCTGTCGATAACGGCAAGAAACTGCTTCTGACGAGCTCCTACAACTGGTGCGTTCTGCTCGACATCGAGACTCGGCAGGTGCTTTTCCACACGGAATCGTGCCCCAATGCCCATTCGGCCGAGCTGCTTCCGAACAACCGAATCGCAGTAGCCTGCTCGACGGGAGACGGCAGCAACAACAACCAGATCCAGCTCTACGACATCTCCTCGCCGAACAAGATCCTCCATCGGGCCGCTCTGACCTCGGCGCACGGCGTCGTGTGGAACGAGACCACGCAACGGCTCTACGCCATCGGCGGTCAGAGTCTCCAGATCTATAAGCTCAAAGACTGGGATTCGGCCGAACCGGCCCTCGAACTGGAGAAGACCGTACAGACGCCCCAAAGCGGTCTGCACGATCTTTCGTCGGTGAATTCCAACACGTTGTGCGTCGCCGGGAAACGCGCCTATCTCTACGACATCGGCTCGGGAGTATTCACCGAAATGAAGCTCTTCGCCGCCTCGACGGCACTCAAGTCGCTCAACTACAACGACGAAACGGGCGAAATGTGGTACACCGATTCTACTGTCCCCGAAGGAACGCAGAACTGGTCGACGCAGACCATCCGCTACGCCACCGACATGAACGGCACCGCAGCCGCACGCACGATCCGGGTACCCGATCTGGATATATACAAAGTACGTGTCATGAGTTGGTAATCCGACCGCTTTTACCTACCTTTGTCTGCGGAAGAACGGAACGCATGTTGCGCTCTTCCGCGGATTTTTTTAATTCCGACCCGGAACGAAACTCCGGATTTTCAAGATTGCGACCATGAACACACCGATTTTACGTCTGACCTGCGCGCTGCTGCTGTCTGCCGGAGTAATTTCCGTCTCGGCGCAGACCGACCCGGAGTATCTCGCGACCCATCCCCGCGCCACAGCGGCCCACTTCAATCCCTATCCGGACAGCGTTCCGGGTCCCGCTCCGGCTCCCGAAGGGTTCGAACCCTTCTATATGAGCCACTACGGACGCCACGGTTCGCGTTATCACGTGAGCGGTTCGGTGTATCGCAAAGCCTTGCGGGTCTTGGAAAAAGGGCACGAACGCCAACGCCTCACAGCGCTGGGCGAGAGTCTCTACGAACGCGTGGCGCGCCTGGCGGCCGATGCCGCAGGACGTGCGGGATCGTTGTCGTCCCGCGGTGACGCCGAACACCGCGCCATCGCCGAACGCATGGTACGCAACTTCCCCGGGATCTTCGCCCCCGACGGCGAGACGGCACCCCGGATCGTTTGCCGCGCCACGCAGGTACCGCGCTGCATCCTCAGCATGGCGGCCAACAACGAATGTCTCAGGGAGCTCAACCCCGCGCTGCGGATCGAACGGCGGGCCGACATCGGCGATGCGGACACGCTGTGCCACACGCCTTTCATGGACAAACATTCGAAGGAGTTCACCCGTCAGGCCACCGCATTCCTCCGTCCGCGCCTCGATTGCAGCCGTTTCGCAGCATCGGTTTTCCGCGGAGACATACATACGCTGATGAACGACGAGGAGTTGCTCGACTTCACACGCAACGTCTACGCCCTCTACGCCATCGCCAGATGCTCCGGCCCGGAAGATATCGATCTCGAAGACATCTTCACCCACGAAGAACGGGTGCTCTTCTGGAAGACGCAGAATCTGCGCAACTACCTCATCTGTTCCTCCTCGGCGCAGTACGGCGACAGCATCGCACGCGACGCCCGTCCGCTGCTGCGCGATATCGTCCTGCGAGCCGATGCGGCGCTCGCGGACAACGGTCCCGCCGCCGACCTGCGTTTCGGCCACGACATCGCCCTTTCGCCGCTGCTCTCGCTCATCGCCCTCGACGGCCGCGACGCACGATGCGGCGATCCCGAACGCCTTCACGAGGTATGGTGCGACTTTCTGGTCATCCCCATGGCAGCGAACCTCCAGATGATCTTCTACCGCAATGCGGAGGGCGAAATCCTGGTCCAGCTGCTCCACAACGAACGCGCCGGCCGCCTGCCCATCGCCACCGACCGCTTCCCGTTCTACCGCTGGAGCGACGTGCGCGACTATTTCCTCAGCAAACTCTAAAATCAACGAAACCCCAAATTTTCCTATCCCATGAAAAAACTTATCATTCTGCTGCTTGCCGCTGCATCGAGCGGCTGTACCACACCGAACACGACGTCCCCGGGCACACGGACGGACCGTATTCTGTCGATTCTGCACGACCCGGGCAGCGCTCAGGTTCTGGTCGCCTCCCACCGCGGAGACTGGCGCAACTATCCGGAGAACTCTCTGGCAGCCATCGAATCGGTGATCCGCATGGGCGTGGATATCATGGAGCTGGACCTGAAACTGACCAAAGACAGCGTATTGGTTTTGTGCCACGATCATACCATAAACCGCACGACCAACGGCAAGGGTCGCGTGTGCGACATCACGTACGATTCGATATCGAAATGCGTACTCAAGTCGGGTCACGGCGTGAAGACGTCGCATAAGATGCCGACGCTTCGCGAGGCGTTGGAGGTGTGCAAGGACCGCATCGTTGTGAACATCGACCAGGGATACGAATACTACGACCTTGCGCTCGCCGTGGGCGAGGAGTTGGGCGTTACGGATCAGCTTCTCATCAAAGGCAAGCGTTCGACCGAAGTCGTCGGGAACAAATTCGCGGAGTATGAGCACAACATGATGTACATGCCGATCATCGACATCCTCAAGCCTCAGGGTCAGGCGCTCTTCGCCGAGTACATGGACAAGGGCATCGTACCGCTGGCCTACGAGGTTTGCTGGAACGAGTATACACCCGAGGTGGAAGCGTGCATGCGGAAGGTCCTGTCTACGGGCTCGAAACTGTGGGTCAACTCGCTGTGGTCGTCGCTGTGCGGGGGTCTGGAAGACGACCTGGCGTGGGATACGCAGGATCCCGAGGGCGTCTACGGCAAACTGCTCGATATGGGCGCTACGCTGATCCAGACGGACCGTCCGGAGTTCCTGATCTCTTATCTTCGTTCGAAGAAATTGCACGAGTAAAAACAGCTGTTATATACGATTTGGCACCCTTCCGGTCCCCCGGCTGCACCTGTGCTCCGGGAAGGCCGGTGTTTCGCGGCGGGACGCCGCGTTTACCAATCCGATCCACCCCCAACTGCGACAGCAGACGAATACAATCGAGCCTGGCTCGAATTGCTGAGCCGCCACAGCAGAAACGGCGCACGGTTGTCGCTGAAAGCGACGCGCCGTACCCCCCCCGCCTCAGGCAGGGGCTTCGGGTGCAGCCCGCAAGGTTGTGGGGTTTGAAAGAATGGTCGTGCAAGATCTATGTAAATGCCTAATTCAACGGTATACAATAATATAATGAGCAAATTCACCGACTTCTACAAGACCAGCGCTGCGATTCCCGAGCACGAGTTCTCCACGGAGCAGGAGCGCGACAAATTTTACCACCGCCTCCGCTTCCAGGCTTTCGTCGCCGCAACGCTCGGATACAGCTTCTACTACGTCTGCCGCACGAGTCTCAACGTGATGAAGAAACCCATCCTCGACAGCGGAGCGCTCGACGCCACGCAGTTAGGCGTCATCGGCTCGGCGCTGCTGTTCGCCTACGCCATCGGGAAGTTCTTCAACGGATTCATCGCCGACTACTGCAACATCAAGCGGTTCATGGCCACGGGACTTATCGTCACCACGGCGGCCAACGCCTTGATGGGTATGCTGGGGCTCATGCACTCGGTCATACCTACGGCCATGCTCTTCGTCGTATTCATCATCCTCTGGGCCATGAACGGATGGGCGCAGTCCATGGGTGCGGCACCGGCCATCATCTCGCTGTCGAGATGGTTCCCCCTGCGCGAGCGAGGCACCTACTACGGATTCTTCTCCGCGAGCCACAACTTCGGAGAGTTCTTTTCGTTCCTCTTCGTAGGTTCGATCGTTACCTTCGCAGGATGGCAGACCGGATTCTTCGGTTCGGCACTGGCCGGAGCCATCGGTGTGGTGATCGTGCTGCTGTGGTTGCACGACACGCCCGAATCGAAAGGCCTGCCCTCGGTGGAGACCCTGGCACACGAGAAACCCGCGCCTACGGCCGACAAGTCGATGAAGGAGATTCAGAAGCAGGTGCTCAAAACACCCGCCGTATGGGTTCTGGCGGCAGCCAGCGCTTTCATGTACGTCTCGCGCTATGCGATCAACGGCTGGGGCGTGCTGTTCCTCCAGGAGGCGAAAGGTTATTCCGATGCGCAGGCCATTTCGATCGTATCCATCAATGCCCTGCTGGGTATTTTCGGTACGGTGCTTTCGGGATGGTTCTCCGACAAGTTTTTCAAGAGCGACCGGCAGATGCCCGCGCTGTTGTTCGGTATGCTCAACGCCGTGGCTCTCGCGTTGTTCCTATACGGCGGAAACGCTCTGTGGGTGAACACCCTCGCCATGATATTGTTCGGCATAGCCATCGGCGTGCTGATCTGCTTCCTCGGGGGATTGATGGCAGTCGATATCGTTCCCAGAAAGGCCACCGGAGCGGCATTGGGCGTCGTCGGTGTGGCCAGCTACTGCGCGGCCGGTATTCAGGACGTAGTCTCCGGAAAACTCATCGACGCAAATATCACCATCGTCGACGGCGTGAAACACTACGACTTCTCGCAGGTCGCGATATTCTGGATCGCTGCGGCTGTCATTTCATTCCTCCTGCCCCTCCTGAATATCAGACATAAAAGAAACCAATAAAAAGTCTGCAAGACGACGAACAAACTCCCGGAACAGTAAAAGTTCCGGGAGTTTGCGTATATTTGGCGCATGAACGGAGCGAAAAAAGAGTCGAAATACGTCAAGACGAAGATCATCGCAGGATACATACTGCTCGCCGCGGCGTGTTTCGCAGCCGTGGGATACGTCTACCGCGTCGCAGAACGGGCGACCACACCCGACGGCAGCTACGTTCTGTCGCAAACCAAACGCAATGCCGTGAGCCGCACGCTCTACCACCTCTACCAGGCCGAAAGCTACGGACAGATGATGGTCGCTGGATACCGCTCCTACGAAAAACGCTATCGCGATGAGCTGCGCACCGTAAGGGGGTGCATCGACACGCTGCGGCAACTCTCCGCTACGGGAAACTCGGTGCAAATCCAGGCGCAACGGCTCGACAGCATCGTCCGCCTGATCGACGACAAGGAGCGGCGCACGATGAACCTCTTCCGCTCCATCCGCTCGGCCGGAACCGTCGGGCTGCTCGACAAAAATATCCGGCAACTGCTCGAAACGCCCGACACGTTGCCTCGCCCCGATACCGTCTCTATCGCCGTCGGCAGTGTCGTCCGCGAAGACACGCTCACCGTGCCGAAGCAGCGCAGACGCTTTTTCCGCCGTCTGGCCGACGTCTTCAGTCCGCCGAAAAGCGATTCGAACGTCGTGATCTCGCGCCGCGAAGTGGTCGAAACCGTCGCCGCGCCCCCGACCGTGAAAGATACCATCGCCACGGTCCTGCACGCCTTGCAGGACAGCATCGCCAGCGAAAGGCAGAATTTCTACGACCGCGCCTGGCGCGAAGGATTGCGCCTGCGCTCGAGCAACGAACTCGTCAACACGAAGATCCTCCGACTAATCTCCGACTTCGAGGCCGAAGACACGGCCCGGTTCCTGCAACGTATCGCCCGCAACGAGGCGATCCGCGAACGGGCCTCGTCGATTCTGACCACGATTACGGGCGTCGCGTTGCTGCTCGTGCTGATATTCGTAGCGATCCTGTGGCGCGACATCAACCGCAGCATCCGCTATCGCCGCGAACTGGAGCGCGTCAACCGCGACAACGAGGCGCTGCTCGCCGCCCGCGAAAAACTCATGCTCGCCATCACGCACGACATCAAGGCTCCGCTGGGCTCCGTCATGGGATATATCGACCTGCTGTCGCGCCTGGACAACGACCGCCGCGGGGCCCTCTATCTCGACAACATGAAGGACTCGGCCGAACATCTCGCGGCATTGGTCGACAGTCTGCTCGACTTCTACCGGCTCGACATCCGCAAAGTGGAGCTCCATCCCGTCGTCTTCCAACCGCTCCGGCTCTTCGAATCGATCCGCACGGGATTCGCCGCGCAAGCCCGCACCAAAGACCTCGAACTGCGATTCGAACCCGGCGAGGGATGTTCGGACAATGTCTCGGGCGATGCGTTGCGCATCCGGCAAATCGCCGAAAACATGATATCCAACGCGCTGAAATTCACCGATCGCGGATCGGTCACCATCCGAGCGACCCGGATCGACGAACGCCTGATCTTCTCGGTCCGCGATACCGGACGAGGCATCTCGCGCGAGGAGAAACAACGCATCTTCGACGAATTCGTTCGCCTGCGCTCGGCACAGGGTGTGGAGGGATTCGGCCTGGGACTCTCGATCGTCCGACGACTGGTCGAACTCTTAGGCGGCAGCATCTCGGTGGAAAGCCGCCTCGGCGAAGGAAGCCGCTTCATCGTCTCGCTCCCCATAGATGCGGCCCTGCAACAAGTCGTGCAACCGCCGCAGGTGGCGGAATCCGCCGTACGGCACTGCCGCGTGTTGCTCGTGGACGACGATCCTCTGCAACTCGACATGACGGCGGCGATGTGTCGCCGCGCCGGCATCGAGGCCGCCTGCTGCGACGATCCGGCCTATGTGGAACGCCTCGTCGCCGGAAATCGTTTCGACGCCCTGCTGACCGATATCCAGATGCCCGCAGCCGACGGATTCGCCGTCCTGGCCGCCGTGCGGAAAATCGCCCCCTCACTGCCCGTTATCGCGGTTTCGGCCCGCGAAGAGTTGCGCCACGAAGATTTCGCGGCCTGCGGATTCGCCGCCTGCCTGCGCAAACCCTTCGCTTCGGGCGAACTGATCGCCGCGATCGCAGCCGTCTGCGAAGATCTTCCCCGGCAGAAAGAACCACCGACCGACGCATCCTTCCCCGAAAGCGAAACGCCCGCCGAAGGATGGAATTTCGGGGCCCTGACCGCCTTTGCGGGCGACGACCGCGACGCTGCGCAACGGATTCTGCACTCGTTCGCTGCAAGTATGCGGGAAGAGTGTCGCCGCCTGCGCACGGCACTCGAGGCCGCAGACGCTGCCGCAATCGCCGCCTCGGCGCATAAAATGGCTCCTATGCTGACGATGATCGGAGCCGTGGAGATCGTCGCCGTGCTGCGGCGGGCCGAGCGACAGTGGGACCCGAGCGACGAAGGATTGAAGCTCGGAATCGCCGATGCGACGGAAAAGATCGAGGATATTGCCGCAGAATCGGAAAAATGGGTAACTTTGTAGCCGTATGAAACGGATTCTGATCGTAGACGACGACGTAACCTTCGCGCTCATGTTGCGCACGTGGCTCTCCAAACGCGGATTCGACGCCGAAACGGCGACGAGTGTCGGGGCTGCGCGCAAAGCGCTCGAAGCGGAAAATTTCGCTTTGGTACTGAGCGACATGCGGCTGCCCGACGAAGACGGAACGGAACTGCTGCAATGGCTCTCCGGACGCGGCACGGAGATTCCCGTAATCGTCATGACCGGTTACGCCGAGATCCGCAACGCCGTGAACTGCATGAAACTCGGGGCCGCGGATTACATCTCCAAACCCGTGAATCCCGACGAACTGCTGCGCAAAATCCGCGAAGCGACCGAAACCGCTCCCGCAGCGCAGCCCCCGAAAAGCCGCCGCAAAACGGAAACTCCCGCCGCACAGGAGCTCCCCGAATACCTCGAGGGACGCAGCGACGCGGCCCGCCGACTCTACGAATACATGCGGCTGGTCGCACCGACCAACATGTCCGTACTCATCCACGGCGCCAGCGGCACGGGAAAGGAGCATATCGCACGACTGATCCACCGCGAGAGCAAACGAGCTGCGAAGCCGTTCGTAGCGGTAGATTGCGGAGCCATTCCGCGCGAACTGGCCGCATCGGAGTTCTTCGGTCATGTCAAGGGATCGTTCACCGGGGCGCTGAGCGACAAAACGGGAGCTTTCGAGGCTGCCGACGGAGGTACGCTCTTCCTCGACGAGGTCGGCAACCTCACCTACGAAACCCAGATACAACTGCTGCGAGCCCTGCAAGAACGACGTATCCGCCCCGTAGGAAGCACCCGCGAGATCCCGGTGGATATTCGCCTCGTCACGGCGACCAACGAGGATCTCGATGGCGCCATCGCCCGAGGTGTGTTCCGCGCCGACCTCTACCATCGAATCGACGAATTTACGCTCGAAATGCCCCCGTTGAGCCACATGAGCGAAGATATTCCGCTTTTCGCTGATTTCTTCCTCGACCAGGCCAACCGCGAACTCGGCCGCCGAATCGTCGGATTCACGCCCGAAGCCGCCGCCGCGATGGCTCGCTACGACTGGCCGGGAAACCTGCGACAACTCAAGAACGCCGTGATGTCCGCAACGTTGCTCGCCTCCGGAGAGTGGATCACCTGCCGCGAACTCCCGCCCGCCGTCGTCGTGCAACCCGAAGGCCCGGCACGCCCCCTGCACGATCCCGCCGACGAGGAGCGACGCATCCGTCAGGCTCTGGACGCATCCGCCGGAAACAAATCCGTCGCGGCCCGGGCTCTGGGTATCGACCGCAAGACGCTCTACAACAAAATGCGCCTCTACGGCATCGAATAGAGCCTCGCAACGGGGAAAAATTCCCCGTTTCCCTGCTTGACTCCACACTTTTCCACACAATCCGCAACGGAATCTCAAGAACGCTATTCATTGATTATAAACGCATTGCGATAAAATTGCAACAAACGGCATAACGCTTGAATCGATTCATAGCAGAACCGGCCGCGAAACAGCACCGGAAAAAATCGAAATGTCGAACCTTTAAATTCAGAAGCGTTATGAAAAAGCACATCGTTCTGTTGGCCGCTATGGCAATGATCTCGGGAATGGCCTTCGCACAGACACCCGACCCCCAAACACCCGCACCGCAGGAGCAGGAAGCACCCGCACAGCAGGAAGCTCCGGCAAAAGAAGAAGCGCCCGCACAGCAGGAGATTCCCGCCGAGACTCCGGCACCGGTCCAAAGCCCGAGCGACAAAGCCGAATAGGACCCCGGCGCAGTACGCGTCGCCGAAAAAAACGATTGTTTGCCTGAAACTCCGCCCCGTGCGGAGTTTTTTCGTATCCGGAACGCGTCGGCACCATCGGCTTCCGGAAAAGAAACGGGTCCGCAGACTCGTTCGTCTGCGGACCCAGTACGGTTACACCCGCTGCTTTTTCTTCAACCGCGTCAGATGGTCGATCAGCCGCAGGCGGAAGGCTTCGCGGCGAGCCCTCAGGTTGCGCCGCCAGCCGATCCAGCGCGTATAGCGTTTTCTTTTTTCGGGATAGATATCCGGAATGGTAAGAAGAATACCCGTCTCCTCGACGCCGCCGAAATCGGGATTCGACACCGTATCGAAGACTCGCATCGTAGGCGAAAGATTCATGTAAGCGTTGATAAGCGGCGGAATATGCTCGTTGAACTCGCGGATTTTCTGCAACAGGATGCGATAATTCTCCTGATAGGTCTCGCCCGAGAAAAGTTGCTCGTAATAGGGATCGTCCAGGTCGAGCCGCAACGGATGGATACCCTCGACCAACCGTTCGCGATCGGGGAAATAGTGGCGCAAAAACCAGATCAGCGCATTGCGGGCGATGGATTTGTAGGTGGTATACATCGTCACTTTGCCGAAAAGGTATTTGCAACCGGGGTTGAGCACGATCAACGCCCCCAGTCCGTCCCACAGATTATCGAGCGCATAGATGCTCTTGGCGTTGCCGCGCGCCTGGTAGCAGGGCTGCACGAACGAACGTCCGAGCTCGATCGTACGGGGCAGATAACGCCGGCGGAAACGATTGCTGAAACGGAAATAATGCTCCGTGGAGAGGTGCTCGGGATGGGTGGTCGTGCAGACGATGAAACGATAACCGCCTACGATCTCCTGCGCCTGGGGATCCCACACGATAAGCTGGTAATAACCGCCCGGCGCCGTATCCTCCTCGTCGATATCGACTTCGAGACCCGTACCGCCGCCCGCAGTACGAAAAGCCTCTTCGCGCAGGCGACCTACTTCGCGCATCAGCGCCGGACATTCGGCGGCCGAAAAGACATAGATTTCGTTCGAGGCTTTGTTCGTATCGCGCACTTTGCGTTCGGGCGTGAGTTCGGCCAGCAGCAAGGCTCTGTCGACGGGCTGTATGATGGGTTCCATGATCCTGTTTGCGTTGGGAGAACAAAAATACCTCTTTTATAACTATCTCGTCCCCTCGGCGAGCTTTTTTCCCAAAAAATACGCCTTTTTACGTACATATCCGACCTGCTCGCGCAACGAACCGGACTGCTGCAACTCGGCGACGGGAATCGGATCGCCCACGACGATTCGGAAATGGCGTCCCTGCTGCGAGAACATTTCGTCGGGCAGCCACAGCATCTCGATATTGAATTTGAGTCCCAGGGCCTTGCGCACACGGTCCACACGATAGAAAAAATCCGAAAGCCGTCCTTCGACGAAAACCGGAACGATCTCGCGCTGCGAGGCATAGGCTTTCTTGAGAAAATTCGTTTTCCACTCGGTATCGGTCACCCGTCCGTCGATTTTCCGCGAGCACAGACCCGCCGGGAAAGTCAGAATCTGCCGCTCGCCGAAAAATTCCTCCTCCATCTTGCGGGCGTAGGCGGCGTTCTGCGACCCGTGTTTGTTGACGGGAATCCACAACGGACGCAGCGGCTCGATGTGCATCAGCAGGTCGTTGACCACCACACGGGTATCGCCGAAGCGGTCGATCAGTTTGTCGGCCAGCATCATTCCGTCCATTCCGCCGAAAGGGTGGTTCGCGACGAATAGATAGCGTTTGCCCGCATCGAGTTCGTCGAGCCCCTCGACCGAATAGGTGATCTGCCATTCGCGAAAACAGGCCCGGATGAACTCCTGGGGAGGCAACGACCAATATTCGGCGAGGATGTGGTTGATCTCTTTCTCGTGGATCGTGCGGCGCAGCCAGCCGATCAGCGGTCGCGGAATCCACCGCGCCAAACGCGGCGCTTTGGCCGCCAATACGGACGATACGTCTATTTCGGGCATAATGAATTTATGATAGCTATACAATCTCGCCCTCACCCGTCTCCCGATCCTGTTCAGGTCGGCCGAGGGCTGCATTTATAAATCCGACCCTCCCCTAAGTCCGCAAAGCAACGAGGCCGAAAAGACCTTGAGGATGAAGTCGGATATAATTGCCGAATTTATTATCCACAAATATAAACATTCTTTTTCGAAAAAACGCTAACTTTACACCCGAATAGACCCTTGTCAGCCGCATTTATGTCATCGTATCACACTCCGGTCCTGCTGGAAGAATCTGTCAGCCTGCTCGATATCCGTCCTGCGGGCACCTACGCCGACCTCACCTTCGGCGGAGGCGGCCATTCGCGCCGCATCCTCCAGGCACTCGGACCCGAGGGACGTCTCTACGCCTTCGACCAGGATCGCGACACGCTCCGCAACCGGCCCGACGACGCCCGGTTCCACTACGTCGAGAGTAACTTCCGTTTTCTGCGCGGGGCGCTGCGTCTGCGGGGCGTCGTGCAGGTGGACGGTATTTTGGCCGACCTGGGCGTATCGTCGCACCACTTCGACGCCGTAGAGCGAGGTTTCTCGTTCCGGGGCGACGCTCCTCTGGATATGCGTATGAACCAGCGCGCACGCCTCACGGCTGCCGATCTGGTCAACACCGCACCGCAGGAGGAGCTGACACGGATTTTCGGCGACTGGGGCGAGATCGACACCCCGTGGAAGGTCGCCGGATGCCTGGCGAAAGCCCGCGCGACGACACCGATCCGCACGACGGCGCAGCTCGTCGAGGCGGTGAAACCCTGCACGCCGCGCAAGGACGAATCGAAGTTCCTGACCAAACTCTTCCAAGCCCTGCGCATCGAGGTCAACGGCGAAATGGAGGCCCTGAAAATGGCCCTGGAGCAGAGTCTCAAGGTATTGGCGCCCGGAGGACGGCTCGTGGTGATCTCCTACCATTCGCTCGAAGACCGTCTGGTGAAGAACTTCATGCGCAGCGGCAACTTCGCCGGCAAGGTCGAAAAGGATTTCTTCGGACGCCCCCAGGTGCCGTTCGAAACCGTGACGCGCAAAGCCGCGACACCGTCGCCCGAGGAGCTGGAACGCAATCCTCGTTCGCGTTCGGCCAAGTTGCGCGCCGCAGTGAAAATCAACGAATAGGCGAAGCTCACGACCATGCGATACGACCACGAATTCGACCCCGTACCCCCCGAGCAACAAGCCGCGCGCGACGAGCAGGAGGAGTTCGCCCGCCGCGTACGGCGCGAGGTGCGCCGCATGGAGCGGGGCGAGGCCGACGACGACATCCGGGCCGACGAGGAACAGGAGGCCGCCGAGCGCGAAATCGAGGAGGAGCGCCGCCGCAAAGCCGAACGTCGGAGCCGCAACACGCTCTGGCAGCTGCTTTCGGGTACGATCCTCGTACGCGAAGGCATCTCGAAATACTACTCCTACATGCTCTGCATCGCCGGAATGTTCTTTCTGAGCATCGTCGTGATGTTCTGGGCCCTGCATCTGGACATGAAATATTCGCGCCTCGAACGCGAATTGCAAACGCTGCGCGAGCGGTCGATCCGACTCGAAGAGAAGCGTTTCCGCCGTACGACCCATTCGGCCGTCGTCGAGGAGCTGCGTGCCCGCGGCATCGCGCTCTACGACCCGACGACCCCGGGCGAGACCATCGAAAACTGAGCCGCCATGGGACGCGAACCATCGAAAATCAAAAGCGACATTCTGTTGCGGGTCCGGCTGCTCTACGTGCTGTTCATCTTCGTGGGAGCCGTCGTGCTGCTGCGTCTGATCTGGGTGCAGCAGTTCAGCCGCGAGGTGGCGACCAATGCCGCACGGCTCTCGAACCGCATCTTCACCGACGAAATCCTGCCCGCGCAGCGGGGTAGCATCCTCTCGCGCGACGGTGAGCCGCTGGCGATCTCCATCTTCCGCTACAAGGTGATTTTCGACTTCGCCTCGGAGGGACTGCGGCTCGACGAGAAGACCTATTACGAACAGAGCGACTCGCTCGCCGGGCTGCTCTCCGCCTATTTCCACGACCGTCCGGCCGCGGAGTACGCCCGCATCTTCCGCGAAGAGTACCGCCGCGAACGCGACCACTACCGCCTGACCAACACGCGCGACACGCTGCTGACGAACCCCGCGTTGGCCGAGATGAGCTTCCTGGGCCGCATCTGGGCCCGTTTCCGCGGCGAGTCCAAGATCAAAAAGACGATCCACGACACGATCCGCTCTCACAAACCCATCGCAATCTTCCCCCGCGAAGTGGACTACGCCGAGTGGGAAACGCTCAGCCGCTATCCGCTGCTGAACCGCAACATGGGCTTCGTCTACCGCCTCGAACGACGCGACGAACGCATCTACCCGCAGGGCGGCCTCGCCCGACGCACGATCGGCGACAGAGGTTATTACGGCAAGGCGGACACCAAAGGGAATACCCTGTTCGGCAACTACGGCATCGAGGACAGCTACCGCACCGAACTCTCGGGACGCGACGGCCGCACGAAGCGCCAGCGCATCGCCCGCGGATTCTCGGGACGCGTCGCCGGGGCGGGACACGAAGATCCGGTGGACGGCATGGACATCGTCACGACGCTCGATACGGACCTTCAGGACGTGGCCGACAAGGCGCTGCGCCGACAGATGGAACGCCAGAACGCCACGTGGGGCACGACGATCGTCATGGAGACCCGTACGGGGGAGATTCTCGCCTTGGCCAACCTCGGGCGCAATGCCGACGGCAGCTACTCCGAGCGGGAAAACTACGCCCTGAAAAATACGATGGAGCCCGGTTCGACCTTCAAGCTCGCTTCGATGCTCGTGCTGTTGGACGATGCCAAGATGTCGCCCGAGACCGTCTACGACACCTACAACGGCGATCCGGTGAGCGTCGGCCCGGCCAAGAACATCCGCGACTCCCACCGGGGCGACCGCGAGATCGATTTCCGACGCGCCGTAGCCTCGTCGTCGAACGTCTACTTCGCGCGTGCGATCTGGGACCGCTACGGCATCACAGGCAAGAAAAAGGATTACAGCCGCTATCTGCGCGAGGAACTCCACCTGGGCGAGCCCGTAGGGCTGGAACGCATGGGCGAACGCCCGCCCTACGTCACCGAAGACTGGAAGGTCGCCGACCCGGGCGTCATGCTGGTGAAGATGGCCTACGGATACCGCATCAAGATGGCTCCGATTCAGGTCATCACCTTCTACAACGCCATCGCCAACGGCGGACGGATGATCTCCCCGCTGCTCATCCGCGAACTGCGGCGCGGCGACCGCACGGAGGAGCGCTACGAAAGCCGCACGATCGCCTCGTCGATCTGCTCGCGCTCGACGCTGCGCTTCGTACGCGAATGTCTGCGTGCGGTCTGCACCGAAGGCACGGCCAGTGCCTATTTCCGCGACACGACCCACGTCTGCGTCGCGGCCAAGACCGGCACGGCACAGATCACCGAGCCGCGCAAGGAGCCGGGACGTCACTACTTAGGATCGATGGTCGCCTTCTTCCCGGCCGACGAACCCCGCTACACGGTACTCACCTCCATCGAGACACGGGCACAAGCCGGAAAAGCCTACTACGGAGGTCCGCTCGCCGGACCGGTCGTCAAACAGGTGGTGGACTACATCTACAATAGCGGCAGCGACTGGTGTCGTCCGATCGACGAAGACGCACCGCGCCGCTATCCCGAGCGAATCAAGGGGGGCGATATCTCCCAGATGCGGCGCGTAGCGGACAAACTCGCCCGCAAGGTCGACTACGACCGCCGCACGGGATGGGGCCGCGCCGCGGTGGACAGCCTCTCCCGCGTCGAGATCGCCTCGCTGGAGCAGGATGCCCGGGCCGTGCCCGACGTGCGGGGCATGGGGCTCAAGGATGCGTTGTTTCTGCTCGAAAGCCGCGGTCTGAAGGTTCGCTTCACGGGCCGGGGAAGCGTCCTGCACCAGAGCATCGTCGCCGGAACCCGCGCAAAACCGGGTACGACGATCACCATAACATTGGGATAAAGATGAAAAGACTTTCCGAACTCTTGAAAAATACCGCCGTCGAGGAACTCGTCGGCGATCCGGAAACTCCCGTCGGCGCGTTGACCTACGATTCGCGCACGGCAACTCCGGGGACCTGCTTCTTCGCCATTCGGGGTACACAATGCGACGGGCACGACTTCATCGGCGCAGCCCAGACCCGAGGAGCTGCGGTCGTGGTGTGCCAGCGACCGCCCGAGCAGCCCGACGCCGCGACGACCTACGTGCGGGTCGCCGACTCGGCCGCAGCGATGGCCGACATGGCCGCGGCGTTCTACGACGATCCGAGCCGCGAACTGAAACTGGTGGGCATCACCGGCACCAATGGCAAGACCACCACCGCGACATTGTTGTTCGACCTCGTGCGGGCGATGGGCTACCGCGCGGGGCTGATCTCCACGGTGGTCTACCGCATCGAGGAGCGGTGCATCGACGCCACGCACACCACGCCCGATCCGATCCGGCTCAATGCCATGCTGCGCGAAATGGCCGACGAGGGATGCGAATTCTGTTTCATGGAGTGTTCGTCCCACGCCATCGTCCAGCAGCGCACACGGGGTCTGCATTTCGCCGGTGGGGTCTTTTCGAACATCACGCACGACCATTTGGACTATCACAAGACCTTCGCGGAGTATATCCGGGCCAAGAAGCTCTTTTTCGACGGACTCGACAAGGAGGCTTTCGCACTCACGAACGCCGACGACCGCAACGGCCGCGTGATGGTGCAGAACACGGCCGCCGCCGTGAGAAGCTATTCGGTGCGTACGACGGCCGATTTCCGATGCCGGATCATCGAAATGCACCTCGACGGCATGCTGCTGCGTCTCGACGGCAGCGAGGTATGGGTAGGGCTCGTGGGGCGTTTCAACGCCTGCAACCTGCTGGCGGTTTACGGCACGGCCGTGCTGCTGGGACTCGACCGCGAAGAGGTGCTGCGCATCCTCTCGGCTCTGCGTTCCGTAAGCGGTCGTTTCGAAATCGTACGCGCCGACAACGGCACGACGGCCATCGTCGACTACGCCCACACGCCCGACGCACTGGAGAATGTCCTGCGCACCGTCGAGGAGCTGCGCAAGCCTTCGCAAAAACTTATCGTAGTCTGCGGATGCGGCGGCGACCGCGACCGCACCAAACGCCCCGAAATGGCCGCCATAGCCGTGAAATACGCCTCGACGGCGATTTTCACCTCCGACAACCCGCGTCACGAGAATCCCGAGACGATTCTCGACGAGATGGTCGCCGGTGTCGACCCTTCGGCCCGCTACCTGCGCATCGCCGACCGCGCCGAAGCGATCCGCACGGCTGCGATGCTCGCACGCCCCGGCGATGCGATCCTCATCGCGGGAAAAGGCCACGAAACCTACCAGATCGTCGGCGACGAACGACACCATTTCGACGATCGCGAACAGATTCGCAAAGCTTTCTCGCAATTCGCCGCCCGAGAGGCATAACCATCCGATTTTCGATCCGATTACGCAACAAAAACCATGTTTTACCACTTTTTCCGTTACATCGACCAGTATTACAATCTGCCCGGCTCGGGCGTATTCCAGTATATCTCGTTCCGCGCCGCGGCTGCGACGATCCTCTCGCTGCTGATCGTCATCATCTTCGGACGGAGGATCATCGATTTCCTGCGCCGTCGGCAGATCGGCGAAGAGATCCGCAACCTGGGGCTCGAAGGACAGCTGCAAAAGAAAGGCACGCCGACCATGGGCGGCGTCATCATCCTGGTGGCGATCCTCATCCCGACGCTGCTGTTCGGACGGCTGGACAACGTATACGTGCAACTGATGATCGTCTCGACCCTCTGGCTCGGACTCATCGGCGGCTTGGACGACTACATCAAGGTCTTCCGCCACAACAAGGAAGGTCTCAAGGGTCGTTTCAAGATCGTGGGGCAGATCGGCCTGGGCATCATCGTCGGCACGACGATGTGGCTCTCGGGCGATATCGTCGTACGCGAGAAGACCACGCGTCCGGTCGAGACGCTCTACGTCGAGGAGGACGGCAGCGTAGTGCAGAGCGTCCGGCAGACCGTAGTGCTGAGCTCCGAGAGCACGAAAACCACCAAGACGACGATCCCCTTCATCAAGGACAACGAATTCGACTACGGACGACTGACCGGTGGCGACAACACGACTATGTGGCTGCTGTATGTCCTGGTGGCGATCTTCGTCGTGACGGCCGTATCGAACGGCGCCAACCTCACCGACGGACTCGACGGACTGGCTACGGGCGTCTCGGTGCCGATCGTCGCCGTACTTGGGGCCCTGGCCTACCTCTCGGGACATATCGTCTACGCCGACTATCTCAACATCATGTACATCCCGTCGAGCGGCGAGCTGGTCGTTTTCGCCGCGGCGATGGTCGGAGCGCTGGTCGGATTCCTGTGGTACAACACCTTCCCGGCCCAGATATTCATGGGCGACACGGGATCGTTGTCGATCGGCGGCGTGATCGCCGTATTCGCCCTCTGTATCCGCAAAGAGCTGCTGTTGCCGCTGCTGTGCGGCGTATTCCTCGTGGAGAGCTGTTCGGTGATGTTGCAGGTAGGGTATTTCAAATATACGAAACGCAAATACGGCGAGGGACGGCGCATCCTGCTCATGTCGCCCATCCATCACCATTTCCAGAAAAAGGGACAGTTCGAGACCAAGATCGTGCTGCGGTTCTGGATCATCTCGCTGCTATTGGCAGCTATTACATTGGTAACGCTGAAAATACGATAACCGACCGGAGCACCTCTCTGAAGCCCCTCCCGAAGGAGGGGTTTGGGGTGGGGTCGGCATTCGAAATGCGGCCAAAGACCGCAAATGTACGACAGACTGAAAGAATAACAAGAAGCAAATAACCGATAACCATGCAACACCCTAAAAAAATCGTCGTCCTCGGCGGCGGAATCAGCGGCTACGGCTCCGCAATCCTCGCCCGAAAGAAGGGTTTCGAGGTCTGGCTTTCGGATGCCGGACGCATCGCCGAGCGCTTCAAGGAGCGGCTCGACGAGTGGCAGGTACCCTACGAGGAGGGAGGCCATACCGAGGAGCGGATCCTGGCCGCCGACGAGGTAGTCAAGTCGCCCGGCATTCCCGATACGGCACCCATCGTGCGCAAGATCCGCGAGCGGGGTATTCCGGTGATCTCCGAGATCGAATTCGCCGGCCGCTACATCGGTCGCGCGAAGTGCATCTGCATCACGGGGTCGAACGGCAAGACCACCACGACGTCGCTCATCTACAAGATCATGCGCGACGCGGGGATGAACGTAGCACTGGGCGGCAACATAGGCGAGAGCTTCGCCTACAGCGTCGCCACGGGCGAATATGATTGGTACGTCCTGGAGCTCAGTTCGTTCCAGCTGGACGGCATGTACGACTTCCGGGCCCATATCGGCATTCTGACCAACATCACGCCCGACCATCTGGACCGCTACGACCACTGTTTCCAAAACTACGTCGACTCGAAGATGCGCATCACGCAGAACCAGACCTCGCGCGACTGGTTCGTCTTCTCGGGCGACGACGAGGTGATCTGGGAGCAGCTTCCCAAGCACGACATCCGGGCCCGCCGCCTTCCCTTCGCCGCGAAAAACGGCGTGGCGAGCGGCGACGGCGATGCCTTCCTGTTGGACGGGAAGTTCACCGCGACGGCCGGGAAACGCTCCGTGGAGATCGATACCGCGCAGATGCGGATCCGGGGACTGCACAACACCTACAACGCCATGGCGGCGGCGCTGGCCACGCTGGCGGCCGGTGTCGAGCCCGACTCGATCCGGCAGTCGATCTACGACTTCGCACCCGTGGAGCACCGTCTGGAGCCCGTCGCCGAGCGCGACGGCGTGCTGTGGATCAACGACTCGAAGGCCACGAACGTCGACTCGGTGTACTACGCCTTGGAGAGCATGACGCGCCCCGTGGTGTGGATCGCCGGAGGCACCGACAAAGGCAACGACTACGGCCCGCTGAAGGATTTCGCGCGGGCGAAGGTCCGCACGCTCGTCTGCATGGGATTGGACAACGCCAAGCTCGAACGCGAATTCGACGGCATAGTACCCCGGATCGTCTCCACGTCGACGCTCGACGCGGCGATGCGGGCCGCGCGCGAGGCAGCCCGCGCAGGCGATGTCGTACTGCTGTCGCCCGCATGCGCCAGCTTCGACCTTTTCAAGAACTACGAAAACCGTGGCGAACTCTTCAAGGCATGGGTCGCCGAGAACGCTTAAACCGATAGCATCGCATGGAACGGAGAACGACCGGAGAGAGCATCCCGAACGCTGCGCGAACGCAGTTTTTCTCGGGCGACCGCGTGTTGTGGATCATCGTCGCGACGCTGGCCGTGATTTCGGTGCTGGTGGTCTATTCGTCGACGGCCAAGATGGCCTACGACGCCCATACGGTGCGTTCGACGTCCCATTTCCTGCGGCAACAGCTCCTCATCCTGACCTTCAGCCTCGGGGTGATGTTCTTCGTGCAGAAGATCAATTGCCGCATCTACAACTACCTGGCGCGCCCGGCCTATTTCCTCTCGGTGCTGGCGACGCTGGCCGTCTACTTCATCGGCGCCAAGACCAACGACGCGGCACGCTGGATCCCCATCGGATCGTTCCAGTTCCAGCCCTCCGAGGCGTTGAAGGTCGCCACAGTGCTTTTTCTCGCCCAGCAACTCGCCTCGCGGCAGTCGAAAATCGACCGCATACGCATCGTCCCCTCGCTGAAATTCTGGACCTGGCGCACCTCGCGCGAGCAGCGACGCATCTGGAACGAAGGCACCTGGCCCATTCTGGCGCCCGTAATCGTGTCGTGCCTGGTGATCTTCCCGGCCCACACCTCCTCGGCCGTGCTGGTTTTCATGGCTTCGTGGGTGATGATGCTCATCGGCCGCGTACGCTTCTCCGAGCTGCTGCGCCTGCTCGGACTGGCCGCAGCGGGGGCTTTTCTGATCCTCACACTCAACCTCGGACGCAGCGGCACCGCCGAAGGACGCGTCGAGACGTGGATACACCTCTGGACCGCACCCCAGCACGAAAAATCGCTGGACCTGCTGACCGATACCGAACGTTCGATGATCGCCATCCACAACGGCGGCATCCTGGGCGAGGGAGCGGGGCAGAGCGCCATGCGCGTGGAGATGATCCACCCCGAGAGCGACTACGCCTACGCCTTCTTCGTCGAGGAGTACGGCATCGTCCTGGCCGTATTGTTGCTGATGCTTTACCTATGGATATTCTTCCGCGCGATCGAGATATTCCGCCGCTGCGGAACGGCTTTTCCGGGACTTCTGGTGTTAGGACTGGCGCTGCTGATTACCTGTCAAGCGCTATTGCACATCATGGTCACGGTGAACCTGATTCCCGAGACGGGGCAGACGCTGCCGCTCATCTCGCGCGGAGGATCGTCCGTGCTCTTCACGATGATCGCCCTGGGGATGATCCTCAGCGTCAGCCGTCAGAACGACGAACAGTCGCACGACAGCCCCCGCAGCGAGAGCATCTACGAGCGGTAGGGCGAAGACGCACATTGAAAATAAAAAAGTAACACGAAACCTACATCTTGCGGGGTGTATCCGAAGCCCCTGCCTGAGGCGGGGTTTGGGGATGGGTCAGACTTATAAACGCGGCGTTGCGCCGCGAAGCAAAAACCGACCCGAACAAGATGGCAGTCATAAAATTGTATATTGTTACTGTTAAAACTTGGAAATTTGGAACTGACATACGATATCGTGGTAATAGGCGGCGGCCATGCGGGCTGCGAAGCTGCGGCCGCTGCGGCGCGCATGGGTTCGCGGACGTTGCTCGTGACGATGGACATGACCAAACTGGCGGCCATGTCGTGCAACCCCGCTGTAGGCGGAGTAGCAAAAGGACAGATAGTCAGAGAGATAGATGCTTTAGGCGGTCAGATGGGACGCATCACCGACCTCACGACCGTGCAATTCCGCATGCTCAACCGTTCGAAAGGAGCCGCCATGTGGAGTCCGCGTGCGCAGTGCGACAAAACGCGTTTCTCGGAGGAGTGGCGCCACACCTTGGAGAACACGACCGATCTCTACATCTGGCAGGATGCCGTCACGGAGCTGCTTTTCGAACCCGTAGCTGAAAGCCCCGAAAGAGGCGATTACACAGCTCCGAATCCCGCAGCGGACACTCGCATACCCACAGGCTTCGAAAGCGCAAAAACAGGCCCCGAAAAGCGCATATGCGGCGTCCGCACCCGTATGGGAGTGACGATTCGCTGCCGGGCCGTGGTGCTGACCGCCGGAACGTTCCTCGAAGGACTGATGCACTGCGGCGCCTCGCAGGCCGAAGGCGGCAGGGCGGGGGATGCGGCTTCGCACGGGATCACGGAGTCGTTGCGCGCCGCCGGTTTCGAAACCGGACGCATGAAGACCGGCACTCCGGCGCGATTGGACGCTCGGACGATCGATTTCGAGGCGATCGAGCCGCAATACGGCGACGATAAACCCGCAAAGTTCTCATTTTCAGACGAAACCGAACCAGTAAAAGATCAACTTCCTTGTTTTTTGGTCTACACTTCGACCGAAGTACACGATATTTTACGCAGCGGATTCGCCCTCTCGCCGCTTTTCAACGGCACGATAAAAGGCATCGGACCGCGTTATTGTCCCTCGATCGAAGACAAACTCCGCACCTTCGCCGACAAGGAGCAACACCAGTTATTCCTGGAACCCGAGGGTCGTACGACCAACGAATACTACCTCAACGGCTTTTCCTCGTCGCTGCCGTGGGAAGTACAGTGGCAGGCCCTGCATAAAATCCGGGGGTTGGAGGACGTACATATCTACCGTCCCGGATATGCCATCGAATACGACTATTTCCCGCCCACGCAGCTGCACCATTCGCTCGAAAGCAAGCCCGTCGCGGGCCTATATCTCGCCGGGCAGGTCAACGGTACGACAGGTTACGAAGAGGCCGCTGCTCAGGGTCTCATGGCCGGAATCAATGCGCATCGGGCACTGGTAGGGGAATCGCCCATCGTTCTGCGCCGCGACGAAGCCTACATCGGCGTGCTGATCGACGACCTCGTAACAAAGGGCGTCGACGAACCCTACCGCATGTTCACATCGCGCGCAGAATACCGTATCCTGCTGCGGCAGGACAATGCCGATTTGCGACTTACTCCGTTAGGTCACGAAATCGGACTGATTTCGGAGAAAAGATACGTCCGATTCGTCGAAAAAAAATCGCTCGTAGAATCGCTTATTTCCTTCGCACGTCGACAGAGTATCAAAGCAGACGAAATTAACGACTATTTAAAATCGATCGATTCCGACCCGCTGACGCAGGGTAGAAAGCTATATGATATCCTGATGCGCAACAATGTGACGTTCGAATCACTGAAAGAGGTATTGCCTAAGCTCCGCAAATTCATCGATTCGGAAAACTACACAGCCGAGATCATCGAGGAAGCGGAAATTCAAATCAAATACAAAGGATATATCGAACGCGAAAAATTCATCGCCGACAAGTTGCAACGGCTCGAAAATATTCGTATTCCCGACGGGTTCGACTACTATTCGATGCAAGCGTTGACGATCGAAGCCCGTCAGAAGCTATCGCGAATTCGTCCGACTACCATCGGACAGGCATCGCGTATTCCGGGCGTCTCACCGGCCGACGTCAATGTTTTGCTGGTAAAATTCGGTCGATAGGCGAGTGTTCCACGTGGAACAAAAAGGGGCTGTCTAATAAGTCTTAGGCAGCCCCATTTTGTTTATTATCTAAGAGTAAATACGAACCAAATAAAAAAAGCAAAATAACAACAGGGATATTTGGAAAATAAGTCTAAAGTTCCTATTTTTGAGAAACGAAAGATACGCAGACCAAACTGTTTATCTTAGCAGAGATCAACTAAATATTACTAATAACCATCGATAAACAGTCGAGGTGCGTGCACATAGTGCGCGGTCCTTGACCAAAATGGTTATTACATTAGTTGATTGATCTCTGCTAATTGTGAAAGTTCCGCGCACTTTATTTTGGAAATGTTTTATTCAAAATAAATGCCGAACTATGAAGAAACATCGTCAAACTCATATCCCGCATTACGGGTATCAAGGACGAATATCACATTCACACATTCCTTTTTCACAGACATCGAAAACATTTTTTCAGGCGGGAGAGTTATATCTGTTCCACCGCAGCAATATCCGCTGTCCGTCGAGAAATTCGCTGTGGGGTCAGTACGATAAACACGAACAAGACCGATTGTATCTGGAGTCGAGCAGTCTCGACCTGCGTACTTTCCGCAAATGGCATGTGTTGCCGTCGGAGTATTGCTATTGCCGCAAAGCAAACCGCAGCGAACTACGAGATTATTTTTTTGCTTTATCCTGGAGTGAACAGCGCGTGGCACGCAATTCTCCATTCCCTAATTACATCCCATAGAATCCTCTGTCCGAGGAGGCAGTGACGCAACAACTGCAGGAGGGAGAGGTCGGTTCGGATCTCTCCCGTTTTGTATTCGCATGTTTTTCTGGGGGGGGGTAAAATATAGGCTTTTATCCTGATTTACAGAACAAAAGCCTTTGTTATACGGTAAAAAATTCGTATATTTGTTTTGCCCAACAATAATAAACGCCCGTATAACTATGACGAAGATAACATTTAAATCCGACAATCAAAAGCAAAGTTTGCTTTTACCACCCAGTTTGGATGAATTAATACCCGCGACACACAGTGTTCGTGTGGTGAATGCCATCATCGATCGTTTGAATGTAGACGTAATTCTGCACACCTATCGCGGCGGAGGCAACAGTTGTTTCCATCCGCGACAGATGCTCAAGATTCTGGTCTATGCCTATCTGAACAACATCTACTCATCACGCCGCATTGCGCAGCAGCTTACGGAGAACATCCACTACATGTGGCTTTCGGGCGGTGCGAAGCCGGACTTTAGGACGATCAACTATTTTCGGGGGAAACGGTTGAAGGGCATTTTCGATGACCTGTTCCGTCAGGTCGTGGAACTGCTCCACAAGGAGGGCTTCGTATCGCTGGAAGTACAGTACATCGACGGGACGAAGATCGAATCGGCAGCCAATAAATACGGTTTCGTCTGGCGTGGCTCGGTGGAAAAACACGACAAGCGGCTGCGGGAAAAAACCGATGCCGTATTGCGCGAGATCGAACAGGTTATCCGCGACGAGCAGCAGCAGACAGATACGGAATCGACGCTCTCGACCGAGGAGTTCGCTTCCCGTGTAGAGCGTATCAAGGAGCGGATGGATGAGGAAAATCTCACCAAGCAGCAGTACCGAGTCGTCAGAGACGTAGAGAACAAGGCGCTGCCTAAAATGAAAGAGTACGAGCGGCATATCGCTACGATGGGAGATCGTAACTCCTATGCCAAAAGCGATCCCGACGCGACATTCATGCGCATGAAAGAGGATGCCATGCTCAACGGGCAGCTCAAACCCGGATACAACGTACAGATCGCCACCGAGAATCAGTTCATCACCAATTACGGCATCTTTCAAAGACCTGCGGATACGGGAACGCTGATCGACTTTCTGGAATCTTTCCATAAGAAATACGGAATGCACAGCCGTGAGATCGTCGCCGATGCCGGATACGGAAGCCAGCAGAACTACGAGTATATGTTCGGCAAGGGAATGATACCTTACGTCAAATACAACTACTTCCATAAGGAACAGACCCGGGCGTTTCGAAACAATCCCTTTCTGCAACAGAACCTCAAATACGATCCCTCGACAGATCAATTTACCTGTCCGGCGGGGAAAAGCATGGTACGGATTTCGGGTAAAAATCCCAAGTCTGAGTTAGGATACCAAGCTCACACACATCTGTATCAGGCCTCCGGCTGCTCCCGATGTCCTCTCCGAGAAGAATGCCATAGTGCTGAAGAGAACCGTATCATACGCGTGAATCATGCCCTAAACGAGTACAAGCGTACGGTCAGGGAATTGCTTACATCCCAGCGGGGTATGCTTCATCGCTCCCGAAGACCCATAGAGCCCGAAGCTGTATTCGGGCACATCAAAGCCGACCATATGTTCCGCAGATTCCGATTGCGATCGTTACCAAAGGTCAATATTGAATTCGGACTCGTCGCATTGGCACACAATATACGTAAAATAACGTCGATCACATTGCTTGATAAGCGCAGTGACGATGATCCCGGAAAAAATCATAAAAGTTATGTGGTGAAATGCCGAATATGGGCAAATTCTCTAATTTATTCCGCTGCTTAATATTCTTGAATCCTCAAAAATAGGGCTGCCTAACTTTTATTGTTAGACAGCCCCTTTTTATAATACAATATAACAGCAAAGGCCGCTGAACAATAAATTTTACAATACTACCGTACACCAACCGTACTTATCTTCGGATCGACCGTACTGAATATCCTGCAAACGAGTATACAACTCCATCGAAACTTTACCGACTTCCGAGCCGAATTCATAAACATCATTGGTTTGCATGTCGAAAATCTTACCGATAGGGGAGATCACAGCAGCCGTACCGCAGGCTCCGCACTCCTCGAAAGTAGCCAACTCCTCCAAAGGTACAGGACGCTGCTCGACCGTCAGCCCCATATCCTGCGCCACCTGACGCAAACTCATATTCGTAATCGACGGGAGGATCGAAGGCGATTTCGGCGTGATATACTTACCGTCTTTGATAGCGAAGAAATTCGCAGCACCGCACTCCTCGATGAATTTATGCTCGGCAGCATCGAGATAGAGCACATTGGAATAACCGAGATTATGGGCGTTGTTTCCCGAGTAAATGCTTGCTGCATAGTTACCTCCGACCTTCACATCGCCTGTTCCACGTGGAGCAGCGCGATCCTGTTCGCGGTCCAGAGCCACCATAATGGGCTTGATTCCCGACTTGAAATAGGCTCCTACGGGCGAGCAATAAACGATCAGCAGCGCGTCCTTGGCAGGCTTTACACCCAGCCCGGCCGTCGTTCCGAACATCACAGGACGCAAATAAAGCGACGCTCCCGTGCCGTAGGGCGGGATATATTTTTCGTTGCGCTTCACCACCTCGATGCAGGCATCGACGATCATCTGCTCAGTAGGCTGCGGCAAACAGAGGCGTTCAGCCGACGAAATAAGGCGTCGTGCATTATCCGCAACACGGAAAAGGCGGACTTTGCCGTCTACACCCCGAAAAGCCTTCAGGCCCTCGAACAGCTCCAAGCCATAATGGAGACACGAAGCCGACATGTGCATCCGAACATACTCGTCCTGCGTTACCTCCATGTCGCTCCAATGTCCGTCGGTAAAGGCATAGCGCACATTCCAATCGGTTTTATGGTAATCGAAACCCAATACGCTCCAATCCGTAATTTCCATATTCTTTTTGATTTAAAAATTCTTTACGATAAAGAGGGGCTGTCTAATAAGTCCGAATTTTACGATTTCACCCCGTCAGAATGAACTCTGACAGGGGTGATTTTCATTTTCGGGGACTTGTTAGACAGCCCCTTCGAATTCCGATCAACCGACGATTGCACCGTTATGGGTAGCATCGTTCGGCGTCAATAGTCTCAATTTTCCCGAAGCATCCTCGGCCATAAGAATCATGCCGCGCGAAAGCGTACCTTTCAACTCTCGGGGTGCGAGATTCACGAGCACCAGAACCTGACGACCGACGAGCTCCTCAGGAGTGAAGTGCTCGGCGATTCCCGAGACGATTTCGCGCTCGTCGATCCCCGTGTCGACCGTCAATTTGAGCAGTTTCTTGGTTTTAGCCACCTTTTCGGCCTTGAGAATCGTCGAAACACGGATATCCATCTTCTGGAAATCGTCGAACGACACCTCCTCCTTCTGCGGCTCGACATGCTGCGAAGCCTCGGCGATACGGTTAGCCTCCTTCGTTGCGGCGAGCTTATCCAGCTGACGCTGGATCGCGTCGTCCTCGATCTTCTCGAACAACAGTGCCGGTTCACCGATTTCATGGCCTGCCGGCACCAGATCGGTAGCGCCCAGACGCTCCCAAGCAAACTTTTCGAGCGACAACATTTTCAGGATTTTTTCCGCCGAGAAGGGCATGAAAGGCTCGATGGCGATGGCCGTATTGGCCGTAATCTGCAAAGCGACGTTGAGGATCGTCTCGACACGCGCCGGATCGCTCTTAATAACCTTCCAAGGCTCCGTATCGGCCAGGTATTTGTTACCGATACGGGCGATGTTCATCGCATCCTTCAACGCCTCGCGGAAGTGGTAATTCTCGATGTTATGTTCCAACGAACCTTTTACGGCCGCCATCTCGGCGATCGTCTCGCGATCGTAGTCGTTCAATTCGCCGCAAGCCGGCACCTTGCCGTCGTAATATTTTTTAGTGAGCACCAGTGCACGGTTGACGAAATTGCCTAAGACGGCGACCAGTTCGTTGTTGTTGCGAGCCTGGAAGTCCTTCCAGGTGAAGTCGTTATCTTTGGTCTCGGGAGCATTGGCACACAACACGTAACGCAGGACATCCTCCTTGCCGGGAAAATCTTCGAGGTATTCGTGCAACCATACGGCCCAGTTGCGCGAGGTCGAAATCTTGTCGCCCTCCAAATTGAGAAACTCGTTCGAGGGAACGTTTTCGGGCAGAATATAGCCCCCGTGCGCCTTGAGCATCGAGGGGAAGACGATGCAGTGGAAGACGATGTTGTCCTTGCCGATGAAGTGCACCATCTTCGTATCCTCCGACTTCCAGTACTTCTCCCAGTCGGGCGTCAGATCCTTCGTCGCCGAGATATACCCGATCGGGGCATCGAACCAGACATAGAGTACCTTACCTTCGGCACCCTCCACCGGCACGGGAATACCCCAATCCAGGTCGCGGCTCACGGCACGGGGTTGCAAACCGCCGTCCAACCAGCTTTTGCACTGGCCGTAGACATTGGATTTCCACTCCTTATGACCGTCGAGAATCCATTCACGGAGGAACGTTTCGTATTGATCCAGAGGAAGATACCAATGTTTGGTCTCCCGTTTGACGGGCACCGAACCCGACACGGCGCTGTGGGGATCCACCAGTTCGTCAGGCGAGAGCGTCGAACCGCACTGCTCGCACTGGTCGCCATAGGCGCGTTCGTTGCCGCACTTGGGGCACGTGCCGACGATATAGCGGTCGGCAAGGAACGTTTGCGCCTGCTCGTCGTAATACTGCATCGAGGTACGTTCGATGAACTTGCCCTCGTCGTAGAGCTTGCGGAAGAAGGCCGAAGCAGTCTCGGCATGCGTCGGGGACGAAGTGCGCGAATAGATGTCGAACGACATGCCCAGACCGCGGAACGAGCGTTCGATGATCTCGTGGTAACGGTCTACGATCTGCTGGGGCATAACGCCCTCTTTGCGAGCCTTGATGGTGATGGGCACGCCGTGTTCGTCCGATCCGCAGACCGAAATCACGTCGCAGCCCTTGAGCCGCAGATAGCGTACGTAGATATCCGACGGAATATATACACCCGCCAGGTGACCGATATGCACGGGACCGTTGGCGTAGGGAAGCGCCGAAGTGACGAGGTAACGTTTGAACTCTTTTGCCATAAATAGAGGTACGATCTTACTAATTTCTGCCAAAATTAGTAATTTTAACGATAAATCGAAAGCGATAGGGCGCATTTATTTCAGGACAGCGCTGTCAATCAGCCATACACGAAGAACGCGTACGTCGCTCCGGCCTGCGGTCCGAAAAAAAAGCGCATACCCCGAAGGATATGCGCACGGCAGGCCGAAAGGACCTGCCAAACTCCTTTGCCAGCCCGATCAGTCGATCTGCAACTCCTTGAGCAGCCAGCTCGCACCGGCGAACTTATCGACGATGAACAGCACGTAACGCACGTCCACGGCGATCGTACGCTGCAATTCGGGTTCGAATGCCACGTCGCCCGACATGGCCTCCCAGTTGCCGTCGAACGCAAGGCCGATCAACTCGCCCTTGGCATTCATCACCGGCGATCCGGAGTTGCCGCCCGTGATGTCGCAGTCGGCCAGGAAGCAGGTCGGAAGTTCGCCCCGAGCATTGGCGTAGCGTCCGAAATCGCGCGCCGCATAGAGCTCCTTGAGCTTCGCAGGCACGGTGAACTCGGCGGGATTCTTCGGATCTTCCTTCTCTATCACGCCCTTGAGCGTCGTATAGTAGTTGTAACGGATGCCGTCCGCCGGATCGTAGGGAAGCACGCGACCGTAGGTCAGACGGATCGTGAAATTGGCATCCGACGCCCAGGCCTTCTTGGGGTTCTGAAGCATCAGACCGGCGATGTATTTGCGATGTCCCTCAGCGAATTTCGTCGCATGCTCACGACGCGCGCCGGAGAGCGCATAATACTGCTCGATCACCGAACGCGCCAACGCCATCGCGGGATCCGCGGCGACCTTCTCGGCCGAATAGTCGGCCAGCAGCGCCAGGGCCTTCTCCTGCGATACGAAAGCCGAATTGTCGTAGATATGATCCACATAGGCATCCGTATCGCCGCCGAACTTCTTGTCGACGACCTCGGCGTAGAACGACGGCTGTTCGTTCATGCGTTCGCGAGCGATCCGCAACATACGTTTGGCGACCTTACGGTCGGTCTCCACGTTGAAATCCTTGTAGAAATCGCGGTATGCCGTCTCCAGCTTCGCGGCGTCGATCTCCGACTTCACCGTCGTACCCTTCAGTACGCCCATTGCCGGACGGATGATCTCCACGGCACGCAGGAACGCTTCGGAGAGCCACTGACGGTCGTGGTCCAGGGGCGAAAGCGCCTTCATCGACTCCTCGATCGACGTCAACGCATCCGTATACCCCTCTTCGGGCAGCGTTTTCTTGGCAGCCCACGCCCGGAAGTCGGCCTCCTGAGCCTCCTTGCGGGCCTTTACGCCGAGTTTCTCGATGCCGCGCGACATGCCGATCGAATTCTTCCAGTAGTTCGACGACTGGGCGTATTTCGAGGCGTATTGAATGCGCACGCGGTCGCTATCCATCATATCCTTCCACAGGATATCCTGACGCTCGCCGCGGATAAAGATGCGGTTGGGATTCGAGACCCGCAGCATGTCGTCGATCTCGTAGGAGGTCATGTAACGCTGCGTCGAACCCGGGAATCCCATAATCATGGCGAAATCGCCCTCGTCGTATCCGTCGAGCGACACCTTCAGATATTTGTCGGCCTTATAGGGGCGATTTTCGGGCGAATAATCCGCCGGACGATTATCGGGTCCGGCATAGACGCGAAAGATCGAGAAATCGCCCGTATGACGCGGCCACATCCAGTTGTCGGTGTTTCCGCCGAACTTGCCGACCGACTGCGGGGGAGCACCCACCAGGCGCACGTCGGTGTAGACCTCCATGACGAACGAAAAGAACTGGTTGCCGCCGAAGAAGGGTTTTACGATGACCTCCATGCCGGGATTCTCCTCTTCGAGGCGTGCCGTGAGGGCCTTGATATTCTCGTTGCTGATCTTCTCGTACTCCTGCTGCGAGGCGGTCGAAGGTACGTTGCCCAAGACGTCGGCCGTCACGTCGGCGATCTTACGGACGAAACGCACCTGCAACCCCGGAGCGGGCAGCTCCTCGGCGTTGGACATGGCCCAGAATCCGTTCTTGAGGTAGTCGTGCTCGACGGACGAGAGGGCCTGGATCGAACCGAAACCGCAGTGGTGGTTGGTGAAAAGCAGCCCTTCGGGCGAGACGATTTCGCCCGTACATCCGCCGCCGAAGATGACGATGGCATCTTTGAGGGAGGAGTTGTTGACACTGTAAATATCTTCGGCCGAGAGTTTACACCCCAGGGCCTTCATGTTCCTGATATTCATTTTCTGAAGGTAGGGAAGCATCCACATACCTTCGTCCGCAACGGCGCTCATCGTCGTCAGAGCGGCTGCGCACAGCAAAAAGAGTTTTTTCATCGGATATTGTGTTAAGTTAATATCATCAACAGTCGCCGTTTGCGATTCGGCGAAAAATACCAAGAGAATTTCGCCGGGGAAAATCATCTTCGGCGGCTCGCGCTTTTAGCGCGACCGGTCCAGCCGCCGAAGATGCAACGCCTATGGCGTTGAACTTTTCACGATCGACACCGCAAAAGAAAACGGCAGGGGGAGCTTTCGTCCCAAAATCCCAACGAAGAACCGGGCTCAGCGAACGGCGATCATGTTGCGTATCGACCGCTCGGCGGCACGGCGCACCTCCTCGTCCAGCACGATCTCGGGAGACTCGTTCTCCAGGCATTCGACGATGCGCTCCAGGGTCACCATCTTCATGTATCGACAATCGTTGCAGCCGCACGACTCGTCGTCGGGAGGCGCCGGAATGAACTCCTTGTCGGGGTATCGCCGACGCATTTCGGAGAGGATACCCGACTCGGTGACGACGATGAATTCCCGCGCGTCGCTCGCGCCGCAGTAGTCGAGAATCGCCGCCGTGGAGCCCACGAAATCGGCCGTCTCGACGATATACGCACGGCATTCGGGGTGCACTACGACCTTCGCTGCGGGATGTTCGCGCTTGAGTCGCAGGATCTTTTCGAGCGAAAATTCTTCGTGCACGTGACAGGCGCCGTCCCACAGCACCATGTTCTGTCGTCCGGTGAGCTTTTGTATATAGGAGCCCAGATTCCGGTCGGGCGCGAAGATGATCGGCTGGTCTTCGGGAATCGACCGCACGACCTTCAGGGCGTTCGACGAAGTACAGCAGACATCCGTCAGCGCCTTGACGCCGACCGTCGTATTGACGTAGGATACGACCTTATGGTCGGGATAGCGGGCCTTGAACGCAGCGAAATCGGCCGCATCGCACGACTCGGCGAGCGAACACCCCGCCTCGGGGCAGGGGATCAGCACCTTCTTGTCGGGGCAGAGCACTTTGGCCGTCTCGGCCATGAAGTGCACGCCGGCGAAGAGTATGATCTCGGCATCGACATCCTGCGCCTTGACCGAGAGGGCTAGCGAATCGCCCAGGAAATCGGCGACGGCCTGTACTTCGGGAGTCGTATAGTAGTGCGCCAGGATCACGGCGCGTTTGCGCTGCTTGAGTTCCTCGATACGCATTCGGAGTTTTTCGAAGTTTTCGACCTTCATTTTCTATTTTTATCTTTTAAATTTAATTTAAATAATAATTAAGAATAAATATAATAGCTGTCGATAATGTGCATAACTTTTATCGCCGGTGAGTTATCCACAACCGCTATTCGGACTGTTCGTTTTCCGAGTATCGCAACCGTTTCTGATTCAGGGTATCGTAATGCGTTTTTCACAAATGTCGATAAAAGTCGCCGACATTTCGACAGTCGAAAATTCTGAACAATCTTTCGTATTTCCGCCCGTCGGCGGGGGCAATAAAAATCGAAAACTTTTTTTGGAATTCGGGATTTTCCGTATATACCCGCAGTGATTTTCGAAATCCAAATTTTTTACGACTAATTTCCCACGACTTATCATCGCTTTGCGAACGGGTTGCGAACAGGTTTTCATCAACTTTTCATCACTTTGCTGACAATTTTTTCGGCCAGCTTACGATAGTGTTCTTCCGCGCGCGGATCGATTCCGGCGGCCGGTCTTCCCGTGTCGCCACCTTCCATAATCGATTGTATGATAGGTATTTCACCCAAGAAATCGATGCCGTTGCGCTCGGCGTACGCACGTGCTCCGCCGCGTCCGAAGATATAATAACGGTTGTCGGGAAGTTCCTCGGGGGTGAAGTAGGCCATATTTTCGACCACGCCGGCGACCGGAATGTTCACATTGGGGTTGCGGAACATCTCCACGCCCCGTACGACGTCCGCCACGGCGATCTGCTGCGGTGTGGAAACGATCACCGCGGCGTCGATCTTCAGTTCGTTGATGATCGACAGGTGGATATCGCCCGTGCCGGGAGGCAGGTCGGCGAGCAGGAAATCGAGCGTTCCCCACTTGGTTTGGTGAACGATCTGCTTCAGGGCGCTGGTGGCCATCGCGCCGCGCCACAGCAGCGCATCGGTCGGTTTGATGAAGAAGCCGATCGACATCAGGCGGATATCCATCGCTTCGGCCGGAATCATCGCGTCGATGCCACCCTGCTCCTCGGCCAGCGGGGTGTAGCCCTCCACGCCGAACATTTTGGGTTGCGAAGGTCCGTAGATATCGGCGTCGAGCACTCCGACGCGGAATCCCATGTTGCGCAGCGCGACGGCCAGATTGGCCGTGACGGTCGATTTGCCGACGCCGCCCTTGCCCGACGCTACGGCGATCACTTTGGCGATGCCGTCGGTCATGGTGCGGGTCTTGGGCTCGGGACGCGGCGCGGCGCCGCCCTCCTTCACCACGACGAGGATTTCCGCTTCGGGGAACGCCTCGCGCAGCAGCGCTTCGGTCTGATTCTTGATTTTCACGGCGAAGGGGTCGCGCGCTTTGGCGAAGCGCAGCACGACGGTCGCTTTGCCTGCCGCAGCCGCGATGTGTTCGACGAATCCGCTCTCCACCAGGTCGAGACCCGTTTCGGGGTGGGTGACGGTAGCCAACAGTTTTTCGATCTGCTGTTTCATATGTTGTCTAAATTTCGATTCCTTTGTTTACGGACTATTCCGGGCATGTCGCGCCGAGGAATATCCGTAGCGCAAAAATACGATATATGGGGCGCAAAACCAAATAAATCGCCGGTTCGTGCGGGGGAGGTTTTCGCTCTGCCCGTACATAACGATTCCCGAAGCGGTCTTATGATCGGCGGTCGCGGATTTTTTTGCTGTTTCCGTCGTCGGTCGGGCCGTTGTCCGTCCGGAAAATCGTGCGGACGCGAAAAATCGGGTCGGTCGATAAAATCTTCGATTTGTTTATCGAAAAACGATAAATATTATATGTATCTTTGTCCTGGAAAAGAGTGTTTACGTAAAAAGAATGTGATATGAATTTCATCAAAACTTTTCTCGCAGGAGTTCTCGCCTTCGTGGTAGGGACGTTTCTGGTCGGTATCTTTTGGATGGTGCTGTTGTTGGGAAGCATCGGTCTGATGTCCAACGAGGCTGCTCCCGTGGAGGCCGAATCGATCCTGACGATCGATTTTTCGGAGGTGATTACCGATGCTCCGGCGTCGGATCCGCTCGCGGGACTCGATATCTTGTCGCTCGAAAACACACCGCGGCTGTCGCTTTTCAAGGCGCTGCGGGCGATCGAGGCCGCTGCCGGGGACGATCGGATCAAGGGTATCTATCTGCGGATGAACGGTGAGGGCGGTGTCGAGGGCTCGGCGCTGCTCGAGGAGCTGCGTGCGGCGATCGAGGAGTTCAAGCAGAGCGGAAAATTCGTCGTCGCCTACAACGAAACCTACTCCCAGGGACAGTACTACCTGGCGACGGTCGCCGACAGGATCTACATGCAGCCCCAGGGCGGTGTGGACTGGACCGGTTTTGCGTTCGACGTGATGTTCTACAAAGGGTTGTTCGACAAGCTCGATCTGAAAGCCGAAGTGTTCCGCCCCACGGTCTGCAAATACAAAAGCGCCGTGGAGCCCTATATTCTCGATCGGATGTCGCCGGCCAACCGCGAGCAGATGCAGGCCTTGGTCAACTCGATGTGGCGCACGGTGGCCGGCACGGTGGCCGAGGCTCGCGGTATCGACCTTGCGCGTCTCGAAGCGCTGACCGACGGGTTGCAAGTGTCGCTCCCGGAGGAGGCGCTCGAACACAAATTCGTCGACGGACTGCTCTACGAGGATGAAATGGACGACGTATTCGCCGAGCTGGGCGTAGAGTCGGACGAGGACGGATTCTACCGTTTCGTGAACCTCGGCGAGTATGCCGCTCAGGTGGGTGCCGATCTGAAGCATCTTTCGGCCGACCGTGTGGCGATCGTCTATGCCGACGGCGATATCGTCGACGGCGAGGGTACGGGCAAACATATCTTCGGCAATACGCTGGCCGCGACGCTGGCCGACGTGCGCGACGACGAGAAGGTCAAGGCCGTCGTGCTGCGCGTCAACTCTCCGGGCGGCAGTGCCCTGGCTTCGGACGTCATCTGGCGCGAAATGGAACTGTTGCGGGCCGAGAAACCCGTGGTCGTGTCGATGGGATCCTATGCGGCCAGCGGCGGATATTACATCTCCTGTCCGGCGGACGTGATCGTCGCCGACCGGCTGACGCTCACCGGGTCGATCGGTGTCTTCGGCATGTTCCTCGACACGCGCGACGCGCTGAAGAACAAACTCGGTATCACGATCGACGGGGTGAAAAGCAATTCGCAGGCCGGTATCGGTCAGTCGGGAGCGTTGACGCCCGTACAGCGCGCGATGATTATGCGCGGCGTGGACAAGGTATACGAGACCTTTACGAAGGATGTTTCCGAAGGGCGCAATCTGCCGATCGAGAAGGTCCTGGAGATCGCCGGAGGTCGCGTATGGTCGGGAGAGGATGCGCTCGGCATCGGCCTGATCGACGGTTACGGAGGGTTGAAGACCGCCATCGCTACGGCCGTGGATAAAGCCGGATTGGGCGACGAATACCGGGTGACGGAGATCGTCGACGAACCTACGGGATTGATGGCTTTCATCGCCTCGTTGAACGAAAACGTACGGGCTGCTTTCCTGCGCTCCCGCCTGGGGTCGATGATGGAGGATTACGCCCGCGTGCGCGAAGCCGTCGGGGAGTCGGGAATCCGGATGTACTCGCCCTACAAAGTCGTGTTGAGGTAATTCCGACTCGGGTTAGGATCTGCGACCGTACGTTTCGACGTGCGGTCGCTTTTTCGTTGCGACGAAGCATCGGTTTCCCGCGATTCGATGCGCGGTCGCTTTTTTCGGGATATGTGCTGTTTTTCTCGTGATTTGTGCTATCTTTGTCGGGGCGGTCTGCGAGGGCCGTCGACGGATAAAGACAAAAAAAGCGCATCGGCTTTTTTCTTGCACACGGAAATTGGACACTTTCGAACACAGCAAGGAACAAAGGTTGATGCTCGCGCTGTTTATCAGCGTGGGTATGGCCGTATTCTACTGTGTGGGTCGTCCAATACCTCGTGTGCGAATACGGAAAGTCCACACCTTTTTATTGTTTTGCGGTCGGGCGAACCAAACCCTTTATTAAACAATAAAAAGTATGAAAAAATTCTTGTGTATGTTGTCGGCAGTCGCGATGATCGCGGCGTGCAGTTCTGAGTTCGACGATGCTCCGCTATGGGAGAGCGTCAACGATCTCGAAGAGCGGGTCGGAAAGCTCGAAGAGCTATGCCGGCAGATGAATACCAATCTCTCGGCCATGAAGACGATCGTCGATGCCGTGGGGAGCAGTGATTACGTTACGGGGGTTACCCTCGTGACGAAAGACGGTAAGGTCGTGGGCTACACGATCGCATTCTATCGTCACGAACCCGTGACGATCTATCACGGAACCGACGGTAAGGACGGCGTAAACGGCCAGGACGGTAAAGACGGTGTGAACGGTACCGACGGCAAAGACGGTCAGGATGGAAAAGACGGCGTAAATGGTACCGACGGCAAAGACGGGCATTCGCCTGTGGTGAGCGTACGTCGCGATACGGACGGCAACTGGTATTGGACGCTCGACGGCGAGTGGTTGCGGGACGATTCGGGCAATCGGATCCGCGCCAACGGTCGGGACGGCGCCGACGGCAAGGACGGTGCGGACGGAACCGACGGTCAGGACGGCATCACGCCGCAGCTGAAAATCGAAAACGAGTATTGGTATATCTCCTACGACAACGGTCGTACGTGGACGATGCTCGGCAAGGCGACTTCCGGAGGCGATTCGGGTTCGGGCGACGGAGGTTTGTTCAGCGGCGTAGATACGTCCAATGCCGATTACGTGGTCTTCATGCTCGGCGACGGCACCCGCATCCAACTGCCTACGAGGAGTGCTTTCGAGGCGTTGCGTACGCTCTGCAACCAAATGAATACCAATATCGAGTCGCTTCGAAAACTGGTCGAGGCGGTCCAGAACAACGATTATATCACCTCCGTGGTGCCGCTTACGGAGAACGGTCGCGCGGTAGGCTATACGATCTCCTTCGCACACAGTCCTGCGATCGTGATTTACCACGGCAAGGACGGTGCCGACGGTTAGGACGGTTAGGACGGATCGGATGGCAAGGACGGTGTGAACGGCCAGGACGGACATTCGCCTGTGGTGAGCGTACGCCGGGACACCGACGGCAATTGGTATTGGACGCTCGACGGCGCGTGGCTTCGGGATGCCGAGGGCAACCGAGTGCGAGCCAATGTTCAGTACGGTACCGATGGTAAAGACGGCGCGAACGGATCGGACGGCCAGGACGGCCAAAACGGCGCCGACGGCAAGGACGGCATCACGCCCCGTCTGAAGATCGAAAACGGCCGTTGGATGCTTTCGCTCGACGAGGGGCGTACCTGGACCGATATCGGTCAGGCTACGGGTGCCGACGGTCAGAACGGTCAGGACGGTGCCGACGGTCAGGACGGTAAAGACGGTCAGGACGGCGATTCGATGTTCTCGTCGGTAACGGTCGGTCAAAACGAGGTGACTTTCGTGTTGTCCGACGGAACGAGTTTCTCGATTCCGAAGGATCGTCCGTTCGGTATCGAATTCGCCGATACGGAGGCCGTGCGGTTCGCTCCGGGCAGCACCTACCGTGTAGCCTATACGCTGACGGGTGCCGATTCCGCGACCGAAATCGAGGTTTTGGCTCAGGATGGCCTTCGGGCGTCGGTCGAGCGCACCGATGAGGCTACGGGTTTCGTCGTCGTCACTACCCCGCTCGCGATCGTCGAGCGCAGCGCTGTGATCGTGTTGGTTTCGGACGGTCGCGGCAAGACGCTCATGAAGTCGCTGAATTTCGTATACGACGGTGCCGTAGATCCCAGCAACGGGGTGTTGATCGTCACCACGGCCGAACCGTTCGTCATCGGTGCGGCCGGCGGATCGGTCGTCGTGCCGCTGTAAACCAACCTCAACTACCGCGTCGAGATTGCTCCGGAGGCTGCTGCGTGGTTGCGACTGGCTCCTGCGACGCGTGCCGCGCTGCGCGAGGAGACGCTCACCTTCACGGCCGATGCCAATACGAGCGCCATGCGCCGGGCCTTCGTCTATCTGATCGACCTGGCGAACGAGACCATCGCACAGACGCTCTGCATTACGCAGTCGGGCGATGAAAAGGCCCTTGCGGAGACGATCCGCTTCGTCGATCCCAATTTCGAAACATTCCTCCTTGCGAATTACGACCTCGACGGC
Organism: uncultured Alistipes sp.; assembly: GCA_964018965.1. Classification (GTDB taxonomy): domain Bacteria; phylum Bacteroidota; class Bacteroidia; order Bacteroidales; family Rikenellaceae; genus Alistipes. The sequence continues at coordinate 77,593 of CAXHRY010000003.1, forward strand.
GACGGCAAAATCACGAAGGGCGAAGCGCTGGAAGTCGTCACGCTCAATGTCTTCGACAAGAGCATCACCGACCTTACCGGTCTGGAGTGGTTTACGAATCTGATTTCGCTCAACGTGTCGAGTAATAATAAGCTTAAGAATCTTGATGTTACGAAATTGACGGCTTTGGAGACGCTAATATGTAATGATTGTGCTTTGACAAGTCTTGACCTTTCACAAAACAAAGCATTGAAATATCTGAATTGTCAACGTCCTTACACAGGTGGTTTAACTCGGCTCGATTTGTCGCAAAACAAAGCATTGACTTATTTAGATTGTAGTAGCCAGCATATAGCGATTCTCGACCTGTCGCAAAATACCGAACTGCAGGAAATTTTTTGCCAGAAAGAAGCAGGAAATTCTTATTTGCAGACGTTGAAAATCCCGAATTGTTCGAAACTGCATACGTTGGATTGCAATACTCAGAAACTTTCTACGATCGATCTTTCCGGTTGTCCCGAACTGACGATTTTGAATATCTATTCCAACAATCTGGTGGCACTCGATCTTTCGCGCAATCCGAAATTGGTCGAATTGCGGTGTTATTCCAATAAGTTATCGAATCTGAATCTGAGCGCCAATTCCCAGCTCAAAACGGTCGATATCGATAGTAATCCGCTTACGAATCTCGATTTGGGAAACAATTTCGAATCGTTTACGATGCGAGTCAATGGATATTCTTCTTTCTCAGCCTTAAAGATATCGGCTCCGTCGTTGAAGATCTTGTCGTTGAGTGAAAGAATCGGCACTTCGACGAGTGGTACTTATTTATTGCAAAATGTCTATTTGTCGGGATGCGCGAAATTGGAAACCTTATCGATCAACGGTATTCCGGCCGAAAAGATCGACGTTTCTATGTTGAAGAATTTGAAATCGTTCTCCATGAATTATTGTACCAATCTGACGGCATTGGATTTAAAAAACAATACCGAGTTGGATGAGTTGTCTTGTCTCGGCGATTCTTCTTTAAAGGATTTGGATATTACGGCAAATTTGAAACTACGTTCACTCCATGTCGCCGATACGGCCATCGAATCGCTCGATTTGTCGGCTTTTAAATTATTGAATACGCTGACCGGTTTATGGAAGATGCGGAATCTGCATTATTTGAATTTGGGAGATAATCCGTATATAACTTCATTCAGTGAATCCAATGGAGTAACGACGCGAATTAAGATCGTAAGTTCTTATTTGAAGAATTTTTCGGTTTCACTGAATACGGGTTATTATTGGGCAGGGTTCGATGTGACCGAATGTCCGGCATTGGAGAAGTTGCAGTTGAATAACGGGCGAATGTCGGAAATAGATCTGAGCAAAAATCCGCGGTTGAAAACTTTGACGTGCAGCGGAGGATTGTTGACCGCCCTCGATCTTTCCGCCAATACGGCATTGGAAACTGTGGATTGTTCGAACAATAAACTCCGTTCGCTCGATGTTACGCGGTGCGAAAAACTAAAGACGCTGAATTGTTACAGCAATTTCTTAGAGACGCTCGACGTCAGCGGCAATTTGGGCTTGACATCGCTCGATTGCAGCCCGATGGAGTCGCTCAAGACGTTGTTTATGGATTCCTCGCAGCGAATTCGCTATATTACCTACGAGCGCAACACCTCTTATATCCCTGAGCAGACCGAGATCGTATACCGATAGTCGGGATGTGAAAGCCTTTCCCGGGGAGCTGCCATGTGCGGCTCCCCTTTTTTGGGGGGTTGTAGTTGTATTCTGCCGGATCGGGTTTTTGGTTTTCCGGGAATTCTTTCGGGTGGTGTTGCTCGCTGCCAGTAGCTGCGTATCCGGTTCCGATCACCCCCAACTGCGACAGCAGGCGAATGCAATCGAGCCTGGCTCGAATTGCTGAGCCGCCACAGCAGAAACGGCACACGGTTGTCGCTGAAACCGACGCGCCGTACCCCCCCCCTCCGAGGAGGGGGCTTGGATCGCGGCCGGTCGACGAGCGGGTTTGCTCGCTTGTCGGAGCACGCAAGTCGTTTGCTTTTGGGGTCGTGGTCGTACCGCCGCCGGATCGGGTTTCGGGGTTTTCGATAGGCGGACGTTTTTATCCCTCCGATTTGGCTGTCCCGCGGCTTTGCATTATCTTTGTTGGGTGGGATGGCGCGGACGATGCGACCCCCGAAAAAAGCAAAAACATGGAATTCAAGGAAATCATCGAAAAACGGCGTTCCGTGCGCAAATTCACCGACCGCGCCGTGGAGGAGGAGATCATCCAGCGGCTGTTGCACGCAGCGCTGACGGCCCCGTCGGCCCGCAATACGCGTTCGACGCGGCTGCTCGTGGTCGACGATCCCCAGGCGGTGGCCCGCATGGCCGACATGCGAGACTACGGCGCCGGATTCATCAAGAATGCTCCGATGGCGATCCTCGTCATGGGCGACACGAAACAAAGCGATCTGTGGCGCGTGAACGGCTCGATCGCCGCTACGATGCTTCAGTTGGCATGCGTCGACGAAGGGCTGGCTTCGTGCTGGGTGCATGTCGACGGCCGCCCGCGCCGCAAGGATGCGCCCGACGGCGAGAGCGCTGCGGATTATCTGCGCGGATTTCTGCCCATACCCGAGGGATGCGAACCCCTGTGCGCCATCGCATTGGGATATTCCGACTTTCGGCCTGCACCGCTGCCCGAGAGCGACGATGCGCAGCGTGTGATCCGCCTGAAATAGCGCACTACCCTTCTCTTTCTGCTGTGCGACACGTACTGCGGGCCCGAACACTTCAAACGCAAGAAACCGATGCTCCTGCACGAAAAACTCCGATCCTGCCGCCTGATTCTGGCGTCGCAGTCGCCGCGCCGCCGCGAGTTGATGAGCGGCTGCGGACTCCCCTATCTCCTCGCACCGAAATACGAGTGCCGCGAGGTCTACCCTGCGGATCTTCCCGCCGAGGAGGTTCCCGCATACCTCTCGCGTCTCAAGAGCGAGGCCTACCCCACGGTGCTGGAGCCCGGCGATGTGCTACTCACGGCCGATACGGTGGTGGTGCTCGACGGCGAGGTGCTGGGAAAACCCGCCGATACGACAGGCGCCGCGGCGATGCTCCGACGGCTGTCGGGACGCAGCCACACGGTGGTCTCTGGCGTCACGTTGCGCGCGGCGGAGCGTCAGCACACCTTCGACGTGCGTTCGACGGTGTGGTTCCGCACGCTCACCGACGAGGAGATCGACTACTACGTGGAGACTTATCGCCCGCTCGACAAAGCCGGAGCCTACGGCATTCAGGAGTGGATCGGCTATGCGGCCATCGAGCGCATCGAAGGGTCGTTCTACAACGTCATGGGGTTGCCCATTCAAAGAGTATATACCGAACTGGAACGGTTCGTCGAATGAAAGTCATATACCTCGATTTCATCCAGGACGGTCGAATCCTCGCGGGCTGAGGCCGCGGTGATAAAGGTGATAAATCCGACCCGTCCCGAAGGACGTGATCGTATGTAAGCACTTGTCGAACAACGCTAATCCATAAAATATGAATCGTATATTACTGACACTGTCGTTCCTCGCGACGCTGCTGCCCGCCGCGGCCGACGAGGGGATGTGGCTTCCGAGCCTCATCGCGTCGCGCATCGACGATATGCGCGCCAAGGGATTCCGTCTCACGGCCGAAGATATCTATTCGGTCAACCGGGCCTCGATGAAAGATGCCGTCGTGTTGTTCAACGGCGGCTGCACGGGCGAGATCGTCTCCGACGAGGGATTGCTGCTGACCAACCACCATTGCGGCTACGGTGCCATTCAGGCCCATTCGACCGTCGAACACGACTATCTGACCGACGGTTTCTGGGCCCGTTCGCGCGCCGAGGAGCTTCCCAACGAGAAACTGTGGGTGCGCTTCCTGGTTCGCATGGAGGAGCTTACGGACCGCATCGCTGCGGGCGAGACCGTCGAGCGGATCATCCGCGAGGCCGAGGCCGAAGGAGACTCCTACAAAGCCACGGTCGAACAGATGTACTACGGTAACCAGCAATTCCTGTTCCTCTACGAGCAGTTCGACGACGTGCGTCTGGTGGCTGCGCCGCCCTCGTCGATCGGCAAGTTCGGCGGTGACACCGACAACTGGATCTGGCCCCGCCATACGGGCGATTTCTCGGTCTTCCGCGTCTATGCCTCGAAAGAGAATCGTCCGGCGGCCTATTCGCCCGAGAATGTCCCCTACCGCCCCAAAAAGAGCTTCACGATCTCGACCCGCGGTGTCGACGAGGGCGATTTCACGATGATCTACGGATTCCCGGGCAACACGCAGGAGTATATCCTCTCGGATGCCGTACGCTATATCTCCGAGCGTTCCGATCCGGCGAAGATCGCTATCCGCGACGGACGTTTGGACATCATCCGCGCGGCGCAGGAGTCCGACCCCGCGCTGCGTATCCATTATGCCGCCAAGCACGCTACGATCGCCAACGCCTGGAAGAAGTGGCAGGGCGAGGTGCTGGGGCTCGAACGCCGCGGCATCTGCGCTGCGAAAGCCGATTACGAGGAGCGGTTCGCTGCCTGGGCGGCCGATAAACCCGCCTATCGCGAGGTCGTGGCGCAGTTGCGCGACGAATACGCCCGCATTGCCGACCCCTATTTCGCCCGTGAAATCACCTTCGAGACCATCGCTGCCCTTCCGGCGCGTTATTCGGCCGAGGCGCGTGCCGAGGAGGTCTTCGCACGCCGCGAGGCGACCGAACGTGCGCTGTTCCGTTATCTGGCCGGCGAGTATGCCCGCCGCTGCCCCGTGCAGTACCAGGTGCCGGCGTTTCTCGACGGTGTGGCGGCCTGCGGTTCGGCCGAGGCCTATGGAGAGAAGCTCTTCGAGGGGGTGTGGAACAATACCGACACGGTGGCGATCGACGCCCTGCGCAAGGGTGCCCGGCGCATGCTCGACCACGTGGGCTGGCTGCTCGGCAGCGGCTCGTTGCGCAACCTCAACAGCGGACGACTGAACGATCTTTATACGATCTATATCCGCGGTTTGCGCGAATGGGATACCGAGCGGGCTTTCTACCCCGATGCCAACCTCACGCTCCGCGTGGCTTACGGCCGAGTCGGCGGTTACGAATATGCCGACGGCGAGTACCACAAGCCGCGCACGACCGTCGACGGCATCATCGCCAAGGACAATCCCGAGATTTACGATTACGATATTCCGCAGGCGCTGCGCGACCGCTATGCCGCGAAAGATTACGGGCGCTGGGCGACCGTCGTCGAGGGGCGCCGTACGGTGCCGGTGTGCTTCCTGGCGACGAACCACACGACGGGCGGCAACTCCGGATCGCCGATTCTCAATGCCGACGGCGAATTGGTGGGCATCAATTTCGACCGTACGTGGCGTTCGACGATGAGCGACATCGCTTTCGATGCGGAGATCTGCCGCAACATCGCCGTGGATATCCGCTACGTGCTGTTTGTTATCGACCGTATCGGCGGTGCGGACTACCTGATTCGCGAGATGAAACTGCGGTAAACGGAGGTCCCGCGAAGGGGCTTTCGAGCCCCGGAACGGAAAAACGTAAAAATAAACGTTCGAAAATCGAGTTTTCGGCCCGAAAAATTTTGCGTTTCGCAAAATAGTATCTATATTTGCACTCCCGAATCACGGTTCGGGGTGCGTGAGCCCAGGTGGTGAAATTGGTAGACACGCTACTTTGAGGGGGTAGTGAACAATTACGTTCGTGCAAGTTCGAGTCTTGTCCTGGGCACTGAAAACCGCGTTAGACGAAAGTCCGACGCGGTTTTTTTGTGTCTGGAAGAAGGGGGGGGAAGGGACTTCGGGCGATGGCCGAGGTGTCCGGCAGCTATGCGCGGGTTATTCTCCGACGAAAAAGGGGCTGTCTAACAACTCCCCGAAAACGAAAATCACCCCTGCCAGAGCTTGTTCTGGCGGGGTGAAATCGTTAAATTCGGATTTGTCAGACAGCCTCTTCGCAGTCGCAAGGAAGATTATTCGAGTTTCGCAGCGGCGGCGGCCGTCTTTTCGTAGATGGAGACCATCTCGCGGAACGATCCTTCGCCGCGTTTGAGTTCGTACATGAAAACGCCCTCGTATCCTGCTTTCATCAGCGCGGCGTATAATACGGGCCAGTCGATTTTACCCTTGCCCGGAAGCCAGTGGCGTTCGTCTACCATGTCGTAATCCGAGATATGAACCGTTCCGATACGGGGTCCGCACACCTCTACGAAGTGTAGCAAATCTTCCGAGAGCAGGTGGTTGGTGTCGAAACAGATCTTCACTTCGGGATAGGGCGCCACGATGCGCATCAGCTCCTCGGAGTTGCGTCCCAGGCAGGTGCGGGGCAGGTCCTCGATGCACAGCTCGGCACCGATGCGGGCGGCAGCCTTGCGCAGTACGCCGATCGAGGCGATGCTGTTTCGGATGCGTCGTTCGCGCTCCTCGTCCGCGATGGGTTCGGAGCTGGGGTGCAGCACCAGTTTGCGGGGTCCTACTTCGCCGCAGATCGCGATCATTTCGGTCAGAAACTCCACGTTGGCCATGCGGGCGCTGTCGTCGAGTACCGAAATGTCGATCTTGCGGGAGAACGGAAGGTGGCACGACCAGACCTTCAGCCCCGCCAGGTCGGCCATGCGTTTGGCGTGAAGCGCCTTTTCCCGAATCTCGGCCACGCTTCCGCGGCCGCTGATTCCGATCTCGACATATTCGATTCCCGCCTTCGCAGCGTCGGCCATCTCATCGGGGCTCATGCTGCTGGTCGAACTGCCCGCTCCGAGGCATTGAGCCGTCAGGTTCGCGGCGCACAACAGCGCAGCCGCCGTAAACAGAATTTTTTTCATTGTTTTCGGTTACTTGGTGTAGTTTTTCACGCAGCGGACGCTGAGACGGATGTTTTTCGCCGCGTCGCCGTTGGTTTTGGTCTGCAAATTCATGCTCGTGCCGCTGAGGACCAACGAACGGGCCGTCGAAGCGTTGGTCTGTCCGATGAACCACATGTAGCCCCATTTGCCTATCGCACTGCTGTTGAAGCTGCCGTCGGCACGCTGGTAGCCCAGCGGATACCAGTCGAAACCGATATTTTCGGCTCCTTCGACGAATTGCAGCAGGGGTTCCCCGGCATCGGTCAACGTCAGGCTCGACTGAATCCAGACGCCGCCGTCCGCCACGCGGCCGTTGCCGCCGCGGAGCCAGGCGCCTACGTTGCCCATGTTCTTGACCGTGCAGCCCGATTTGTAAAAGACGGATTTCGTCACGGCATTCGCCGGGTTGTTGTCGTGTCCGCCGGAGAAGGTGTAACCGCCTTGCACGAAGTCGTCGGGAATGGCGTATTCGCTCTTGATGGCCATCAGCATGTCCCACCAGTCGTCGGCGTTGGCTACGTGCCACCCCTCGGGACAACAGCCGCGAATCTGGACGCCGAATTCGCCCTCTTCCGTGCCGTCGAGGCGGAAGGGATTGCCCACGTCGTCGGTCCCTTCGTATCCCGGTACGTAGGGACATTGTTCCGAAGTACAGCCCGGGATGCCGGTCATCGCTTCGTACCAGGTATAGAAACGCCCTTTTGCGGCGTCCAGACGCGCCATGTGCGAAGCATCCAACCCTGCGACCGTCATGGCCGTCAGATCGGGAGCGGCGCCCAGATTGCCGTCGTCGCCCGCTTCGTGGCAATCTTCGGTCATCCACCAGCGTTTGCCGTACTTCTTGATCCGGTAGCCCGGCAGTTCGATGGGAACCGATACCGTGATCGCTGCGAAGAACTCGCGCGCTTTGCTCGTGCCCAGTTCGTTCTTGGCCACGACCGATATCGACTGTGCGGGGATCACCACGTCGTCATTGGCGACCTTGACGGTGATGACATTGGTTCCCTGCCCCTCGATGATTGCGATTTTCGACTGTTCGCGTTCGGCGATCGTCCATTCGTAGGTTTCGGCCCACTGGACTTTCGATACCGAGAAGGTGAACTCCTCGCCGCCGTTGCAGGTCAGCGTGGCCGGCACCTTCGAGATCGGCCCGGGCTTCTGCGGAGCTGTCATTTCGCGAATCTCCTCCTCGGTGTCGCGTTTTACGGCCTCGGTGCAGGCGGTCAGCATCGAAGCTACGGCCATGCAAACTGCGGCCATCGTGTATTTTCGAATGTTTTTCATGGTTTTGACGTTTTGGGTTTTACAATTCGTGGACCTCGGGATACCCGAACGGATTTTCCACATACCAGCGGGCTTTGTAGATCTGGTAGCCCGTGCGGTTGAACAGCCGGTTGCCTTTGAGGTCGCACACCTCGGCCGACCACCAGTTGCTTCCGCCCGACGTGGGGCGCATGACGATCGTGGCGTAGTCCGCAGGTCCTGTCGAAATGCTCTTGACGGTGTTCTGCTGGAAGACCTCCACGTCGAGGAATTGTTCCGCCGCGCAGTCGAATTTGTAGACATGCTCGTTCGTCGAGACATACATCGCATCCTCGCCGTAAGCGGGTGCCAGGTCGTGCGCCATCGAGTTGCCCGGCGCCGTGTCGTAGGATCGGATCTGCGTGAGTTCCGGGGCCGTACGGTTACCGTTGTAGGAGAGCTTGAGCAGCTGCGAGCCCGTCGCGGTCCAGAGACAGTTGCGCTTGCGGTCCCAAACCACGTTGTGGGCCGAATAGACCGGCATGGTGAAGGCGGGTTTCGAAACGTAGCTCGAAGCGGCGTCGTAGACATAGACGCTCAGCAGATTGCCCGTACTCGAAGCTACCGCGATATTGTTGTCTGGCAGCACCTCGGCCGAATGGGGATTGCCGCCCGGCTTGGCGTAGAAGAGCAGCTTCTTGTCCGCGATGCGGATCAGCGCCACGCCGCCGCCCGAAGCGGTGATGAGCACGCACGTGCGGTTGTAGACCGGTTTGGCCTCGTCGGGGAGGTTGAACCACGCCTGTTCGCTGGCCGAAAGTCCGCTGTCGGCGGCTTTCCATTCCCAGGCGACTTTTCCCGTCGGCTGGTCGATCATCACGATGCGGTTCTTCGCCTGTTCGGGCAGAATCATCACGCGGGTCGCCTTCGCAAGGTCGATCGTCTCCTCCTTCGCATCGTCGGGGCGCCAGGGAACGTAGGGTTCATCCTCCTTCTCTTCGCTGCAACCCAGCAGCAGCGAGGCGCTCAGAAGCATCCACAGGTATCGTTTCATATTCGTCGGATTAATAATTGGGGTTTTGTTCGAGTTTGCGGTTCAGCAGGAGCTGGTCCGCCGGCACGGGCCACCAGTAGTCGCGGTCGGGATCGAACGCGCGTACGGCTATGTCGGTGCCCGCATAGTCCTGAATCACGGCGTTCATCTCCAGTTCGGCCGTCATCCAACGGCGGATATCGTTGTAGTAGAGACCCTCGCCCGCGAATTCGATGCGACGTTCGTGGCGGATGATTTCGCGCATCTCGGCCCGGGTCTTCGATCCGTAGGCGTAGGTCGGCATTCCGACGCGTGCGCGAACGCGGTTCACGGCGTCGTAGACGGCATTCGACGGCGAGGCGTCGAGCTCGTTCTGCGCCTCGGCGTACATCAGCAGTACGTCGGCGTAGCGAATGAACATGTAGTTCGCGTCACCGTTACCGTCGTCCGGGTCACGCTTTTGGGTGTCGTAGATCGTGAGTTTCTTGTGCGCGAAGCCCGTGAACTGGCAAATCTCCGACGCCGGGCAGTTGGCCTTGCCGAGGAACGTGCTTCCGGGATAGAAGTTCGTCGCGGCGAAACGGGGATCGAGATTGTCGTATTTGCCCATCGTGGAGGGGCCGCCGCTCGTCGTCTCGTAGGCATTCACCAGGTCGAGCAGCGGCGCGTTGTTGCGGTACTGGATGCTGTAGGTGTTGAACGAATTGACCGCCGTGTTTTTGGTCTTCGAGAACTCGATGTCGAAAACGCATTCGCAGTTGTGTTCGTAGGCCGGCAGAAATAAGTTCCGGTAGTTGTCGAACAGATCGTAACCCGTCTGCGCCTCGCGGTCGATCAGTTCCCGAGCCGCATCGGCCGCAGCCTGCCACTTCGCCGCGTCGCTGGAGGGGTTGACCAGCTTGCTGGCCTCGAAAAGCAGCAGTCGGGCCTTCAGGGCCATCGCCGCACCGCGCGTGGCGCGTCCCAGGTCGGAGGTTTTTTCCCATTTCCAGTCGAGCAGTGCGCCGTCGATTACGTCGTTCAGATCGTCGAGGATGGCCCGGACCACCTCCTCGCGCGAAGCGCGGGGCAGCGAACCGTGTGCGTAGACGGGCTCGTCGAGGATCAGCGGTACGCCGTTATAATAGGTCACCAGCATATAGTAGTAGAGCGCCCGCAGGAATTTCGCCTCGCCCTCCATCTGCATGCGCCGCTCGTCGGCCACCGTAGCGCGGGGCAGGCGGTTGAGGTGGGTGTTGCAGCGTCCGATACCCTCGTAGCATTTGTTCCAGCGGCTGGCGATGATGCCCGAGCTGTTGGAGGTGTGGGTACCTTGCGCGATGACGTTGAAGCCGCCCGCATTGTTGTAATTGTAGGCGTTGGGGGTGCAGGTCTCTTCGAGAAGCGGCGCCGAGTCGCCGAACAGCGCACCGCTGGTCAGGATGTTGTAACAGCCCGTCATGGCCGCTTCGGTACCTTCCTCGGTCTCCCAGAAGGTTTCGACCGTATATTTGTCGGTCGGGGTGGTGTCGAGGTTGCAGGAAACCGTCGCTGCCGCACCGCAAAGCATCAGTCCGAATACTATCTTTTTCATGATTTTCCGTATTTGAAGCGATTAGAAAGTAATATTGAACCCGAAGTTGATCGTTCGCAACGAGGGATACTGCATCAGGTTGGTCGTCGACAGGTCGATCTCGGGATCGAACATCTTCAGCGGCGAGATCGTAAAGAGGTTTTCGCCGTTGACGAAGATCTGGCACTGGCTCATGCCGAGTTTGGAGATCCACCGCTTGGGCAGCGAGTAGGACAGCTGCAACTGCTTGCAGCGCAGGTACGAAGCGTCGTAGAGCCACTGGGTGTTCTTGTAGTTGTGCATCTCGGGAGCACCCGTCGCGGTGTGGAGGATCGGCAGACGGGCGTTGCGGTTCTCGGGGGTCCACGCGTCGGTCGCCCACTCCTTCAGCACTCCGGCTCCGTTCCAGAACGGTGCGGCGAGGTTGCCCGAGAGGTAGGTGCTCACGTCGGCGACGCCCTGGAACTGCGCCGAGAGTTCGAGACCCTTCCAACCCAGCGAGAAGTTGAAGGCGTAGGTGATGCTCGGCACCAGGTTGCCGCTCACGGCCCGGTCGTCGTCGTCGATCCTGTCGTCGCCGTTGAGGTTCTTGTAGCGGATATAACCCGGTTTGACGCCGCTGCCCACGGTCACCGAATTGGCGATCTCCTCGTAACTGTCGTAAAAGCCGTCGGCCTGGTAGAGATACCATGCGTCGATGGGATATCCTTCGCGGATGATGTTGAAGGTCTTGATGTACTCCTGTCCGTCGAGGTCCACGACGATATTTTTGTTGTAGCAGAAGTTACCGCCGATGCTGTAGCGGAAATCCTTCACCGCGCTGCGCCACTGGAGGTTCAGCTCGACGCCGTCGTTGGCCACCACGCCGATGTTCTGTTTCGGACCGTTCAGATTGCCGATCTGCGCCGGGATCTTCACGTCGCGAAGGATACCCTCCGTGCGTTTTTTGTAGAGATCTATGCTGAACATCAGTCGGTTGGAGAAAGCCTCGAAATCCACGCCGAGGTCGTAGGTGCGCGTCGTCTCCCACGAGATGTTCTCGTCGACGAAATCCTTGATCGCCGCGCCGCCCGAGAGCACATCGTTGAAGCTGTAATTGTAGTTCTTGCTCGCCAGCACGGCCATCAGGTATTCGTAGTTGCCGATGGCCTGGTTGCCCATCTCGCCGACCGAGCCGCGGAGTTTCAGCACGTCGATCTGCCGAACGTTCTTGAGGAAATTCTCCTTGTCGAGGCGCCAGCCGATCGACACGGCGGGGAAGAAGGCCCAGCGGTTGCCCTTGGCGAATTTCGATGAACCGTCGTAACGCGCCGTGAGGTCGACGAGGTATTTTTCCTTGTAATCGTAAGTCATGCGTCCGAAATAGGAGAAGAGCAGGTCGAGCGACGATCCGCCCGAGATTTCGTCCATCGTGGCGCCTACCGACAGGGCCGTGAGCTGGTTGTTGAAATAGTCGCGCTTCTTGGCCTGGAAATTCTTGTTGTCGAAGCGTTTGTACTCCGTGCCGACCATCACGTTGAAGTTGTGGTCGCCGCCGAAATCCGTACCCCACGAAAGGGTGTTGTAGAAGGTGAAATTGATCGAGTTGTTATCCCAGTCCTTGGACGATACGTAGGCGCTGAAATCCTTCTTTTCGAGCGTCTTGGGATTGTAGGTGTACATCGCGTGCTTGAAGTCCTTGGAGTAGTGGTCGACCTTCACGTAACCCATATTGGCGTTGTACTTGATGCCCCAGGGCAATTCGTAGCCGATGTCGATCTTGCCCAGCGTGCGGTGGAACTGGCGACGGGTATTGCCCTCGTTGAGGTACATGAGCGGGTTTTCGGGGTTGTTGCGCCCCGGGGTCGAGAGCCATGTCGAGAGCCATTTTCCGTCGGGCAGCTGCGTGCTGAAGATCGGCAGGGCGCGGTTGATGATGTTGACCGTCGTCGAGACGCCGTAGATCGGTTCGGTGTTGTAGCGCAGGTTTCCCAGCAGGCTGACGCCTACCTTCAGACGTTTGGTGACCTGTGCGTTGATCTTCATGTCCCACGAGAAACGTTCGGCGTCGTCGCTGGCGGCCATGATACCCCGCTGGTTCATGTAACCGCCGCCCAGCGAATAGGAGATCTTGTCCGTGCCGCCCGAGACGCGGGCGTTGTACTGCTGGAGGAATCCGGTTCCGTAGCAGAGGTCGTACCAGTCGGAGGCGGGATAGATGTAGCGGTCGTGCTTCATACCCTCGGCGTATTCGAGAATGTCGTCCTCGCCGTATGTCACCGTCAGTTTGCCTTCGTTCAGCTCGGCCTGGTTGCGCATGCGCATGTACTGGATCGGGTCGGTCACCACGTCGGGAACGTACGTGGGCGACTGGATGCCGAAATTGGCGCTGAGTTTCACCACGGGGGCTCCTTTGCGGGCCTGCTTGGTGGTGATGAGAATGACGCCGTTCGCGGCTTTCGAGCCGTAGATCGACGCCGAAGCATCCTTCAGCACCGAGATCGTCTCGATATCGCCGGGGTTCAATTCATCGAGCGAGTATTCCATGCCGTCGACCAGCACCATCGGGCTCGAACTGCTCATCGTGCCGACACCGCGGATGCGGATCGTCGCGCCGTCGCTGCCGGGTTTCGACGACGCCTGGTTGATGTAGACGCCCGGCATCGAATAGAGCGCTTGCGAAGCGTGTGTCAGCGGTTGGTTCTCGATCTCCTTCATCTGGCGCACGGCGACCGAACCCGTCAGGTTGACTTTTTTCTGCACGCCGTAACCGATCACCACCACGTCGTCCAGCAACTGCGCGTTCTCTTTCAGAACCACGGTCAGGTGCGTGCGGCCTGCGACCTGTACCTGCTGCGCATCGTAACCGATGAACGAAACGTTGAGCGTCGTTCGGGCGGTCACGTTCAGTGAGAATTCGCCTTTCGCGTTGGTTACCATGCCGTTGTTCGTGCCGTCGATCAATACGTTGGCCCCGACGATCGGAGCTCCGGCTTCCGTTTCGACGCGCCCCGTGAGCAGATATTCCTTGTTCGCATCGGGTTTATGGAGCACGATGTGACGGCCTTCGAGCTTGGCCCGAATTCCCTGCTCGGCGAGCACACCGTCGAGGAGTTTGAGCACGTTCTGTCCGTGTGCTTCGACCGAGACGCGTTTGCCGAGGTCGATTTCGCTCTCGCGGTACCAGAACGAATAACCGCTCTCTTTCTTTACCGCTTCGATCACTTCGCGCACGGTGGCGTTCTTCAGCGTCAACGAAATCACGGGATTCTGAGCATACAGCGTCTGCGCGGCGATCGCAAACCAGCAGAGCAACAGCAATCCGTTCAGCCGGTGCGATATCCGCCGGCCCGTAAGATCCCGGAAGGACCTCATGTTGGAAGAATTTCTACTCATGGAATTTGAAATTTAGGTTGTAGTGAAAAAAAGGTGGGTCGTATGTTCATCGTCTTCTGTAAAGTTCGAACCGGTTCTTGCGGCTGCGGCAGAGGATGCGGCTGTCGGACGAGATGATTCGCATGATCTCGTGTATATTCTCGCCGTCGGCGAATTCGCCCGTGAAACGGGTTTTGCGCAAGGATTCGTCGGCGATCGAGATCTCGACGTTGAACTGCCGTTCGAGACTCCGGGCGATCGATCCGAGCGGTTCGGCGAGGAAATAGAGTTTGTCCTCGCGCCACGAAAGCACGTGTTCGACATTCACCTGGCGTAGCGTCAGCAGCCCGGAGTTCTTGTCGAAAAATCCCTGTTCTCCGGGACAGAGACGCACGCTCCGCGATTTGGAGACGTCCTCCACCCGCAGGCTTCCCGAGGCGAGCGTGATCTGGTAATCCGGATCTTCGGAGTAGGCATGTACGTTGAAGGTCGTGCCGAGAACCGTCGAGGTGATGGGTCCGGTGACCACGACGAACGGCCTTCGGGCATCGGGTTCGACTTCGAAATAGGCCTCTCCGTCTACCTCCACACGACGCAGGTCGCCGAATATCGCGGGATAGACGATGCGCGTGCCTCCGTTGAGCCGCACGCGCGAGCCGTCGGGCAGCACCACGTCGGACTTCACGCCTCGGGGCGTCGAGATGCTGACGGGCTGCGCTGTCGCGATCAGGCGGTTTTCGGTGCGCTGCGCGCTCCACGACCAGCTCCCGCAGACGACGATTGCCAGGATCGCTGCGGCGGAAGCATAGCGCACGAGCCGTATCAGCAGTCCCCGACGACGGATGCGCGTACGGACGTCGGTCCATATCCGTTCGCGCATGCCGTCGGCCGCGGCATCGATTTCCGTCCTGACCCGTGTTCCGTTCAGCAGTTCGGACAACTTGCGCCCGTCGCACTCCGATCCTCCGATCGGGTCCGATATTTCCGTATTTCGAGATTGCATGGTTCGATTTTTCTGTCGTTACGGAAGTATGGAGTGCGAAAACCGCGGTTCCGTTTAAGGGAATCGCGGTTTTTTTGGATTTTTTGTGTTGCCAGGCTTTTGCGGTTCGCCGCCGGGGGGGGCAGCGAACTGCGCCCGTCTAAGAGACGGGCTTTATAATTTTGTCTGCAATCCTTCAGGAGTGTGTGGGTTGCAGCCACCGGCGGCGGACCGTGACCTTTAATGCTTGATCGCCCCCAAAACCCACATCAGCAGGGGAACCAGCGTCAGGTCGGGATAGTATTTGCGAATGCCCGCTACGATGCGGTCGACGGCGATTTTGAGTTGCACGCGTACCGTGCTTTCGGAAAGGACGAGCATTTCGGCGATTTCGCGCGATGAGAGTTGTTCTTGCCGTTTGAGCAGGAACACCGTGCGGCAACGTTCGGGAAGGTCGTCGACCAACCGGCGTACCAGTTCTTCGATCTCCGACTCTATAAGCTGATTTTCAGGTGATTCTGTGCCGCAGGATGTGGGGGGGGAATTTGCGGTCGAGCACCGAGGCGGGAAGGTCTTCCAGCGAGACGCAGCGGCTTGCCCGGTGTTTCTTCAGGTAACGGTTCGATTCGTTGCGGACGACGGTGTAGAGATAGGCTTCGATGTTGCCGATTCGCCGGAGCGAAACGCGGGATTTCCACACTGCGACGAAGACATTGCTCACGACTTCTCCGCAGGCCTCCTTGTCGCGCAGAAAATAGTAGGAGAATCGGAAGACGCTCCGGTAATAGAGGTCGTAGAAAACCCGGAACGCATAATCGTCGTTCTCGCTTACGGAAATAAGCAAATCACTGATTTTTTTCTCCATATCGGGCCAGTTCGCAATGTTCCGAATACAAAAATAATCTTATATCCACGAATTACAAAAGAAAAAATCCCGAGTCGCGCAACTCGGGATTTTCGGACGTGCTGCCGGACGATCATCGCATCCGAATATGGAACGGCTTGGGGCGCACCATCGTTTCGGTCGAAGTGCGGCCGAACGAGTCGGTGACTTCGATGCGCAGGGTCGTGGCGGGTCCCGAGGCGCGGTAACGCCACATGTGGGGGTTGTAGCAGGTTTGGAACGGCACGGTTTTGCGCGTGTAGGCGATTTTGTGCAGCGGGTCTTTGCCGATCACGCGCACGCCCTCCAGCTCGCGACCCTCCTCCGTCACGCGGATCGTCCAGTCGGGCTGCCAACCCCAGACGTTCAGCAAGATGTCGTTCTCGCCGTAGGCGTCGTTCATGCCGCGGGCGGTGCCTTGCGCCGTGAAGTCGCCCGAGGCACGGATGCGCTCGTTGCGCAGCACCTCGTTCATGTCGTAGGCCCGGAACTGATATCCGGCGTCGAATCCGATGCCTTTATAATACCAACGAATGTCGCGTCCGTCCACCTCGAAGACTTCGTAACCGCCCGGCGAACCGTCGAGGCAGACATCGATCGTGTAGTCGTCGTGGATCTGTCCGGTCCACCACCACGTGCCGCTCGTTGCTGCGATGTTGTGCTCGCGGATGCGACCGTCGGCGAGGCGGAAATTCTGGTGCGAATGGCCTGTGACGAGGTGCACTTCGTCGAATCCGGCGAGGGCTTCGACCAGCCGGTCGGCATCGCGCGTGAAGGCGTAGCGCCACCCCATCCTGTCGCCCTGACGCTGCCACCAGTGCAGCTGGGCGTGCATGACGACCACCAGAGGCGCCGTGCGGTCCGCGACGGTCGCCAGATCGGCCCGCAGCCATTCCATCTGTCGCTCGTCGAGGCGCACCTCGTAGTCGAGTCTGCCGATCTTGCCGGGCTCGCCGCCCGTGTTGACGTAGAAGATATCGTCGAGCACGACGTAGTGCAGTTCGCCGAGGTTGAACGAATAGTAGGTCGGGCCGAATTCGCGCACGAATGCCCGGGCCGCCTCGTCGTCCGACGTGCAGTAGGGATCGTTGTCGTGGTTGCCCATGGCGTGGAACACGGGGCTCGGAAATGCGGCGTCGCGATAGAGCTGCCGGAACTGGGGCAGCATGAAACCCTTCGAGTGCCAGTATTCGTCCCAGCTCATGTCGCCCATGCAGATCGAGTATACGGGCGACTGTGCGGCCGCGGCCACCGCTTTCGCATCGTCGAGAAATCCGCCGCGGGCGGTGAATTGCGCCACGTCGAGCGAGGCGCGGTCGGCGAGGTGGTGATCCGTCGCGGCGATGATCGTATGGCGGGTGTTGTCCACGGGCGTGAGCTCGAAATCGTGCCGCTCGGACCGTGCGGCGGGCAGGGTCGTGCGGGCGAAGAATTGCGGCGTGGCGCACGAATCCGTCGCGACCGCATACCCCGAGGGGATCGAAATGAAGACGTAGCCCAGCGCCTTGTCCGAGTCGAGGGCGTAACGTCCTTTGCGGTCGGTGCGGGTGACCTTCACGCCGTCCGACACGACGACTCCGGCCAGGGGTTTGCCGTCGGTCGCGGCGACCGTTCCGGTGAGTGTCGGCGCCGAACGGCGGGGTGTCCGGCCGGCTGCGCTCCCGACGAGCGGGACGAGCACGACGGATAAGAGGATCAGGAGTTTCTTTTTCATGTTCGAAGCGTCGGTACGATCGGTTATCGGGTGCTGCTCGGCACCTTGATGAGGTTGATTTCGCGGACGTTGGTACTCAGCGCGCGGGTGTTGTCGCGCCACGTGATCGCCGCGTCGGCCTTGTCGCCCGTGTAGACGGCGTTCATGAATACGCAGTCGGCGATGGGCGACTTGATGTCGATCAGACGGTTGCCGTCGCCGATGACGTTCATCACGCAGATGTCGCGGATGCGCGGCGTCTGGGTCGGCTCGCCGTAGACGCGGTTGCCCACCAGGATGACGTAGGGGCTGCCGGAATAGGGAGGCGTCACGGTGGGATCGGCTGCTGTCATGACCCCGTCGATGTAGACGTGGTGGATGCTCGCCGTGTCGCTCGTGCGCAGGGCCACGCCCGTGTAGTTGGTCTTCACGTTGGTGATGTAGACGTGTTCGATGTCGTCCTCGGGACCGTTGTGGGCGCACGAAGTCACCTGGAAGGAGTCGACGTCGCCGTTCTTGTGGTAGGCGGGCCCCATGTCGAGCGCCGAGAGGGCGATGCAGTCGTCGCCGTTGATCGACGTGATGTCGTCGATGCGGAAATACTTGCACCCCTCGCGCAGGTCGATGGCGTCGTTGTTGAAGGTGTGCTTCCGCTCGCCGTCCACGTAGCGGTACTGCGGGACGTAGAACCGCAGGTTCGACAGTTCGGCGTGGTGGACCCGCTCGCACGTCACGGCCCATGTGTGGGCGTATTCGATCCGTACGTTCTTCAACTCGAAGCCTTCGACGTAGGCCATCAGAATCATGAAGTTGCGCCAGTCGGATTTCTGCTTGCACCCCTCCTTGCCCGCGTCCGTGCCGTAACTGCTGCGGTCGCGGTTGTGGTTGGGCGCGGGATCGAGGCTCAGGTTGCGCAGGCCGTCGCCCGTCGCGCGGGGATTGGCCGCACCCCGCAGCACGGCGTCGCCTACGCCGAGGATGGCGATATCGTGGTTCCAGACCGGATTTTCGATGCCGATGCCTACGTTGTCGCTGCGGAACATGTTGTCGCGGCAGGCGTCGGAGAGCTGCACGGTGCAGTTGTCGAGGATCACGGTCATCTCCGATGGCAGGAGGATGGCGCTGTCGATCATCCAGATGTTCGATCCGTTGGCGTTGCGCTGCGGAATGGTGACGGTGTGCGTGGTGTTTCGGGCCGCGTCGATCGCAGCCTGGATGCGCTGCGTGTCGGTGCCCTTGAAATCGTTGGGCGTGACGGGACCCCGGGCGGCGCCGAATGCGGCGCCGGACCAGAGGAGCAAAGCGAAGAGTGTCGTGCGTTTCATTTTAATAAATTGATTATAACTTATATACGGCTTTTAACCTCCTTAGGTTCTTGGCTGTGATTTCGCTCAAGAGGGCCGGAGGTCGCGTTCACCCCAAACCCCTCCCGAGGGAGGGGCTTCGGGTGCAAGCAACGAGGTTACAGGGGATGAACACGGTCGGTGTAAGTCGTATGTAGGTACCCTTGGTTATTTCGACGAGGGCTTGTAGACGAAGATATTCTGGTAGTGGTTCGTGTTTTCGGCCGTGATGCCGCGGGCCGTGTAGCCCAGGTAGAGCTTGTCGCGCCAAACCTTCACGCCTTCGGCTTCGAGCGACGCGAAGACCGAGACGCCGAACTGCGTGAGTTTCTCCTGGTCCGAGACGACCGCTACTGCCGTGCGTTTCTCCACGACCTTGCCGTCGAAGTCGAAGACGGTGACGAAAGCGTAGGAACTGCCTTCGTAGAAGGTTCCGTAGAGGCTGTATTTCGACTGCCCCTCGGAGTAGTAGAGACGGTCCTTGTGGACGTCGTACCCCTGCCAGTCGTAATATTTCGAACCGGCGGGGCCGTATCCCGTCTTGAGGAAACGCGGGCGGGCGACGGGTTCGATCGCCGTGAGGTCGCGGCAGCGGACGATCACGTCGACCGGATTGGTCGAGGCGGGACGATCGGTGCGGAATCCGTCCGTGCAGGAGATCGTGACGTTGGTCATCGGGGCCTTCTTGGCCTCGCTGAGGCGGTAGACGACGAAGCACCGGTAAGCCGAGTTGCTCCGGTCGCCGTAATTGATCGTCAGCAGGTCGTTCTCGGCGTCGATCGAGGGGTGCAGGTCGTTGTAGTCGCCGATGTAGTAGTACTCGTCGCATTCGCTGGTCTTCACCTTCGCACCCTTCACCCACTTCACGCGGCCGACCAGCTTTTCGTTCCAGTACATGCCCTGGGCGTTGCAGACGCCGTAGGCGCCGACCCACAGATAGCGGTCGCTGCCCGACTCCTCGAGGGCCGTATTGGTTCCGTGACCGAAGTACGAAAGCGTCATGTACTCCGTGCGGGCGTTGAGCACCGCCGTGCCGGGGTTGGGATGCGCCGGAATCCACAGCAGCTGCTCGGGATGCGAGGCCGAGAGCTGCGTGTACCAGATGCGGCCGTCGGAATCGAGGTTGAAGCCTTGCATGGCCGTGTTTTCCGGGAGATAGGTGTTGCGGCTGAAGATGTTTTCGGCGCCGAAGTCGTCGATGCCCGTGGTCGAAGCCTTGTCGGAGGTGCCGGGTTTGGGTGCGGGGTTGTCCTCGCCTTTGTCGCCGCCGCAGGCAGTCGCGAGGACGAGGATCGGAAGCAGCATTGTCCAGTATTTCATAGTCGTCGTTTGTGGGCCGAATCCCGCCCCGGGGTTCGGATTCCGGAGCGGGATTTCGGGCGGTTAGTTTTTCGTTACTTTGATGTCGTCGATCCAGAGACGGTAGTGTTTCGTGCCGTAGGGATGGGCCTCGATGACGATGCGGGTCTCTTTCGTGGCTCCCGTGACTTTCACGACGTGCTCCGTGGGGACGGTCTGGTCGTAGAGCGGTCGCTTCGTGGCCGGGTCGACGTTGGGTTTGCACTCCACGGTCACCTGCTTGTCGCTGTTGGCCGTAGCGGCCCCCGTAGGTTCCGACTTGGTGGGACCCGCGTCGGTGAAGGTACCCGGACCCTCGATCTTGATGTAGTGCTGTGCGTGGTCTTCGCCCCACGAGTGGTAAGGTTCGAAGTAGGGAGCCGTATGGCAGGTCACGGTGATGTCGCTCGGCGTGTCGCCCAGCTCCAGCAGCTTCGGAGTCTTGAGGTAGCCCGGGATCGAAGCGGTCGAGAGCAGGACGCTGCCCGTCGTGTGACGTACCCACCAGCCCTGCCAGCCGGGATAGTCGGAAGCCGAATAGTTTGTGCCGTATTTGTCGCCGTCGTAAGCGTGGCTCCACAGTGCGGCCGCCTCCACGGGACTGATGACGCCCGACGTGGTAGTGATGTAGTTGAGGAACGAACTGGTGCTGTAAGTCGCGAAGCAAACCTTGTGGAATGTTTCGATCTGCGCCGGGTCGTTCGGGTCGAGTCCCTTGCACTGATTGTTGGTCAAATGCGTACCGAAAGCCTGGTAGATCGGGGCTCCGCCGAAGCTGAAATCGTCGAAATCCTTGTAGAGGATCACGTCGGGCTCGATGATCTCCTCCGGAGTCTTGAACTCCAAGGCGGTGACGTCCGAGTCCTCCTTGTTGGGACCCAGTTCGCGGGCGACGATGCGGAACCAGTAGGTGGTGTTGGGCTTCAGATTGCCGAAGGCGAAACGGTTGTGATCGAAGAACATGCCGCTTGCGAACCACTCCGAGGTGGCGCACTCGAAACGACGCAGCGCAATGCCATCCTCCGTTTCGGCCAGTTCGAGGATGAACGAGCGGGGAATGCTGGGGTTCAGACCGTTCGTGCCCGTACCGCGTTCATAGTCGCCCCAGTCGAGAACCGCCAGGCGCGGTAGCACCTTGAAGAGCTTGACGGCTACTTCGCCGGCCAGCTTGGCACGAGTCTCGGCCACGAATTCGTATTTCTTGCCCGTCGTCACGACGTCGACCGAGAGTTTGACCTCGATCTTGCCCTTTTTGGTCGGCGTTCCGGTGACGGCGAGCGCGATCGTGCCGTTGCCCGCCTCGGGTTGGAAGCCCTTCAGGGATTCGATCGTGAGCCCCTCGGCTCCCGGACCTTCGAGCGATGCCTCGACGTCGATCGAATAGTTGGGCTTGCCCTTCTGATAGGGGATCTCGACCCGTTTGTCGACGAGTTCTTCGTAGAGGTCGAAACTCGGCGCTACGGTAGGATTGCTCAGGCTGAAGAACCCGTCCTCCTGGGTGATGGCCACGGTGAGCTGCTTCGCTCCGTCGGTCAGCGTCACGCTACCCGTGCGCTCGCCGTCGTCGTTTTGGGCGACGGTGACGCCCACTTTCTGCTCCGTGCGACCGTCGCCGACGCCTTCTGCCGGCGAAACGCTGATCCACGGATCGTTGGATTCGACCTGCCAGCGGCCGTTCGAGAGCACCAGGAGCTCCTGCGTCGATTCGAAGTAGGAGAACGTGAACGCATCGTGGCTCCGTTTGAGGAAGAGTTCTTCATCCTCCTTGCAGGAAGTCGTTGCTGCGGCGATGAACGCGATCGCCAGCAAAGTTATGATATTTCGGATTTTCATATCGTTGGATTTCAAAGATTAAACACTCTCGGTCAGTCGTCCCAACCCGGATTTTGCGGCAGCAGATTGGGGTTGATGTCGATGGCGTTCTTCGGAACGGGATAGAGGTACTTGTAGTCTGCCCACTCGCGGTCGAGGATGTAGACCAGGCAGTTGTTCTCGTTTACGCCGTAGGTCGTCACGTTGTCGCCCTCCTGTGCCGTGACCTCGACGTAGGTGACCCCGGCCTGCGTGTCCGAACGCGGATGACTCTTCGAGTAGAAGCAGATGTCGTTCTTGCCGTCGCCGTTCATATCGAAAGGTTTGCCTAATTCGGGGATGTAGAGCCCGGCGAACTCGACGGTGAGCTTGTGGCCCATCTTCCAGCGCATCAGATCGGCGCGGCGCGTGTTTTCCATATACATTTCGATGCTGCGTTCGCGGCGACATTCGAGAATCCATTTGTCGTCCAGACCGTCGTAGTAGTCGACCAGATAGGGGTCGGCCGAGGCGGGTGCGGCGCCGTTGACTCCCGCGCGTTCGCGCAGACGGCGGATCGACTTGTCCCAGACGCTCTGGTCCATTTCGCCCAGTTCGGCTTTGGCCTCGGCGTAGCTCAGCAGGATCTCGGCGAAGCGGAATACCGGCAGCGAGTTGTTGCTCGACGTGTTGCTTTCGTTGGCATCGTCGTCGGTGTTCCACTTGATGATGCGGTAGTAGGTCAGCTGCGTGGCCAGACCGGGGAAGGTCTTCGCGAAATCGGTGGTCAGCGTCCCGTTCACCTTCTTGGCGTAGAAGGGCGTGATGACGCTCTGACGCAGTCGATAGTCGCGGTTCTTGAATTCGTCCTTGAACTCCACCTTGTTGTAGTCTTTCTGGTCCGTGAAACGCGTGCCGTCGAGGTTGAGGTACATGTTCACGAACGACTTGGGAGCCGAATTGCGGTTGCCGGCGCTGCCCGAGGCGAAGAACCACGAGGCGTCGTGATAGCGGTTGAGCCTGGCGTTGAATTCGTTGGCGAGAATCATTTCGGCGTATTGCGGCTCCTCGCTCTTGAACACCTTGCTGTAATCGGTCGTCGCATCGCCGGTCGATACGAGCGTATAGGAGCTGTTGGTCATCAGGTCTTCCGAAGCCGCGACGCATGCCCGAAGCCATTTTTCGCTGTCGTTCAACCCGTGATACTTGCGGTAGGTGCCCTCGTAGAGACAGATACGGACTTTGAGCGCCAGCGCCACGTAACGGTTGATGACGTTCTTGCCCACGAACTTCGCGGCGGTGGAGCAGTATGCGGTGGCGAAATCGAGATCTTCGAGGACCTTGTCCATCACGAAGTCGCGTGCATCGCGGCCCTTGTAGAGCTGCGCATCGTCGTTGGGATCGATCGGTTCGTCGTACCAGGGTACGTCGCCGAAGGTCTTGACCTTCTCCCAGTAGAACCAGGCGCGCCAGAAGCGACCGACGCCCTCGTAGTGCTTCATCGTGGCGTCGTCGACCGACGAAGCGGCGTTCTTCATGTACTTGAGAAAATAGTTGATGTTGTAGAGCGGACGCCAGTTGCCGCGGGCCCAGTTGTTGGCCTGCTGGGCGCTGTAACCGCCCGCTTTGAGATATCCTTCGGTCTGGGTCGTCACGCAGATATCGCTGAACTGGTCGCCGCGCGTGAGCGTCGCGGCCGAGGGCATGTGCCCTTCGAGGAACCCGATCGCATAGGTCTCCAGCGACGTTTCCGAGTTGAAGAAGGTGTCGGGTGTGGTCGAATATACGGGGTCTTCGTCGAAGAAGTTCTGGCAGGATACCAGCAGGGACAGTCCGGCGATGACCGCAATGCTGTTCAATATCTTTTTCATGGATGTGCGGTTTTAGAATGAAACGTTGAGTCCGATGGTCACGCTCTTGGTCATCGGGTAGCCGTAGCCCTGGCCGTCGGTTCCCGTCTTGGCCGAGAAGTCTGCGTCGCCCGCCGTAATCATTTCGGGGTCGAAATTCTTGGCGTACTTCTTCAGGGGCGACCAGAAGAAGAGGTTTTCGCCCGAGACGTAGATGCGGAGTTTCTCCATGCAGATCTTACGCGAGATGCTCTGGGGCAGCGTGTAGCCGAGCGAAATATTTTTCAGACGGCAGTAGCGCGCCTTTTGCAGGTAGCGGTCGTTGGCTGCGCGCAGCGTACCGCGGCCGCTGGCGGCGAGCGAACCGCGCAAACGCGGCCAGTAGGCGTTGGGATCGAGATTCTCCTCGCTCCAGCGCGTCGCGTTCTGCCACGGGAGGCTGTAGCCGTAGGCGCGGTTGTACTGGCCCCAGAAGAGGCCCGATTCACCGGCCGGATACCAGTCGCGGCGTCCCACGCCCTGGAAGAAGACGGCGAAGTCGATGCCGTTCCAGTTGGCGCTGAAATTGATACCGTAGTGGTAGCGGGGCGACGAGTTGCCGATCTTCCTGAGGTCGCCGTGGTCGTCGAGGCGGTTGCTGCCGTTGTCGACGATGCCGTCGTCGTTCAGGTCGGCGAACTTCAGGTCACCGGCGTTCCACGATTTGTTGTCGCCGCTCCAGAAGGTTTTTTCTTGGGCCGTAAGTCCCCAATCCTGAGCCTCCTCGTCGGTGGCGAAAAGACCCAGTACATGGTAACCCCAGATTTCGCCTAACTCCATGCCTTCGTAGTAGGCGTTGGCGTAGAGCGTAGGCAGGGTGTTGGACTTGCTCGTATATTTGGTGATGAACGACTTGCTGTCCCAGAACGAGAAGCGGATGTTGTAGTTGAAGGGTTTGCTGCCCAGGCGGAAGCTGTCGCGCCAGCCCAGCGTGAACTCGTAACCGCGTGTGCGCATGTCGGCGTTGTTGCCGTAGGGCGCGGCGTAACCCGTCACGGCGGGCAGTTCGGCGCCCGTCACGAACATGTCGGTGGTCTCTTTCTGGTAGATATCGCCTACGAAGCTGAGGCGGTTGTTCAGGAAGTTGAGGTCCAGACCGAGGTTGAGCGTCGAGGCGGTCTCCCACGTGAGGTTCGCCGGGAGGACGGACGACGGTGCGGAGGTGTAGGTGCGCTGGCTGCCGTCGACGATCAAGCCGGCCTTAGCGAAGCTCAGCAGTTCCATGTATTTGTAGGGCGCGACGTTGCCGTTGCCGGCCATACCGTACGAGAAACGCCATTTGACGTTGTCGATCCACGAAATGTCTTTCATGAACCGTTCTTCCGACATGCGCCATCCGACCGACGCCGAGGGGAAAAATCCCCAGCGTTCTTTGCTCGGGAATTTCGAACTGCCGTCGTAGCGGCCGCTCAGTTCGGCGAGGTACTTGCCCTTGTAGCCGTAGCTGGCGCGGTAGAACAATCCCACGAAGCCCCAGTCGTAGCTGTTGTTGTCCTGGAGGATGTAGTTCACACCGTTCATGAGCGAATAGTTGGGCTTACCCTCGATGATTAGACCGTCGCGACCCATGTAGAAGTTGCGGCTGCTCTTGTGTTCGATGTTCCAACCGGCCATCACGTTGAGCGAGTGGTCTTCCGGCAGACGGGGCGTGAACGAGAGGTTGGCATTGGCGCTGTGGTACTCGGTCTGTGCCTCCGTGGTACGCATCGTGCTGGATGTCGGGTATTGGATCATCAGACCGGGACCGTTGGAGTAGGATACCTGCGAGATGACGTCGTTGCGGCGCGAATGGTTGAACAGATAGGAGTAATCGGCTTTGGCCACGAGCACGTCCTCGATCAGGTGTAAGGTCAGCGACGTGGTGTTCTTCATGTCGAACTTCAGGTCGTCGCGGTAGGTGTTGCCCTCGGCCATGTGGGCGTAGCTCGTGTAGACGGCGGCGGCCGTCCAGCTGCCGTCGGGGTTGGTGACTTTGGTGAGCGGGAATCCCTGGTGCTCGATGTTGCGGCCGACGGTCAGCGAGCGGATGCTGGTCTGCGGCTGGTGGTAGAAACGACGCACGAAATCGGTGTTGTTTTCGAGTGTCAGCCACTTGGTGATGTTGACCGTACCCTTGGCGCGGACGTTGAACTGGTGGAACTTTTCATCGCCTATGCGGTACATGCCGTCCTGTTCGTAGTAGCGGGCCGAGACGATGAAGCTCGATGTTTTGCCGCCGCCCGAAACGCGGATGTTATGCTGGTGGGCGGTGGTGTGCTTGCGGTAGAACAGGTTGTACCAGTCGGTTCCCTGTCCGTAGTACTGATACTGGCCGCTGGAGTTCAGACCCCAGTCGAGGTAGCTCTTGTCGGGGTCGTTCAGCCGCTTTTTGAATTCGTCCTCCCAGCTTTGCGTCCAGGGGAAGAAGTTGTTGATACCCGTCGGCAGGTGGTGCGAATAGCCGACGTAGGAGTTCATGAAGTTTTCGTACCAGATGCCGCTGTCGGTCTCGTATTGCGGGCGCACGGTCTCGCTGATGATCGAAACGCTGCCGCTGTAGTCGACCGAGATTTTCTCCTGCGAGGCCTTCTTGGTGGTCACCAGCACGACGCCGAAAGCTCCGCGGGCACCGTAGACGGCCGTCGACGAGGCGTCTTTCAACACCGAGATGCTCTCTACGTCCTCGGGGTTCATGGCCGTGAGGTCGCCCTCCACGCCGTCGATCAGGCAGAGAGCGGCACCCCCGGCACCGATCGACTGCGTGTTCGCGCGGATGTTGATCGTTGCCGAGCGGGTCGGCTTGCCGTCGACCATCGTGATGTTGAGACCCGGCACCTGACCCTGCAACGAGCGGATCAGATAACCGTTGGCGCGGTTTTCGAGCGCCTTGCCCGAGAGATTCTCTACGGCGCCGATGATGTTGCGGCGCGTCTGGGTGCCGTATCCCACGACGACCACTTCGTCCAGGAGGTTCTGATCCTCTTCGAGGACGACTTCCATGCGGGTGCGGGTTCCCGCCTTCATGCGCTGGGTCTTATAGCCCAGGTAGGAGAAGGCGAGCGTTTCATCGGGTGCGGCCGGGAGGACGAAACCGCCCTGCGCATCGGTCGAAGTACCGCGCGAGGTTCCCTCGACGAGCACGGTGACGCCCGCCAGCGGTTCGCCTTTCTGGGAGTTGACGGTGCCGGACACGCTCCTGCTCTGGGCGGAGGCCTGTCCCGTCGCCAGAAGCATCAGGAGGACGAAAATCCCCCCCCCACGACTTTCCGGCGGATTGCGGATGGATAGTTGAAAAGATTCATATAAAGGTATTTGGTATGTTTGGGTCTCGGATCAGTTCCCGAAGTGTTTCGGGGGACGCGTCGTCGTGCGGACGATGTAGTCGCGTAAGGTCGCGCGCTGTTCGGGCGTCGCCGTGAGCCAGCGGTGGCGTCCGTCGGGCGAGGGGGTGAAGTGCGTGTATCCTTCGTCATCCACGACGACCGTTCCCGGTTCGCTCACGGTGAAATACTCGGGATGGAGCAGCCATACGACCGACAGCAGGTCCCACGTGGCGCGGTCGTAAGGCATCTTGCGGTAGTTGACGTATCCTTCGACAACGGGATGGAGCGGAGCCCAGTCGAACTCGCCGGTGACGGCCGATGCGGGGTATTGGATGGTCTTGCCCAGTTCGAAGGGGTTCTGCACGATCGGGGCGTCCCATGCTTCGAAGAGACGCTGCATGGCCGGAATGTCGTTCACGACGTTGAATTCGGCGCGTTGTTTTTCGCCGTAGCTGCCTGCCATGATCGAGAGCTCCTTCACCTTGCGGGCGACCAGTTCGCGTCCCGTGAGGGGCGAGATGTCGTCGGCGGGGCTGTCGAGCAGCTTGGCCAGCTCGGTGGCGAAGCCCAGCGAGAGGAATGTCACCGAGGCGTCGGGCTGTGCGGCGAGGATCCGGCGGTAGAGTGCGACGGGCTCCTCGATCTGCTCGGGATGCTTGCTCCGGGCGAAAGCCGGGGTACCGTCCTCGGCCTTCATCGCGCATACGGCCTCGGTATAGTCGGCGGCATGGTCGTTGAGTACGGGGGTCGGCGACTGCGCCAGCGGCGTATCGGGGTACCCGTACCACGTATTGAGGATGTCGATGTAGTCGGTGGCCGTCGGGCTGAGTTTGTGGTTGCCGATGGCGAGCAGCTCTACGCGACCTTCATCCATCGCCTTGTAAATCAGATCTAAGGCCAGAGCGTCGTCGATGTCGTTGCCCATGTCGGTTTCTACGATCAGGCGAATGGGTTCGGGTGCGGTCGTTTCGGAACGTCCGACGCAAGCCGCAGTGCAGCAGATACATGCCGCCAGGACGGCATAGAACGGGATTTTCATAGCTGTTTCGGTTTTCGGATTGTCAGTTGCCGCCCGAGACGATGATCGAGCCCAGTCCGGCGATGAAAAAGAGGAACATGACGGCCAGCAGCGCATGCGTCTTGCGGTCGGCGCCACGGAACTCCTTCCAGATGAAGACGCCCCAGATGGCGGCGATCATCGGCGCGCCCTGTCCCAGGGCGTAGGAGATGGCCGCACCGGCCTTTCCGGCGGCGATGTAGCTGAAAGCCGTGCCGAGGCACCATACGGCGCCGCCCAGCATACCTACGAGGTGTGTGGCCGGAGTGCCGCGGAAGTATTCGGCGTAGCTGACCGGCTCACCGACGAAGGGACGGCGCATGGCGTAGGTGTTGAAGACGAAATTGCTGAGCAGCACGCCGATCGAGAAGACGAAGATCGCCGAATAGGGCGTCAGCATGCCCGGTGTCGGAGCTGCGAAGTTGTCGAGGTCCATCGCTGCGGCCACGAACCTGTAAAAGAAGGCCATCAGTATGCCCGCCACGACGGCCAGCAGGAGCCCCTTGCGGTTCTGCGACGCCGAATCGCCGCTTTGGCGCATGCGGCCGGATGCGAGTCCGTTGCAGACGATCGCGACAACGATGAGCGCAACGCCGAGAAACAGGACGATCGGATCGCCCTTCGGGGCGCCGATGTAGTTGATGATGACACCCAGTACGAGTGCCAGGCCTACGCCCAGAGGGAAAGCTACGGAGAGACCCGCCAGCGATACGGAGGCCGAGAGCAGGATGTTGGAGGCGTTGAAGATCACGCCGCCGAGGACGACGCTGCCGATGCCGGCCCATTCGGCCTGCGCCAGATCGGCGAGCATCGGGCGTCCTTCGGTGCCGGTGCTGCCCATCGTCAGGCCCAGCAGCGCGGCGAAGAGCACCATGCCGATCACATAGTCCCAATAGAAGAGTTCATAACGCCAGGTCTTGCCGGCGAGTTTCTGGGTATTGCCCCACGAGCCCCAGCAGAGCATCGTGACGAAACAGAAGGCTACGGCCAGGGCGTAGCTGTGTACGACGAACATATCGGTTGAGTTTTAAGGGTTTTCGTGTTTAGTTCAGGGCGTCGATTTCGCTGCGTCGGGGTATCGACGTCTGGGCGCCCATGCGCGTGACGGAGACCGAGGCGCAGCGCGAAGCGAAGCGTACCGCTTCGACCAGCGATTGTCCTTCGGCGAGACCCACCAGCAGCGCACCGTTGAAGACGTCGCCCGCAGCCGTCGTGTCGACTGCCTCTACGCGGTATGCCGGAACGAGCATCTCTTCGTTTCGGGTGCGGATCAGGGCTCCGTCGCCGCCGAGCGTGACCACGACGTTCTCCACTCCCTTGTCCAGCAACATGGCGGCAGCTCGGGAGGCGTCCTGCGGTGTCTGCACGGCGATGCCCGTCAGGGTTTCGAGCTCCGTGCGGTTGGGGGTTATCAGGTAGACTTTGCGCAGCAGATCATCGTCGAGCGGCATGGCCGGGGCGGGGTTGAGCACGACCCGAGTGCCTGAGGCATGGGCCGTCTCGATGGCGCGGGCGACCGTTTCGACCGGGATTTCGAGTTGCAGCAGGAGGTAGTCGGCTGCCGCGATGCGTTGGGCGGCGGCATCGATCGCCGCAGGCGTGAGGTTGCGGTTGGCACCGGGGGCCACGGCGATGCAGTTTTCGCCGTCGTGCGACACGAAGATCAGTGCCGTGCCGGTCGGAGTTTCCTTGGCGGTGAGCAGGGCCGAGGTGTCGATCCCGTCGTCGGCGAATTGAATGCGGAGCGCTGCGGCGCCCGCATCGTCGCCCAGGCAGGAGACGAACGCCACGTCGCCGCCCAGACGCGCCGCGGCGACGGCCTGGTTGGCTCCCTTGCCGCCATTGGACTGCATGAAACAGGCTTCGCCGACGGTCTCGCCCGGACGGGGCAGATGTTCGACGCGGGCGATCAGATCGATGTTCGTGCTGCCTATGACCAGAATTTCTTTCATGGTTCGTATGGTTGATTGTTTTTCGGTAATTCGTCGTCTTTTGCGACTCGCCTCTTGCGGCCTCTCTTTTGCGGCTCGTCTCTTGCGACTCGTCTTTTGCGGCCTGTCTCTTACGGCCTGTCTCTTACGGCTCGCCTCTTATGGTCCGTCTTTTGCGGCCTGTCTCTTACGGCTCGTCTCTTGCGACTCGTCTTTTGCGATCCGTCTCTTGCGACTCGCCTCTTGCGGTCCGTCTCTTGCGGCCTGTCCGGCATGCGTTCCGTGTCGTGCTGTCCGGATTCGATGCCTTCTCTGATCGGCTCATTGCGACCAAGGTTTTCACAACGTATTCTTCGGTTCGTACCCTCTGAAGGCACTCGAATATTTCGTTTCGTTGTTTTTCGGGTCTGTTTGCGCTTATCGTTTGCGCAAATATAATTACTTTTCGGCAACCTCCAAAATTTTTTTGCCTTTTCGGTACCTTTTTTATATTTTTCCTATATTTGTCGCAGGCAAACCGGATCGAAACGATGAAAAAAGAAACCCTGGTGAGTATCGCCGAACGAGCGGAGTGTTCCATCTCCACGGTCTCGCGTGTGCTGAGCGGCAATGCGGCCAGATACCGCATCAGCCAGCGTACCGTCGAGCGTGTCATGGCGGAGGTAAGACGCTGCAATTATACGCCCAGCCTGTTGGCGAAAGGTTTGCGCACGAATCGCACCGATACGATCGGGCTGTTGATTCCCAATATCGAAAACTCGTTTTTCTCGCATGCTGCCGGGGTGGTCATTCGCGAAGCGCGCAATTATGATTATAAGGTCGTCGTGGTCGACACCCAGGAGGACGAGCGCAACGAGCAGGACGGACTTTCGGCCCTGCTGGCCCGGCGTGTGGACGGCATCATCGCTGCGCCGTGCGGAAACGATGCGGCGCTTTTCACCGGCGTGCAGCGCAGCGGTATGCCGCTGGTGCTGATCGACCGCTATTTGCCCGACGCCGGGGA
Organism: uncultured Alistipes sp.; assembly: GCA_964018965.1. GTDB lineage: Bacteria > Bacteroidota > Bacteroidia > Bacteroidales > Rikenellaceae > Alistipes. The sequence continues at coordinate 108,831 of CAXHRY010000003.1, forward strand.
GCTTTCCTACGTCACGACGGACAACTACCGCGGTGCGGTCATGGCGACGGAATATCTCCTGGAGAACGGGCACCGTCGCATCGCCTGTATTCAGGGTACGCCCCACTCGATGCCTGTGCGCGACCGTGTGCGCGGATTCGTCGACACGTTGCGCGCGCGGGGATTGGGCGAAAGGATCGCCGTTTCGGGCGAGGATTTCTCGGTGCAGAACGGCTATCTGGAGACCAAACTGGCGCTGGCGCTGAAAGAGCGCCCTACGGCGATCTTCGCGCTGAGCAACCTCATTCTGCTGGGTGTCGTGAAGGCCGTGCACGAATCGGGATTGCACATTCCCGACGATATTTCGGTCGTCTCGTTCGACGACAACATGTTGTTCAACTACCTCGATCCCGCGATTACCTGCATCGGCCAGCCGACGGACGAGATCGGCACCTTGGCCGTCAAGTTGCTTATCCGGGCCATCCGCGAACCCGAGACCGCAGCGTCGCACCTGCATCTGCCGCCATCGCTGATTATCCGCCGCTCGGTGCGCAACCTGCGGCTGTAAACGTTCCATCCGGAAGGTCGGTATTTTTTGCCGTAATCCGGTTGGCGGGTGTCCGAGGCGCCCGCATGATCTTTGCGTGACGAACCGATATCGACACGAAGTATCCAAAAGAGAGTGATGATCCTGACCGGAGCGAATCGGTATGGCTATCGCCCTACGCATGGGCTACGGCATGAAGATCGTCGTGGGCGACAAGCGCCGGGAGAATGCCGAGGCTGTCGCGCAGACGTTGAACTGGACCGGTTTCGATGCCGTGCCCTGCGGTGAAGACCTCGCCTTGCGCGAGTCGATCCGGGGGCTTGTTGTAGAGGCCCAGTAGTATGGCGATGTCGCGACGCTGTTCCATGCGGCGAGGGTATCGCCCGGATATGCTTCGGTCGAAACCATCCGCGGGTGGATCTCTATGGCACGACCGTGCTGCTCGAAGAGGCCGGAAAGATCATTGTTCCTGGCGGCACGAGGGTGTCGAGCTCCAGCCAGTCGGGGCATCGGATGCCCGCACCGATGGTCGAGGCCGACGAGCAGCCCGCCACGACGCCGACGGAGGAGTTGCCCGGACTCGACATGTTGCAGCTCGGCAACATTCGCGACACGCTGCATGCCTATCAGATGGCCAAGCGCTGCATCGTGAAGCGCGTCATGCCCGTAGCCGTGAAGTGGAGTGCGCGCGGTGCACGGAGCAACACCATATCGCCCGGAATCATCGTCACGTCGCTGGCTCTCGATGAATTCGACGGTCTGCGCGGCGATTTCTACAAGGATATGTTCTCCCGCAGCCTTGCGGAGCTGCGGGAATGGCCGACGAGGTGGCGGGCGTCGCCGAACGGTTGTTGAGCGACCGGGGCGCTTTCATCACGGGGCGGATTTCCTGATCGACTGCGTCGCCACGGCCTCCTATATTTCGTGGCCCCTGAAACCCCGCTCTTAGTGGGGATTTACGATTGTCTTTGCAGTAAGAAGGATGTGTGCGGGGCCTGCTGCGGCTCAAAGAGCCGCGCGAGCCGTAGCCTCGTCCGGGCGTAGGCTCGCTACGCTCATCCCCGCAGGTCACGCCCCCCCCTTCGACCGCCGAAAAAGAGTATTACAGCAGTTCCAGGGACAGACGACGGCAAGAAGCAAGATTTGCTGCTATTTCCCCATAAACCCCGGCCCTTAGCCGGGAATTCTTAATTATGAATTACACTACTTATATCTCACCCACTTCATCAACTCCTTGAACGTGGGTTTCTTGCCGTACATGAAGATGCCGACGCGGTAGATCTTTCCGGCGAACCAGACCATGCCTACGAACGAGGCGTAGAGGATCGCGAGCGAGAGCAATATCTCCCACAGGGGAATGTCGTAGGGAATGCGGGCCATCATCACTACGGGCGAGGTGAAGGGGATCATCGAGCCCCAGAAGGCCAGCGGCGAATTGGGGTCCTGGATCACGGCGATCATCAACAGAATGGCGAGGATGATCGGCAGGGTCACGGGAAGTTGCAACTGCGTGGCATCCTGGGCGTTGTCTACGGCCGAACCTACGGCGGCGAACATCGCCGAATAGAGCAGGTAGCCGCCGAGGAGGAAGCCCGCCAGGCAAACGAAGATGCGGGCGATGAATCCCGTGTCGGTGAGGGCTGCTAAGGCCTGCAACATCTCGGCATCCATGCCTGCGGCCGAAGCTCCGGCGTCGGGCATGCCCTGTTGCATCGCCCGGGCGCTCAGCATCACCTCTTCGGGCATCAAATGCGGCATGACGAAGGCTCCGACGCAGGCGATCAGTACGCCCCAGATAGCCACCTGCACCACAGCTACGCAGGCGACGCCGAGGATTTTGCCCAGCATCAGGTCGAAGGGCTTCACCGAAGAAACGACCACCTCCAGTACGCGGTTGTTCTTCTCCTCGATTACCGACTGCATGACCATCGCTCCGTAGATCAGCAGGAACATGTAGAGTACGAATCCCAGGACATAGCCCGTCGCCGTCGCGACGACGGACGACTGCGCGCGGGTATCCTCCTCCTGCGACTTGTCGTTGCGGAAGGTGTGGAGCGTCACGGTGGTTTTCACCTCGTCGAGGATACGCGGCAGGTCGTCGATCTCGTAGGCGCGAAGTTTTTCCGCTTCGAGGATGCGTTCGATCCGGTCGGTAATCGCATGTTCGACCGTGAGCGATGTGGAGGCATTGGCGTAGAGTTTTACGTCGGAAGAGTCCGTCAGCAGGTTTTCGCCGAGGTAGAGCACGCCGAAAGAGTCGGTCAGCCGCCGCCGGGCTTCGTCGAGTTCGAGATCGGTCGTCTCGAACAGCAGTTCGTCGTCGCTCTCCAGTCGGGGTGCGACCAGCCCGCTGCGGTCGATGACGGCGATGCGTTTCTGCTCGCCGTGCGAATATTCCATGATGAGCGCCGGGGCGACCATCAGGGCGATCATCAGCAGCGGCATGGCCAGCGTGATGATGATGAAGGACTTTTTGCGTACGCGTTCGTTGAATTCGCGTTGAACTATGATGGAGACATTGGACGGATTCATGGTTGTCGAATGGATTTAGGACTTTGTCCGGGTCGTGTTTTCGTTCACGGCGCGGATGAAAATATCGTTCATCGAGGGTATGAGTTCGCGGAACGAGCGCAGTTCGACGGCTTCGTTCGCTGCTGCGATCACGCTCCGGACCTCCTCGTCGCGGGCGACACGCAGGCGGAGCATGCGGTAGGCGGTCGTCTCATCGGCGTTCGGGGCTTCGAACAGCTCGCAGCGCTCGCCGAGCGCCTGGCGCAGAGCCGATTGCTCGCCGCGGAAGCAGAGTTCGAAGAGGTTCGACCCGTGGCTGCGGCGGATGTCGTCCACGCGGCCCGAGAGTATGTCGTGCGACTTGTCGATCAGCGTGATGTGGTCGCAGATCTCCTCTACCGAGGACATGTTGTGCGTCGAGAAGATCACCGTAGCACCCTTGTCCCGCAGGGCGAGAATCTCCTCCTTGAGCAGGTTGGCATTGATCGGGTCGAATCCCGAGAAAGGCTCGTCGAAGATCAGCAATTCGGGCTCGTGGAGCACCGTGACGATGAACTGCACTTTCTGGGCCATGCCCTTCGAAAGCTCCTCGACCTTCTTGTCCCACCAGCCTTCGATGCCGAAGCGGATGAACCACTCTTTGAGACGACGTACGGCGTCGCGTCGCGAAAGGCCCTTCAGGCGGGCGAAGAACACAGCCTGTTCGCCCACCTTCATTTTCTTGTAAAGTCCTCGTTCCTCAGGCAGATAGCCGATGCGGCGGATGTCTTCGGGTGCGATCGGACGTCCGTCGAACAGGACGCGGCCGCTGTCGGGTGCCGTGATGCGGTTGATGATGCGGATGAGCGTGGTTTTTCCGGCGCCGTTCGGCCCCAGCAGGCCGTATACCGATCCGCGCGGAATGGCCAGCGACACGTCGTCGAGTGCCCTGTGTCCGGCATAGTATTTCGAAACGTGTTCAGCGACAAGTAGATCCATTGTTTCGGTTTTCAGGACCGCACCCGTTCGGTCCGCCTCTCGATATCGGCGCGGTCTGTGGTTGCGGTCGGGTTATCGACCGCAAATATAGAAACAAATATTTTGAATTTCAAGAAATATTTATTGAAATTCGATATGTATTTTCGTAGGAATACGGATATGGAAAATTGCACTCGCTGCTTCGTGGCGGGCGTTTCGGGCGCTAAAAGTTCTTTCGGGGATTCGGTATCGGTAGTTTCGGGCGGGTGTTCGTGCGATTTTCGGAGTCGTGTCGGGGTTTTAGGTTCGTAGTATCGTTTGTCATTATATAGAACGTTTTGACGGGACGAATTACGTAATGGGGATGAAAATAACGTGCCGGGCCTTGCGGTCTGCCGATTTTTGGCTATATTTGTATCGGTCGCGACGGTTTATCGGTATCGTCGCGCGGAAATTCTCGGGTGGGTGCTCTGCAAAAGACTTCCTTTTGCGGAAAGGAAATGATATGTCATTTTTTAATTCAATAAAACCCAAACGATCATGAAAAAACTTATCATTCTGCTGCTTGCCGCTGCATCGAGCGGCTGTACCACACCGAACACGACGTCCCCGGGCACACGGACGGACCGTATTCTGTCGATTCTGCACGACCCGGGCAGCGCTCAGGTTCTGGTCGCCTCCCACCGCGGAGACTGGCGCAACTATCCGGAGAACTCTCTGGCAGCCATCGAATCGGTGATCCGCATGGGCGTGGATATCATGGAGCTGGACCTGAAACTGACCAAAGACAGCGTATTGGTTTTGTGCCACGATCATACCATAAACCGCACGACCAACGGCAAGGGTCGCGTGTGCGACATCACGTACGATTCGATATCGAAATGCGTACTCAAGTCGGGTCACGGCGTGAAGACGTCGCATAAGATGCCGACGCTTCGCGAGGCGTTGGAGGTGTGCAAGGACCGCATCGTTGTGAACATCGACCAGGGATACGAATACTACGACCTTGCGCTCGCCGTGGGCGAGGAGTTGGGCGTTACGGATCAGCTTCTCATCAAAGGCAAGCGTTCGACCGAAGTCGTCGGGAACAAATTCGCGGAGTATGAGCACAACATGATGTACATGCCGATCATCGACATCCTCAAGCCTCAGGGTCAGGCGCTCTTCGCCGAGTACATGGACAAGGGCATCGTACCGCTGGCCTACGAGGTTTGCTGGAACGAGTATACACCCGAGGTGGAAGCGTGCATGCGGAAGGTCCTGTCTACGGGCTCGAAACTGTGGGTCAACTCGCTGTGGTCGTCGCTGTGCGGGGGTCTGGAAGACGACCTGGCGTGGGATACGCAGGATCCCGAGGGCGTCTACGGCAAACTGCTCGATATGGGCGCTACGCTGATCCAGACGGACCGTCCGGAGTTCCTGATCTCTTATCTTCGTTCGAAGAAATTGCACGAGTAAAAACAGCTGTTATATACGATTTGGCACCCTTCCGGTCCCCCGGCTGCACCTGTGCTCCGGGAAGGCCGGTGTTTCGCGGCGGGACGCCGCGTTTACCAATCCGATCCACCCCCAACTGCGACAGCAGACGAATACAATCGAGCCTGGCTCGAATTGCTGAGCCGCCACAGCAGAAACGGCGCACGGTTGTCGCTGAAAGCGACGCGCCGTACCCCCCCCGCCTCAGGCAGGGGCTTCGGGTGCAGCCCGCAAGGTTGTGGGGTTTGAAAGAATGGTCGTGCAAGATCTATGTAAATGCCTAATTCAACGGTATACAATAATATAATGAGCAAATTCACCGACTTCTACAAGACCAGCGCTGCGATTCCCGAGCACGAGTTCTCCACGGAGCAGGAGCGCGACAAATTTTACCACCGCCTCCGCTTCCAGGCTTTCGTCGCCGCAACGCTCGGATACAGCTTCTACTACGTCTGCCGCACGAGTCTCAACGTGATGAAGAAACCCATCCTCGACAGCGGAGCGCTCGACGCCACGCAGTTAGGCGTCATCGGCTCGGCGCTGCTGTTCGCCTACGCCATCGGGAAGTTCTTCAACGGATTCATCGCCGACTACTGCAACATCAAGCGGTTCATGGCCACGGGACTTATCGTCACCACGGCGGCCAACGCCTTGATGGGTATGCTGGGGCTCATGCACTCGGTCATACCTACGGCCATGCTCTTCGTCGTATTCATCATCCTCTGGGCCATGAACGGATGGGCGCAGTCCATGGGTGCGGCACCGGCCATCATCTCGCTGTCGAGATGGTTCCCCCTGCGCGAGCGAGGCACCTACTACGGATTCTTCTCCGCGAGCCACAACTTCGGAGAGTTCTTTTCGTTCCTCTTCGTAGGTTCGATCGTTACCTTCGCAGGATGGCAGACCGGATTCTTCGGTTCGGCACTGGCCGGAGCCATCGGTGTGGTGATCGTGCTGCTGTGGTTGCACGACACGCCCGAATCGAAAGGCCTGCCCTCGGTGGAGACCCTGGCACACGAGAAACCCGCGCCTACGGCCGACAAGTCGATGAAGGAGATTCAGAAGCAGGTGCTCAAAACACCCGCCGTATGGGTTCTGGCGGCAGCCAGCGCTTTCATGTACGTCTCGCGCTATGCGATCAACGGCTGGGGCGTGCTGTTCCTCCAGGAGGCGAAAGGTTATTCCGATGCGCAGGCCATTTCGATCGTATCCATCAATGCCCTGCTGGGTATTTTCGGTACGGTGCTTTCGGGATGGTTCTCCGACAAGTTTTTCAAGAGCGACCGGCAGATGCCCGCGCTGTTGTTCGGTATGCTCAACGCCGTGGCTCTCGCGTTGTTCCTATACGGCGGAAACGCTCTGTGGGTGAACACCCTCGCCATGATATTGTTCGGCATAGCCATCGGCGTGCTGATCTGCTTCCTCGGGGGATTGATGGCAGTCGATATCGTTCCCAGAAAGGCCACCGGAGCGGCATTGGGCGTCGTCGGTGTGGCCAGCTACTGCGCGGCCGGTATTCAGGACGTAGTCTCCGGAAAACTCATCGACGCAAATATCACCATCGTCGACGGCGTGAAACACTACGACTTCTCGCAGGTCGCGATATTCTGGATTGCTGCGGCTGTCATTTCATTCCTCCTGCCCCTCCTGAATATCAGACATAAAAGAAACCAATAAAAGACTCTAAGAATCCGAGAGCGTTCCGCAAAATCGATTGCGGGACGCTCTTCGTATGCAAATTTGGCGCTGGCGCGGATTATGCCTATTTTTACGGCTCGAAAGATTACGGTATTTATGAAAGAACTTACCCTCGCTACTCCTACGCTGCTGTTTTCAGCCGTTTCGCTGATACTGCTCGCCTACACGAATCGGTTTTTATCCTATGCTCAGCTCGTGCGCACGCTCCGCGAACAGCACCGGATTCAGCCTTCGAAAATCACCCGGGCGCAGATCGATAATCTGCGTCTGCGTCTGCACCTTACGCGCACGATGCAAGTGCTGGGCGTGTTGAGCCTGTTTCTCTGTGTCGCTGCGATGTTCCTGATATACATCGGGCTGTCGGTACCTGCCGCCTATGTTTTCGGTGCGGCTTTGTTGCTGCTGATCGGATCGCTGGGGGTTTCGATCCGGGAGATGTTGATTTCTGTCCGGGCGCTCGATTATCATCTCGACGATATGGAACGCTAACCGTTCGCAAAGGGGCTTATTCCCGGCCCAGGATGCGCATCTGCTGGCGGATCGACTCTTCGTGGATCGCCTGCAACACCGTGCGCATGAATTCGCGGTCCATGCCCATCTCCACGGCCTGTGCGGCGCGGCGGGCGAGCAGTTCGTCGTAGCGTCGCGCCTGGAGGACGGGCATGTCGTGCTCCTTCTTGTATTGACCGATATCCTGCGATACGCGCATGCGGCGCGCCAGGAGTTCCAACAACTCGTCGTCGATCTTGTCGATGCGGGCACGCAGTTCGGTGAGGTTTTCGGTCGTAACGCTCCTTTCGCGGATTACGAGATTGCGGCAGATATATGCCAGAGTTTGCGGGGTGATCTGTTGTGCTTTGTCGCTCCAGGCGCAGTCGGGCGTGCAGTGCGCCTCGACGATCAGGCCGTCGAAGCCCAGATCCATGGCTTGCTGCGACAGAGGGGCGATCAGTTCGCGTTTGCCGCCGATGTGGCTCGGGTCGCAGAAGATCGGCAGATCGGGCAGACGACGGTGCAGCTCGATGGGGATCGACCACATCGGGTGGTTGCGGTAGAGGCTCTTGTCGATGGAGGTGAAACCGCGGTGGATGACACCCAGGCGGCGGATTCCTGCGTTGCGGATGCGCTCGACGGCGCCGATCCACAGTTCGAGGTCGGGGCTGACGGGGTTTTTCACCAGCACGGGAATGTCTGCGCCCCGCAGTGCGTCGGCGATCTCCTGCATGGCGAAGGGGTTGGCTGCCGTGCGGGCGCCGATCCACAGCAGGTCTACGCCCCCTTCGAGCGCCGCGGCGACGTGCTCGCGCGTGGCGACTTCGGTGGCGGTGTACATCCCCGTTTCGCGTTTGACGCGGGTCAGCCAGGGAAGTCCCTCGACCCCTACCCCCTCGAAGCCGCCCGGCTTGGTGCGGGGTTTCCAGAGTCCGGCCCGGTAGATCGAGATGCCCTCGGCGGCCAGGTCGCGGGCCGTGCGGAGCACCTGCTCCTCGGTTTCGGCGCTGCAAGGTCCTGCGATGACCAACGGCCGGCGGGAATTCATTCCCGGGAAACGAATCGGTTGCAAATCGTTCATGATATTTCGTGTTTTAAATCTGCGGATTGGGACACTCGGCGTATTCCCCCAGGATGCGGAAATCGCTCGTCAGCGGACGTACGGCCTCTACGGCCTGCCGGTAGCGTTGCTCGTCGTCGAAGGTCACGTCGACGTAGAACAGGTATTCCCACTCGCGTCCGATGACGGGTAGCGACTGGATTTTCGTCAGGTTGATGTCGTAGAACGACAGCACTGCGAGCACCTTCGAGAGGCTTCCTTGCGTGTGGGGTAGCGCGAAGAGCAGCGAAGCCTTGTCTTTCGCGCCCGGCCGTACGAATTCGGCCGTGCGCGTGCGGTCGGCCAATACCAGAAACCGGGTGAAATTGTGTTTGTTGGTCTCGATGCCGTGCTGGAGAATCTCCAGTCCGTACATTTCGGCGGCATCGGCGCCGCAGATCGCCGCCGTGGCGGTGAGCCGCTCCCGGGCGATGTCGCGGGCGCTGCCCGCCGTGTCGTCGCATTCGACGACCTTCATGTCCGGATGGGCCTTCAGAAAATCGCCGCACTGCATCAGTGCGATGGGGTGCGAACGCACCTCGCCGAGGGATTCGAACGTCTGGCCGGGCAATGCTGCGGCGACGTGCGAAATGCGGATCTTTTGCTCGCCGACGATGACCGTACGGCTGCGACGCAGCAGCTCGTGGTTGGGGAGCAGGCTGCCCGCGATGGTGTTTTCGATGGCTGCGATGCCCAGCAGCGCGGGGTCGGCGTCGAGCCGCCCGAAGAGTTCGTCGAAACTCCGGCAGGGGACGACTTCGATCCGCTCGTCGCCGAAGAATCGGTGTGCGGCTGTTTCGTGGAAGCATCCTGCGATGCCCTGGATGGCGATGCGTTTCATGGCGTGCTTTTCAAAAGCGAAATCCCGCTCTGCGGAGCGGGATTTTCATGAGTTCGTTCGATTCGTATTTTTTACGATCGCATACATGCCATCCCGCTCTTTCTTTCGCCGTAAAAGAAAAAGTAAAAATAGCGGGATGCGAAATAGTAGGCGTTCATTTTCGAATCGTTATCGGTACAAATGTAACGAATTATTCCTGGGAACGCAAATTCCGAACCTGCTTTTTTCGGGAAATCGATTCGCGGAGCGTCGTCGTGCGACGATCCGGGTCCTCAGCGCTCGGGCTTTTGCCGTGCGACGATGGTCCGTAGATTTTCCATGAAGGTCTCGGCGTCGGTCGCGCCCTGGATGCGTCCGAGCAGTTCGCCCTGCGTATCGAAGACCAGGTAGAGCGGAATGGCCCCTTCGCCGTATTTCTTCATCAGCTCGTGTCCCGTAACCTGGTCCGTGTCGTATTTCGCTGCGACGAAACGTTCGTCCATGAATTCGCCGACATCCTTGCGTGAGAAGACCTGCCGTTCCATCAGCCGGCAGGGCGGGCACCAGGAGGCGTAGAGGTCGATGAAGACCAGCTTGCCCGTCTTGACGGCCATTTCGCGCAGGGCGTCCGTAGATTTCGTTTCGAATTTCACCTGGGCCTGCGCCGCGCAGATTCCCAACGCGAGGAGCAGCGAAAGTAAGAGTCGTTTCATGATTCGTTCGTTTTAATATATGTCGGAGGTGCGGGCAAATATCGCACCGAATGCCGGGTGTCGGCATCACTTCGTCCGTTCGGTACTGAGCAGGCCGCAGGCGGCCTGGATATCTTCGCCGCGCGAAGCACGGATCGTCGTCTGGATCCCTTTGGCTGTCAGGGCGTCGCGGAATCGGACCATCGCCGCGTCGTCGGGCGAGAAGTAGGGCGATCCGGGAATCTTGTGGAAGCGGATCAGGTTGATACGGCATTTGATGCCGTCCAGCAGGCGGCACAGTTCGCGGATATGGCGCGGCGAGTCGTTCAGTCCGCTCATTACGATATACTCGAACGACACTCTCCGCTGGTGGGTGAAGTCGTAACGGCGCAGGATTTCCGTCACCCGGGCAATCGGCCACGCGCGTTCTACGGGCATGATCTGTGCACGCTCCTCGGAGAACGGATTGTGAAGGCTTACGGCCAGGTGCACGCGCGAGGTGTCGAGAAAACGCTGCAATTCGGGGACGACGCCCGCCGTCGAGAGGGTGATGCGTGTCGGCGACCAGCCGAATCCCCACTCGGAGGTGAGTATTTCGAGTGCCCGCAACACCTCGTCGGCATTGTCCAACGGTTCGCCCATCCCCATGAATACCAGATTGGTGAGCCGATCCCGTTCGGGCAGCGAGACGATCTGGTTGAGAATCTCCGCAGCCGAGAGCGAATGTGCGAGGCCCTGCCGTCCCGTGGCGCAGAAGCGGCATCCCATGCGGCATCCGGCCTGCGACGAGACGCACAACGTAGCACGTTCACCGTCGGGGATATAGGCCGACTCGATATAACTCCCCCGCAGCGTGCGGTAGAGATATTTCTTGGTGCCGTCCTGCGAGCAGGTCGCTTGCTCGGGGGGCCGCAATGCCGGGGCGAAACGTTCGCACAGCCGCTCGCGGTTCGCAGCCGAGAGGTCGCTCATGCGCTGCGGGTCCTCGGTGTGCTTGGCGTAGAGCCACCGTGCGATCTGCCGTGCGGCGAAACGCGGCATGTGCATTTCGGCGCAGAGGGCTGCCAGTTCGGCGGGATTTTTTCCGTACAATATCTCTTTCGATGCCATATTCGTCTTTCCCGGGCGTGTTCCGGAAGACAAAAATAGGCAAAAAATAAAGATTTTTACGGCGGATCGTTCATTTTTGGATTTTTATCCCTATATTTGTGGTGCATAGCGTACCCATACCTGTAACGAAGTTCGGATGAACAATTAAAATTTACGATAATGGAAATCAAGAAATCGCCCAAAGCGGACCTTCAGAACAAGCGGGGTCTTCTGCTCGAAATCGGCTTGGTTATTGCGCTCGGTCTGGTGATCGCTGCGTTCAGCTACACGCCGAAGGAGCACCGAATCGAAAAAATCGACATGAACTACGGCCCTATCGAAGAGGAGATCACCGAGATCACCCGCCAGGACCAGAAGCCGCCCGAACCTCCCAAGAAGGTCGAGGTGAAGGTGATCGCCGACCTGTTGCAGGTCGTGACCAACGACACCAAGATCACCACGGAGGTCGACTTCGCCGAGTTCGACGAGAATACCGAAGTCATCCAGCAGGTGGAGGTTCAGGAGGAGCAGATCGAGGACGACCAGCCGTTCCTCATCGCCGAGACGATGCCCCAGTTCCAGGGCGGTGACCTCAATACGTTCCGTAACTGGGTTCAGCAGAACGTGAAGTTCCCGCAGATCGCCCTCGAGAACGGTATTCAGGGTCGCGTAGTGCTCTCGTTCGTGATCGAGAAGGACGGACGACTGACCAATATCCAGGTACTCCAGTCGCCCGACCGTTCGCTGGCCGAGGAGGCTACCCGCGTGCTGAACAAGTCGCCGAAGTGGACGCCCGGCAAGCAGCGCAACCAGACCGTGCGTGTAAAGTATACGCTTCCCGTAGACTTCCGCGTACAGAACTGATGTTGCGGTTCTGACCGACAAAAGGGTATCCGGCTTTCGGGCGGGATACCCTTATTTGTAGCATTCTGTTTGCAGGAGTGCGTGCCGATCCGGGAAAGCCGTTTCGCAGAGGCGCTACCCCGGACTCCGGGCCGAGGCCCCGAGGCGTGGATCCATCTCCCGAATTTCGGGGAGAAGCGACCTCCGGAACCGTATTCCCGAATATGACGATATAATTACGTCTTAAGACATTTACGATTTGGAAGAAAATAAACGAAATACCCCGGTTGCTACCGATACGGCGACGCGCGAACGCGCCGTGATGGTGGCGGTGATCCGGGATAACCAGGAGCCGCGCCAGGCCGAAGAGTTCCTCGACGAACTGGAGTTTCTGGCCGAGACGGCCGATATCGAATGCGTGCGTCGCTTTACGCAGCGGTTGCCGCAACCCTCGTCGCGCATCTACGTCGGTCCGGGAAAATTGGAGGAGATCGCCGAATACTGCAAGGAGCAGGAGATCGACGTGGTGATCTTCGACGACGAGCTGTCCCCTTCGCAGACGCGCAACATCGAGAAAGCCATGCCCTGCCGGATTCTCGATCGCACGCGTCTGATTCTCGACATATTCCTTTCGCGGGCTCGCACGGCCTACGCCAAGACGCAGGTGCAGCTGGCCAACTACGAATATATGCTGCCCCGATTGTCGGGCCTGTGGACCCACCTCGAACGGCAGCGCGGCGGTACGGGAACCCGCGGCGGTGCGGGAGAGCGCGAGATCGAGACCGACCGCCGTATCATCCGCAACCGCATCGCCAAGCTGAAGGAGGAACTCAAGAAGATCGACCGCCAGATGGCCGTGCAGCGTTCGAACCGCGGTGCGCTGGTGCGTGTGGCATTGGTCGGATATACCAACGTCGGGAAATCGACGTTGATGAATCTGATCTCCAAAAGCGAGGTCTTCGCCGAGAACAAACTCTTCGCGACGCTCGATACGACCGTCCGGAAGGTGGTTTTCGACAATTTGCCTTTCTTGCTCTCCGATACGGTGGGATTCATCCGCAAACTCCCCACGGAGTTGATCGAGTCGTTCAAATCGACGTTGGACGAGGTGCGCGAAGCGGATCTGTTGATCCACGTGGTGGATATTTCGCACCCGCAGTTCGAGGATCAGATCGCCGTGGTGAAACAGACCTTGCAGGAGATCGGCGCGGGAGACAAACCCGTCTACCTGGTTTTCAACAAGGTCGATGCTTACACCTATATAGAAAAAGATGCCGACGATCTGACTCCGCCGACGCGCGAGAATATCTCGCTGGAGGAGCTCAAACGCAGTTGGATAGCCCGGGCCAACACCCCGTGCATCTTCCTCTCGGCCCTTGCCAGGACCAATCTGGAAAAATTCCGCACGGACCTTTACGGCATGGTGCGCGAGATACACGCCGGACGCTATCCGTTCAACAATTTCCTTTACTAAAAAGTTTACCTCAAACGTTGCCAATTAGATACGATAATCCCCTTTCGGTATTCTCGGACCTGTAACCTTGCGGGTCGCACCCGAAGCCCCCTCCGAGGAGGGGATTTCGGGGCGGGTCGGATTTAGGAACGCGGCCAGGAGCCGCGAGGCTTCGACCGCCCGGGATGTAAATCGGGGTCGGAAAATCGCAAGGGTAATACATAGCCATCAAACCTTAACCCGATATGACTGTACACATCCTTTCGCAGCAGAACACCGTGCTGAACAAGTTCATTGCGGAGATTCGCGACCGCGAAATCCAGCGGGACTCGATGCGGTTCCGTCGCAACCTGGAACGCATAGGCGAGATCACGGCCTACGAGATCTCCCGCACTTTCGCCTATAAAACCCGCGTGGTCGCCACGCCGCTGGGCGAAGCCGCCGTGGAGATGATCGACGATAAGCTGGTCATCGCGACGATCCTGCGTGCCGGACTCCCTTTCCACCAGGGTTTTCTCAATTATTTCGACGATGCGCAGAATGCTTTCGTCTCGGCCTACCGCAAGAGTACGAAAGACGGAAAATTCACCGTGAAGGTCGAATATATCTCGTGCGGCGACCTGGAGGGCAAGACGCTGTTGCTGGTCGATCCGATGTTGGCGACGGGTTCGTCGCTCGTGTTGGCTTATAACGCCTTGTGCGAGCGGGGCGGCACGCCGGCCCATACGCATGTCGCTGCCGTCATCGCCAGCGAGCAGGGTGTAGACTACGTGGTGAAGAACATGCCCCACCAGACGACCACCGTATGGTGCGCTGCCGTCGATGAGGAGCTCACCTCGCGCAGCTACATCGTTCCCGGCATCGGCGATGCGGGCGATTTGGCTTATGGTGAGAAGATTTGAGCGTGTAAATATATGTACCAAAGCCCCCAGCGACCTTTGACGGGACGCTGGGGGCTTTTTGCAAGTTGCAGTTTGCGAGAATATTTCATCGTGACGCCCCCTGCCGCCGAAGATGGCAAGGCCGAGCCTTGCATTTTGCAGGTTGCGACCCGCATGAGCCCGGGGACAGACGACAGCAAAAAGCCGGATTTGCTGCTATTTTCCCGTTAAACCCCGGTTCTTAGCCGGGCCCCAGGGAAGGTTACGGCTCGCGCGATCCTTCGGATCGCTGCTTGCAGCAAAATAATTCTTGATAGTCTCGGCGATCGCCTCCTTTATGGCATTCTCCAACCCTTTGCGGCGCGGGTCGGCCGGATCGTCGAACAGCCGAATACCCCATATGTCGAGCATGTAGGACTCGACGAGGGCGAGTTTGACTTGCAGGTCGGCCAGCGCATGCGGATTGGTTGCGGAATCCTCGGCTGCGCCGCAGACCTGCTCGTCGAACCAGTTCTTGCCGTAGGCACAGATCGTCGAGAACATCTCCGCGAAATCGTCCTCGGGGCTGTTCATCGCGGCGTTGCGCACGAAGCCAAAGGCCCACGATCGGGGGTAGCGGTTCTCCGCCGCCGTCTCGCGGTCGAACTCCTGCCATCCCGAGCCGTAGTAGTCGCGGCTGATATCTCCGAACGTCTTGTCGAATGCGAACTCCTTCCGGAGCGTATGGGCCAGTTCGCAGAGAATCGACCGCAGTACCTCCCGCAGGATGGCTTCGTCCGCCGGGTCGAGGCCCCGGACGTTCAGCAGCATCGTGTCCTCGGACTCGATGTAGCGGACAACCCCGGGCGGGCATTCCAGCGCATCGACCAGCACGAGCCGCCGCGGTCCCAGCTTTCGGAGAAAATAGCGGTTTGCGGCTTGGTCGAAGGGCTCGATCCAGCTATTGCGCAACGCGGTCATCAGGGGTTCCACGAGGCCGTAATCCACGGGAACCAGGCGCATGGAGGCGATCGAAGCGTAGGGCTCCACGTCACTCCAGCGGTAAAGCACCTCCATGTAATAGGGCGCCGTGAACTCCTCTTTGAGCCACGTGTCCAGTTCGTCTTCGCGATCGGTCACTTTGGACGACGCGAGGTCGATGCCGATCTCGCGCACCAGCGCACGGCGCAGGTCCATATCCTGGCGCAGCGGCAGTTCGTAGTGTTCCCGATCGGTCTCGATCGTCACCGTGCCGTTGTATACGCCCGGTGCGGCGACCATGCAGACCCTCGTCGCCTCGTTTACTGAAGAACCCACGATAAGCGGCTCGGCAAGCTGCACGGTGATGCTCTTAGCGGTGTAGCCCGAGATCGCGGGGAGCGACTCGGCGCCGGATTGCGTCAGATCGAAATCGAACTCCCCGGCGGCCGGTGAGTCGGCCGTGAAGGTCACCGACAGGATCGACTCCCGGCTCTGTTCGGGGTCGGAACTGAAAATATCGAATGCCATGGTAGACCCCAATTGCCGGAAATGCCATTCGCCGATCTCGATGTTCTCCTCGCAGAAGATGGGCCGGGCGACGATGGGGTTGGCCGCAAGGTCGAAGGTTCCGCCTGCGGGCTGCGTCTGCCGGGAGGGAATCGACAGCCGCACGGTCGTGGATGCCCGATCCTGCTGCTTCGTGTCGGGATAATAGGCATAAAAAATATCCCCGGGATTGGCTTTCCCGGTGAATTGTGCGTCGAAATTCATGGGCTGCCATCTGTTCGGAAGTTCTGGAATACGCCCTTTCACACTGCCGCTGCTGCCGACGGCCAGCAGGCCGATATTTCCCCCGGGGAGCGAATCCACCGGCAGGGTCGGATAGGCGTCGACTGCGGCGGTGAACCGCAACAGATAGCCCGTAGGCAGCGGTTTTTCGGACAGCGCGTCGTCGCAGGAAGCAGCTGCCAAAGCGGCCATGCAGGTCAAAACGAGTCTCTTCATAACGGTGATCTTTTGGTGGCTATATACGATTTATGCTTGCCGGTTTTCGGGCTCTGACTTTACTTGAGACCGTCGGTATTTCGTGGCGTTCCGCTGTGTTTATCAATCCGACCCTCCCCGGAATCCAGCGCCCATAAGAGCCTTTCGGATGCAATGTGCGAGGTTGCAGAATCGAAAATATGGTAAGGGTAGAATGACGACGATGCCGATCGTTTCTGTGGTGCTGTTCGGCAAAAATAGGAAAATATTCGTTGCTATGCAATATCCGGACTCAAAAATATTCCTTATGGTCGGAAGGTTAAAAAAACGACCCGCCGGGGCGCTGTCTGCCGACAATTGCGTACCTTTGCGAGAGATGAAAAAGAAAATCCTTTTCCCCGTCGCGGTCTTTGTCGCGACGGTCGCGATGATGGCGGTGCAGAAGCCGCTGTTTCTGATCCGCTACGCCGAGTTGGCGGCAGCGGAGGGATTCGGCGCCTGGTGCCGCACGATGTGGCACGGGCTGTCGCTCGACATGACCGTCGCCGGGTATGTCACGGCCCTGCCGATCCTGGCCGAACTTGCGACGCTATGGGTGCGACTTCCCGAGCGCTTCTGGCGGGGTCTGCTGACAGTCTATTTCACGATCGTGTCGCTCTTCGCGGCGGCCGTCGTCGCGCTGGACCTCGGACTGTATGCCCATTGGGGTTTCCGGCTCGACGCGACGGTTCTCATCTACTTAGCCGATCCCAGGGAGGCCGCGGCGAGCGTCGACCTCGCCACGGGCGTGCTCCACACGTTGCTTTTCGTGCTCTACGGCGGGGCGATGATCGTTCTCTACCGACGTGTCGCGAGGCTGTTCGACGCAGAGCCGTTGCCGCGCCTGACGGCCCTCGTCGGGTCGATCGCGATGGTGATGCTCGCAGGCTTCGACTTCCTGGCGATCCGCGGAGGTACGGGGACGTCGGTGGCCAACGTCTCGAAGGTCTACTTCAGTCCGACGATGTTTCTCAACCACGCTGCCACGAATCCCGTCTTCTCGTTCCTCGCATCGTTGGGCGACCGGAAAGATTACGCCGACCAATACGCTTTCTATGACGCAGAGACCCTCGCCGAACGCTTCGACGCCCTGCGCGGCAATGCGGCGGGGGGAGGTCCCGCGGAGCGGCTCCTCACCGTAGAGCGGCCCAATGTGGTAATTGTTATCCTGGAGAGTTTCGCCCGCACGATCATGGACACCGAGATCGACGGATGCCCCGTCATGCCCGCCATGCAGCAATTGAAACGCGAGGGTGTCTGGTTCGAAAACTTTTTCGCCAACTCGTTCCGCACGGACCGCGGCGAAGTGGCCATTCTGAGCGGATTCCCGGCCCAGACGCGCATGTCGATCATGAAGCTTCCGGCCAAAAACCGGTCGCTCCCCTCGATGGCGAAGTCGCTGGGGCGCGAAGGCTATGCGACGAGTTTCGCCTACGGCGGCGATCTGAATTTCACCAACCAGGCATCGTACATGTATGCGACGGGATGGCAGGAGCTTATCTGGCAGAAAGACTTGCGCTTCGATACTCCGACCGGAAAGTGGGGTTACGACGACCGCGTGGTTTGCGACTGGTTCGCCGAGCGGGTGATCGCCTTGAGCGAGCGCGGGGAGCCGTTCCTCGCCGGGCTGCTGACGCTCAGCAGCCACGAGCCCTTCGAGGTGCCCTATGCGAAGTTCGACGATAAGATTCTCAATGCGATGGCCTTCTCCGACGAATGCGTCGGGCGCATGATCGACCGCTGGAAGGCGTCGCCTGCGTGGGACGATCTGCTGGTGGTGTTGGTCGCGGATCACGGCTATCCCTATCCCCGGACGTTGGCTTACAACGAGCCGCTGCGCCACCGGATTCCGATGATCTGGACGGGCGGCGCCGTCGCCGAGCCGCGGACCGTCGACGCCTATGCTTCGCAGATCGATCTGTGCGCCACGCTGCTCGCGCAGTTGGGCGTCGCGCACGACGACTACGACTTCAGCAAGGATATTTTCGACCCCGAGCGGCCGAAATTCGGTTATTACGCTTTCAACGACGGTTTCGGCGTAGTCGCAGCCGACGGCGAGGCGATCTGGGACGCCACGGCGGACGAAGCGATTCGTGCCTCCTCCCCCGAGTTGCTCGAAACGGGCCGCACGATCTTGCAGCAGACCTATGCCGATATCGCCAGCCGGTAGAAAGGATACCGAGATTTGGGTATTGCGCGTTTCGATGCTTCCGTGTTAACTTTGCATATGCGATCGAGTGCCTTGACGACAAGGGCTTCGCATCGCGATAAAACGAAATTCACGACCCCATGAAAGATTATCCCAGCGGATACAAGAACGGCGGATATACGGGCGAAGACCGTATGTGCGATCTGGTGTGCGACCGTTATCCCGTGTTGCAGGTCATGAGCCGCTTCGGCATATCGCTCGGATTCGGCGACAAGACGATCGCCGAGGTTTGCAGCGAAAACAAGGTCGACGCCGCAACGTTCCTCGCCGTAGTCAATTTGTTGATGAATTACGGCGCCGGGACCGATCCGGGTGCCGTGTCGGTGCGATCGCTGACCGATTATCTCCACACTTCGCACGGTTATTTCCTCGGCTTCCGCCTCCCGGCCATTCGCCGCAAGCTCATCGAAGCGGTCGATTGCAGCCTGAGCGACGTGTCGTTCGCCATCATGCGTTATTTCGACGAATACGCAGCCGAGGTCGAGCGCCATATGTCCTACGAGGAGAAGACCGTATTTCCCTATGTCGAGTCGTTGCTCGCGGGCGAAAAGAACGATGCCTATTCGATCGACGTTTTCCGCCGTCACCACGACCAAGTGGAGTCGCGGTTGCGCGAGTTGAAGAATATCATCATCAAATACTACCCTGCGGGCGGTACGAACGAGCTCAACGACGTCTTGTTCGATATCTTCACCTGCGAGCGCGAACTTGCGTCGCACAACGCCGTCGAGGACGAGATTTTCATCCCGGCCGTCGAGCGTCTCGCCGCCGAAGGTCCGCGTAATCCGAAATCCGGAGCTTTGAGCTCGCGCGAGAAAGAGATTATCGTCTGCGTGGTCAAAGGATTGACTAACAAGCAGATCGCTGATAGACTCTGTATCTCGGCGCATACGGTCATCACCCATCGTCGCAATATCGCCGCCAAATTGCAGATCCATTCGGCGGCGGGTCTTACGATCTACGCCATCGTCAATAAGCTGGTCGAACTTTCCGAGATCAAGGACACTATCGACACCCAGTCTTGAGCCGTCGCGACGACATTTTTGTGCATAACGTTGAAAAAAGCCGAATGATTCGGAGTCGGAGAATTCGGGTGAGATTTATTATCTATATTTGCGCATGATATTTCGAGTGACGCAACGAAGGGCGGGCGACATGGGTCGCCCGCCTGGTTTTTGTTACGGTACGGGATCATAGCCGCTGCCGCCCCAGGGATGGCAGCGCGCCAGACGCCGTAGCGTGAGCCACCCGCCCTTGAGCGGGCCGTGTTTGCGCAATGCCTCCAGGGCGTATTGCGAGCAGGTCGGCGTGAACCGGCATGCGGGAGGCGTGAAGGGCGAAATGCAGAGCTGATAGAAGCGTACGACGAGAATCAGCGGCAGTGCGCAGAGTCGTTTAAAGCTTTTCCGAGACCGCTGCCAGAATTTTGCGTACGGCATGCGTGATGGTTTTATAGGGAAGCTCCTCTTTCGAGGAGTAGATCAGCGCCAGGTCGAGGTTCATGGAGCGGGAACATTCGGTCAGCAGTTGTTTTTGCAGGCGATATGCCTCTTTCGTGCGGCGGCGCAGCAGATTGCGTTTGTTGGCCCGTTTGTGGAATTTCTTGGGCACCGAGAAGAGTACCTCGACCGACTGTTCGCTGTCCGTCTCGACGTACCACACGTAACGGAACGGAAAGACGAAACCGCTTTCGCCTTCGGCGAAAATACGGCGCACGGCTCCGAGCGAGCGGAGCCGTTGCGAACGAGGGAGCGATCGATCCGTCGTCATGATCGATATTATTTGCGGGTTTCGGCGGCCGGACGACGTGCCCGGCTCTTCTTGGCCAGCTTGTGCTGTTGGTTGCGGATGAACTCCTCCTTCTCCGTGTCGGTCTGGAGTTCTACGGGAGCGATATCCTCGCCTTTGCGCACCTTGTCCAGATAGAGATCGATGGCCTTGACCATCGACGGAGCCGCGGGGGTCGGTGCATTGGCCAGCACCGTGATTCCGGCGTCGAGCGCAGCGCGCAGCGTTCCTTCGCCGAAGACTGCCACGGGCGGCAGATCATTCGTATCGAAGTTTTCGACGAGGGTTTTCACGTCGGTCGGCGAATAGAGCGCCAGCAATCCGTAATCGGCGAGCTTCACGCCGCTCAGGTCCGCAGCCACCGTACGGGCCAGGACGACCGGATCGACCGGAAGTTTGAGCTTGACCATCGTTTCCGGCAACTCGGGTTTGTGCGGCTCGCTGAGGGCAAGCAGCATCTTTTCATCCTTATGCTTGATAATCAGCTCGACGAACGAAGTGAAAGATCCGTCGGCGAAAGAGATTTTACGTTTACGGTAGACGATATACTTTTGCAGGTAAAGCGCTACGGCCTCCGTCTGGCAAATATATTTCATATTCTCCGGAACGGTGATGCGGGCCTCTTCGCAGATGTGGAAAAAACTGTCGACCGTGGTACGGGAGGTGAAGATTACGGCCGTATGCGTAAGTATTTCGACGCGCTGGGCGCGGAATTCCTTCAGCGAAACGCCTACCACGCGGATGAACGGTTGGTAGGTGATTTCCACGTCGTATTTCTGGGACAGTTCGTAGAACGGAGATTTCTCGATGATTGCAGGCCTCGGCTGCGAAACCAATACGTGCTTGACTTTCAAAGTTTCGGAGTTTAGGGATTGTTTCTCATACTATCTTGCCACGAGGAGCCACAAGAGGCTGATCGGGAAGATTTCCACGGTGCAAAGGTACAAAAACCAATGCAAAATCGAAACTTTTTTGGCAAGAAACAGATTGAGTGTCTCTCTGAGGTACAAGACGGCCGTAACGAGCAATTCGACGACGATGATGCAGAACCATACGTCGCCCGTGCCGCGCGGACAGAGCGCGAAGAGCAGCAGGGCGGGCGAGGTGACGATCACCGCCAGGGAGAAGTAGGTGCGTTTGAGCAGCAGCAACTGCGAGACGAAGGGTTGTGCGAGGACCAGCGCTCCGGCCGAACGCAGCGCTCCGGTCTGAAATGCCGCGACGGCGACGCAAACCAGTGTGACCGAGAGGCTCAGTGCTACGACGGCACCGTGGGACAAGGCGTCGGAGAGGGTGCGGGGCAGCAGCGAGTCGCCGTATTTGACGACCATGACACCCATGAAAAGCATGCCGATGGCGGTAGCGATGTGCAGGAAGCGCGAAAAACCGCTCGCACCGGACTCCTCGGAGAGGCGTTTGGCCGATGCCCGGTCGCGCGAAACGCGGTCGAGCAGTACTCCTACGTCGGCCAGGTTGCGGTAGAGCAGCATGGCATAGGTAGCCGCCAGGAGCAATACGAAACCCTGGAAGACGGGGTTGTCGGTGAGCGACGCTGTTTGCGACACGGACAGTCGGCCGGGAATGACGATGGCGGATTCGGCACCGAAGACGGCCCGTACCGTCGTATCGCGCCACGGAGAGGGCTCGGCGGGGAGCGCCGCAGGGAGTCCGAAATCCGTGAATAGCGACTCCGCGGCGAGAGAATCGGCCGGAACCAAGCCCTGTGAATCCGCGGGTGCCATGCCCGATGAATCCGCAGGAGCCGTGCCCTGCGCGCCCTCAGGTGCCATGCCCGATGAATCCGCGGGTGGCATGCCCTGCGCGTCCGTCGGGGCTGTGCCCGGCGTATCGGCCGGCAGGTCGTATGGTCGCAGTGCACTCATCCGGCATAGCTGCGTTTGAGCGTGATGCGAATCGTGGTGCCCTTGCCGATTTCTGAATCGGTTACGGCGATCTTACCTTTGTGGTACTCCTCGACGATGCGGCGCGAGAGCGAGAGACCCAGGCCCCAGCCGCGGGTTTTGGTCGTGAAACCCGGTTCGAAGATCCGTTTCCAATTGTTTTTGGCGATTCCCTTGCCGGTATCCTTCACGTCGATCATGACGTGCTGTTCGTCCGATGAAATTCTTACGGCGATGGCCCCGTGGCCTTGCAGGGCGTCGAGCGAATTCTTCAGCAGGTTTTCCACGACCCATTCGAACAGCGCCGCGTTGATGTCGGCCTGCACGGGGGCGATGGCCAGTCCGTTGTAGTCGAGCGTGACGTTGCGCGGGATGCGCTTGCGGAAATACATGACCGTGTCGCCCACCGTTTCGTTGATGTTGGCCGGGGTGAGAGGCGTTTCCGAGCCGATCTTCGAGAACCGGTCGGTGATCTTCATCAGATGGGCCAGGTCTTTGTTCATCTCCTCCACGGCGCTTTGGTCCACGGGTTGCGTGCGCAGGAATTCGATCCATCCCAAGAGCGACGAGGTGGGCGTTCCCAATTGATGCGCAGTCTCCTTGGCCAGACCGATCCATACGCGGTTCTGTTCGTCGTGTTTCGACGAGCGGAAGGCGATATACCCCAGGGCGATGAAGGCGATGATGACCAGGATCTGCACGTAGGGGAAGTAATAGAGCGACTTGAGCAGCGCCGATTTGCCGTAGAAGATGATGTGGTAATGGTCGGGGTTCCACCAGAACCGTACGATGCGCGGCGGGTTCTCCTCCGTGAAGCGGTCGATTTGCCGGCGCAGCCGGTCGGGATGGTCGATGATCTTGTCCGGAATGAGGTGCGAACTGATGACCGTGAGGTCCTGATCGGTGATGATGAACGGGATGTTGTTGTTGTTCGAAATCAGATCCTCGACCATCGGATCCTGCACCTGGATCGTGCCGCCCTGCACGTCGCGGTTAACGCGCTCCATGGCGTGGGCCCACAGCGCGACGTCGTGCTGCTCCTTCTCCTTGAGTTTGCGGGCCATGTTGTTGGTGTAGAGCAGCGAAGTGCAGCCCAGTACGACCCCCACGACGATCACCGCCACGCGGTTGCGGAACGAGAATATGTCGCGCCGGAGTTTCATCATTTGCGAGCCGTGTCGAGCATCGTCGTGATGCGGTGATACTCCTCCGGATCGCGCAGCACCTCGACGGCACGGCGGACCTCCTCGTCGCCCGGCAGCGAGTGTTCGATCACCCCCGCGGTATAGGCGTGACGCAGCACGATGTCGTTCTCGATCGACTCCACGATCTGCGTGCGGTAGGTCTCCAGATTGGTCTGCGTGTCGTCCCGAAGTTCCGCTTCGAGTTCCTCGAAGCGGCGGGTCAGCTCTTCGAAGCGGTCGTCTTCCGAGGCTTTTTTCAGGCTTTTGAGCGCCCGGCGCGTATCGGATTCGTAGGGCACCTTCTTATCTTTCATGAATTCGCGGAAAGCGTCGTAGTCGGCCTCCGAGATCGTGAAATTCTTCGCATCGATACGCTCCCCGGCGTGGCGGCGCATGTATTCGTCGCCGAAATCTTCGATGAATCCCAGGGCGTAGAGCGTCATGGCGAAGCGCGAGATATACTGCGGCTCGGTGCGGATGTCGGGCATCACGCCGCCCCCGTCGTAGACCTTGCGTCCGGCGCGTGTCGTGAATTCACAGATCAGCGAGTCGGGAACCGTCTGCACCGAACCCTCCTGCGAGTGGGTGTAGTCGATGGCCTGGATGCAGCGTCCCGAGGGGATGTAATATTTGGCCGTGGTGAGCTTCACCATCGTATTATAGCCTAACGGGCGGGTGGACTGCACGAGTCCCTTGCCGAAGCTGCGCTGACCGATCAGCACGGCGCGATCGAGGTCCTGCAAGGCTCCCGAGACGATTTCGGCCGCAGAGGCCGAGTTGCCGTTGATGAGCACCGCCAGCGGAAGGTCGGGCAGAATGGGGTCCGATTCGGTACGGTAGACCTGTTTCGAGGAGTCGGTACGCCCCTTGGTGCTGACTACCTCGGTGCCTTTGGGTACGAACATCGAGAGGATCTTCACCGCCTCCTGCATGATGCCGCCGCCGTTGGAACGGTAGTCCAGCACGAGTCCCCGCAAATCGCCCTCGGCGCGGAGCCGCTCGATGGCGGCGCGCATCTCCTCGTAGCACCCTTCGGTGAAGTCGTTGTGGCGGATGTAGCCGATCCCCTCGCCGATCCATCCGGCATAGGGAATGCCCGGGATGGCGATTCGCTCGCGGGTGATCGCGACGGTCTCCTCCGTACCGTCGAGGTGGCGCACCGTGACGCGGACCTTGCTGCCCGGTTCGCCTTTGAGACGTGCCGAGACCTGCTCGGTGGTGAAGCCCTCGGCCGATTTGCCGTCGATGGCGACGATCCGGTCGCCGATCTTCAGCCCGGCGCGGTCGGCGGGCGAATGCTGGTAGGGCTGGGCGATCACGACCCACTCGTCGCGCTTGCGGATGAGCGAGCCGATGCCGCCGTATTTGCCCGTGGTGAGCAACTCGAATTCGGACATCCGCTGCTCGGGGATGAATTCGGTGTAGGGATCCAGGTCGCGGACCATGCCGTCGGCCGCCCCCTCCATCAGTTTGTCGGGGTCCACTTCGTCGACGTATTCCAGCGAGAGCGCGCGCATCATGTTGATCGCGATCTCCATATTGCGGCCCAGCCCGAAATCGTTCCGGGCGGCGCACAGCAGCAGTCCGAAGATTGCCGCCACCGCCGTAGCGGCAAGTATGTTGCGTCTTTTATTCATTGCGTTTGACCATCGTCAGATAAGCGTCCAGCCGGTAGGCCGCGCGGGCTACGCCGCGGCGGATGCCGTCCAGACGGATCCATTGTCCGTATTGCGTCACTTCGATCTCGTCCTCGAAAAGCAGCATCGCTTTGCGCAGGAGGGTATCGGCCCGGAAGATCATTTTTCCTTCCTCCTCGCGCAACAGCGAAAAGCCTGCCGAACGCATGGCGTTGAGGATTTGTTCGCGGTGCTCCTCCATGTCGCCCTCGACCTCCCGCACGATGAAGCCGAAGCGGGGATAGAAGGCTGCCAGCAGCAGAATCGCCCCGAACATCTTCGCGAAGCGCGTCGTGTGGAGCGCTGCGTAGAGCGTGTCGTCCAACGATAGGGCCGAGGTTCCGGTGACGATCATCAGCGCCATGAGCGCCAAACAAAGAACGCACAGGGCGACGAAATATTTTGCGGCACGAACGAAGTATTTCATAATGCGGTGGTTTTAAGGTTTCAGGGAGGAGTAATCGCGGGCGATCGCGTCGGCGATCCGCTGCATGAGCCATTTGGGGGTCGACGTGGCGCCGCAGATGCCCGCCGACTGCGCTCCGGCGAACCATTCGGGTCGCAACTCGGAGGCCTCCTCGACGGTATGGGTCTGCGGATTGGCACCCCGGCATACCTCGGAGAGGACTTTGCCGTTGGACGACTTGCGGCCGCAAACGAAGATCACCGTGTCGAAGCGACGGGCGAAATCGGCCAAATGCTGCTCGCGGTTCGAGACGCGGCGGCAGATCGTATCGTCGAGGTGGACCGCTGCGGGATCGGTCGCGCGGCGGCGCATCTCCTCGCCCAGGCGTTCGAACAGGGCGATGCTTTGCGTCGTCTGCGAAAGGAAATAGACGGGCCGTGCGAAGTCGATGGCGTCGAGGTCTTGCAGCCCTTCGATCACTGTCGTCGGGGCTTCGACCTGACCCGCGAGTCCCACTACCTCGGCGTGGCCCCGCTTGCCGAGGATCACCACCTGGCCGTCGACGCGTCGCATCGCCTCGTGAGCGCGGACGACGCGCCGCTGCAATCCCGCCACGACGGGACACGTGGCGTCGATCACCTCGATGCCCAGTTCGCGAGCTGCGCGGTAGGTCGTGGGCGGCTCGCCGTGGGCCCGGATGAAGAGCCGGCAGCCGCGCAGCCGCGGCAGGTCGGCATGGGTCACGGTGCGAAGGCCCAGCCCTTCGAGTCGCTGCACCTCGATGCGGTTGTGGACGATATCGCCCAGCGAATAGACCGTACCGCCTTCGGCGAGAGCCTTCTCGGCCTCCGTGATCGCCCGGACTACGCCGAAGCAGAAACCCGATTTATCGTCGATTTCGATGTGCATCGTCAGCGTCGGCTGCGGAGTCTGAATTCGCGCATCAGCCACTCCATCTGTTCGTCGACGGTCATGTGGCTGTTGTCCAGTTCGATGGCGTCGTCGGCCCGGCGCAGGGGCGAGATCGCACGGCTCATATCGGCGGCATCGCGTTCGCGCACGTTGCGTTCGATCTCCTCCAAGGTCACTTGTTCGCCTTTGGCCGTAAGTTCGTCGTAGCGGCGGCGGGCACGGACCGCAGGATCGGCCGTCATGAAGATTTTCAGCTCGGCGTCGGGGAAGACCACCGTGCCGATATCGCGTCCGTCCATCACCACGCCGCGGCGGCGGCCCATCTCCTGCTGCATGGCTACCAGTTTGCGGCGCACCTCGGGGATGGCGCTCACGGCACTCACGCAGTTGCTGACCTCGATGGTGCGGATCTGGCCCTCGACCAGGTCGCCGTCGACGTAGATGTCGCTGGCGCCGCGCTCGGGGTTGAAACGGAAGGTGATGTCTATGCGGTCGAGCAGTGCGACGACAGCGTGTTCGTCGACCATGCCCGAACGGATGGCACCGTGCCGGAGGGCGTAAAGCGTCACGGCGCGGTACATGGCGCCCGTGTCGATGAAGATATAACCCAGGCGTGCCGCGATGGCTTTGGCGAAAGTGCTTTTACCGCACGACGAAAATCCGTCGACGGCGATTATGATTTTGGATTCAGTGTCCGACATTGGGGAATATATCAAAAAAGGTGGAAAGTATCGTGTAAATACCCAGAATGCCGATCAACAGTCCGGCGACGTGGTTGATCGTCAGCATGTGGCGCGGGCGGAACCGACGGCGGAACAGGTTGAGCACGCAGGCCAGCAGCGTCCACCAGGCGAACGATCCGCCGAAGAATCCGGCGATGGTACACACGGCGCGCAGCAGTCCTCCGAATCCGACGCCTGCCATGTCGACGCTCGAAATCTTGAAGACGGCGAAGAAGGCCAGGATATAGGGGATGACCATGATGAAGTTGGCGATCGTGAGTCCGAAGATCGAAGCGAAATCCTGCCAAAGCGAGGTTTTGCCGGCTCGGTTGCGGCGAATCTGCGGAACGGGATTCTGCGAGAAGATATAGACGCCGACGATCACCACGAAGATGCCGCCCAGGACCCGCAACAGCGTGTTGTACTGCTCGATCTGCGTCTGAAGCATCGAGTAGAAAAACAGCGCCGCCATAGCCATGAACGTGTCGGCGCATGCGACGCCGAGCCCCGAGACGATGCCCGAACGACGGTTTTTCGAGAGGGTCCGCTGGATGCACAGCACCGCGACGGGGCCGACCGTGATCGAGGCGGCCACACCCACGCAGATGCCGCGGAACAGCACTTCCAGTATTTCGAAGGGCATACTCACCGTTTATGCGATTTTTAGACAGCAAAGATAATAAACTTCCCCGATATATGCCTTAATGTATCAAGTTTTCGGATCGCAATCGTTCGTTCGGGCTGCGGGCAGCGACGTGTTTCGCCGAAAGTCCGACGTCTTTGTCGTCGTGTCTTCGGCGGCTGCGTTTTCGATGCGAGTATTCCCGAAGCCGGTTTATCGGGAAATTCTTTTTCCCCATTTCGGCTTTATGCCGAGGAAGATTTCGAAGTGGATGCCGGGCATGGGGTGCGACAACACCGAGAGGTACTCCTCGTCGAAGAGGTTTTCGACGCTGCCTTTGAACGAGAGGTCGGCCCAGCGCAGCGTGAGGCCCTTTTCGAGGGTGAGGTTGTTCATGTAGTAGGGCGGCAGATAACCCGTGAGCGAACGGCTTTCGTTCGACATCGTATACCGGCGGCTGTAATGGCACCATTTGTAGAGCAGGCTCCAGCTTCGATAGGAGAGGCGCCCTGCGAGCGAGGCCGAACGTTCGGGAACGTAGGGCAGCTGACGGCCTACGGAGCGGTCGGCGGGGCTCATCGGGTCGCCTTCGTTGACCGAACGGGTCCACGAGAAGTTGCCGTCGAGACCCAGGCGCCAAGCGCGGCCCAGCTTCCGGTCGAACGATGCCTGAAGCTCGACTCCGCATGCGTGGACCTCGCGGACGTTGCGGGGCGAGAAGAACCCTTTGGTCGTCGGCAGCCACAGAATCCAATCGTCGATATGCTGGTCGAACCACGCCGCCGAGCCCGAAAGCGACCAGTGGTCGTCGCGCCCGCAGCGGAGCGAAAGTCCTCCTTCGTAGGAAAAACCGCTCTCGCTGCGCAGGTCGGGATTCCCGCCCGGCTTGAAATAGAGGTCGTTGAGTGTCGGGAAACGGTAGTTGCGCGACACGGAGGCCTTCGCTGTGATCTGCCCCTGCTTCGAGAGCACGTAATCGGCGAAAAAGGCCGGGATTATCGGTGAGCGCTCCGTGCCGAAAAGCTCCTCGCGCAGGACGAGCGACATGCCCAGCCGTTCGGTCGGGCGCCACCGCGCCGTGAGGGCGGCCGAGAGTTCGGCCCGGCGTTCGTCGTACTCCACGCGGGCCGCCTCGCCCGACTGGGTGAGGATCGTGCGGTCGGCGCTGTGCACCCGGTGCTGGTGCAGAGCGACGCTTCCCGTCAGCAGCCAGGAGCGCGAAGGGGCGTATTCGCCTTCGGCCTCTGCGTAGAAAGTCTCCGTACGGCTGCGCGAACGGATCATGGGTTCCAGCGTGCCGTTGCCTTTGTCGGCGCTGTAGTCGTAGTCGAGGCGCGAGTGGACGTAGCCGGCCCGTGCGGCGGCTTTCCATCGCTCGCGCGTATGCTCCCACGAGAGGACGCCGCGCAGGGTCCTCTCCCGCTGCCGGTTCTCGAAATCCGTAGGGTCGCTGTATTCGGTCGTCAGGGCCGCCAGCTCGCGGTTCGAATCCAACCACCAGGCGCTCAAGGAGAAACGGTCGCCGCCCCGGGTGCGGTATCCGACCTCTTGCAGGATGTGCAGATCGCGATAGGCGCCGCTGCGGTTGCGTTCCCGCGGGTAGTATTGCCCGACGATGCGGTGCTCGTCGTCGTAGATGTTCTCCTTGCGGTCGCGGTTGGTGTAGGGGTAGTCGTTGGGCGAGGTGCTCAGCACGGCGCGCGTCGAGACCTGCCAGCGCTCGTCGCCGTAGATGAAGCGGGCGAATTCGTCGAAGGTGCGGAACGACCCGATGCCCTGGACGTATTGCACGCCGATGCCCCGCTCGTCGTTGGGCGCCGTGCGCAGCCGGATGGCACCGCCCAGTCCGCCGCCCGTGTCGGTGACCGACGAGGTGCCGTGCAACAGCGTCGCGCGGTCGATGAAGTAGGCCGGAATCAGCGAAAAATCGGTCATTCCCAACATCGGCGAGTTGATGCGCATGCCGTTCCACGTCACCTGCGTATGCGAGGGCGACGTGCCGCGGAACGATACCGTCGAGAGCGTCGCGCGGCCGTGGTTCTTCACGAAGAGGGGCGATCCGAAGGTCAGCACGTCGGCCATCGAGAGGGCGATGTTCTCTCGCAGCACGAGGGTGTCGATCCGTGTGTGTCGGATGCCGATCTCCTTGAGGGGCCGTACGCCGTCGATCCGCACTTCGCGGATATCGATCTCTTCGCCCGACCACCCTTCGGGCAGCACGACGGCCGGCTGCTGGGCGCGGACACTGCCGATCGACAGCAACGACAGAAGCAGGATTCGGAGTTTCATGGTCTTGCGTTTATTTCCAACAGAACGCCGAGGGCGTCACACCGACGTAGAAGCTGTCGATCAACTCTCCCTCGGGCGAATAACGGTAGACGACGCCCTCCTGCTGGTAGTCGATCGCGTCGGCCACGTAGACCTCGCCGCTGCGGGGATCGACGCTCAACCCGTAATATTTCGTCTCGCGGCTCCGCAGCCACGGCTCCGCGGGAACCTGCTCGGCGTCGACATCCATCCGCCAAATATGCTCGTCGATCCAGTAGAGGGTCCGTCCCTCGCCGTCGAGTTGCAGCTCCGAGAGCGCATCGCCCGTCCGGAAGCGGAATTCGAGTTCTACGGCGAACCGCTCGGGGTCGATCCGGTAGAGTCCCGGGGCTTCGTAACCGTAGGGGCTGCCCGGATAGCCGCCGTCGGTGGCGGTCCACAGCTTGCCGTTGCGGTCCAGCACGAGCGACGTAGGCTGGATGCCGACGGTCAGTTCGCCGACGACACGGTCGGTCTCGGTATCGATCTTCAGCAAGCGGTTCTGGTAGGACCAGCAATTGACGTAGACGTATCTCCCCTGCTGCACCATCTGTTCGGTCGAGCCGCTCTCCATCGTCATGCCGGGGCATTCGATCTGTCCCGTGATGGCGAAGCGCTGCGGGTCGACGATCAGGATGCGGTTGTCCCAGAGTTGGGTCACGTAGGCTTTGTCGTCCGCGACGAAATGGATGTAGCGCGGAGAGGTGAATCCCGTGATGCGTCCTTTCTCGCGCAGCGTCGAAGGGTCGACGGCGAAGATTACCCGCGAGCGGTTCACCACGATCCATCCCAAGCCGTCGTACATAGTCATCGACTGGGCCACATCGCCCAGTTTCATGGCGTTGGACCGGTAGAAGATTTCGTTCTCGACGGCGTGCGTTTCGGGGTCGTAGAACGAAAGCGTGGCGTTGCCGTACTGGAAATTGCCCTCGTTGAGGATGAAAAGTCCGGGAGCATCGAGATGCAACGTCTCGGGATCGCCGTGCTCCCACTTCATACAGGCGCAGAGTGCGGTGAGGCAGAGAGCCCCGGCGAGGATATGTCGTGCGGTTCGCTTCACGAAGATGTGTCGAATTTCGGAAAATCGTAAGTTTCGGAAGCCGCATCGGGATTCGGACGCCAAGTTGCAGCGGGCCCCTTCCCTTTGCGGATTTCCTCGCCGGAGGCCGTATTCCCGCAGCCGACCGGTCGTCGAAACATAGCGGCAGGTCTTCTGACTCGTTCCTCCCGTGCGCCTTCCCGGTCCTCGCGGGACCAGTGGCCTGAGATCGCACGGGCCTGTACGCCCTCGTCGGGCGGAAACTCACAGCAACGGGTATTGTCGCAGTATTCCACTGCATTCCCTTTTCACTCGGCGGGAAGGTGTCCCCGCGGAGAACCGCTACGGTGCAAAGATAGCGATTTTGCGGCGGATTATCGGGAATAGACACAAAAAACTGTTCTGCGAACTGCAGCTTTTCGAGCCGTGCGAGCCGGAGCCTTCCGCAGGGCGGAGGTTCGCCTGCGGCGTTCCGGAGCAGGCAACGGCCCCCAGCCGATCCCGAAAACAGCGCGCCCCGGCTGCTCGAAGCTCCGGGGTGCGCGGCATGGACCGGGAACGGTCGGTTATTTCATCACCGTCTGCGTCTGACCGATCAGGCGGCCTTCGCAGTAGAGTTCGATGCGGTAGGTGCCGGCCGAGAATCCGCGACTGTTGAAGTAGATACCCACTTCGAGGTCCTGGTTCTGGTAGTCGATTTCACGCATGGCCGAATAGGTGAGCCGTTCGCCTTCGAATTCGAAGGTCGGCATCGCCTCGGTGGTCAGCACGTAGCCGTCGGGCGAGGTGATGCGCAGGTAGACGGCCTTGTCGCCCGGTACGGCCAGCTCGTTGGCCGAGAGTACGAAGTCCACGCGCAGACGCGAGGCGTTCTTGATGCGCGAAACGGGTTTGCCGCGCTCGTTGAGCGACGCCATGCGGATATCGCGGGCGCGCAGCACCGATCCCACCTTGACTTTGTTGTCCAGCTCGGCGGCCTTCTCTTCGGCCATCTCGGCGCGCAGACGGGCCGAGGAGATCTCTTTGCGGTAGGAGACGTTTTCGTTGATGAGTTTCTGGTTGAGGGTGTTGAGCGAGTCGATCTGGCGTATGTAACCTTTCATGATCGTGCGCAGTGTGCCGACCTCCTTTTCGTACTGTTTGATCTTCGCCAGGTTCCACGAACGTTCTTTCTTGAGCCGTGTCATGAGCGAATCGGCCCGTTCGCGCTCGAAGTTGAGGCTGGCCGAGATCGTATCGTTGGTGATGGTCAGATTTTCGTAGTCGGTCATGAGTCGTCCCAGATCGTTCTGGATCGAATCGCGATCGGCCTGCAACAGTTCGTTGTCGCGCATCTGCTGGCGGTGGATTCCGAAGTAGAGGATCGACAGCGCCACCAGAATCACCGAAAGGATGATGATGACGATGCGGTATCCGCGGATCGATTTGTCTGTCTCGGGTTGGGGGAAATACTCCTCCTCGTCGAATTCCGACGGGTCGTATCCCATTTTGCTCTCTTCCATAAAAGCGTATTTTTTACAAAGGTAGGAAATAAAACCGAAAAAACTGCGGTGACGGCCCCATAACTTTGCGATGGGACCGGTTTTTCAACCCTACTGGGCGTGGTCCGCCGGGCATGCCGGCCGAAAAGGGCTCTCCGAACAAATACCGAAGACCTTACTTCGTCCGGCTCGTGAGTGGGTATTTGAGCCCCTTGTAACCCGAAATATAGGCTTGGATGCTGCCCACCTTGACCGGCGATTCGATGTAGAGCGGGATTTTGTTCGCATCGTCCGAGATCCAGATTGTGAAGATCGTGCCGTCGGTGAACGAAAATCCCTCGGTGGTGCCCAGCTGGCATTCGAATTTCAGGGTTTTGAAACGTCCCATGTTGCGGATTTTTTTGTTTTCGCGTCCCAGGTAGCGGTAGTGCAGTTGGCGGATCGTGTCCTGGAGGACCATTTGCAGCGTGGCGGGCTCGCCGATGCGGAAATCCTCGGCCTCGGCCGACCGCAGGTCGAAAAAGAGCGATACGGCGTCCATGCTCTCGGGCGTCAGGGCCATGCTTTTCGTCCGTTCGGGGCGCTTGCGGCTGCTCCAGCGGGTGTGCACGAGCGAGTCGGCCCAGTCGTAGCGGTAGTGGCTCTCGAAGGTGTAGTCGCCCTCGTGCAGGTCGGAGTCGAACCGCAGGGGGCGCAGCGTCGCGGTGTCGATGCGTACCGTGTAGGTATCTTCGAGGTTGAAGAACCACCGGTAGGTGGGCAGCGTGCGGCCTGTGCCGACGACCTTGTAGACGGTCTCTCCGTCCGAGGTCTCCTCGCAGGTCGTCACCTCGACCGAGCCGACCTCGGTGTTGGGAAACATCTTCGCTTTGTAGCTCACGCGATAGAAAAGTTGCTCGCCCGGGTGGTAGAGCTGGGCGACGGCCGTGGCGGCGAAGAGCGCCAGGATGAAAGTCGTAAGGAGTTTTTTCATCGGGAGCGGAGTTTTTATGAAAACGTTTTCGAAACGGCTATTATTACGAAATACGCGAAAAATCGATCTCTTCGCGTCCCGAGTAGCGTTGCCGCAGGGCTTGCAGATCCTCGTGCCCGGGTTGCGAAAGGGTCGGGTCGGCGGCC
Organism: uncultured Alistipes sp.; assembly: GCA_964018965.1. Taxonomy (GTDB): domain Bacteria; phylum Bacteroidota; class Bacteroidia; order Bacteroidales; family Rikenellaceae; genus Alistipes. The sequence continues at coordinate 142,717 of CAXHRY010000003.1, forward strand.
AGAATCTCCTCGGCGGCTTCGCGCGAGCGGCTGAGGATCTGCACGTCGGCCGTAGGATTGGCTATTTTCAAATCGAATGCCATACCGCTCTGCAACGTGCCGTTGATATCGCCGGCGCCGCGCAGTTTGAGGTCCAGTTCCGCCAGGCGGAATCCGTCGTTCGTCTCGCACATCGCTTCGAGCCGCGCCCGCGACTCGCGCGAGAGCTTCTCGCCCGACATGAGGATGCAGTAGGACTGTTCGCCGCCGCGTCCCACGCGCCCGCGCAGCTGGTGTAACTGCGAGAGCCCGAAACGTTCGGCCGATTCGATGACCATCACCGTGGCATTCGGCACGTCGACACCCACTTCGATGACCGATGTGGCGACCAGAATCTGTGCTTCGCCCGACTTGAATTGCCGCATGGACTCCTCCTTGTCGGCGGGTTTCATCTTGCCGTGGCAGATCGCCGTGACGTATTGCGGCAGCGGAAAGTCGCGCGAAATGGCTTCGTAACCGTCCGTAAGATCTTTGTAATCCATCGATTCCGATTCCTGAATCAGCGGGTATACGACATATACCTGGCGTCCCAGGGCGATCTGCTGACGCATGAATCCGAAGAGTTTGAGCCGCGCGGAGTCGGTGTAATGGTAGGTCTTGATTGGGCGCCGTCCGGGGGGCAGCTCGTCGATTACCGAGACGTCCAGATCGCCGTAGAGGGTCATGGCCAGCGTTCGCGGGATGGGTGTCGCGGTCATGACGAGGATATGCGGCGGTCGGGCGTTCTTGGTCCACAGCCGTGCGCGCTGCTCGACGCCGAAGCGGTGCTGCTCGTCGATGACGACCAGCCCCAGGTCGGCGAACCGCACGCGGTCTTCGATCAATGCGTGGGTGCCGATCAGGATCTTTACTTCGCCCGAGGCGATACCCTCCAGCGCGGTTTTCCGCTCGCGGGCCTTCGACGAGCCGGTCAGTACGGCGATCTTCACGTCCATGCCTTCGAGCATGCGGCCGATGGTGGCGTAGTGTTGGCGCGCGAGAATCTCGGTCGGCGCCATCATGCAAGCCTGGAATCCGTTGTCGACGGCCAACAACATCGACATGAGCGCTACGAGGGTTTTGCCGCTGCCGACGTCGCCCTGCAACAGGCGATTCATCTGAAATCCCGTCACGGTATCCTGGCGGATTTCGCGGATCACGCGTTTCTGCGCTCCCGTCAGCGGGAAAGGCAGCTTCTCTTTATAAAAGGTATTGAAGATCTCGCCGACCTTCGTGAAGTGGAATCCGTCGCTTTTCGACAATCGTTCCGTCCGGCGCGACTGGATGCCCAGCTGCACGCCTAACAGCTCCTCGAACTTGAGTCGGTATTGCGCTTGCCGGAGTCCTTCGGCCGACTGGGGAAAATGGATGTTGTAGTAGGCTTCGCGCAGGGGCATCAAACCGTAGCGGTCGCGTACGTCGGCGGGCAGCGTTTCGCGGATGCGGTCCTTGGCCAGGGCCCAGGCGTTGCAGACGATCCGGTACATGCCTTTGGTGCCGAGCTGGTTCGTGATCTTCTCCGTCGAGGGGTAGATGCCCTGCATGCCGCTTTCGGGACGGCGTGAGAGAGCTTGCTCCATCGTTTCCAGCTCGGGATGGGCCATCTGGAGCTGTCCGCGGTAGAAAGCCGGACGTCCGAAAACGAGGTATTCGCGGCCTACTTCGATGCGTTTCTCGATCCACGAGACTCCCTGGAACCAGACCAATTCGGCCTGTCCGGAGGGGTCCTGCGCGTAGGCCGTGAATCGGCGTCGGCGTCCTTCTCCGGCATAGGATACGCCCGTGATGCGGGCGCGGAACTGCACGAGAGTGGGACCTCCTTCGGCGATCTCCGCGATGCGGTAAACGCGTGTGCGGTCGATATACCGGAAGGGGAAATGGTCGAGCAGATCGCCTACGGTGCGGATATTCAACTCCCGGTCGAGGAGTTTGGCGCGTGCTTCGCCCACGCCGCCGACGAACTTGATATCGCTCTTGAGATAATCCACAATGCAAATATAGTAAAAAGCGCAACGTTTTTACGATCTGCGATCGAAAACTGCTGTCCGACCGATAGGAGTCGGAGATATGAGTGGTATGCTTGCTGCGAGAACACAGTCGCCGGGCCGGTTGAGAGCCGGATTCAATGGGGCTGCGAGTCTTGTTCTTTGCGTCCGGGGGCGAAGGCGGACCTCCGTCGCGCGGTGGTTGCGGCCGGCACCGGTTCGAGTCGGGTTTCAAAAAGCAAAACCCCGCCGAACTTGCGTTCAACGGGGTTTTCAGTGCCCAGGACAGGAATCGAACCTGCACGCCTTGCGGCACACGCACCTGAAACGTGCGCGTCTACCTATTCCGCCACCTGGGCATTTTTGGAATTGCGGTGTGCAAAAGTAACGCTTTTTTTTCGATTTGCAAGCATTCGGTCGCAAAATTTGTGAAAAAAATCTATTTGTTGAAGAATCTGTACTGGAATAAAAGTAGATAAACGACTGCTACCGAGATGTATGCGTCGGCAAGATTGAAAATCGCGCCGAAGAAATAATTGTTGCTGTCGACCAGGAATCGCAACATACGCGGCACGCCGTTCCATTGGAACAGCGGGAAATAGAACATGTCGACGACTTTCCCCATCATGAATCCGGCGTAGTGACCGCCGAATTCGGAGACGGTATAGGGGGTCGATTGCGAAAACAGAAGCCCGTAGCAAGCGCTGTCGACGATGTTGCCCAGGGCGCCGGCCAGAATCAGCGCGAGTCCTACGAGTACACCGCGGGGCGTATCGTCGCGGCGGCGTGTCAGGTGCCACATAAACCAGCCCAGGGCGCCGACCATCGCGACGCGGAAGATGCCCAGAAGCAATTTGCCCCAGTCGAAACCGCCCGGCGTGGCGATGTGCATGCCGAATGCGGCTCCGTTGTTCTCGATGAACCGCAGTTGGAACCAGTCGGGGACGACGACGATCGATTCGTCGAGGTGCATGTGGGTCTTGACCCAGATTTTGAGCGCCTGATCTGCGACGACGAGCAGAATGACGAGCAGCGATATTTTTTTCAGATTCATTTTTTCCGGATGTTGTTATTGCGGAACAAAAATACGAATAAAAAACGAGAGTGCGTGCAAATCCCCCGAAGAAAGGTTTATCTATGCCTGCCCGGGAGCGTCTCCCGACGCGACGCTGCGATGGTCGGCGATGCCCCGATGCGACGGATGCGATGGCGGAATGCCGTTTTTTTGCCCGAAGGAGCGGCTTTCTTCGTAAAAAATCCTATCTTTGAAGGCGATTACGGGGTGTCGGAAGATGCGGCTATTGCGGAGGTCCGTAGCTGCGGAATCTTTTCCCGGTATCGTATGTTTAACGATTCGATGGATATGAAGAAAATTTTGATCGCATGTTCACTTGTCATGCTCGTCGCCTGTGCGAAAGAGACGACGGAGCAGCAAGGGAAAGCGGAAGCCGTTGTCGAGGGCGACCCGACGTCGGAATTCGTGCAGCAGGGATCCGTGGCGGTGAAACTCACGCCCGAGGCGGCTCGGCTGGTAGAGGCGGCGAAGACCCGCAGCGGTGCCGTGACGCGTTCGGGCATCGGTGGAATCGATGAAGTGCTCGACCGGATCGGTGCGGAGTATTTCGAACGCATCGTGGCCTACGATCCCGACTGGGAGGCAGCCTACGACGATACGGGAATCAACCGTTGGTATCGCGTGCGGTTCGACGAACGGACGACGCTGGCCGAGGCGGGGCGTCTGTTGGCCGGCCAGGAAGGTGTCGCGATCGTGGAATTCACGCCCGATTCGAAGTATCGGCGTCCCCTCAGCGAAGGTCTCGTGCGCCCGTTCCGCGATACGGATGCCGCGCAGATTCCGGCGACGCGTGCCGTAGGCCCGGGGATGAACGATCCGCTGCTTGCGCAGCAGTGGCATTACGAAAACGGCGGTCCGGCCGGATATTCGACGTATGTGGATAAACCGGTCGCCGGTGCCGATATCAACCTCTACGATGCCTGGTCGCTCTGCAAGGGCGGACAGGATATCGTCGTGGCGGTGATCGACGAACCGGTGCAGACGACTCATCCCGACCTGGCGGCGAATATCTGGAGCAGCCCGACGAATCCGAACGAACATGGCTATAATTTCTGGAACGAGAAAGCCGAGCTGGACTGGATCACGGCCGAATATAACTCGACATACCGCGAGTGGGAGTATGCCGACCACGGTTCGCATGTGGCGGGCGTGATCGCTGCGGTGAACAACAACGGACGCGGCGTGTGCGGCATCGCTGGCGGCGATAACGGCAATGGCGTGAAGATCATGTCGTGTCAGATCATGGGTTACGATTACACCCGGGCGGATCCCGATGCCGACATCAAGGCGTTCGAATACGCCTGGAAAAACGGAGCCGTCATCGCCCAGAACAGTTGGGGCTACAGCGATCCGCTGAGCGACAGCCAGTGGAACGGTTACGCATTCCGGAGCCTGCGCGACGCGATCGACACTTTCGTGAAGTATGCCGGGACGAAAAATCCCGATTCCCCGATCAAGGGCGGTCTGGCGATTTTCGCCGCCGGAAATGACGGCGACATCTATGGCGACCGGAAAATGTATCCGGCGGCCTACTCGCCCGTGATCGCCGTAGCGTCGATGGACTGGCGATACCTGCCGGCTTACTATACCGATTACGGTACGTGGGTTGATATCACGGCGCCGGGCGGCGATTTGATCGCCGGATTGCAGACCAACGGCTATTATGCCGACGGCTCGGCGGTGCTCAGCACGATTCTGTGCGACGATGCGATCGATTATCAGGACGGCCGCAAGAAAGATAGCAACTACGGGTACGGATTCATGCAGGGCACATCGATGGCTTGCCCGCATGTCTCGGGTGTCGCGGCTCTCGGATTGGCTTATGCTTCGCAGCTCGGGAAGCAATATACGGCCGAGGAATACACGGCATTGCTCCTCAGTTCGGTGACGGGAATCGACGATCGCTTCTCCGGGACGAAGCGCGGCAACGGTACGACGATGACGCTCTCCTCGTATCGGGGCAAAATGGGCGGCGGTTGTATCGATGCGCTCAAGCTTCTGTTGGCGATCAAGGGAACGCCTGCGGTCTACGTATCTTCCGCTGGGACGTCGAAGACCGATCTCAGCCGCTTTTTCGGCGGTGCGAACTCGCCGATCGTACTCACCGACGTGCAGATCGCCGCGGCCGATATGGCGAAAATCGGTATGACGGTCAAGCCGTCGATCTCCGGATCCTCGCTCGAATTCCGTTGCACGCAGCCCGGAACAGCGATGTTTACGGTAACAGCCCTGGTCGGCGATACCAGTGTGACGCGCGAATTCGCCTGTGTGGCGCGTGCCGGACTGGCTTCGAATGGGGGTTGGCTGTAATTCGTGGCGCATTTTTTTAGACGACGGCGATCCCGAGAGGGGCGTCGTCGTTCTTTTTTCGGAGCGATCGATTTCGGACAGTCGCCGTGCGATGGCGGGAGATAGGCCCGTGTTGCCTTATATTATATATGGTATAGACCTTAATTTGCACGAAAATGCAATTTTTTTGCAAAAAAGTTGCCGAAATATTTGCAGGTTCGAAAAAAGTCGCTACCTTTGCATCCGCATTTGAGAAACAACGGTTCTTACGAATAAGTCGAGAGTTTACAATAAAGGAGCTCGAAACGAATTTTAAGCTGAGTTTCAGAAAGATGCAAAGTTCTTTAAAAAAGATTTGGTGGTTTGAAAAAGATTACTTACCTTTGCAATCCCAATCGCACCGAAGTTCTGAAAAGAACGGTCCGAAAAAAAAATCTTTCAAAAAGATTTGGAGATTACAAAATAAGTTCTTAACTTTGCAATCCCTTTCGCAACCTAAAGATGCGAAACTTTTTTAAACTGGTTCTTTGAATTACTGGTTATATTTTGAGAGAAAAATGTAGTATTTATCTGTCAATTTCCTTTAAAGGAAAAAAGAAGTAGTCAGGCTCTAACAATACATTGAAATTTTTTACAATGGAGAGTTTGATCCTGGCTCAGGATGAACGCTAGCGGCAGGCCTAACACATGCAAGTCGAGGGGC
>CAXHRY010000004.1:0-145902 GCA_964018965.1 uncultured Alistipes sp.
GCATCAGGTGGTTGTCCGTGCCGCCCGAGACGATCTTGTAGCCGCGCTTGGCGAAAGCTTCGGCCATCGCGCGGGCGTTCTTCTGCACCTGCTGCTGATATTCCTTGTATTCGGGTTCGAGCGCTTCGCCGAAAGCTACGGCTTTGGCTGCGATGACATGCTCCAGCGGACCGCCCTGGATGCCCGGGAAGACGGACGAATTGAGGATCTGCGACATCATCTTCACGGCGCCCTTCGGCGTGGTGAGACCCCACGGATTCTCGAAATCCTTGCCCATGAGGATGATACCGCCACGCGGACCGCGCAGAGTCTTGTGGGTCGTCGAGGTGACGATATGGGCGTATTTCACCGGGTTGTCGAGCAGTCCGGCAGCGATCAGACCCGCCGTGTGGGCCATGTCGACGAGCAGCAGCGCACCCACCTTGTCGGCGATTTCGCGCATGCGCTTGTAGTCCCACTCGCGCGAGTAGGCCGAGGCACCGCCGACGATCAGTTTGGGACGACACTCTTCGGCCAGGCGCTCCATGGCGTCGTAGTCGATCGTGCCGGACTGTTCGTCGAGCTTATACCCTACGGCGTTGAAATATTTACCCGACATGTTGACCGGCGAACCGTGCGAGAGGTGGCCGCCGTGCGCCAGGTCGAGTCCCATGAAAGTGTCGCCCGGCTGCATGCAAGCGAAGAATACGGCCATGTTGGCCTGGGCACCCGAGTGGGGCTGCACGTTGGCGTACTGGGCGCCGTAGAGGCGGCAGAGGCGTTCGATAGCGAGCGACTCGACCTGATCCACGACTTCGCAACCTCCGTAGTAGCGGGCTGCGGGATAGCCTTCGGCGTATTTGTTCGTGAGGACCGAGCCCATGGCTTCCATGACCTGATCGCTCACGAAGTTCTCCGAGGCGATGAGTTCGATGCCGTGCATCTGACGGTTGCGTTCCGCGTCGATCAATTCGAAAATACGGGTGTCTCTTTTCATGGTGTTTTATTGTGATTTGATGGTTCCTGTCCGTTCCGCGTCGAGGCGAGGATGCGCATGGGATGCGCGGGATCTTGCCCGAACGCCGATTCGGGACGTAAAGATAGGCAAATTTGTCGAAAAACAGGCGCCGGGCGACCGATTCAAAATATTTTTCTTAACTTTGGAAGTCATTTAGACCAAAAACGGAAAAACAGAATATTCGTTCTCTATATTTAAAGATTTGAAAGTTATGAAATTACTCGAAGGTAAAGTGGCTGTCGTGACGGGTGCCGCCCGCGGTATCGGCAAAGCCATCGCACTGAAATTCGCTGCGGAGGGTGCCGACGTAGCATTTACGGACCTGGTGATCGACGAAAACGGCAAGGCTACCGAAGCCGAGATCGCCGCGCTGGGCGTGAAGGCCAAGGGTTATGCTTCCAATGCCGCCGACTTCGCGCAGACGCACGAGGTGATCGACGCCATCATGAAGGACTTCGGTCGGATCGATATCCTGGTCAACAACGCCGGAATCACGAAGGACGGCCTGATGATGCGCATGTCCGAGGCGCAGTGGGACGCCGTGCTGACGGTGAACCTCAAGTCGGCGTTCAACTTCATCCATGCCGTTACGCCCGTCATGGCGCGTCAGAAGAGCGGCTCGATCATCAACATGTCGTCGGTGGTCGGTGTCAGCGGCAATGCCGGCCAGTGCAACTACTCGGCGTCGAAGGCCGGTATGATCGGTCTGGCGAAGTCGATCGCCAAGGAGATGGGTCCGCGCGGCATCCGTGCGAACTGCATCGCTCCGGGATTCATCATCACCGACATGACGGCAAAACTCTCCGACGAGATCAAGGAGGGCTGGTACAAGCAGATTCCGCTGCGCCGCGGAGGTACGCCCGAGGATGTGGCCAACGTCGCCGTTTTCCTCGCTTCGGATCTTTCGTCGTATGTCAGCGGTCAGGTGATCCACTGCTGCGGCGCGATGAATTGCTAATCGGTTTTGCCATTCGCACGGAAAGATGCGGCTCTCGGGGCCGCATCTTTTTTTGATTATTTTGGAGGGGCGGTTCGCCGCCGTGGGTGGCGCGAAGAGCCGCAGTTTGCGGATTGCAGAGCCCATTATAAACCCGATGGGTGGTGTCTGCGGGGAGAGCGAAGCGAGCCATCACCCGGGGGAGGCTACGGCTCGTGCGGTCTTTCAGACCGCTTTTTGTAGAGAAATATCCTAAATCCCGGCTCTTAGCCGGCCGCCGAAGATGGCAAGACTACGCCTTGCGGTTTGCAGAATGCAAAGCCGGTCATAGAACCCGGTTCTTAGCCGGTCACTTTCGGGCCAACCGTCGTCGTGTAATGGAAGTTGTATATTTTTTGCTATATTTGCTACCATGAAACGATCCCTGCTTCTTCCGCTTTTGCTTCTGAGCCTCGGTACTGTGCGTGCCCAGGAGGCGACGCTTCCGAATCCCGATGCACGGGTGCTCGGCATGGGCGGTGCGTCGATGGCTACCCTCTCGGGTTCGCACGCCATTTACGGCAACCCTTCGACTGCTGTTTTCTCGCAGATGCCTTCGCAGGTCTCCTCGTCCTATTTCGGACAGCAGGATTTCGACTGCTATGCCGTGTCGGGTTATTGGCGCTTCGACAATACGAACCTCGCGCAAGTCGGCTGGCGCCAGTTCCTGCGTGAAAAGGGCAACCACGATATGGCCGTCGACCTGGGCTATTCGCGCCGCTTGGGACAGCGGTGGGCTGTGGGATTCGTCGCACGTTATCAGCACCTTAAGCACAACGTCAACACCGGCGACGCCTTGGCTGTCGATCTGAGTGCGGCGTGGTCGCGGCCTCTCGAAAATGTGGGAAGCTATTCGGTCGTGCGCGTCGGTGCCAAGCTGGCCAACGTCGGCGGATTCGTCAAGAGATTGTCCAAGATGGACGGCGGGGACTCCGGCTATATAAACAGCGGTTGCGACTATACCCTGCCGACGAATTTCGCGGCGGGTGCGGTGCTGGATACCTATTTGTCGGATGCACACGAGATTACTGCGGCCGTCGACCTCGGATATTGCTTCACTCCTGAAGCCGTGCGCGGATTTCAGGGCTCGGTCGGCGCCGAATACAACCTCATGCAACTCGTGCAGCTCAGGGCCGGTTATCATTACAGCGGCTGCTTGCGCTACGGCCCGAGCTTCGGGAGTTTCGGCGCCGGGGTGCGGTTTCTCCACCTCAGGCTGGACTTCGCCTACCTGCTCGCCAAGAAAGATACGTGGCTGCGCAACGCCTGGAGCATCAGCTTCGGACTCGATTTCTGATCCGCTATCTGCGGATCTCGTCGAGCAGCACCGCGCACCCCTCCTCCAGCATGTCCAACACCAGTTCGAAGCCTTCGTGTCCTTCGTAGTAGGGATCGGGGACGTAGCTCCAGTGTGCGAAGCGGCGGAAGAATTCGCGCATGCGGAAAATCTTCTGTGCCGCTTCGGGCGACGGGGCCAGGCGATGGACCGTTTCGTAGTTCATGTCGTCCATGACGACGATGCGGTCGAAACGCTCGAAATCCTCCACGCGCAGTTTTCGGGCACGGTGCGTGAGCGTGTAGCCGCGCCGGGCCGCCGCACTGCGCATCCGCGGATCGGGCAGCTCGCCGGCATGTCCTCCGTAGGTTCCGGCAGAGTCGATCGTTATCTGTGAGCTCAGTCCGGCCCGTTCGACCGTCTGGCGCATGATCTGCTCGGCTGCCGGAGAGCGGCAGATATTGCCTAAGCAAACGAAAAGTATCTTGGTTTTCATTTTTTTCGAAGCTAATAAGGACAAAGTTAGCAAAAAGCGTCGAAATATCCGAAATTCTGCCTATATTTGTAGTTGAATAGCAAACAACCGCCTATGTAAATAAATCGTAGAAAAACATATTATATATAAAGCGTTAGCTTTATTCGGGTTTCGGAAAAATCGCCAAAATTTAGATGTAACCACGAGTAAATGTTGATACTCACGTCTCACGGCGTGGGCTTTTACTCGTTTATTGGTTACAGGGTGTTTGGCGATACCTTCCGAAACGTAGACGAAGTAACAAGTCCACGTTTTTTTGTTTCCAATTCGATGAAGGTATTGAAATATTTGGTTTGCGGTCTTCTCGTTGCCGTTTCGGCCGGTTGCAGGAATACGGCGCGCAAAACCGACGGATGGCATTATGTCAGAGCGGATCATGCGATCGATTACTATGATCGGATATCCGACAACTATTATAAGATCAATGGTTGCAAGGTTGCTCTTGAGTACTCTCTTTGCTATTGGCCTGATGCCGAAACGCCTGAAACTCGGGTGATGATCCTACTCTCTTTCGTGGATTTGGCGGGTAGCTGCGAGGTGCCGTCATTCGATACCGAGGCCTGCCGTAGGATTCCGGTCGTCTGGGGCGACGGAAGCGAAAGTATTCTTATAGACGGTGATCCGAGTAGCTGCACGATCGGCATCGCGCATCCGGCCGCTCGGGAATTCCAGCAGGAATTCGATCGCAAGAAAAAATGTACCCTGACGGTGACCACGGACAACGGTCGTAAACTGACCTACGATTTCGATATCACCCGTGCCGGCGCCATCGATCCGGAGACGATGTTGTGAGTGTTTCTCGGCGGCAGGGGCTTGTCGTAGTCTGTGCCCGGCTAAGAGACTGTTAAAATGGCGGCGGAGGGTACAGCCTGCCAAACCGGTATCGTCAGATGCGGGCCTTGCGGCCGGAGGCTCGTCGCTATATAAACAATCCTATAGCTTTGTGGGTTACGAACCTATTCTTTTTGTGAGGTAATGATCTGGCAACGAATCGGGATTATCTCCTTGCACTATCATTCGCAGGTCAAACAACTCTGAAATACAAATATACGGAAAATAAACAAATCCGACGAATCAGCATTTCAGCATAGCGGACGGCCGCAGAGGGCCTACGTAGGACAGTATATGGCCATCGGCTCAAAAACGCTTTATTTTGCATTCAGCCCGATTAGTCGGGGATTGTTCAACTTAATATTTATCGGATATGGAATGTAAAATGATCGAAGCGGGAGCTTATGATGAACTCCGCTCCCTGATCCAGTGTCTGTGCGAACGAGTCGCTCATCTGCGATCGCTTTGCTCACCTCATAAACCGGACAAGTGACTGACCCAGGAAGAGGTTTGTAAAGCTCTGCACATTACCAAACGAGGATTGCAGTATTTCCGCCAGCAAGGAATCATCCCTTATACGGCAATCGGTAACAAAATCTTCATCAAGGAGGCAGATGTTCATCGTCTGCTGAGCGCTCACACCACGCCACACCTGAGAAATAATGGAAGATTTCATGGTACGCAGCTCTGAGGAGTATAAAGAGTTGCGCAAGGCCGTTTCTCGAGCCCTGAAGTCGGTTGATCGTCTGATCGACGAATACCGGCCGTCGATCTTCCACGAAGTGTATCTGACGGGAGAAGAAGTTCGTGAGATGTTCCGTATCAGCCAGCGTTCTTTACACCCCTATCGGGACGAGCGAATCATCCCTTACACGACTATCGGAGGAAAGTTTCTCTATCCGCGACCCCGTATATTCGATGTATTGGAACGCAACTATACTATTGCGTTAATAATGAGTACGGGGCCAGGAGGATTGAGTTCCTCCTGGCTCTTTTGCCGTGCCATAGGACAGCCGGATCAATCATCAGCCAACGCTTTTACGGTTGCATGTTCGGAGAGATCCCAGTCACGTTCTATCATCAGCCGAAAGGCAGTTTGATTTTTTGGAAGTCGGAGAGCATCACATAGCCCCACTACCATTCGAAGAGATGACAATAGCCGAGTCGTGAGTTGTTGCCTATCTTTGTTGTCTGAGGGCGGAGAAAGTATCGGTTTGCGTATATTTGTCGGGCGAATAGGACTCTTCGGCCATAAGTCGCTGATTTATAAAATAAAATATTGAAATTTTGTGATTTTTCACGAGCCGAAACCCGGATCGCGATACATCGAACGGTTCGATTTTTGGAAAATAAAGGCTTCGAAAGTATTGTTGTTTCGGGAAATATCGCTATATTTGTTTAGACTAAATAGAAACGCCGATTAAAGAGACTTAAAAAACGACATAGATACTTTGGTCCCGTCTGTTTATTAAGATTCAAAAGCCACGATATTTCGAATAGATGGACAGGTGAAGGACGTGAAAAAAATCACGGCCCTGCACTTGTTATTCGGAAAATTGTGGCTAATTTTTTATTTGAATCTTGCAGGTGCGGGCCGTGTTTTTAAGCATGATTTTCGTCGTAAGGCAAAACTGTTGCCGCAGACTTTACAATATACGGATTTTATTCGATTTCCTCAATTTTATCAACCCTTAAATTACATTGCTTATGAAACACGTATCGCTTTCGGGGTCGTCCCTTCAGCAAGGAAAGGAGGGAGACGATGAACTGGTGGTTGTATGTCTGCGGGAGCTGTCTGGTCGTTACATCGGTGCTGCTCGTGGGCTTGTTGCGGCGGTGCCGCCGATGGCGCTGTTTGGCCGACAACCGTCTTGAGTTGTTGCGTCATCTGATCGATATTTCGTTTCTGTACAGAGATCGTCCGCAATTGTTTTCGCGCGTGTTCCGCTCGGAGATCGCAGCGCGGAAGCTGCGCAACACCGGCATTGTCGCAACGCAACGTTTTTCGCTCGCTTCGGATGCAGAGTAGGACGAGCTGTTTCTCGTGGGACTTCTCGACGCCGGCTTCACCCGCAAAGAAGTCTGTGCGATCTTCGACCTGAAAAGCGTGAATTGCTTTTACGTAAAGTATCATCGAGTGAAGAAGAAGTTGTCCCGCGCCGGAAAGCCGACGAAGAAAACGACTTCGTAGCCGTCTCTGCCGACCTCTTGGGCCCCCCGCCGCACTTTTGCGGCGGGGGCTTTTTGCGTTTTCGGAGGAATTCGTATTGTCGCGTCGCAAGCAGTAGCTCCGGCAGCCCGGGCAAACCTTTTGCAGCACCGGTTTTCGGCCCCGGATACCTCGAAAAACAGGCGCAATCCCAGTGTTAAGGCCCTGTTAAGATTTTTATTCTTCAAAACAGTGAACTCCAATATTTTATGTGCTAAATGTTAAGAATGTAAAACCGGTTGGAATACTTGATCCCGCGCAGGAAATATCCTAATTTTAACCTACTCAAATTCTAATCCCCTAAATTATGAAGCGACTTTATAAATCGTCTGTTTTGCTCGGGTTTCTACTCCTGTTTGCGTCTCCGGTTTTTCCGCAGATGTATATTGGCAAAGAGATCGTACCTCTGGCTCCGGACGTATGGTCTTTTATGAAATACGGAGGCCAAAGCGCACCGGATTTATACACGGAAACGCTTCATCTGAGCATTCCGCTATATACCTATAAGGATCAGGATTTCGAGATACCCATTTCGATGGATTACACCACCAACGGTTTTATGCCCAACAAAACAACGGGTGTTGTCGGGTTGGGATGGAATCTCAATGTCGGCGGATGTATCACGCGAACGGTACGGCAATATGCGGATGAAGACAATTCAGGTCAGGTCGCAGGATGTTTCCATTATTCTCCAGAAAATGTCATGCGAAACCCCTTTACATACAAGGAGGGAACCCAGATGGCGAGAGATGAAAGAACGTGGTGTTACAAAGTAACAAATGATAAGGGGTACACATTCTATGTAGAATCTGAGCCGGACATATACACTTTCCGCTTCAACGGACATGCCGGCAAATTTTTACTCACCAAACCCGGAGGACAATATAAGGCATGGCTCTATGATATTTCGGGACCGGGAGGAGAATATAAAATTCAAGTTCGCGATGCTAATAATGGATTCAATTTCACGATTATAACCGGAGACGGTTATAAATATGATTTCGATCATTTGAAAAATTTGGATTACTATTCGAAGATGGAGTCTTTCTATCAAGCCGGAGATTTGAGCAATCGGAACGATTACGGAGAAACCTATATCACATGGCTCTTGACCGCAATAGAAGCTCCCAATGGAAGAAAAGTTGAATTTGATTATGAAGTTTGCCAGAATGCAACTTGTGTACAGCCTGTGGTCACGGTTTATTGCGAAACTCTGGAATATTCGAATTCAGCGGATCTATTAACTGATATAGAGAAGCATTATACCTCGGGGTCAACTACTTCATATATCGAGAATTCGACAAACTATGCCATATTGTCAAAAATCTCTGTAGATAATGGTAAGTTTCAGCTGACCGCGCACCATAGCAAAAGAAAGCGTCCGGAAAGGCACAAGAAAAATGACCAAGATAGCGGAACGGCTCTTACGACTATGCCTATGCAAAAACTGGACAGCTTGCTGATACGCTCCGATTCGGGAAAGAATCGGCTGAAGAAAATAACCTTCGGATATAAATCTATGCCGACTACTTCGAATCCTATATTGTTCTTAAAAGATATCAGAGTTTCCGGAGAAGGCGCATATACTATGACCTACAACAGCGAAGACAGCATTTTCCCATGCCAGGGAACGTCCTCCATGGACCACTGGGGATATCTTAATGATGAAACCGGAAATTATAATATCCGAAGCCTTATTCCGGCATTAAAAATAGATGATAGCACAGGATTGCAAACTATCATTAAGGAACGATCTAAACGAGAACCGAATTTCAATGCTGCGGTAAAAGGAACCTTAAGCCGGATCACATATCCTACCGGAGGTTATACCTGCTTCGAATACGAACCGCATCAATGTTCCCATCAACTCGTTCGAGACCTGACAAATCCTACCTATGTAATAAAGACCGCGAATGATGAAGCGGTTGGAGGCGTGCGTATCCGTGAAATAATCGATAACCCGCAGTCATCCGAACCGAGGAGAAAGACCTATACCTACGAAACCGCAGGACGGAGTTCGGGAATATTAATGCGATCACCGATGTATTACCAATCTTTCGGTTATGGGGCTACACCGAATGGTCATTATGGTTACGCCACCAAATCGTCCGAAACCTTATATCCATATACGCTCGATGCTTCGCATATCTGTTATAGCGATGTAACAGAAACACTCAGCAACGGAGCTGTTACGAAGTATCATTTCAGCAGCTATCTGGATCCTGAATGTACTGATCTATTCGTATCAGAAACAGAAGAAGAAATTCTACAGATAAACGGCGTAACAATCGACGTACACCATTTATATACCGAAGCGGATTCCCGTTATGTACTGCGAGGCAAACTCCTGAGAAAAGAATATTTCGAAAGCGGGAAGTCCGAACCTTGGTCAGTCGAACGATATAAATACGTAAATCGAAATCTCGATAGTATTCCAGGTCAAAAAGTGCGTTATTATGCTTGTTTAAAGAATGCACTGTCTGCAATTTATGTTTCCAAAACTTATCTGGATAACTGTTTGCTCGACGAGTGGTCCTGTACCTATTTCGATGGAGCGGACTCTACGATGCTGCATAAGAAATATACCTATAATCGTCTGAATCAAGAAATATCCGTCCGGACAACCGATTACGGACTTCGGACTTCGACACTCTCGGAGAAGCTGTTTCTCGCAGATATGGATATAGATACGACTAACAGCTTGGACCCTCACAAAAAGATGCTGGATTGCAATATCGTTTGCTATCCTATCAAAACATTGACCGCATTCCACAAATCGCTAAAACCAAGACGTATTGAGTATTTTTTGACAGACGGTGCATATTATGAATTTGGGATAAACAATAACATGGTATGCCTAAATAGTTTATGGAAGACCCGAACACCCCGTGTAGACAGCATTTTTGGCGGATTCGAATTCGACGATCTTCTTTTTACTGAGCGAAGCTACTCGTATAATAATCTCAATTACCCGATAGAAATCAGAAATCGGGCCAACAGACCGACCACCATTTTGTGGGGATATGGCGGATTGTATCCTGTGGCTGTGATAAAAAACTGGTCGATTGCGGACTGCGTGGAGGTCATAAAGAAAGATATTTTTACACAACCTTTTACGGCAGGAATTGACGAACAGTATCGGCAACATATTCTTGAACAACCGAACATCGAAGCAACTTTCTATACTTACCAGCCCTATGTCGGCATTACGAGTATTTGCGACCCGTCGGAGCGTTTTACGTATTACGACTACGATCCGTCCGGAAGATTGAAACTGATTCTGGATGACCGTGGAGCCCGAATGAAAGCCTATAAATACAATATTCAAAATCAATAGCTCGAATCATGAAAAAGATACTGGCCCTTATCGTGTCGCTGACGATATATTGTTGTACTTATGCCGGAAACCTTGCGTTTTCGTTCAGCGATATTGCGCATGTCGTAGATGTATCGCCTCCGTTTGTGTCTCAGGCTGGCGGCAGCGTGGCACTGACTTTTGAGATTACTTCGGCGAAAGAACTACAGGTCGGTAGCAACCTCCGGGACGTGCTCAACGGGCAATTCTACTCCTCCGGAATAACCTGCACCAAAATCCGAAAAACCGGCGGAGCTTCGGATTATGCGACCTACGAAGCCTTCCTCGAAATCGCTGCGATACCGATCGAAGAGTCCCGGCGTGAGATAGCCTTTCGCGGAATAGAGGACTATGATTCGCAGGTCGTCGTACAGGGAGTAGAAATCCTCCCAGGGGTCGTCTCCGGTATCGATTGTGACGAGATGATTCCGGGACAGTATTTCGATATACTGGTCACTGATGTAGAGCCTGGGATCGGTTATACGCTTTATCGGTACGAAGCGACGGAGAATATACCGATAGAAACGAAGACTACCCGGACGAATACCATCGTTTTCCACCTTTCGACCCCCGGCACCTACGCTGTCGGGAACGGATCATCCTGGTGCGAGGGCATCGTTCACGCGAGAACTTCCATTATCTTTTCCGAGGGATTTTTCCAGCTCAATTCGCAAGAACAGACTGTTGCATTGCAAGCCGACGGCGGTATATATACCGGTTCATTCATTGCCCAAGATGAAATACCCGTCGAGGTATTCGAAAATTACATGGGCTTGCTGGCTTCGGAATTTCCGCATCTTTGGAGTGAGCATCTCCATTTCGGAATTACTAAAATCAGCAGCGATCGAAAACGTATCTATTTCAAAATCACCTATGGCCCCAATATCTCCGACGAACCGAGAATCGGAGACACGCAGTTCGTATTGCCATCCGGGGAAACGATGCAATTCATCCAGCCGGCCGGAGGCCATTTACAGCGTTATTACGTAACCGCGAAAACGAACTCCGGCCGAACCGCTCTCACGGTGCGGCTAAGCGGATCCCAGCCCGAGGTGACCTATTCCCTGAAGAATCAGTCCGACATAACCGTACGATCCTCTATCGGCACCGGAAAGGCCCTTGAATTCAGCCAAGTCGACACTGCGGGTGTGTATAGGGTCGAAGCATACTGCTCGGATATGAACAATTCCGTATCGGTTCAGATGATCGGAGAAGCCCAAATGCCGGTTTGGTTGCCGGGATTTGACGACGATACGGCTCAAGAGCCTGGGAACTATGTCCGGACATACGACTTCCGTTCCGATTCGGGTGAAGATTATACGATCGATGTTTCCTATTACAACGGGTTGGGATATCCGACACAGATGCTGCAGGGATATGCGTCGGGGGATGAACGTAAACATATCGTTACACCGGTGCGTTACGACAATATGCTGAATCCCGATCGATGGATTTACCTGCCTTATGCGACGAGTGTTGATGCTCCGATCGTGCAGGAGACCGATCCATTCGAATTACAAAATGAGTATTATACCCAGCAGTTCGGTGAAATCGAAGCCGAAGCCGCATTTATCGAAAATGAGTTCGAAGCGACCTCTCAGCCCCGCATCTTGCAGTCGCGCAATGCAGGACGCATATTCCGGGAGCGGAACAAATCCGTTCGTCATGCCTATGGTTATAATACGAAATCCGAGGTGCGCAATATATTGTCCACGCCTTATCCCAGCCATGCACTGAGGAAGCACACCATCGAAAATGAGGATGGCGTGCAAACCATCGAATTCACGGATTTGGAAGGTAAGATACATGTGCAGCGGGAGATCATCGCCGAGGACACTACGGTCCGCGACGTCTGGTATTACTACGACGACCTGAATCGACTTTGGCTTGTCAGCACTGGATATGCTTACAATTACGACAGCCTGGGAAGAGTCTCGGAACGATATCTTCATGGCGTCGGCGACGCATTTTACCTATATGACGATGAAGACCAAATGGTTTATAAAGGAACGAAGAATGTGCATTATAGATATGTTTACGATGATTTTGGGCGTTTGAAATCTGTTTATGCCAAGCATCGTGCCTGGTACCAGTACCAATACGGATTTGAACCAATACTCGACTCCATCACGGTGGACAACTTCGGAGGCACGCTGCTCTCTGCCTACGAATACGGTTCTTCCGCACCGCACGGGTTAAGGTTCGAGCCCGTCGAGGAGATCGTATCCGACGAAGACGTCAGCGAGAAGATTCGAGGGTTTAAGACCTACGAAAAGCAGTTGATCGTGCGCGATAGCAGCTGGATGTCCGAAGACAACGAGTATGTCGAGCGGGCTTATTACTACGATTATAGGGGCCGCTTGGTCCAGCAGGTCGAGAAGACGCATTTGGGCAGTATCCTGCGCAAGAGCTACAAATACGATTTCCGGGGAAATATTCTTGCGGCAGTCGAATCGCATACGTCGGAGACGTTCGCCGATCACCTCAGAATCTCCTATCAGTACGACAGCAGAAATCGCGTAACGCGGGAATACGCCGTCCTGAACGGCGGCACCCCGGCGCAGGTCTACTTCACCTATGACGATCTGGGACGGTTGGCGAGCAAAACTTTCCCTGTGGACGGTGATCTTGTGACCGAAACCTATGAGTACGACATTCACGGCTGGCCTACACGGCGCCGAAGCCGTTACTTCGATCAGCAGCTGATCTATTGCGACTCTACGGAAAATCTGCCGGTCACGCCGCGATTCTCGGGAAATATCGCAGCGACGAAGTGGCAGCACGAGGGACAGCCGGCCCAAGCCTATGTCTATGACTACGACAGTCGGGGGCAATTGACGAAGGCTCGAACCTATAACGCCGAAGATGATTCGGCCGGGCCCAACCGTTTCGCGGAATTTGTCCAGTATCATCCGAACCGTGTTATCAAGTCGATGGCTCGCTACGATGGCTACGGCGTTTGTACGGACAGTCTGGTATTCCCCGACAACGACAGACCCGAATACTTGTATGATTGCAAAGAGGGAGAACCCCGCCAATGTACTTTCGGGTACGACCTTACCGGAAATATGATCTCCGACGAGTATAATTATTTGGATATTACCTATAATTTCCTTAACTTGCCGAGTAATGTCCGAGGTCGGGATTTTTATACCTATCTGGCCGACGGCACCAAATGTGCGGTAATCGGCGATTATGACGCCGGTTTCGACTATATCGGTTCTTTGTTGTATTTGAAAACGGAAGAAGATACGCTCCTGGCGAGTGCCGCATTCGGCTCCGGACGGATTGTAGCGACCAGCCAGAGTAGCGTTCCGCACTACTACCTGTGCGACCACCTGGGAAGCACGCGGGCGATCGTGACCCAGGCGGGCGTAACCGAGACGTATGATTACTATCCCTACGGTCTGACGTGGCAGCAGGCGGAGCGGCCCATCGGCACGAACACCTATCTGTTCACCGGCAAGGAGTGGCAGGCGCAGGACGGTGTCGACCTCTACGACTTCGGAGCCCGATTCTACCAACCTCGATTCGGCAAATGGCTGTCCATCGATCCCCTCGCGGAGGAGTATATGGGGATTTCGCCTTATGCGTACTGTGGAAATGATCCAGTGAATCGGGTCGATCCGGACGGTCAAGCCTCCAAAAAGGTTATAAACAATAGAACAAATACTATTACAATACTACAAAATCTTTATGCAACAGGCTCATATTATAATGATGCAAAGAGGTCAGCTGACTTTTGGAATAGACAAACAGGACTTCATTATACCGATGATACGGGAAGAACGTATCAGGTCCGTTTTAAATTGTCGGTTCGGAATGTTATAAATCCGCACAAAGAGGCTGTGGCGGATGATATGGGAAATTCATATCAGATTAACCAAATTGAGCAAAATAATACAACTGGTGATTCGGAGGTATTCATTAATGGTTTTGCAAAACGTCAAAAATATATAACAGTCGATCCGAGCCGAGTTAATACCGATACCGGGGCTCATGAAATCGGACATACGCTTCATATGGAGCATGTTTCTGAGGGAATTATGACTCCTACTTCGGATGACAAAAATAGAATGAAACCTATTCCTCAGGACAATGTTGATCAAGCCGTTGAGCGAGCAGACGAAACAGAAATAATAAATACCAGGAGATGGAAAGATAGGCTAAAGAGTTTATTGGGTTTATGAAAAAAATAATCGCAAATAAAGGGAGAGTATTACTGATTTTGGTCGGGTTACTCACCATGTTCGCGCTAAGCATGCGTGTTTATACTCCATATGCAAAATGGAAGAAAGCACGAATGGCATTGGAGTTTCCGGATAATATTGAGACGGGATATTGGGTTGGAACATTAAAAATCAAAGATCCAATTGTGGCGAAAATACATGGTGAATATTATATTCTACCTAAATCAACTTTGCAAACATATGATGGATGTGACAGTGCATTTTTAGAACGAGCAGATGTAATTCATGCGTTTTCTACCGAATACTATATGATATCGAAATATACGGATCGGTTTTTACACAATGAACGTTCTTTGGATGAAACGGAGGCTTATATTCATCATGATACATCTTATATGGGATTGCCAATTTACGAATTTTATTATCCGCCCAAGGATTTTAAGCTTGCATTGATTCGTAAATACAAATGGGTATGTACCGAATATCCGGATGTTTTTGAGTCTTTATTTCTTAAAGATTATCAGATGGTCTTAGTTCCCTGTTTCACCGCAAAGCAAAGAAAAAAAATGCAAAGCCAATATCACCCTATGCAGATTCAGTAATATCAGCCCTGATGTCTTCGAATACAGCATTGAGAACCGAGTAAGTAAAAAGGATTTTTAATTACAATTTACTATATCTTCGGTAATTATACCTATCTGGCCGACGGCACCAAATGTGCGGTCATCGGAGACTACGACGCCGGATTCGACTACATCGGTTCTTTGTTGTATTTGAAAATGGAAGAAAATACGATCCTGACGAGTGCCGCATTCGGCTCCGGACAGATTGTAGCGACCGACCAGAGTACCGTTCCGCACTACTACCTGTGCGACCACCTGGGAAGCACGCGGGCGATCGTGACCTCGGCGGGCGTAACCGAGACGTATGATTACTACCCCTACGGTCTGACGTGGCAGCAGGCCGAGCGGCCCATTGGCACGAACACCTATCTGTTTACCGGCAAGGAGTGGCAGGCGCAGGACGGGGTCGACCTCTACGACTTCGGAGCCCGATTCTACCAACCTCGATTCGGCAAATGGCTGTCCATCGATCCCCTAGCCGAGGAGTATATGGGGATTTCGCCTTATGCTTATTGTGGGAATGATCCGGTGAACAGGGTCGATCCGGACGGGCGAAGGATTTGGCCTGTTGATGAATTATATAAAGGACAGGCTCCTCGTCATTCTAATGATTTTGGCAAAATCCGCTCTTTTAGTAATCACCCTCATGGAGGTGTCGATATAAATATCGGAAATGGTAATTTTGATTTGGGTGCTCCCGTTTATGCAACGCATTCGGGCGTTATTGTTCGGGTAGGTGTTTACACGGATAATGATGCTGGTGGCAATAGGATTAAGATAGAGTCTACCGATAAATCTGTTGCAACATTTTATATGCATCTGAATAGTATCGACCCGAAAATATACCCGGGAGCGACAGTTGAGGAAGGCCAAATAATAGGTACTATCGGAGGAAGCGGGAGAGATAAAAGTGGAAAAGGAATAAAGGATGCTTATTCACCATATTTGCATTACGAAATGTACAAAGATGGAGCAAAAGTCAATCCTGCCGATAAGACTGGAACTCTTATTGATCCGGAAACACTATTGAAACCTGCGATGGAAATATGCATTCCGTCAGTTATTGTGCAAGGAACAGCACCAGGAAGGCCATATCCAAAATATATTGATAAAGAATTGGAAGCTGTTGATTTTATTGATTTTAGATACTAACTTTATGAATTATTCCTATTTTTTTGCTGCGATACTGCTTTTGTGCGCAGCGTGCCAGAGAAAGCCCCGCCCCGCTAATAACGAGGTGGCGGTGCAGCCCGAGATTGTCGTGACAGATGTTGCTGCCACCTCGAAACCTGAGGCTGGGCAAGATTTGAAGCCAGGGGTCTCTTTGCGGCGGGATACAACCCGCAAGTGGGTGCCTACACAGTTTCAGGGCGATACGTTGATAGGCGATACTCGCGTGACCTATTGTGTCTACGGAGAGGATAAGGAGTTTGAGCCGGACGAAGTGGCTGACCGTTTTCTGATTCTGAGCGTCGCTCACAAAGGCCGGTGTATTGTCAATGAGCGGGAGATTCTGAAGACAGACTTCGATTCGATCATTGGGCCCGACTGGCTTCCACGGGTCGAACTTTACAATTGCTTCCCGGGGGTGCCCGATGAAGGGCAGATTGCCACCGTAGGACTCGGACTTTTCAAACCCGACAGCGATTTGGGAGGGTGGATATCACTTTCAGTAGACAGTTTGGGGAGACTTTCCGCCTACGCAATAGAAGATGAATACGACGACGAGGATTGACGGAATATCAAGTTAATGTATAATTTTCAGAGCCGAAATAAATCGGCTCTGATTTTTTCTTTTGTAACTTCTGCGGATTCTTCGTATCTTGTACGGTCATCGGAGACTACGACGCCGGATTCGACTACATCGGTTCTTTGTTGTATTTGAAAATGGAAGAAAATACGATCCTGGCGAGTGCCGCATTCGGCTCCGGACGGATTGTAGCGACCGACCAGAGTACAGTTCCGCACTACTACCTGTGCGACCACCTGGGAAGCACGCGGGCGATCGTGGCCCCGGCGGGCGTAACCGAGACGTATGATTACTACCCCTACGGTCTGACGTGGCAGCAGGCGGAGCGGCCCATCGGCATCAACACTTATCTGTTTACCGGCAAGGAGTGGCAGGCGCAGGACGGTGTCGACCTCTACGACTTCGGAGCACGATTCTACCAACCTCGATTCGGCAAATGGTTGTCCATCGATCCCCTGGCCGAGGAGTATATGGGGATTTCGCCGTATGCTTATTGCGCTAACGATCCTGTAAATTATATCGACCCCGACGGACGAAAACTTTATTTTGCTCCCGGTGTTTCCCAAGAATTCAAGGATAAGTTCGCTGCGACAATTAACTACATGAATGCCCGGGGTACCTCGGGTGACATTGCAAAGCTCCAAGCCTCTTCCATGACATACTACATTGGCATGCAAAATGAAGCCGGCAAAACTAATAAGTTTGATGTTAAGGAACAAACAATTTATTGGAATCCGAATAAAGCATATCAAACGAAAACTGGAATTTGGCTTTCTCCGGCAACTATATTGGCCCATGAGGCAGGGCATGCCGCACAACTTGATGCAGATCCGGAACAATTTATAATTGATTCTTTTGTCAAAGGGAATGAACAATATGGCACTGAAGAAGAACGAAGGAATATTACGACAACAGAACAGGACGCTGCACGAAAACATAAAGAAATAACCGAAAATATGGTTACACGAACGAATCATCGAATATTCGACATGAGAGACGTCTCTAATCTCACCCCCTATGAAATTGAAACAGAAAACGAACAGCTTAACGATTCTTTTAAGCATTAGCATAGTTGTTGGTTTTATCACTTGCACATCAAGAGATAAGCAAACGAGTGCTTTACAAGATCGAAACCACGTAGATAGCGTTGTTGTGGCATACTACAATTCGGATGGGTTAGCTTTTGCCGATACTACAGCGGAAGAAATAACAGAAGATTTTCAGCAAGGCCGTCTCTCATCTTTTTGTCTGCGAAATCAAGATACTATCCGTTTATTAACAGAGCGAGTTGCATGCTTGACTTCGCTCCGAGATTCATTAACACCGGATATCGATGCTCATGTAATGTTAATTTTGTATAAAATGGAGTCTGAAAACGATTCGTTGTTTATAAGTAAAATGCCATTGCATCGTCTTCAGCTAAACAATATTACAAAAGAGCCGGATAGTTTATTGTGGGTGCACATCCGAGATATAATATGCTGCAGAGATTCGATTTTTTACGAACGATTTAACAACGCAAGAAGCTATTATATAGAAAATTCGGTGCTGTCTCGTTTCGGAATCCGAATTGATTGATTTTCGTATCATAGAGACGGGAGGAAACTTTCCGCGATCAAATGCCAAGGTGGAAGGGGCCGGCGCCGAAATCGGCCGTTGGTTATCGCCCGATCCGCTGGCGGATAACCATGTCGAGGCGATTTTGCGGCGGGAATTCGGTTACTTATGTCGATCCGTCTACATATAATGGCAAATGGATTGCGGACGGAAAAGTAGCAGCTCATGAATTTGGGCATATAGCGGGATTGCAAGACCGATATGTAGACGAAGAGGAAAATGGTCAAAAACAATCTATCCCAGATCAAGGCTGGGAAACCAATATAATGGGGTCGATAAAAAAAGGAGTTGTAGATCAACGCAACATAGACGATATATTAAACCGACCGTTCGAACATTATAATGACATCAAAGATTCTTGGTGGAAATCCTGGTTTCAGGATGCGAACAGTTATTTAATCCAAACAATTGACAAATGAAAAACTTAAAAATTATCATCGGAATCATCATAACAGTATTCGTTGCGGCTTTTGTCGGCTATGTCATCTGGCAGCGGGTAAAAGACCCTTGGAATCGGGATATTTCCCGAGACTATGTATACAATGAACAACTTCCTTATTATCGTAAGGATAAGCAGACCGTTATGAAGATGCTGCCGAAACCCGCAAGCGATTACATCGATACGATCTATGTGGATTCCGTGTATGGCTTTTGGCCTCAGTATGCATATCAAACAAGGTTGGAAAAAGAAGGCAATAGTACGATGACGATAAATATTGTCGATTGGGATCTCGATGAACGGAAATCCAGATTGCAAATTATATTTGTTCAAGAAGACAGCCTGTGGATTGCAGATTATGCCGGGCAATGGAATCCGGAGGGAATATATTTTTAACTCCTATACAAAGGAATTAGGTAATCATGCCCGCATGTACTTTCAGAGCCGAAATATTTCGGCTCTGATTTTTTCTTTTGTAACTTCTGCGGATTCTTCGTATCTTGTACGGTCATCGGAGACTACGACGCCGGATTCGACTACATCGGTTCTTTGTTGTATTTGAAAATGGAAGAAAATACGATCCTGGCGAGTGCCGCATTCGGCTCCGGACGGATTGTAGCGACCGACCAGAGTACCGTTCCGCACTACTACCTGTGCGACCACCTGGGAAGCACGCGGGCAATTGTGGCTGAGACCGACGTAACCGAGACGTATGATTACTACCCCTACGGTCTGACGTGGCTGCAGGCGGAGCAGCCCATCGGCATCAACACTTATCTGTTCACCGGCAAGGAGTGGCAGGCGCAGGACGGTGTCGACCTCTACGACTTCGGAGCACGATTCTACCAGTCCCGCTTCGGCAAATGGCTGTCCATCGATCCCCTCGCGGAGGAGTATATGGGGATTTCGCCTTATGCTTATTGTGGGAATGATCCAGTGAATCGAGTTGATCCGGACGGAATGAGGGATGACAAGTACTACAACTCTTTGGGTTACTTGATATATGATACGGAAGACGGAAACCGGACATTTGTGATGCGACCGAGCAATGCCAACGGAGAATCACACAGATTAGTAAATTATATTTCGGAACAAGAGGCGATCGATACAGAAAATAAAATCCGGCAAGGAAATCTTTTGGGAGATCATATGCAAAATATGATCGAGATAGAATCCGTATCGGCTCTCAATGCGATGAAGGCTACAATCAAAGATGACGGGACAGGAGGAAATTCGGATAATAACAATCGAGAATATGGAGGCATTGTGAATAGTAGTGGTGAGATTACCAATGTTTCCCAAGGTGACGTCCGAACTTTCGGCAATAAAGCAGTTGTCCATCTCAATGTAACTGGGGCAAGAAGTGTATACCATAGTCACTCAAGTGGAGTAAAAGGATTTACGCAAGGATTAGGCTCTAGTTCTTTGCCGAGTGAGGAAGATTTTAAAGCGATAGGAGCAGCAACAGGCTATTTATTCCAGATGAGAACTAAAGAAATTGTGATTTTTAATGATAAAAAGGTTCAGGCAATAGTCCCGTTCATAATTTTAGACAATTGATACAATGAAACTACCAGCATTTCTTTTAACATGGGTGTCTACGTTTTTCTTAGGGACCTCTGGATATGGTCAAGAATATCGAACCATTTGTGACTATCCTGTAGATATATCCTATAAAGATAATTATATGTATTATGTCATTCCTGGAATTGGAAGTGGCAAAACGCAAAAGCTCGCTGGAAAGCGTTTTAAGCGTAATAAACCGTGGGTGAAAAAATTCTTCGGTAAAATAAAAGACAATCAAATAGCAGATATTGTCGAGTTGATAGAATATCCTAATCAACCCGAAGTTGAATACTCTTTTCAAAATTGGTTTAGATTGTTATATGATGACCTATTACCTTTGAATTTTAAATTGGAAGGCCAAAGACGGCTTTTGCATATCGAGCTTCCCCGCGAGTTATTTACCCGCAAAAATGTTCTGAAGATATATGATTATGTGCTCGAACATATTCAATTGCCGGAGGCGCCTCCCTATTCGTTTCATATGGGAGGTAATGAAGTGATGAAAATTCTTGAGGATAAAAGTAATTAGGAAACATAGTAGTCCTGCCAGACTTTGATTTCCTGATGCTATTTCGATTACTTAGGCAAGGAGTGGCAGGCGCAGGACGGTGTCGACCTCTACGACTTCGGAGCCCGATTCTACCAACCTCGATTCGGCAAATGGCTGTCCATCGATCCCCTGGCCGAGAAGTATATGGGGATTTCGCCTTATGCTTACTGCGCCAACGATCCGGTGAACAGGATCGATCCGGATGGAAGAAAAGTCGTTGCCATTGGAGTTAATGCACAAAAAGCTATTTTAAATACATTGCCGTCTGCTATTCGAAATCAAATCGAATTTGACAGTCAAGGATGTATCGACAAAAGTGTTACAAACAAGATATCCTCCGAAAGCAGAAATTTTGCAAGTCTGAGCCAATTAGTAAATGATGATCGAGTTTACGAAATAAATGTAGCGGATAAAATAACGTACAAAGATGAAAACGGTGCATTGATAGATCAAGATATGGGACGTATAACCCTATCTGGTTATCAAGGAAGCTATGGATTTAATACAGGTGAAGATGGCTGGTTGGGAGTTACTCAAACTCCGGGCAATACAGCCAAGAAATATAATTCTCCGGATGATCGTGTTATAATTACTATTAATCAAGAATTAAGTGTTTCTGGACAGGCTCAAACTTTTGCACATGAGGGTTATGGTCATGCATACCTCTATTCTCAAGGACTGGAGCATATGCATAGGATTGTCGGAACTCCGCAAGGGTTCAAAGAAAAAAATGAAACTTTAGATATTGCAATCAGAAAAGCAATAGCAGAAACTATTATTAATATGAATATCAAATGAAAAAGACACTTGCTATTTTATTCGCCTTATTTTACGGGGTGAACGTATTTTCTCAAGATATAGATGGTGATAAGGTATTTTCGGACGTGCAAAATGCAGTTTTATATATTGATCTTGATGAATTGCCCAAATTCGAGAGCAAGAATTATAAAAGCGCGACTGAATATATCTACGACAATATTCAATATCCTCAAAAAATTGATGCCCAGGGGTTTGTAATAGTGTCTTTTGTAGTGACTCAATACGGTGATATTGCAGATGTTGTCATAGAAAGGGGGCTATGTAAAGAGTGTGACAATGAAGTGGTGAAAGCATTATTATCCATGCCTCGATGGACGCCGGGGAAAAAGTGTCATAAAGTAGTAAATACAAGGTGTTGCTTCCGGTAAGTTTTACAGTTATTTAGAAACCTCTTTCGGACTGAATCATTACGATTACGGCGCCCGGATGATGGATCCGGTTAAGGGCGTTTCACGACCCCAGACCCGCTGGCCGAGGAGTATTATTCGGTTTCGCCGTATGCTTATTGCGCTAACGATCCGGTGAATAGGGTCGATCCAGATGGAAAAAATGGGTTGATGCAGAAAATAGACCGATATGGCAGAATGGGAGATGGACTCAATATGCGACCCCATTGCAAATAAGTGCCGGTATTTCGTTGCGGGCATCTGAAACAGGGCTGCGACAATTTGAGAAATTAGTAAATAATCCAGATCCCATACAGGTAAATATTAATACAGTAGACACCCCGGGCCATTATGGTACCAATGAGCCTTTGATTGCAACTTACACAGATGGATCAACAGAATTGTTAAAAAGTGTGATTACTCTCTATACACGAGAAACAGATCAATATGCACAAGAAAACAATGTATCCAAAGAAGCAAGTCTTGCAGGGACCTTTGGTCATGAAATAGAACATACCACACCATTAAATATTCAACAAGTGGTGGCTTTTAAGAAACTATACCCTGAGGATATTCGAAAATCGGATGAATCAAAGTTGATTTATGAAATAGCTCCTTATAAAATCAAAGCAGATATTATTAAGGAAATGTCCAAGTAATTTTATTTGATACGATGAAAAAAATTGCGTTATTGGTGATTATTCCAATGATATTACCTGCTCAAACAATACTCTCCGACAGCCTTATGCTTCGTATGAGGAAGCATCTGTACGTTAATAAAAATGCAATAGATTCAACAACCATTAGTCGCGGAAACTTGTTTGTGCACAGTCTGCTGACTCGGGAATTAATTAATCCGGGAGACACTCTGCAATCGGTGGATATTTTGTCATTCAACGGTCCTGGAACCCCTTTGCGTATGCATGTTGCCTATATTTATCCGAATAAATGGCAAATTGTGAATATGAACCGGTCTTATGCAGAGATTCTGCACGATTTATTGTCTTTTTTCGAGCAAAATCCCGAAATTGATGATCGGTTATTGCCGCTTTTCAATCATATGACCTATCGGGTCTTTTTGATCAATACTACTCATCACCAAACAGGTAAATGGTATGATTGGTGGCATCGGCGGGATTCGCTATCCCGACAATTAAATTGCGATATATTAGGGGAATATTAGGACAACAATATGAAGTCAGTCATATTTTATTTGCTGTTGCTGAGCTTGTGCTCCTGCACTCCATATCACAATGAGGTTTATCACTCTTTTTAAGGCAAAACAAACGAGGTGACGATCCGGAACCCGAAACCCCGTTTATTTTCACAATGGATCGCCGATCTCGGCAAGTGCCTGGATAGAGAACTTCAGCAAAATAAACCGACAATCAACATGTTGCAATATTTTATCAAGATCAGCTATCTTAAGATTCTACGCTGCCGGAGACTGCGGCCCGTGCGACTCCAGGAACCGCATTTCCGTGTCGTTTGAGCATCCTTCCCGTTTTTGGAATGCAAATTGCAGAAGCGGTTCGCATGGGAAAGAAAATCGACGGATGGATCGAACAATTCGCCTGTATGGATTGGGCGGTGCTTTACATGCGGCTCTTCGCGGGCGGTATGATGCTGTTCCACAATATCGGCAAGATGCAGTCCTACGACGAGATCATCGGGAACTATCCGTCGTTTCTCTATATCCAACCTACGGCCGTCTTCGTCATCGTGTCCGTCGCCGAGGTGCTACTCTCCGTGCTGATAATTATGGGACTGTGGGTGCGCATGTCGGCTCTCGTCATGTCGCTCGGCATTTTGGCCATGTCGGCCTGGGAAGAGTTCGGCATCGGTGAGCTGCGATTCGTGTGGCTCGGGATTTACGTGTTTTTCGTCGTTTCGGGCGGCGGAACCTACGCTCTGGATGCCCTTCTTACCGCTTCCGATGGAAAAATGTGAACCTTCGGAACAACAATTGATACGAACCGACGCAATTGCAGTAGCAAAAAATTCGTACCTTTGCTTCGATTTGTCTTTCGCAACATATTTAAAAACGACATGCAATGAAGATGAAAGCAATTGTGATGCTGGCTGCATTCGCATTGGCCGCTACGGTCGTTCGGGCGCAGGAGTTGCCCCGTAAGGTTTCGAACGTCGAGGTGCTCGATCTCGACGGAAAGCCTTCCAAACTACCCTATTTCGGAGAAAAAAATCTGATGATATTCTACGTCGATCCCGACCGCCACAAGCAGAATCACGAATTCACCGTGGAACTCGAACAAAACCATCGGGCCAAAGGCGACAACCTCTACGGATTCGGCGTCATGAACCTCAAGGATGCGCCGATGATTCCCAACGGCATGGCCCGCAATATGGCTAAGAAACGTACGGAAAAGAACGGCGCAACGGTCTTGGCCGACGAAGATCGCAAACTCAGCACGGCCTGGGGATTGGGCGACTGTAACAACCAGTTCGTCCTGATGCTCGTGTCGAAGGAGGGCGAATTGGTTTTCCTGCGCAAGGGAGAACTCTCCGAGCAGGATAAGGAGGCTTTCTACAAAGCGGTCGAGGCTTACAGATAGTCTCCATGTTGCGTCGCGCGATTCTCGTCGCTTTGTTTGCCGGAGGCATATACGATGCCGCGGCCCAGTCCGGAAGCTATGTTTCCGGGACGGATACGCTATATTATGACTATACTCCGCTTCCGGAAAACCGATCGCCCCAAAAACGCTCGTTCCTGCGCCGCGTCGTGACCTATTTCGGGGAGTCGACGCGGGACAAGACTTTTGAAAAGAAGATCGACTTCACCTTCGCGGGAGGACCGAGCTATTCGAAAAACACGAATTTCGGCATCGGGCTGCTGGCGGCTGGACTCTATCGGCTCGACCGCACCGACTCGATTACGCCGCCCTCCGATATTTCGCTCTTCGCCAACGTCTCGGTTTCGGGAGTCTATGCCGTGGGCGTCACGGGAAATACGATCTTCTCACGCAGCAGCCGCAAGGTGGATTATACGGTGATGTTCTCCTCGACGCCCCGCGACCTGTGGGGAATCGGTTATCACGACGGTCGCTACAATCCCGAAAGTTCCTATACCGAGAAACTCTACAAGGTCGAGGGGCGCTATCTGCATCAGGTGCTGCGCAATACTTTCGTCGGCGGCGTGCTGAATTTTCAGTATGCGAAAGGGCTGAAATTCACCAACGAGGCCTACCTTTACGGACAGAAACACAGCTATACTTCGACCGGCGTGGGGGCCATTGTCGAATACGATTCGCGCGATTTCATCCCCAATCCCTTTCGAGGCGTTTACGTGGGAGTCCAGGAGATCGTTTTTCCCAAAGGACTCGGCAATTGCGGCGAGACGTTGTGGCGGACGACCGTGACGGCCGACTATTATCATCGCATCTGGCGCGATTGCATTTTCGCCGCGGATCTCTATGCCGAATTCAATTCTTCGGGGACGCCGTGGCCGATGCTGGCTCGTATGGGCGGCAGTCAACGCATGCGGGGGTATTACCAGGGACGATATACGGATAACGATCTCGTCACCTTGCAAGTCGAGTTGCGGCAGCGGATCTGGCGGCGTATCGGCTGCACGGTCTGGGGCGGTGCGGGAAACGTATTCCGGGAGATCCGGAGCTTCGATTGGTCCGAAACGTTGCCCAACTACGGGGTCGGTCTGCGTTGGGAGCTCAAGAAACGCGTGAACATCCGCATCGATTACGGAATGGGCAAGAAAACCAGCGGTTTCCTGCTCAATCTCAACGAAGCTTTTTAAATTGAGGTATCGTACCATGAATACCCGATCCAACAGATCCGAACGAAAGAGGCTCAAGACCCGCAGTCGGTTTACGACGTTGCTGACCGTCTATTTCTTCGTCGCGCTGATTATTCCCAACTGCGTGTTGGCCAATACGGAACCTTATTCGGCCTGGACGGTCGAAGCGCTGATACTCATGCCTTTGGGATTCTATATGATGTGGAGCGTCGCTCTGCGCCGTTCCGGTATCATGATCTGGCTGGCCTTCCCGTTCATCTTTTTCTGTACGTTCCAGATCGTATTGCTCTATCTTTTCGGCAACTCGATCATCGCTACGGATATGTTCACCAATCTGGTGACGACCAATCCGGGCGAGGCGGGCGAGCTGTTGAGCAACATCTACCCTTCCGTGTTGTTGGTTTGCGCGATGTACGTGCCTTTGTTGTGGTTCGCGGCGCGCGAGATCGGTCATAAACGCATCATCTCCCATACGACACGCATGACCGTGGGGCTTAGCGGCGCGGTGCTTTTCGTGCTCGGCACGTTGGCTTTGTGGCCTGCTTATCGTGTCAGCGAGGACCGACATGTGTTGCGCGACGAGATTTTTCCGCTCAACGTATTCTACAATGCCTACCTGAGCGGTTCGGAGTTCCGCAAAGTGCGCAATTTCCCCCGTACGGTGGAAGGCTTCACCTACGAGGCGCACCGGACGGCCGAGGCTCCGGGGCGGGAGATCTACGTGTATATCATCGGTGAAGCGTCGCGTACGATGGATTGGCAACTCTACGGATACGAACGAGAAACCAATCCCCGCCTGTCGCGGATCGGCGATATCGTACTTTTCCGTGACGTCCTGACCCAGAGCAATACGACCCATAAGAGCGTGCCGTTGATCCTTTCGTCGGTCGCGACGGACGAACATGCCGAACTCTACCGCCGCAAAGGTTTGCCTGCCCTGTTCGAGGAGGCGGGATTCGAGACGTGGTTCATTTCGAATCAATCGCCACAGGGCGCCATGATCGATCATCTGGCTCATGATGCCCGGCATGTGATCTATATTCGTTCGCCGCGGCACGACATGCAGTTGCTGGACGAAATGCGCCGTTCGATCGAAAAGAGCCGTTCGCGGAAACTCTTCTTCATTCTTCACTGTTACGGGTCGCATTTCAGCTATCACCAGCGTTATCCGCGCGAATTCGCCCGGTTTCTGCCCGACGACGATGTGTCTATCAGTGCGCAGCATGTCGACCGGTTGCGAAATGCCTACGATAATTCGGTGCTTTATACGGACCATTTTCTGGCCGAGACGATCGGTTATCTGCGCACTTTGGGCGATACTTCGTCCGCTTTGCTCTATTGTGCGGATCATGGCGAGGATATTTTCGACGACGAACGAGGCCGATTTCTGCATGCTTCGCCGACCACCACGGCCTATCAACTCCATGTCGCGTCGCTGGCATGGTTCTCGGAACGTTACCGGCGCCGTTTCCCGGAAAAGGTAGCGGCGGCCGAGGCCAATGCTACGGCTCCCGCTACGACCCATGCGTTGTTTCATACGATGGCCGGCATGGCTTCGATCGAAGGGCGCTTCGTCGTGCGCGACGTTTCGCTGGTGAGCGACGAATTCGACCGAAAGGCACCGCGGCGCTATTTGAACGATCACAACGAGGCGGTCCCCTATTCCCGGACGGGGCTCACGACCGGCGATTCGCTCGTACTGCGTCGCCTGGGCGTGCAGATGGAGTGAACAAACGAAAAAGGCTGTCCTTCGGGACAGCCTTTTTCGTTTCGCAGCGAGAAAAAACTATTTTGTGGCTTCGACCGAGACCTTGCGGAACTCCTTCATAAGTTTCGAAATTTCGAGGGCCGATTTGCGTGCGCGGGTTCCGGCCGCTTTGTTGCCCTTCTCTGCCTGTGCTGCTGCGTTCGCTGCGAATACCTCGTATTCGGCTGCGATCTTTTCTACCAATTCTTTCATGTTCGTAGCGTTTTTGAAGTTTAGTTCCAACGCAAAGATAGCAAAATAATCTAAACTCCATCGTGCGGACCCGTAAAAAACGCGGGATTTGCCCGAAACTCGCCGTTTTGGGGCCTCGCCGGTACGTTTTTTGTCGCTCGGTAGTGGAAAATCAGCCCTCTATGAACAGAATTTTTCCGTTTGCGTGCCTGGCTGTCGTACTGGCCGGTTGCGGGCACCGGAAGCCGAAACAGGAGGTTCCCTTGTTGCGGATACCCGTCGTCGCGGCTACGGTCGATACCTTGCCCGATCGCATGGACTTCATCGGTTATCTGGCGAGCAATTTCGACGCTGTGATCCAACCCAGAGTGAACGGTTACCTTTCGGCGAAGCATTTCGATGCCGGAATGCCCGTACGACGCGGACAGTTGCTCTTTTCGATCGTCCCCGATCAGCTTTCGACCTCGATGCTGTCGGCGCAGGCCGCTTTGGAGTCGGCCCGCGCACAGGCTGTCGAGGCGAAAAACAATTACGACCGAGCCGTACCGTTGGCCCGCATCAATGCCATCAGTCAGGCGCAGCTCGACCAGTATACGGCCCGTTACAAGGCTGCCGCGGCGTCGGTGCGTTCGGCCGAGGAGACGTTGCGCAGTGCCCGGATGAATGTCGGATATACGGAGCTGCGTTCGCCGATCGACGGATTCGTCGGCAATTCGTCTGCCCATGCGGGCGATTACGTGGGGCCGGGGACCCGCTTCGAGGTTTTGACGACCGTTTCGAATACCGATACGCTCTCGGTGGACGTGGCTCTTCCGATGACGCAATACCTCGCGTTGACGGACGATCGCGCATCGATCTACGACAATGCGGACTTGCTGTCGGACGTTCGTCTGCAACTCTCCGACGGAGATGAATATCCGCTCGAAGGCCGCTACGGCTATACGCGCAAGAATGTTTCCGATGCGACGGGGACGCTGGTGCTCGTCGTTAAATTCCCCAATCCCGAGCAGCGGCTCAAGCCGGGGCAATTCGCACGGGTGCGTGCCGCCGTAGGGGCTGCGCGTCCGCGTGTTCTGGTGCCGCAGCAATGCGTCGCGCAGTTGCAGGACCAGAGTGCCGTGTGGGTCGTTGCAGCGGACAGTACGGTGCATTACCGCAGCGTCGTGACGGGGCCGACGTTCGGAGCGTCGTGGAGCATCGTGCGGGGATTGCAGCCCGGCGAACGGGTCGTCGTGAGCGGACGCCAGAAGTTGCACGACGGGGTCAAGATCATTCCCGTAAACGAATAGCATCATGGAACGTTTTTTCGTTTCCCGGCCCATATTCGCCATATCGCTGGCCATCGCCATCGTGCTGGCCGGGGCCGTGTCGATCGTGCGTCTGCCGATCGAACAGTATCCCGATATTACGCCTCCCGTGGTCGAGGTCACGGCCAGCTATGCCGGAGCCGACGCGCAGACCGTGGCCGATGCCGTGGCTACGCCGTTGGCCCAAGCCGTCATGGGGGTCGACGACATGCTCTACATGCAGGCCACTTCGGCCGACGACGGTTCGATGACTTTGCAGGTGACGTTCGATATCGGCACCGATCCCGATATGGATGCGATACTGACGCAGAACAAGGTGGCGTCGGCTACCTCGCAACTGCCGAGCTCCGTGACGCAGCAGGGAGTCGTCACGCAGAAAACCATGACGGGATTTCTGATCGTCTACGCATTGCACAGCGACGGACGGTACGACGACGAATTCCTGTCCAACTACGCCTATCTGAACCTGCGGAACGATTTGTTGAAGGTCGACGGCGTAGGCAAGGTTTCGGTGATGGGCGCGGGCGAATACGCCATGCGGGTGTGGTTGCGGCCCGACGTGCTGAAGTATTACGGCATCGCTGTCGAGGAGGTTTCCGAGGCGATCCGCCGTCAGGGCGGCATCTACCCTGCCGGGGCGTTCGGCGCGGAACCGGCACCCGAGGATATCGTGTATACCTACACGGTGACCATGCCGCCGCAACTCTCCACGGCCGAGCAGTTCGGTGCCATCGTTGTCAAAACCACCTCCTCGGGCGAGCAGATACGCCTGCGCGACGTGGCAGAAGTGTCGCTCGGCAGCCGGACCTACGGCTCCTCGTCGCTCTTCGGCGAGCAGCCTTCGGCGCTGCTGGTGATCTATCAGCAGCCGGGCAGCAATGCCATGGAGGTCGGGCGCAGCGTACGTTCGACGATGGAGCGGCTCGCATCCCGCTTTCCCGACGGAATCGAGGTCGCTACGATCGTCGATGCCACCTCGACGATCGCTGCCGGAGTGAAGGATATCTTCCGGACGCTGGCGATCGCACTGTTGCTCGTCATAGCGATCATCTATCTATTTATCCAGGACTGGCGCGCGACGCTTATTCCGTTGGTCGCCATCCCGGTTTCGCTTATCGGAGCTTTCGCACTCTTTCCGCTGTTAGGATTCACGATCAATGTCATATCGCTGTTGGGCATGGTGTTGGCCATCGGTCTTGTGGTGGATGATGCCATCGTCGTAGTCGAAGCCGCGCAGGTGGCTCTCGCCGACGGAATGTCTCCGCGCGATGCGGCGCTCGCAGCCATGCGCAACGTCTCCTCACCGATCGTCGCGACGACCGTCGTGCTGCTGGCCGTCTTTATACCCGTATCGTTCACGGGCGGCATTACGGGACGGCTGTTCCAGCAGTTTTCCATCACGATCGCCGTGTCGGTGGTGATCTCGGCCTTCAATGCCCTGACGCTCTCCCCGGCATTGTGCGCCCTGTTGCTGCGTCGGAAGGAGGCGCCGACGCGGGGTTTCTTCGCCGCTTTCAACCGCCGTTTCGCACGGGGCATGGAGCGTTACACCTCCTTCTCCTCGACACTCGTGCGCCATGCGGGCCGGACCGCCGTTTTCGTCGCCGTACTGCTCGTCGCGATTTTCGCCATCGGCCGCAAACTCCCCACCGGTTTTCTGCCGGAGGAGGACCAGGGCTATCTGATGGTCATGGTGCAGACGCCCGAGGCTTCGGCATTGCCCGTCACGTTGCGGGCCATGACGGATGCCGATGCGTTGATTCGCGCCCGCAGCGAGGTGGTTTCCACGTCGCTCGCAGCAGGATTCGACATAATGGCGGGTGTCGCTGCCACCGATTGCGGCATCATCTTCGTCAAACTGACGGACTTCGATCGTCGTAAACTCTCCGCGGCGGAGATTGCCCGACAGCTCACGGACGAATTGTATGTCGCTGTGCCCGGAGCCGAATGCTATGCTTTCACGCCGCCTTCGATTCCGGGATTGGGTGTCTCGTCGGGCATTTCGGTCGAGGTGCTGGATCTCGAAGGTCGCGGATTGTCCTACCTGGCCCGGCAGGCGGACCGGTTGATCGATTCGCTGCGACGCGATCCTGCGATCGCTTCGGTGACCACGCAGTTCGACGATGCGATTCCTCAGCGACGTCTGCGCATAGACACGGAGCGGGCACTCGCAGCCGGGGTCGATCTCGGGTCCTTTTACAGCGAATTGACAGCGTTGCTGGGCGGTGAATACATCGGGAACTTCACGCGTTTCGGACGGCTCTATCAGATCTATCTTCAGGCGGCACCTGCTTATCGGACCGACAGCCGTTCGCTGGACTCCTATTACGTGGTCGCCTCGTCGGGCGATGCCGTTCCGCTGGCGACTTTCGTCGAGGCGGTCGATACGGTGGGTGTGTCCTATGTCTCGCAGTTCGATCTCGACCGATCTATCTCATTGTCGGTCACTCCGGCCCGTCACGCTTCTACGGGCGCTGTCATGGAGCGTATCGAACGTACGGCCGCAGCCGTACTTCCCGAGGATGTCGGCACGGCATGGAGCGGCACGGCCTACCAGGAGGCTCACGCCTCGAAGTCGGGCGGACTGGTCTATCTGCTGGCGGTGGTCTTCGTCTTTCTGTCGCTCGCGGCGCTCTATGAATCGTGGGGCCTGCCGTTGGCTATTCTGCTGAGCGTGCCGGCTGCCGTACTCGGGGCGATGGCCTTTGTCGGTATCACGCATCTGTGGAATCCGGCCTATGTCGATGATATTTACCTGCGTATCGCACTGGTCATGCTGATCGGCCTGGCTGCCAAAAACGCTATTCTGGTGGTCGAATACGCCGATCGTATCTTCCGTGAGGAACACAAATCGCTGGTCGAAGCGGCCGTCGGAGCCGCACGGGAACGCGTGCGCCCCATTCTGATGACCGCCTTCGCTTTCATTCTCGGCGTGCTGCCACTCGTCTTCGCCCACGGTGTTTATTCCACGGCCCGCAATATCCTGGGCGTGGCGCTCGTGGGCGGCATGCTCTTCGCAACGGTGCTGGGAATCTTCCTCTACCCCGCACTCTACTACCTCGTCGGGCGCGTCGGACGTTTCGAGGCCCGGCGTTCGGAGACCGAAAACCGGGAAAAACAGACTGTATCATGAGACGCTTGCTTCCGATTCTCCTGCTGTCGGTCGCGTGTACTCCACGGCTGATGCCCGTGCGGGTGCCGACCTACGACAGCTATGTCCGTGCCGAAGGTTTCGCGCAGGACAGCATACTCGCCGACGGTGCGTGGTGGACGCTTTTCGGCGATCCGACACTCGATTCGCTCGTTCGCAGGGCTCTGGACAACAATCGCGATATTGCAGCCGCAGCCGCTGCCGTAGAGCAGGCCCGGGCACAGCGTGCGGTCGCTCGGGCCCGGTTTCTGCCGCAGTTCGGCGCCGAGGTCGATGCGGGGGCCGATTACGACGCACAGACGAAGATCGTGCAGTCCTATGCCGTCGAGCCGACGCTGCAATGGGAGGTCTCGCTTTTCGGTGCCCTCCGGCAAGCCGACCGAGCTGCGCGCGCGGCATTGGCTTCGTCCGAATGGGCGTTGCGGGGCATGCGATTATCGGTCGCTGCTGAGGTCGTAACGACTTATTTCACGTTGTTGGAATACCGTAGCGATCTGGAGATCGCCCGTCGGAGTCGTACGTTGCGGAGCGAATCCGCGGCTCTGATCGACTCGATGTTCCGCTATGGCATGTCGGACGGCATGGCACTCGAGCAGGCTCGGAGTCTGCTCTATACGGCTGAGGCGGATATTCCGCTCTACGAACGTTCGCTCGTGCAGACGGCGCTCTCTCTGAACACGCTTACGGGCGATGTACCGCAACGGGAGGTGTCGGCGGATGATTTCCGGTTTTCCGCAGGCCGGCAGCTTCCTGAAATTCCGGTCGGTTTGCCTTCGGAGCTGCTCGTACGCCGGCCCGATATCATACAGGCACGTTACCAGGTAGCCGAAGCCGCGGCAAAGGCCGGAGCGGCTCGCAGTGCACGCTTCCCGTCGTTGCTTCTCACGGCCAAGGGCGGAATCGCAGCGGCTTCGATCAAGGGACTCACGGCGTCGAATCCGTGGGCGTGGAGCGTCGTAGGCGGTTTGACGGAACCGATTTTCGCATTCGGGAAACTGAAACGTTCGGAGCAGGCGGCCATTGCGCAGTACGATCAAGCGGCTCGCAATTACGAACAGACCGTTTTGGAGGCGTTCGCCGATGTCGAGCAGGCTTTGACGACCGTTCGAACATACCGCACGCAGCTCGAGCGGGTCGAACGGCTGGCCGAAGCCAACGAACGCATCGCTGTGATGGCACGGGCGCTTTTTCGCAGCGGTATGACGGATTATCTGGATGTAATCGACGCCGAGCGTAATCTCTACGACTCGCAGAAGCAACTCGCAGATCTCACGACGCAACAATACGTCGCTTATGTCGGATTGTGCAAGGCATTGGGAGGCGGATTTCGGATGGAACGGTGAGATTGATTATCTTCGGTGGCTGACCCGGTCGCGCTTTCAGCGCGAGCCACCCAAGACGTTGATTTTTTGCGCCCCTGGTCGCAACCGAAGACACTCGAACCGCATCTTGCAGTTCGAGTGTCTTTTCGTCGTCCTCTCCTCGGAGGGGGCGTCTAAGCCTCGTCGATGAGCGATTTGATATTTTGGATCAGCATCGCTACGGCCACGGAGTTGAAGCCGCCTTCAGGGATGATGACGTCGGCGTATTTCTTCGAGGGTTCGACGAACTCCTCGTGCATGGGCTTCACCGTGTCGGTATATTGCGAGATGACCGATTGCATCGTACGTCCGCGTTCGCAAACGTCGCGGAGGATTCGGCGGGCCAGACGCAGGTCGGCGTCGGTGTCGACGAAAACCTTGATATCCATCAAATCGCGCAACTCCTTGTTCTCGAAGATCAGAATACCGTCGACGATGATGACCTTCGACGGCTTGACGCTTACGGTTTCGGGCAGCCGGTTGTGGTCGACGAACGAATAGAGCGGATGTTCGATCGGCACGTTGTTCTTAAGCGCTTTGATATGTTCGACGAGCATCTCCGTGTCGAACGACTGAGGATGGTCGTAGTTGAGTTTCGTGCGCTCCTCGTAGGTCAGCTCGGTGTGGGCCTTGTAGTAGTAGTCGTGGCAGAGCGTGACCACGTCGTCGCCCTGGAATGCCTCCTGAAGGCGTTTGACGAGTGTCGATTTTCCCGAGCCGGTGCCTCCGGCTACTCCGATGACGGTTACTTTCATGGTGCGGTTTCGATTCTTTATCGGTTCGTAGAAACTTATGAAAAAGGACCGTCCCTCGCGGAACGATCCTTTTCATC
The DNA here is from genome assembly GCA_964018965.1 of uncultured Alistipes sp. Taxonomy (GTDB): domain Bacteria; phylum Bacteroidota; class Bacteroidia; order Bacteroidales; family Rikenellaceae; genus Alistipes. The sequence continues at coordinate 34,482 of CAXHRY010000004.1, forward strand.
GGTCGGTTATGCGTCGATGTTGGCGTAGTGGGCATTTCGTTCGATGAACTCGCGGCGGGGCGGTACGTCATCGCCCATGAGCATCGAGAAAATACGGTCTGCCTCGGCGGCATTTTCGATGTTGACCTTGCGCAGAATGCGTGTGTCGGGGTTCATCGTCGTCTCCCACAGCTGGTGTGCATTCATCTCGCCGAGACCTTTGTAACGCTGCACGTGGGCGCCTTTGCCGAATTCTTCGGTGATGGTATCGCGTTCTTTCTCCGTCCAGCAGTAACGCTCTTGTTTGCCCTTTTTCACGAGATAGAGCGGCGGAGTGGCGATATATACGTGTCCGTTTTCGATCAGCTCCTTCATCTTGCGGAAGAAGAACGTGAGCATCAGTGTGGCGATGTGGCTTCCGTCCACATCGGCATCGGTCATGATGATGATCTTGTCGTAACGCAGCTTTTCGAGATTCAGCGCCTTGGAGTCTTCCTCCGTGCCGATCGTCACGCCCAGAGCCGTGAACATGTTCTTGATCTCCTCGTTCTCCCACATGCGGTGCTCCTGCGCCTTCTCGATATTGAGAATCTTACCGCGCAACGGCATAATAGCCTGGAAATTACGGTCGCGACCCGATTTCGCCGTACCGCCTGCCGAGTCACCCTCGACGAAGAAGATTTCGGCGATCGAACGGTCGCGGCTCGAACAGTCGGCCAACTTGCCCGGAAGCCCCACGCCCGAAAGCGGTGTCTTGCGCTGCACAGCCTCGCGAGCCTTGCGGGCGGCGTGGCGCGCCGTAGCGGCCAGCACGACCTTCTGCACGATAGCCTTGGCATCCTTCGGATTCTCCTCGAGGTAGTGGCCCAGCGCTGCGGTCATGGCCTGATCCACGGCAGCCGATACGTCGTCGTTGCCCAGTTTGGTTTTGGTCTGGCCTTCGAACTGCGGCTCGGCGACCTTCACCGAAACTACGGCCGTCAGACCCTCGCGGAAGTCATCGCCGTTGATATCGAACTTGAGCTTCGAAAGCATGCCCGAATCTTCGGCGTATTTTTTCAACGTGCGGGTCAGAGCTCGCCGGAAACCCGTGAGGTGCGTACCGCCCTCAATGGTGTTGATGTTGTTCACATAGGAGTGCACGTTCTCCGAGAAGGAGTCGTTATATTGCATGGCGACCTCCACCGGAACGCCGTTTTTCTCGGTGTCGAGGTAGATGATCGATTCGACGATCGGTGTGCCGCGCGTGGCGTCGAGATACTTCACGAACTCCTTGAGGCCATCCTTCGAATAGAAATGATCCTCACGCAGGTTGCCCTCCTCGTCCGGACGCTTGTCGTAGAGGTTGAGCCGGATGCCCTTGTTCAGGAATGCCAACTCGCGCAGACGGTTGGCGAGAATCTCGTATTTGTAGACGGTCGTGTGGGTGAAGATTTCGCCGTCGGGTTTGAACGTGACCGTCGTACCGCGGTCCTCGCACGTGCCGACGACTTCGACTTCGGAGGTGGGTTTGCCTTTGCTGTATGTCTGGCGGAAGATTTTGCCTTGGCGGTGAATCTCGGCGATCAACAACGTGGAAAGCGCATTCACGCACGAAACGCCCACGCCGTGGAGACCTCCCGAGACCTTGTAGCTGCCCTTGTCGAACTTACCTCCGGCGTGCAGCACCGTCAGAACGACCTCCAGTGCCGATTTGCCCTCCTTCTCGTGGAAGTCGGTCGGAATACCGCGGCCGTTATCCTTCACGGTGATCGAGTTGTCCTCGTTGATCGTCACGTCGATATCGGTACAGTAACCGGCCAGCGCCTCGTCGATCGAGTTGTCCACGACCTCGTAGACCAGGTGGTGGAGTCCTTTTTCGCCGATGTCGCCGATATACATGGCAGGACGCTTGCGCACCGCTTCGAGGCCCTCCAGCACCTGGATGTTCGACGCGGAATATTCTTCTTGCTTCTTAACGTTTTCTTGTTCGGTACTCATCGTAGTCATTAAAATATCGTACAAATATACGCAATTTTTCCGGATCACGCAACTGAACGCCGTTTTTGTTCGGGGTGTTTGCGGCGGGATGCGGCGCCAGCGGATATGCGGTTCGGGTTACGACAGTTCCGCTTCGAGATCCACCTCGCGGATATGCCCCTGGGCGAAAAGGATGGCCCGCGCCGGATAGTTTTCGATCAGGGCGGTGTTGTGCGTGGACATGACCACGGCGCAACCGCGCGCAGCGATGTCGCGAAAAAGCTGCATGATGCCGTCGGCCGTCACCGGATCGAGGTTGCCCGTGGGTTCGTCGGCCAACAATACTTTCGGTTCGTTGAGCAAGGCGCGGGCGATCACCAAACGCTGTTGCTCGCCGCCCGAGAGTTCGAAAGGCATTTTGTAGCTTTTGCGTGTGAGTTGCACGACGTCGAGCACCCGATCGATGCGTTCGCGGATTTGTGCTTCGTGTTTCCACCCCGTCGCTTTGAGCACATAGTGGAGGTTCATGAAGACGTTGCGGTCGGTGAGCAGCTGGTAATCCTGGAAGACGATGCCGATGCTGCGGCGCAGGTAGGGAATATCCTTGCGGCGCAAACGACGCAGGTCGAATCCCGCGATTCGGCCCTCGCCCGTGAGGAGCGGCACTTCGGCGTAGAGCGTCTTCAGAAGGGTGCTTTTGCCGCTGCCTACGCGGCCGAGCAGGTAGACGAATTCTCCCGGTGCGACCGAGAGGTCGACATCCGAGAGCACCATTTCGCTCTCCCGGAGCATCTTTTCGGTCGAACGGCCGGAGGAGCCGTTCGTGTGATAGATGGCTGCGTCGCGGAGTCTGACTACGTATTTTTCCTCCATCGTTTTTTTTGCTTTTTTGAGTTTTCAAAGGTAGTGAAAAAAATACGTGCGCGGAAACAGAATCGCTCCGTGATGCGAAAGTTTCGTCGAAATTCGTCGCAGGAGTCGAGGACGATCGGCAAAAAAAGATGCGGGAATTCCGAAAACCGAAAAAAATGTATTATTTTTGCTCCGTAATTCCGACCATGCTCCGGTATGTCGGAATCGGGGGTGCCCGGTTTTGACAGCAGGCAGAGTTTGATCGTAAGCACGCCGAGCACTGTGCGGCAGCTCGTAAATATCGACGCTCGAACTACAAATGGCAATAACAGCTATGCACTCGCTGCCTAATTTTCAGGGAAAATTAGCTTAATCGCCTGGCCCCAGGAGGTCGGGCGACGAGTATCCCGAAGCGGTGTTCCGCTCTTTAACACGGCTTCATTCGGGGTATCATCGATTTAGAGATAGTGCGCGGGAATGTCCCGGTCTGCGTGCGAAATCAAGGGACTGGGACTCGGAGTAGGCCGTCGCCTGCCAGCTCCGGGTAGAAGGATCAAATGGCGACTAAGCGTGTAGAAAGCCTTCGGGTTCCCTGTTTGGACGCGGGTTCGACTCCCGCCACCTCCACGAAAAAGCTGTCGGATGCTCCGGCAGCTTTTCGTTTGACGGGACCTTGTCCGGAGCGACGAGCGGAGGCAAAGTTACGAACCTAACAAAAAATACCGATATCATGACCCAAAAGAGACAGTATGCGGTGATCGTCACCGAGAAAGGTACGATGAAAGCCGAATTGTACACCGATGAAACGCCCGGAACGGTGGCGAACTTCGTCGAATTGGCCGAGCACGGTTTTTACGACGGCCTGACCTTCCACCGGGTGATTCCCGGGTTTGTCATTCAGGGCGGCTGCCCGCGCGGCGACGGCACCGGAGGACCGGGTTACAAGATCAAGTGCGAGACCTCGGCACCGCGTCAGTACCACGACCGAGGCGTGATGTCGATGGCGCACGCCGGACGCGATACGGGCGGATCGCAGTTTTTCATCTGCCACAACCGCCAAAATACGCAGCATCTCGACGGCCGTCATACGTGCTTCGGATGCGTCGTGGAGGGACTCGACGTGATCGACGACATTCGGCCGGGCGATCGGATGCTCTCGGTGACGATCGTCGAGGAGTAAGGGACCGGTGAAAAGGCGATACGTCAAGTGTCGAAGGTTTTCGCTGCCTGCGGCCTGCGAAGGTCCAGCTAAAAGCCGGCTCTTATGGGAAATAGCAGCGGCTCTTGCTTTTTACCGCCTTCTGTTCCCCGATTTATGCGGGCCTTCGTCGCCAAGGCTGCGAACCGCGCCCGAAGCAGAACGCCGCAGATGTTTGTGCGATAAGCGTTTTAGCCGTTTTGCGAGATATTGCCTGCGGAGCCCCGGTTTATGGTGGGCTTCTTGCGATCTTTTGTCTCCGACCAAGGCTGCGTCGCATTTATAAGTTAGTTGCGAGCCGCCGAATGTGGCTATCAAATCTTTGCATTTGTCACTTCCAGAACAAAAGGGGCTGTCTAACAATAAAAGTTAGGCAGCCCTATTTTTGAGGATTCAAGAATATTAAGCAGCGGAATAAATTAGAGAATTTGCCCATATTCGGCATTTCACCACATAACTTTTATGATTTTTTCCGGGATCATCGTCACTGCGCTTATCAAGCAATGTGATCGACGTTATTTTACGTATATTGTGTGCCAATGCGACGAGTCCGAATTCAATATTGACCTTTGGTAACGATCGCAATCGGAATCTGCGGAACATATGGTCGGCTTTGATGTGCCCGAATACAGCTTCGGGCTCTATGGGTCTTCGGGAGCGATGAAGCATACCCCGCTGGGATGTAAGCAATTCCCTGACCGTACGCTTGTACTCGTTTAGGGCATGATTCACGCGTATGATACGGTTCTCTTCAGCACTATGGCATTCTTCTCGGAGAGGACATCGGGAGCAGCCGGAGGCCTGATACAGATGTGTGTGAGCTTGGTATCCTAACTCAGACTTGGGATTTTTACCCGAAATCCGTACCATGCTTTTCCCCGCCGGACAGGTAAATTGATCTGTCGAGGGATCGTATTTGAGGTTCTGTTGCAGAAAGGGATTGTTTCGAAACGCCCGGGTCTGTTCCTTATGGAAGTAGTTGTATTTGACGTAAGGTATCATTCCCTTGCCGAACATATACTCGTAGTTCTGCTGGCTTCCGTATCCGGCATCGGCGACGATCTCACGGCTGTGCATTCCGTATTTCTTATGGAAAGATTCCAGAAAGTCGATCAGCGTTCCCGTATCCGCAGGTCTTTGAAAGATGCCGTAATTGGTGATGAACTGATTCTCGGTGGCGATCTGTACGTTGTATCCGGGTTTGAGCTGCCCGTTGAGCATGGCATCCTCTTTCATGCGCATGAATGTCGCGTCGGGATCGCTTTTGGCATAGGAGTTACGATCTCCCATCGTAGCGATATGCCGCTCGTACTCTTTCATTTTAGGCAGCGCCTTGTTCTCTACGTCTCTGACGACTCGGTACTGCTGCTTGGTGAGATTTTCCTCATCCATCCGCTCCTTGATACGCTCTACACGGGAAGCGAACTCCTCGGTCGAGAGCGTCGATTCCGTATCTGTCTGCTGCTGCTCGTCGCGGATAACCTGTTCGATCTCGCGCAATACGGCATCGGTTTTTTCCCGCAGCCGCTTGTCGTGTTTTTCCACCGAGCCACGCCAGACGAAACCGTATTTATTGGCTGCCGATTCGATCTTCGTCCCGTCGATGTACTGTACTTCCAGCGATACGAAGCCCTCCTTGTGGAGCAGTTCCACGACCTGACGGAACAGGTCATCGAAAATGCCCTTCAACCGTTTCCCCCGAAAATAGTTGATCGTCCTAAAGTCCGGCTTCGCACCGCCCGAAAGCCACATGTAGTGGATGTTCTCCGTAAGCTGCTGCGCAATGCGGCGTGATGAGTAGATGTTGTTCAGATAGGCATAGACCAGAATCTTGAGCATCTGTCGCGGATGGAAACAACTGTTGCCTCCGCCGCGATAGGTGTGCAGAATTACGTCTACATTCAAACGATCGATGATGGCATTCACCACACGAACACTGTGTGTCGCGGGTATTAATTCATCCAAACTGGGTGGTAAAAGCAAACTTTGCTTTTGATTGTCGGATTTAAATGTTATCTTCGTCATAGTTATACGGGCGTTTATTATTGTTGGGCAAAACAAATATACGAATTTTTTACCGTATAACAAAGGCTTTTGTTCTGTAAATCAGGATAAAAGCCTATATTTTACCCCCCCCCAGAAAAACATGCGAATACAAAACGGGAGAGATCCGAACCGACCTCTCCCTCCTGCAGTTGTTGCGTCACTGCCTCCTCGGACAGAGGATTCTATGGGATGTAATTAGGGAATGGAGAATTGCGTGCCACGCGCTGTTCACTCCAGGATAAAGCAAAAAAATAATCTCGTAGTTCGCTGCGGTTTGCTTTGCGGCAATAGCAATACTCCGACGGCAACACATGCCATTTGCGGAAAGTACGCAGGTCGAGACTGCTCGACTCCAGATACAATCGGTCTTGTTCGTGTTTATCGTACTGACCCCACAGCGAATTTCTCGACGGACAGCGGATATTGCTGCGGTGGAACAGATATAACTCTCCCGCCTGAAAAAATGTTTTCGATGTCTGTGAAAAAGGAATGTGTGAATGTGATATTCGTCCTTGATACCCGTAATGCGGGATATGAGTTTGACGATGTTTCTTCATAGTTCGGCATTTATTTTGAATAAAACATTTCCAAAATAAAGTGCGCGGAACTTTCACAATTAGCAGAGATCAATCAACTAATGTAATAACCATTTTGGTCAAGGACCGCGCACTATGTGCACGCACCTCGACTGTTTATCGATGGTTATTAGTAATATTTAGTTGATCTCTGCTAAGATAAACAGTTTGGTCTGCGTATCTTTCGTTTCTCAAAAATAGGAACTTTAGACTTATTTTCCAAATATCCCTGTTGTTATTTTGCTTTTTTTATTTGGTTCGTATTTACTCTTAGATAATAAACAAAATGGGGCTGCCTAAGACTTATTAGACAGCCCCTTTCATATTCAGATCCTCCCCTACTTCGTCTCGGTGACTTCGGGACGCATGATTACGCGTACCAGGTTGCCGTCGGCAAGCATCTTCTTGGCCAGTGCTTGCACATCGGCATCGGTCAAGCGGCGGACCGCCTGTTCGTAACCTTCGAGGTAGTTCAACCCTGCATGCTCCTTGGCCTGGATGTAACGCATATAACTGTCGTTCTGTTCCAAGCTGTTGTTCCAACTCTTGAGCAGGAATTCGCGGGTCTTCTCGATATCTTCGCTCTGCGGACCTTCGGCGGCGATCTTTTCGATCTCCTGCATGACGATCTCGCGCAATTCGTCGGCCATCTGCTCGTTGGTGTCGAACTTAATATCGAGTTGGTAGTACGGAATCGGATCCTTTTCGGTCGAGCCCTGCACGCCTACGCCGTAGGTACCTCCTTTCTCCTCGCGCACCGAGATCAGATAGCGCGAATTGAGCGCCTGCGAGAGGAAAAACAAGGCGATCTTATTTTCGAGCGTATAGGCCATGTCGCCCGAGAAACGATAGTGTACCGAAACTTTGGGCTGCTGCATCGGAGTCCGGAATTCCTCGGTCACGGCACCTTTCGCGGGACGGCAACCGTCGTCCGTAACGGTATTTTTCAGTCCCTTCACGGGAATCGACCCGATGTATTTCTCAACCAGCGGACGCAATGTCTCAGGATCGATATTGCCCACGAAGGTGAAGACGAAGCTGTCGGCACCCGGGTAGAGCTTTCCGTAAATGGCCGGCAGTGCGTTGAAGTCGAAACGATCCAACAGGTCGGTCGAGATGAGCTGACGGCGAGGATTGCGACCGTAGGCCACGTCGGTGAAACGTTCCTCCATCAGATAATCGGGGTTCGACTGCGCATTCTCGAGCTGCGAACGGCCGATGCGGATCATCGTATCGTAGTCGCTCTGGTCGAAACGCGGCGCGGTGAACTGTAACCATACCAACTGAAGCATCGTTTCGAGGTCCTTGGGCGAGCAGGTCGCGGTGATCGAACTGTCGTAGTTGTCCACTGAAGTCGATACAGCGGCCGATTTGCCAGAAAGCTGTTTCTTGAGCTCCGTGGCGGAGAATTTGCCTACGCCCGACATGGCGTTGATCGCAGGCATCATCTCGCCCATATAGAACTCCGCATCGGAAAGCAGCGAAAGACCGCCTTCGGCCAACGCTTCCATACGCACCTCGTCGGCTTTGAACGTCGTGGGTTTCACGATGACCCGGACGCCGTTGGCGAGGGTCCATTCGGTCGTGCCGAACAGCTCGTCGCGCCGCGTCTTCGCTACGGGCGAACCCTCGAGCACGACGTTTTCGGGGATCAGCGGTTCCTTCACCGCATTATCTTCGTAAGGCGCCAGCTCCGCGGCGGCGATGCGGCTGCGGATGGAGAGCAACTCCTCCTCGGTCGGTACGGCGATGCCCTCTTTGGCGGGCGACGTGACGTCGATCACCTGGTTCATCGGCGTGACGACCTGTTGTGCGAACGCGTTCACCGCTTCGAGGGGCAACGTGCGAATCAACATGCTGTCGAGTTTCCATTCGGTCTCGGCGTCGGGCAGCGGTGCATTGCGGCGATAATTGTCCAGGCAGTTGTCGACGAACTCTTCGTTACGGCGGTCGTTGCGGTTGGCGTAGCTCCGCTCCACCTGACGCATGAGGTCTTCCCGGGCCCGTTCGAATTCACTCTGCGTGAATCCGAAGCGACGCATTTTCTCCATTTCGGCATAGAGCGCCTCGAACCCCTGTGCGAGTTTGCCGTCGGGCGTGACGGCGACGAATACGGTATGTTCCAGCGAGGGGATGATACCCAGTACGGAGCCCGAACTCATGCCGGCTCCGAGGAACGGTGCGTCGGGCTTCATCGAGATCTCTTGCAGACGGGCGTTCTCCATGGTCGTCATGAAGGCCTGCACCACGTCGAGCATCTCGCCGTACACGGACGAGCGGAGCTGTCTGGGCGTCGCGGGACGCTTGATGAAGACCTGAATGCGCGAACCTTGCATCTCGGGGTCGGTGTAGATGTTGACGATCGGCTCCTCGTTGTCGGGTACCGTATACTCCTCTTTCTGAGGTGCCGCGGCATCGGGGGCCGGAATGTCGGCCATCAGCGTGCGGATCTTCTCCTCGATACGGTCGACATCTACGTCGCCGGAGACGATCACGGCCTGGTAGTCGGGACGGTACCACTGGCGGTAGAAAGCTTCGAGCTGGTCGTGGCCGAAGTTTTTCAGTCCGTCCAAATAACCGATCAGGTTGCGGTGTTCGTATTTCGAACCTTTGCCGACTGCCTGCAACATTTTCATCGTCGAGCGCCACGAAGCGCCGTCGCGCGTGCGCAGCTCCTCCATGATAACACCCCGTTCGGAGTCGATCTCGTTGGGATCGAGCGTGATGAAGTGCGACCAGTCGTGGAGGATCAGCAACGCCGAGTCGATGATCCCTTCGCGCGAAGTCGGCACGTCGCTCATGTTGTAGACCGTGTAGTCCCACGACGTTCCGGCATTGAGGTTGGCGCCGAACTTCACCCCGACCTTTTCGAGGTATTCGATCAATTGCTTGCCCGGCAGGTTTTTCGTACCGTTGAAAGCCATGTGTTCGAGGAAGTGGGCCAGGCCTTGTTGCGAATCCTCCTCCTGGATGGCCCCGACGTTATGCAGGATATAGAAATCGGCCTGTCCCTTAGGCTTTTCGTTGTGGCGGATGTAGTAGGTCATGCCGTTGTCCAGGCGTCCGATGCGGAACGCGGAGTCCGCGGGGATGGGCGCCATCGGGTCCGGCGCCTGTGCGACGGCGTTGCACAGCGCGAATGCCGCTACGCTTAGCAGCAACAGTTTTTTCAGTGAACAGTTCATATTTTCATGCGGTTAAAGTTCCGGATTTTCCGCGGGCCGATACTCGATGATGTCGCCCGGCTGGCAGTTCAGTTCGCGGCAGATCGCTTCCAATGTCGAAAAACGGATGGCTTTGGCCTTTCCGTTTTTGAGGATCGAAAGGTTCGCGGGGGTGATGTCGACGCGTTCGGCCAACTCTCCGAGCGACATTTTGCGCTTGGCCATCATGACGTCGATGTTGATGATTATCGCCATAACGTCTTCCCCCCCCCTTTTACGGTTCGTAAATGTATCATTGCGTAGTAGTTTCAGATCGTGAGTCGCTGTTCCTCGCTCAGGTTCTGCCCGATGGCGAACACCTCGGCGGCGAAGAGAACCAGAATGCCCATGATGAGCGTCGTGTAGGAAATCCGCAGTCCGGTATCGATCAGATAGTCGCTTCCTGCGAGCAGCTCGGCCGCACGGCGGGCCATGCTCCATGCCACGAGATCGTTCAACACCTCCGTGAGGATCGTCAGGCCGCCGATCGCGCGCAGCATCGTGTCGTTACGGCGGTCGAGCGTACGTTCCTCGCGGATCGAGCGCCGCAGCGAGCGGATGATGAGGAACATCAGTACGATGATCGCGATGAAGAAGCACTTGCCCAACATCATGCAACCGTACATCCATACCTTGCCGCCGATCGAGCGGAATGCCATGCCGTATACGGAGATACCGGGAGCGTCCTCCCCTACCGTCAGCGCGATTTGCGTTACGCGACCGCGAATGCTGCGCGATGGATCGTCGGCGCTTCCATGACCGATTTCGAATTCAGGTCCCCGCTCGACGGGAATGCCGGCCAGCATGTAGATCATACGGGGTGTGCCCGATTCGATATTGCGGAGCATGTCGTGGCCCATGCGCGCCCCTTCGGCGTAGCCCTTCGTAAAGTTGGGCAACACGCTGTGCGTGAGGCTGGCGACGAGTACGATGAAAAAGGTGACATAGATCACCAAAAGCCGTTGCAGGAGCGATTTTTTGTTCTGCATAGTCGTCGTTTCATTCGGTTTTATGCGCCTTTTCTCGCCTCAGCGCGGCTCGAACTGTGTTCGGCTCTGCTGTCGGCTTATCGAAAAAAGCGATTGTTCTCGTTGCAAAGATAGGATTAAATTCCGAAAAACAAATAAATTTTATCGAAATTCGATAATCGGCTGTACGCTTCTTTTTTGGAGTATCGCGCGATATTCGACAAAATCGCGAATAAATTAGCTTCCCCGAAAATACTCCCGCTCGTCAAACTCCAAATAAATTTGGGTTTGTCCTTACTTATTCGTATCTTTGGCTGCGCCGAAGATACTGCGCCTCGGAAAAAATGCAAGCCAGCTTGCTTTTTTCTCTCGGCTTATTCGTATCTTTAACTTCGTTTTAGATACTTCCGCTCGGCAAACTCCAAATAAATTTGGGTTTGCTCTCGCTTATTCGTATCTTTGTGAAAACAGTACCGTTTATGGCAGAAAAATCTCTTTACCGATACCGTATCGAGCCTCAGGAGGTCGATTTTACATTGCATGCGACGATTCCGGCCTTGGGGGCGGCGATTCTCAACACGGCGGGAACCGATGCTCACGATAAAGGCTTCGGTGTCGACACGCTGAATGCCGACAACCATTCGTGGGTGCTCTCGCGCATGGCTGTGGAGATCGACGCTCGCCCGGCGCAATATGCCGAATACACCGTCGCCACGTGGATCAGCGACTACGGACGGGTATTGTCGACCCGAAATTTCACGCTGACGGATGCCGAGGGCCGCGAATTCGGCCGTGCCGTGTCACAATGGGCGATGATCGATCTGCGTAGCCGTGCGGCCGTAGATCTTTCGTGGGTGGGCCGCGAACACGCCGAAGCGATCGTCGATGCGGAGCCGCCGACCGACAAACCCCGCAAGATCCGGAGCGTCGATCCGACCGAACGGATGCAGCACCGCGTCGTCTACAGCGATATTGATTTCAATCGCCACGTCAATACGATGCGTTATATCGAAATGATGCTCGACATGCTGCCGCTCGAACTGCTTACCGATCCCGCGCCCATGCGGCTCGACATTCATTTCCTGAAAGAGTGTCGCTACGGGCAGACGCTCACGATCGGTTGCGAACTCCGGCCGCGGGGTGCCTCGTTCGAGATCGGCAGCGAGGACGGCGTTGTCGCTGTACGTGCCGCGATCGACTGGAAATAGGTCCGCAGGGAGCATTCGACAACGACAGTCGGGAACGGGTTTTGCAGGAAGTCTTGCAAAACCTTTTTTATTATGGAAAGCGCTGTAGAAACACCGAGCAAATACCGGGTCAGCATCGACCTGTTGAACGAGGCCATCGGCAAGGAGATCGCCACATCGTTGCAGTACATGTACTTCCACACTCATTTCGAAGATGCCCGCTACCGTTATCTGTCGCGGATCATGCGCGAGATATCGATCGCCGAAATGCGTCATATCGAAGAGTTCTCCGATCGAATTCTTTTCCTGGAGGGCGACGTCGACATGAATCCCGCATTCCGTACGCGGCAGATGAAGGATCCGAAAGAGATGCTGCGTCTGGCCATGCAATTAGAACAGAGCACGATCGAGAGTTACAACCAGGCATCGCGCATCGCTGCGGAACAGATGGATTCAGTAACGCACAAAATGTTCCAGGATATCGTTGCCGAGGAAGAACGTCATCTCGATACGTTCCGTACCGAGTTGCAGAATCTGCTGGATTACGGCGAGGAGTACCTGGCGTTGCAATCCGTCGCCGGGAGCAAACAAGCGGCCAAGGAGCTGCACCACGAAGACCGAGGCGAATAAACCTATTCGCTCGTAACGCCACGGAGGCTGTCCCGATATGCTCGCGGACAGCCTCCGTGATTTACAGGCCCATCTCCTTCAGGAAACGGCCCGTATGGCTACGCGCGCATTGCGCGACGTCGTGCGGGGTTCCTGCGACGAGAATTTCGCCGCCGCCGACACCGCCTTCGGGACCGATATCGATCAGGTGGTCGGCGACCTTGATGACGTCGAGGTTATGTTCGATGACGATAACCGTGTTGCCGCGGTCGACCAGTTTGTTCAGCACCTCTAACAGCAATCGGATATCTTCGAAATGGAGCCCTGTCGTGGGTTCGTCGAGGATGTAGAGCGTGCGGCCCGTGTCGCGTTTGGAGAGTTCGGCCGAGAGCTTGATGCGCTGGCTTTCGCCTCCGGAGAGCGTCGTGCAGGGCTGCCCGAGCGTGAGGTAACCCAGTCCTACCTCCTGAATAGCACGAAGTTTCTGATGTATCGTCGGGATATTTTCGAAGAACTCTACGGCCATGTTGATCGTCATATTCAGCACGTCGTCGATGTTCTTACCCTTGTATTTCACTTCGAGCGTCTCGCGGTTGTAACGATGACCGCCGCATGCCTTGCAACGGACGTAGACATCCGGCAGGAAGTTCATCTCGATGGTCTGCACGCCTGCCCCGCGACACTCCTCGCAGCGGCCTCCCTTGACGTTGAACGAGAAGCGTCCCGCCTTGAATCCGCGGATCTGGGCATCCGGTGTCAATTCGAAGAGTTTGCGAATATCCGAGAAGACCCCCGAATAGGTCGCCGGGTTCGATCGCGGCGATCGGCCGATGGGCGACTGGTCTACGACGACCAGTTTGTCGATATGTTCGATGCCTTCGATCGAGTCGTACTCCAGCGGCGGCGTGAGGGCGCGGTAGAGTTCGCGGGCGAGAATCGGTCGCAGCGTTTCGTTCACGAGGGTGGATTTCCCCGATCCGCTGACGCCCGTCACGCAGATCAACTTGCCGAGCGGGAATTCCGCATCGATGCCCTTGAGATTATTGCCCCGAGCTCCGAGGATGACGATGCTCGCCCCTGTGCCTTTGCGCAGTTTCGCAGGTATTTCGATCTTGCGGCGTCCCGTGAGGTAATCGGCCGTAATACTATCGCTACCAATGATTTCATCGAATGATCCTGCGGCTACGATCTGTCCGCCTCGACGTCCTGCCCGAGGACCTACGTCGACGATGTAGTCGGCAGCACGCATCATATCTTCGTCGTGTTCGACGACGATTATCGAGTTCCCCGCGTCGCGTAGTTCTTCGAGGCTGCGTATCAAGCGCTTGTTATCCCTTTGATGAAGTCCTATGGAAGGTTCGTCGAGGATGTAGAGTACGTTGACGAGCTTCGAGCCGATCTGCGTGGCCAGGCGGATGCGCTGGCTCTCGCCGCCCGACAACGAGCGTGAAGAACGGGCCAGCGAGAGGTACCCCAACCCCACGTCGTTCAGGAACCGCAGGCGCTCGCGAATCTCCTTGACGATCTCCTGGGCGATGCGCTGCTCCTTGTCGGAGAGATGCTCCTCGATATGTTCCATCCATTCGGCGAATTCGGAGATCGAGAGGGCCGAGACCTGGGCGATATTCATCCCGCCGATACGGAACTGCAAGGCCTCTTTTTTCAGCCGGGTACCGTTGCAGAGCGAGCAGGTGCGGTGCACGAGGAACTGTTCGCGCCACTTGCGGCCGCGAGCCGAATCCTCGTCCTCCGTACGGCCGATATATTCGGCAACCCCTTCCCACGAGAGGAACTGTCGTCCTCCGGCCGGGGAGCTGAAGACCGAGAGATCGACCGTCAGGGGCTCGGAGTCGCCGTACAGCACGGCGTTGAGCGCCTCGCTCGAGAAAGTCTCCACAGGATCGTCCAGCGTAAAGTCGTAACGGCGGCCCAACATCTCCAGGATGGCGAACAGCATGTTGTTGCGGTATTTGCCCAGTGGCTCGACGGCCCCTTCGCGCAGCGACAACCGCTTGTCGGGGATGATCTTCGAGAGGTCGAACACCGCCTCTTCGCCCAGTCCGTTGCAGTGGGGACAGGCGCCTTTCGGGGAGTTGAACGAAAAGGTATGGGGTGCCGGGTCCTCGAAGGCCAGACCGGTAGAGGGACACATGAGGTGACGCGAATAAAAGCGCTGTTGTTCCGTGCCGTAGTCATAGACCGCCATCGTACCTTTGCCTTGGCGCATAGCCTCTTTGAGCGAGGTCATCAGCCGGTCGCGTATGTCGTCGCACACCAGCAAGCGGTCGACTACCAGGTCGATCGTGTGGATCTTATAACGGTCCAGGCGCATGCCGGCCGATATTTCGCGGATCTCGCCGTCGATGCGGGCGTAGATATACCCTTTTTTAGCGAGCGTTTCGAATAACTCGCGGTAGTGGCCCTTACGTCCCTTGACCACGGGGGCCATCAATGCGATGCGGCGACCGTCGAAGTCGTGGAGAATCAGTTCGGCGATTCGTTCTTCCGAGTAGTGGACCATCTCTTCCCCCGTGACGGGCGAATAGGCGCGCGACGCTCGGGCGTAGAGCAGTCGCAGGAAGTCGTTGATCTCGGTGACGGTGCCCACGGTCGAGCGGGGATTTTTGTTGGTGGTCTTCTGCTCGATGGCCACCACGGGGCTCAATCCCGTGATCTTGTCGACGTCGGGGCGCTCCATCGTCCCGACGAACTGCCGGGCATAGGTCGAAAGCGTCTCCATATAGCGGCGCTGTCCTTCGGCGTAGATCGTATCGAACGCCAGCGACGATTTTCCAGAGCCGCTCAGACCCGTGATAACCACGAGCTTATGGCGCGGAATCTCCAAATCGACGTTCCGCAGGTTGTGCACCCGGGCGCCGAGTATGCTGATTTTGTCTTCTTTCATCGGTTCAACAACGTTCGGCGCCGTGTTTTTATTGGGTCGCACGCAGCCGACCTGCAAAGATAAGGGTTTATTTCAGGGTGTGCAAGCGCGAACCGTCGGGAATTCGGAATTTAGCGTAGCATTGATTTACACTCGCTAAAAAACGCGGATACGGCGGCGGAAAGTTGCACACGAAGGAAATAAAACGTACTTTTGCTGCGTAAACACAATAATATCATGGGAAAGTACACCCTCGGGGTCGAGACTTCCCAATACCATTTATCATGCTCAGAGCAGGACGCATCCAGACACTTACCGTAAGCCGCGTATCGGAATACGGA
This sequence comes from uncultured Alistipes sp., assembly GCA_964018965.1. Classification (GTDB taxonomy): domain Bacteria; phylum Bacteroidota; class Bacteroidia; order Bacteroidales; family Rikenellaceae; genus Alistipes. Next base: position 50,283 of record CAXHRY010000004.1, read on the forward strand.
CTCTACCTCGCGGACGACGAGCAACAGGAGGTCCTGTTGCCCAACCGTTACGTATCGCTGAACGACAAACCCGGAGACACCAAGGAGGTCTTCCTCTACCACGACTCGGAAGATCGTCTGGTGGCTACGACCGAAACGCCGTTGTTGCGCGTAGGCGAGGTCGGCTATCTGCGTGTCGTGGACAAAACGCTGCACGGAGCTTTCCTCGACTGGGGGCTGCACGGCAAGGATCTTTTTCTGCCCAACCGCAACCAGCAGGGCGGCGTGTTGGCCGGCCACAGCTACGTCGTCTACCTCTACGAGGACAACATCACGGGCCGCTGCGTGGCGACGATGAAGTTGCGCGGGTTCATCGGCAACGAGTCGATTACCGTGGCGCCTCGGCAGGAGGTGTCGTTGCTGGTCGCTTCCGAAAGTCCGATCGGCTATCGCGTCGTGGTCGCCGACCGCCATTGGGGTATGCTTTACCGCAATCAGCTTTTCCGTCCTGTCGCTGTCGGCGAACGTCTCACGGGGTACGTACGCCGCATCACGGAGGATAATCGCATCGACGTGAGTCTCCAGCAGGAGGGATACGCTCAGGTGAAGGACTCGGCCGACGCGCTGCTCGAACTATTGCGGGAAAACGGAGGATTCCTGCCGCTGAACGACGACAGCGCCCCCGAGGAGGTGGCTCGGCTGACGCATACGAGCAAGAAGGTTTTCAAACGTTCGCTCGGCGTGTTGCTCAAGCGCGGAGTCGTGGAGACGACACAGGGAGGCATGAAAATCAAACGCTCATGAGTAAGATCGCGACGGCGGAACGGGTCTCCGTCGAGGCCTCGGACAACTTCGTTTTCCAGCGTTCGTTGCTGGCCTATCATGCCGCAGCGGAACGCATCGGCGGCGACGTACTCGAAATAGGCACCGGTTCCGGTTACGGCATCGATGTCGTGGCGCCGCATGCGCAGCGCTTCGTAACGATCGACAAGCATGCCCCGGCGGCAGAGTCGGTCGCGCGTCCCGGCGTCGAATTCCGCAGGGCGACGGTGCCGCCGCTGCCTTTCGAGGACGGCAGTTTCGACTGCGTGATCTCGTTCCAGGTCATCGAGCACATCGAGCGCGACGCGGAGTTCGTCCGCGAAATCCATCGGGTGCTGCGCCCGGGCGGACGTTTCGTCGTCTCGACGCCCAACGCCCCCATGTCCCTCACGCGCAATCCGTGGCACGTGCGGGAATATACTCCGGAACAGCTACGCGAGTTGCTCGGCGACGTATTCCGTACGGTCGAATGTCTGGGTGTCGCCGGAAACGAAAAGGTGCGGGGCTACTACGAGCGCAACCGCCGGTCGGTGGAGCGGATCGCCCGGCTGGACATCTTCGACCTCCAGCACCGTCTGCCCCGGCGTTTGCTGCAACTCCCCTACGACCTACTCAACCGAATCAACCGTCGCAGGTTGCTGAAGGCGGATCCTGAGCAGACCTGTTCGATTCGCATGGACGACTACCGGATAGCGCCCGTGTCGGACGATTGTTACGACCTTTTCTATATCGCAACGAAGTGAGAAGGCTTCGAGGTGAAAATCTTCGGTAACTATATTGGCTCGGGTTTTCGACTGTCATTGCATTCAAGCGGGTCGATGTCTCGCGGTCTTTGGCTGCGTTTCCGAACCGGGCCCTACGGGAAATCTCATCCGAGGAGGGGATTTCCGGTAGGGCCCGCAAGATTACAGCGAATTGAGACCGGTTTCGTATATATATAAATGCCAAGTCTTATTCTTCCTTGACGGCTTCGCGTGACGCAGCCTGCGGAGGGAGACTTCAGGCGAATCCGTCCGAGGGAAGCTACGGCTCGGGCGGTTCAAAGAGCCGCCAATAACCGTCTTCGACAATTTTTCGCGGGTTGCAGCCCGCAAAAGTCCTCCTTCCTCCACCCGAAGTTCCGGCATATTTTTTGGTCCTTGCGGCCGAGCCGTACCTGCGTACGGTATCCGATCTTACCGCTTATGGACACGAATCGAATGAACATGGATACGATGCCCCTGCGCTGGGGGCATTTCCGCGTGCTGATCGCCGCCTCGCTGGGACAGCTCACGGGTGCGGGTCTCGCGACGTTGATAGGCGTCGTACTGCCGATGATCCGAATCGTACGGACGGAGGGACTCTCCTCGTTCGCCCAAGGCGCCGTCGCCTGCACGAGTCTGGTCGGAATTCTCATCGGTTCGCTGGCGATCGGAGCCTGGAGCGACCGCCGGGGGTATCTGTTCTTTTTTCGAGCCTGCCCGTTGCTGATCCTGGGGGCCGCCTTACTGGCCTACGGGACGGATTCGCTCGCGGGGCTGGTCGTCGGGTTGTTTCTGATGGGATTGGGTATCGGCGGCGGATACAGCCTCGATTCGGATTATATTTCCGAGATCATGCCGCGTCGCTGGAGGTTGTTCATGGTCGGCGTGGCGAAAGCCTCGTCGGCTTTGGGTAACATCCTCGTCGCTGCGGCGTGCTTCCTGTTGCTGCGGTCGTGGAACGATCCGGGACTTTGGAACCGATTGCTGCTGCTTATCGCCGCACTGGCGCTGGTCATGCTGCTGTGCAGCCTGCGTTTCGAACAGAGTCCCGGATGGCTTATCGCCCGCGGACGCTATGCCGAAGCCGAGCGTGCCGTGCGCTATTTTCTCGGTCCCGATGTCTGCATCGGCGAGATTCGCAACCGGCCGGGGCGGGAGGAGACGGCGGCCGTGACCTGGCGCGAACTTTTCCGGCGCGGCCATACGAAAAAGGTGTTGTTCAGCGGTATCCCGTGGGCCTGCGAGGGCGTGGCCGTTTACGGCATCGGCGTATTTCTTCCCGTACTGATTATGGCGCTGGGCATCGAATCCGCATCTGAGGACGCCTATCGACGGATCGTCGGCTCGATTGAGACGAGCATCTGGATCAATCTGTTCGTCGCGGTGGGCTTCATCGTCGGGCTGCTGCTCGTCAACCGCTGGTATCACGTCCGTATGCAGACGTGGGGATTCGTCCTTTCGGCTGCAGGACTGGTGTTGCTGCTGGCGGCCTACGAACTGCATTGGCCCGAAGGAGTGGCGCTGGCCGGGTTTATCGTGTTCGAACTCTTTCTCAATGCCGGGCCGCATCTGATGACCTTCATCCTCCCGCCGCAGATCTATCCTGTGGCGGAACGCGGAGCCGGAGCGGGACTCGCGGCTGCGGGCGGAAAAGCCGGAGCTCTCCTCGGCGTGCTGTTCATGCCGCTGCTGCTCGAATGGGGCGGCGCCCGGCTGGTGTTGGGCACGACGGTCGTCGTGCTGCTCGCCGGGGCCTTCGTTACGGCATGGCTCGGGCGGGAGATACTCCCCTACCGCGGCCGCGGATACAGGCCCGAGTTGCGTCACGACCGTTGACGGGCTATCGGTATCGCGGCGGTTCCAGTCCCCAGGACTCGACCGCCATGCGGTCGGCGAAGACCTCTTCGGTCGGGCCGTCGGCGACGATGCTCCCTTGTGCCATTACGATCGTTCGTGGGCATAATTCTCCGATCATATCCATGTCGTGCGTAGCGACGATCATCGTATGATCGAATCCGCGCAACAACTCGATCACCTGCCGTCGTGCGCGCGGGTCGAGTGCTGCGGTCGGTTCGTCGAGCACCAGCACCGAGGGTTCCATCGCCAGCACGGCCGCGATTGCGACGCTCCGTTTCTGTCCGCCCGAAAGGGTGTGGGGCGCCCGGTGACGCAATGCCGCAGCTCCGACCGACTCCAGGGCCCGGGCGACCCGCGTCTCGATCTCATCGGGGCTCAGCCCCATATTCGCGGGGCCGAATGCGACATCCTCCTCGACCGTGGGCATGAACAACTGGTCGTCGGGGTTCTGAAAAACCACGCCGACCGATTGGCGGACGAACCGCAAGGTTTTGCGTGTCAGCGTAACGCCGCCTACGATCACGTCGCCCTCGGAGGGCATCAGCAAACCGTCGGTATGAAGCAGCAGGGTCGATTTCCCGGCTCCGTTTACTCCGGCCAGGGCGACCTTCTCGCCGTGGGTGATCCGCAGCGAGATGCCGCGCAGCGCCTCCTGCCCGCCGGGATAGCGGTAGCGGACGTTTCGGAATTCGAGATAATGGTGGCTCATAATTCGATTCAATCCATGATCCATATTGCGAGGGCCTCGACCGGTCGGAGAAACCGCAACGCGAGAAGCGCGGCGCTCCAGGCGATCAGAAAAGCAGTCTCGCGGCGGGTCCAGCGGCTGTTGCCGTAAGGCATGGCAGGCAGATCACCCGTGAATCCGCGCGCATACATGGCAAGCCCGATCCGTTCGGCTCGTTCGACCGACCGGATCAACAGCTGACCGACGAGCGTTCCCCATACGCGGAGCGGATAGCCCTTTCGGCCGAAGCTGCGGGCGTCGCGAGCCCGCATGAGCGAGATACTCTCCTCGACGAGGAGATAAAGATAGCGGTAGACCAACAACAGCTGGGCGGTGAAAAGTGCCGGGATGCCCAGACGGCGCAGCCCGTAGCAGATTCGGTAGACGCCCGTCGATTCCGTCAGGACGAGCAGCGCTTGCACCGAAAGCATCGCCCGCAGCGACAATGCCGACAGCCGTCCCCAGCCCTGCGTGACGACTACGGGCCCCACGACGAAAAGCGGGGCCCGCAGCGTGAAAAGATCCGGTGCGCCGATCAGTACGACCAGCGGCAGCACGAAGGTCGAGCGAAACAGCAGACTCCGGTAACGCATATTCGCAGCCGTAGCGGCCAGTGCGGGGAATACGGCATAGAGCAACACCTGGGAGACTCTTTCGAGCGGTACGGAGAGCATCGCGACGAGAAATACGGCCGCGACGAGCAGTTTCGCCCGGGCATCGAGTTCGTGCAGGGGACCTTTCCCGCGGGCCGTACGTTCGAGTGCGTCGAGTGCCGCGAGGACGTTTTCCATCCGTCGGGTCATCGCCGTTTGGTTGCGGTACGATAGATACGGGCCGCGCCCACGACGAGCACCACGACCAGGCCGCTGCCGACCAATCCGGCCAGTGAAGTGTCGTAGTCGGGCATCAGTGCTGTCGTCCGCTGTATCGCGGCTGCGGTACGATGGGCCGTGCCGTCCGGTGCGACGATCTCGTCGGAACCTGCGACGCGTTCTACCGACCACTCCAGTCCGTCGGGATCGGAGGAGGCGAACCGCGGGAATACGGTACCCACGAGCAGGGCTGCCGCAGCGATCGCGAGGAGTCCCCGCATGCGTTTTCGGCTCCCGCCCGGCTGTCGCAGCGCGGCATCGGACAAGGTCGTCCTGTAGCGGTGCAGCGCGGCGAGTATAGCAGCCGTAGCGACGCCTTCGCCGATGCCGATGACCAGATGGATGGGCAGCATGAAGAGCAGGAAGCGTCCGGGAGGCAACGCCGTGATTCCCGAGGCTTCGGTTTCGAGCGTCACGGCTACGGCCCCCAGGCCGAAGGCTACGATTCCGGCCGAAATCGAGGCGAGCAGGATACGGCCGAACGGAGCGCCGGGGCTAACGACCGGGCGGAAAACAGCCGGGTAGGCCACCAGGCACGACAACGCCGCCATGTTGAGCAAATTGGCGCCCAGGGCCAGGAATCCTCCGTCGGCGAAGAGCAGGCATTGCAGCACGACGACCGAAGAGAGCGTGACGAACGCCGCCCACGGCCCCAGGACGGCCGCGAGCAGGATTCCGCCCACCAGGTGCCCGCTCGATCCCGTGCCGGGAATCGAGAAGTTGATCATCTGCGCAGCGAAAACGAAAGCTCCCATTACGCCCATGAGCGGAACGAGCGATTCCCGGTATTCGCCCGTATCGTTCCGGTCGGAGCGTCCCTGTTTGAACTTTCGCGCGGCGACAGCCAGCAGGGCGAGCGATGCTGCGCCCGTCGCAGCGCATACGACGGGCGAGAGCAGTGCATCGGACATGTGCATGAGCGTAATGTTTTATGCGTTTCGCGATTTTCGAGGCCGGTTGCCTTTCGGCGCTTGCGTCGCGCGCGGATTCTGCGCCGCACCGAACGGGGCGTCGGCAGGATGCTCGGGCTCGGACTTCGTATCCCAGTTCGAATGGTCGGGTTCCCGGTCGCGATCGAAGCGGATCATCGGGAGCAGGAACAGCCACGTGGTGACGCAGAATGGCGCGGTGAGCGTCGCAATACCCACGGGGGTTGCCATCACATCCATGCCGGCTTGCACGAAGACCGTTACGAGGATGCCCAGAATAGCCCACACGGCCGAGCGCAGCCCGGGCTTATGGAACACCGTAGCCAGGGCGATGGCCGTCAGCACGGGGCTGAATCCGTAAAGCCCGTGAGCGATATCCGTTCCCGAAGCCTGCATGACGATGGCGGTCAGCAGTCCCACGGCCGAGCCGATGGCGGCCCACAATGCGGCCATGCGATTCGCAATGGCCAGCCCGGCGAGAAACAGGATGCCCGTAACCCACGAATCGATCAGGAAGACCTGGGCGATGCCTTTGAGCCACCAGACGATCAACTGTCCGAAGCGGATGCCGGAAAGCGAAGCGAATGCGGCCGGAAGCTCCGGGGCACCCATGTGCGTATCGGGCATGGAGTGCATGGCACGGGCCGCCAGCAGGAACATCCAGGTGCAGAAGACGAACGGGAACGTGAGCGAGTTGATTTTCCAAGGCGCCATCACGCGGTTGAAACCCGTGCGGACCCAGGTCGTCAGTGCGGCGCAGAGAACCAGTGCCAGCCACATCCAAGCGCTGCTGCCCAGGAACGTGGGGAAAGCGCACCCCACCAGCACGCCGTTGAAGCCCCACAACCCCTGTATGCCGTCCTTATCGGGAAATCCGAGCAGATAGCCCGTGACCGTGGAGACCGTAAGTCCCAGCAGAGCTCCCCAGGCGACCGTACCCAGCCCTTCGTGATAGGCACCGAAAAAGATGCCGACGAGAAAAAGCAGTCCGGTCCAGGCGTTGTTCTGGAACATGACCTGCCCCGCGCCTCGCAGCAGCACCCGGATGAAATCCGGAATGGTTCCTTCTGTCGTTCGAACGAATGTATTTTCCATCGATGTCGAAATTTTTATGCGAATTTAATGAATAAATGCAAAAGATAATCTGGAATAAATTCATCGCCACGGAAACTCCTCGGGCAACGGTTTGCCCTTCACCCGGAGCCGTACGGCGGAGCAGAATTCGCGTACGAGCCGCTTCACCGGACCGCTTTCGGCTCCGAGAACCTTGTAAAGCACGCCGCATCGTCCGGGCAAGCGGGTGATTCCGGCCGCCAGACGGCGCGCGGGATCGATGAAAGGTTCGGTGGCGGCATAGAGCGCTTCGGCGTGCTCCTCGGGAGTCAGGACGACGACGTTGGCGAAGACGTCGTAGCCGTTCATCGCGCCGAGCGTCTCGGGTGAGTGCTGCCCGGGCCGTATGACGAACTTCTCGCGAAAAAGCCGCTCTCCGTCGGGACGCTCGCCTTCGGTGCGGACCGAAAGGATGTCGTAGCGGAAGCGTTCTCCGTCGCGGTAGTATTTACGGCCGCTGAGGAAGATTTCGGAGTAGAAAAGCGTGGCCGAAGGATCGGCGACGAGCTTAGTGCGGGAGATATAGCGCGTATTGCGGCACGGAATCGTCGGTTCGGGAAGATATTCCAGGTAGGCGTCGCGTCCTGCTTCGAACCGCTGTTCGAGCGCCGAGAAGTTGTAACGCATCTCCGCCAGCTTGGTGGCGGCTCCGGTCGAGACATGGGCGAAGGCCCCCTCGCGCACGACGATGTGTTGCGTATAGCGGTCGCCGTCGACGTTCGGACCGCCCGACGATAGGATGTAGACGCAAGGCATTTCGGGCATCTGTTCGTCGAAATAGAGCTCCTGCTGCACGATCAGCGGCGCGTGCCGCTCCAGATCGCGTAGGATGGACTTCCTGTCGGCGTCGAGCTCGAAGCCCAGAAACAGATACCCCACTTTCCCCGGAGTGCCGACCGGCATGGCTTTCGGCTCTTCGAGATAAGGCCGCATCTCTTTGGCGCGGGCGGGATTCATCGTGCCGAGACGGTTTGTGCAGCCGGCTGCGTGCGGTTGTCGATGTCGAAAAGCGCCATGCGGCGGATCAGGGCGACCAGGTCTTCGATCCCCTCGCCCGTCATGCAGTTGGTGAAGACGAAGGGTTTGCCCGGGCGCATCGCCTCCGAATCGCGGCGCATGACCTCCAGGTCGGCATGCACGTAGGGTGCCAGGTCGGTTTTGTTGATGACCAGGATATCCGACTGGGAGATGCCGGGACCGTCCTTGCGCGGGATCTTGTCTCCGGCGGCCACGTCGATCACATAGATGAAGAAATCGACCAGTGCGGGACTGAACGTGAGCGTGAGATTGTCGCCGCCCGACTCGATCAGCACGACATTGCCGTCCGGGAAGCGTGCCTCCATCTCCTCGACGGCCGCGATGTTCATCGAGGGGTCTTCGCGCACTGCCGTATGGGGGCAGGCCCCCGTCTCCACACCGATGATGCGTTCTTCGACGAGGATGCCCTTGAGCATCTTGCGTACGTGTTTGGCGTCTTCGGTCGTCACGACGTCGTTCGTGATGACCAGCACTTTGTACCCCATATCCAGCAGGCGCGGGGTGATCGCCTCGATCAGCGCCGTCTTTCCGGACCCGACGGGACCTCCGATGCCGATTCTGCAAGTGGTATTCATTCGAATGGTGTTTTTAATTCATGAACATGCGTTGGGTTCCCTTTTCGTGCAGGGATGCGAGGATGTCGATCTGGGGCACGAATGCGTTCATATCATCCGGATCGAGCGTACGGACCTCCTCGTAGAGTGCGGGCAGCGTCTCCGCAGCCCGAAAGAGAATACGTTGCGTATCGTAATGCGATACGCGCACACAGCGCAAAACGGCACTGACGATGAGATTCATCGCTCCGTACTGTTGCGCGCTGAAGAGCTCCGGCTCGCCGATGCCGCAGGCGGCGAAGACGATACCCTGGGCTACGGGATAACTTCCCGGAGTCCGGCCGGTCCGCGCATCGTCGAGCCACGCATCCAGGAGCGAATCGGTGAAGATATGTCCGGCCAATTCGGCCAACTTGCGGCCCATGCGGCGGGTCATGCGACGGGCTTCGGAATTCATTTTACAGCGCAGCAACTCGCGATCGACCTCCCGGACGGCTTCGAGGTCTGTTCGGTGCCAGGCTCGGTAGGCGTGCAGCGCCGCGATACCGTCGGTGAAGGCCGACTGCCGCGCGGAGTCGAGCGCATAACTTTCGAGCGTCTCGGCATCGTGTACGAGTCCCGTCGCGGCGGCCGTTTCCAAGCCGCCGGAGAAGGAGAACGTACCCACGGGAAAAGCCGAATCGGTGAACTCCATCAGGCGCATGAGCGTCGCGGTGCGATCGCAGGCAGGAGGCGTTTCAGTGCGCATGGGCATGGGTGTGTGCGTGGTGACGGTGTACGTCGGCATCGGGCCCCGTGCCGCCGAACAGGCGTCGGATTTCGTGGGGCGCGAGGTAGGGAATCACCTCCTCGCCCGGCTGGAACGAGTAATCGACGTACTCGATATGATGCGTCCGCATGACGCTGTCCATGACCTTGCGGTCGACGGTGAGCGGTATGTAGACTTTCGTGCCGCGGACCACGGCCGGCCAGTGTTGGTTACCGATGGCATGTCCCAGCTCGAAAGCGATGCGGACGACGGTTTCGGGATCGTGCGAGCACAATGCGGAGAGGTCGGCGACCAGTACGTCGTTCAGGCGAATGTGCACGACGACCGTACGGCCCGTTTCGGGCGAGTATTCGAGGATGTCGCCGTCGAGCAGTTGGGTATGGCGGCGCAGTGCCACGGCATATTCCGTGTCGCGGTCGCTGCGGACGACGAAACGGCTTTTCTGTGCGGTCCATTGATCGAGACCGATGGTTTCTATTTCGGTCTGCCGCACCTTGTCGGCCCATTCGGGATCGTGCAGATTTCCGAGGATTTCGGTATGAATGTTCATGGGTTCGATTTTTTTGAATATCCGCTCCGTTCTCTTGACGGAACGGAGCGGACGGAGGGTTAACTGAACCAATAAAGCTGGCTCAGAGAGAATTTTTCGGCCGGTTTGACATAGGCGCGAACGCCGTCTACCAATACGTCGAACGTTTCGGGGTCGACGTCGATGCGCGGCGTGGCGCCGTTGCGTACCATGTCGAACTTGGTCAACTGACGCGTACGTCGTACGGGAAGCACCTTGCGTTGGAGTCCCAGGCGATCCTTGACGCCGTTTTCGCAGGCGGCGTTCGAGACGAACGACACGCACGTCTCGGGCATCGCAGCGCCGAAGGCTCCGAACATGGGACGGTAGTAGCACGGCTGCGGCGTAGGCAGCGATGCGTTGGGATCTCCCATATTCGTCCAGTTGATAAGGCCGCCCTTGATGACCATCTTGGGCTTGGCGCCGAAGAACTGCGGTTCCCAAAGCACCAGGTCGGCGATCTTGCCCTTCTCGACGGAGCCGAGGTAGTCGGAAACTCCGTAGGTGACGGCCGGGTTGATCGTAACCTTGGCGATGTAGCGCAGCACGCGGAAATTGTCGTTGCCGTCGGCATCCTCGGGCAGTTTGCCGCAGGCGTTCTTCATGAACGATGCCATCTGGAACGTGCGCAGGTACGATTCGCCGATACGGCCCATCGCCTGGGAGTCGGACGAGACCATCGACAGGACGCCCAGGTCGTGCAGAATGTTCTCCGCGGCCTGCGTCTCGGGACGCACGCGGCTTTCGGCGAAGGCGACGTCGGAGGGGATTTTCGGATTGAGGTTGTGGCAGACCATAATCATATCGAAAAGTTCGGCCTGCGAATTGACGCCGAAAGGCAGCGTCGGATTGGTCGACGACGGCAGCACGTAGGGCATCGAGGCTACCTTCAGCAGGTCGGGGGCATGGCCTCCGCCGGCACCTTCGGTGTGGTAGGTGTGGATCGTACGTCCGTCCATCGCGGCGATCGTGTCTTCGACGTAACCGCCCTCGTTGAGCGTATCGGAGTGGATGGCCACCTGTACGTCGTAGCGGTCGGCCACACCCAGTGCCGCACGGATCGCGGCGGGCGTCGAACCCCAGTCTTCGTGGATCTTCAGACCGCATGCGCCGGCGATGATCTGCTCTTCGAGCGGGCCGTCGACCGAGCAGTTGCCCTTACCCAGCATGCCGACGTTGATCGGAATGCCCTCGACCGAGCGCAGCAGACGTTCGATGTTCCAGCGTCCTGACGTGATGGTCGTGCCGTTGCTGCCGTCGGTCGGACCGATACCTCCGCCGAAAACGGTCGTGATGCCGTTGCTCAGGCAGGCGTAGGCCTGCTGCGGTGAGATCAGGTGTACGTGGCCGTCGATACCGGCAGCCGTCAGAATGAGGTGCTCGCCCGAAATGGCATCGGTAGCTGCGCCGGTAATCAGATCGGGATGAACGCCGTGCATGATGTTGGGATTGCCCGCTTTGCCGATGCCGGCGATCTTGCCGTCCTTGATGCCGACGTCGGCCTTCACCACGCCCAACACAGCGTCGATGATCGTGACGTTGGTGATTACCAGGTCGAGCGCTCCTTCCTGAGAGGTCATCGTATTGGCGAGTCCCATGCCGTCGCGGATCGTCTTGCCGCCGCCGTAGACCACTTCGTCGCCGTATTCGCGGAGGTCCTTCTCGATCTCGACGTAGAGATCCGTATCGCCCAGTCGGATTTTGTCGCCCACGGTCGGACCGAACAGGTTGTTGTATTCCTGACGTGAAATAGTTGCCATAATTACCGGATATCGTTTTTTGCGTTATTGTTCTGTTTCATGGCAGCCTCGGCGTCCTGCTCGGAGATGATGCGGAATCCTGCGCGGCGGACCTTGCGCAACGCGTGCATCCGCGCCGGGAAGTAGGTCGGGGCGTCTTCGTCGCCCGTATATCCCATCACCAGGTTGTTGAAGCCGATCACGCGTCGTTTGCCGGCATAAGTCACCACCTCGACCTCTTTCTGGTCTCCGGGTTCGAAGCGGATGGCAGTCGTAGCCGGAATATTGAGGTGACAGCCGAACGAGGCATCGCGGTCGAACTCCAGATAGCGGTTGACTTCGAAGAAATGAAAGTGCGAACCGACCTGTACGGGGCGGTCGCCCGTGTTGCGGACGACCAGTTTCACGGTCTTGCGTCCGAGATTGTATTCGATCTGGTCCGACCGAAGAATCAGACCGCCTACGGGGACGGGCTGTGCGGGCCGAAAACCCGGTTTATTCGGATAGAGGCTCCGTGTCTGTTGCGGTTGCGACGCGGCACCTTTTTGATTCGTTTCGCTCATGGCTGTGTTTTTTTATTCGGTTATTTGATCGGTTGGTGAATGCTGACCAGACGTGAGCCGTCCGTAAACACGGCTTCGACCTGCAACAGGCCGATCATATCGGCGACACCCTCCATGACGTCGCTTTTCGTCAGCACGCCGGCAGCGTCTTTCATGACCTGCTCGACGGTTTTTCCCTCGCGGGCCCCTTCCAGGGCGGTGGAAGTGATGTAAGCCACTGCCTCGGGATAATTGAGTTTCAAGCCTTTGGCTTTGCGTCTTTCGGCGATCGAGCCGAGAGATAGCAACATCAGTTTGTCGATCTCTTTCGGTGATAAGTGCATAATACAAGTAGAATTTTGGTTACAACCTCACGGCTGCGGCCGCTCCCGGTACGGAACACGGAGAGCCAACGGCCGTTCGCTCATCATTAATGAATCGGCAAAGAATATGCCATGTGCGCACCTGCGAACGAAGAAAAGCACCCTCCGGACGATCGGTGGCATCATATTTGGTTCGTAGCAGGCCGGCGGTGCGAGGCATGCAGACGGAGCATGGCGCAGTCCGAAAACGTGCGTTGCGAGTCTGCGTCGAGGGAGGCAGCGGCTCGCGCAGCTTCAATGATTTAAGTAAAACATACTACAATTATGTTCAAAGCCATGATTATCGCGGGGTTGGGAGGTTTCATAGGCACCTGTCTCCGCTTTCTGACGGGCAAGTTGGCCCACCTGATAACCGCTTCGGCCTTTCCCTGGGGAACCTTCGCGGTGAATATCGTCGGGAGCTTCCTGATCGGCATCTTCTTCGGCCTGGCGGAGAAAACCCACACGATCTCCCCGACGATGAATGTCTTTCTGATTACGGGGTTCTGCGGCGGATTCACGACCTTCTCGTCGTTCGCCGACGATATGTATCTGTTGCTGGAGCAGAAGCACGGACTCTATTTCGGACTCTACGTCGGGTTGAGTTTCCTGCTCGGCCTGCTGCTCGTATGGGCAGGCCGCTCGTGCGTCGGAATGCGGAATTGAGGAGTGCGAAAGACGAGCGAAGAAAAACCTTTGCACCCGATAAATCATCTTCGGCGGCTGGGCCGGTCGCGCTGAAAACGCGAACCGCCGAAGATGCAACGCCGGAAGATCGTAAAAAAGGCGTCCGAGTCGATCGGACGCCTTACGTTTTTTCTTGGTAAAAGCTACCCTACTTCCAGAGGTCGCGCGGATATTTGCCGTCGGCGATCATCTGCTCGATCGAAGCCACGAGCGCCGGTTTGTCCTCCTTGTAGGTGACGCCGTGCCACTGAGCGGTCGAACGCAGCACGCGCAACTCGGCCTCGCCGTCGCCGATGAGTTTGTTGACCATCGTCGGGATGTAGAACTCGGCCTTGATGTTGGCGCTGTTCTCAGCGAACCACGTGCGGAAATACTCTTTCGAGTAGGCGAAGAAGTCGGGCGTGAAACCGAAGAGGTTCATCGATACGGGCGTATCTTCGGCCAAGGGCTCGTCGGCACCGCCGTCGTGGAAGACGATCTGTCCGTCCGGCATGCGTTCGATCTGCGTGCGCTCGACCATCGAAGTGAGGTTGCCGTTAGCATCCACGCAGCAAACGCCGCGCGAGACCGTACCGTTCTCCGAAAGAGTCTTGTTCAGGTCGTAGGCCACCATGCAATAGCGGTTGTTGCTTTCACCCAGCTGCGAGAGGTATTCGCCGATGGTCTGGTAGGCTTCGGCACCGTAGAAGTCGTCGGCATTGATGACGGCGAAAGGTTCTTTGATAACGTCGGCAGCCATCATCACGGCGTGGTTCGTGCCCCACGGCTTCACGCGTCCCTCGGGTACGGAGAGTCCTTCGGGCAGGTAGTCCAACTCCTGGAAAGCGAATTCCACGGCGATCTTGCCGCCGAAACGGTCGGCCGAGAAAACCTCCTGGAACTCCTTGGCGAAGGAGTGGCGGATGACGAACACGACCTTGCCGAAACCGGCACGGATGGCGTCGTAGACCGAATAATCGATGATCGCTTCGTTGTTGGGGCCTACGCCGTCCATCTGCTTGAGCGATCCGTAGCGGGAACCCATGCCCGCTGCGAGAACCAATAGTGTGGGTTTTACCATAATTTTCCGTATTTTCTGGATTCGAATTTACAAAAGTAATAAAAATCGGTTCAAACGGCAAAACGTTTCCGTTTTTTTCGGGGGAATCCGCCGCAATGGCTTCGAATCGGCGAAATCAAGGCAATACAGCACCAAGGAGGACCGTAAATATCTGTAACCTTGCGGTGGGGGGGGGCAAACCCCAGCCTGAGGCGGGGGTTCGGGGGTGGGTCGGAGCTATACACGCGGCGAGACTTCTGCGATCCGAAACGAAATCGCGATCAAGAGCCTGAACCGATGCAAAGCTGAATAGGCTTCCTTGAAATTAAATTTGGCATTCCGCGGAGGTTATGTTATCTTTGCGAAAAATTCCGAAACACCATGTTCGAAAATTTAACCGACAAACTCGAAAGATCGTTCAAGATACTCAAGGGCGAAGGTCGCATCACCGAAATCAACGTTGCGGAGACGCTCAAAGAGATTCGCCGCGCGCTGATCGACGCCGACGTCAACTATAAGGTCGCCAAGTCGTTCACCGACTCCGTGAAGCAGAAAGCCTTGGGGCAGGATGTACTGAAGGCCGTGAAGCCGGGGCAGATGATGACCAAGATCGTACGCGACGAGATGGCGCAGCTTATGGGCGGTACGGCTACCGATATCCGCCTGGAGGGAACTCCGGCCGTGGTACTGATCGTCGGTTTGCAAGGTTCGGGTAAAACGACCTTTTCGGGCAAGTTGGCCGCCTTTATCAAATCGAAAAAAGGCCGCCAAGTGTTGCTCGTCGCAGGCGACGTCTACCGGCCGGCCGCCATCGATCAGTTGAAGGTGCTCGGAGGGCAGATCGGCGTGGAGGTCTACACCGAACCGGGGAATACGAATCCCGTGCAGATTGCACAGAACGCCATCGCCTATGCGCGACAGAAGACATTCAACGTCGTGATCGTCGATACGGCGGGTCGTTTGGCCGTCGATGAGGCGATGATGCAGGAGATCACGGCGATCAAAGCCGCGATCAACCCTTCGGAGACGCTCTTCGTCGTGGATGCCATGACGGGACAGGACGCCGTGAATACGGCCCGCGAATTCAACCAGCGGCTCGATTTCGACGGCGTGGTGCTCACCAAACTCGACGGCGACACGCGCGGCGGTGCGGCGATCTCGATCCGTTCGGTGGTCGACAAACCGCTGAAGTTCATTTCGAGCGGCGAGAAAATGGACGCCTTGCAGGTTTTCCATCCCGAACGTATGGCCGACCGTATTCTGGGCATGGGCGACGTCGTGTCGCTCGTGGAGCGTGCGCAGGAGCAGTTCGACGAGGAGGAGGCCCGCAAACTCAAGAAAAAGCTCGTAAAGGATCAGTTCGACTTCAACGACTTCATCGCTCAGATTCAGCAGATCAAGAAGATGGGTAACCTGAAGGACCTCGCTTCGATGCTTCCCGGCATGGGCAAGATGCTCAAGGACGTGGATATTCCGGACGACGCGTTCAAGCAGACCGAGGCGATCATCTCGTCGATGACACCCGCGGAGCGCGAACATCCCGAGATCATCAACGCCAAGCGTCGCGAACGCATCGCGAAGGGTTCGGGTACGACCATCGCCGATGTCAACCGCCTGATGAAACAGTTCGAGCAGACCCGCAAGATGATGAAGGCCGTCGCGGGCGGCGGACTGAAGATGCCCAAGATGGGTGGCATGATGCGCAGACGGTAAACGCGACAAGGTATCCACAACCGACCCGCTCCCTCGATCGTAAATTCGCTTCGGAAGCTGAAGCCTCGCGGCCATGGGCCGCAAGACAACGACGATCCTAAATGTGTCAATGAGCGAAGAACCGGCGAGATGTAAAATTGTATATACTTGCCATTAATAAAACGGGCCGCAGCATTGGAGCTGCGGCCCGTAATGCGTAAATCGGTCTGTTAGAAATTTACACCGATGCGGAACAGGACGGCATTCGTGCCTTCGCCCATGTGCTGGAAGCGGATACTGAAATCACCAAGTCCGTAGCGGATACCCGGGCCGACGCTGGCGTAAAATTCGGAGCCGGCAGCCGCTCCGGATACACCGCTGGCTCCACCCAAATCCAACGACAAACAGACGGCCCCCTGCTTGGAGAACGGATAATAACCTTTCAGATCGAGGAAGTACGACAGCATTCCGGAGGTAACTTTTTCTCCATAATCATAATCATACCCCATGTTGTAGAAATAGTTGAATCCCAATCCGACCCCGGCTGCGAAATAGGGGTTGAACCGGTAACCGTGCACGGTTTCTCCTACGATACGATTCAAATTAAGGTATCGCGAGAGTTCTCCGATGCCAAGACTATAGGCAAAAGCCACTTCGCCTTGATAGTGCGGTTTGAATTTACCGTATTTCGATTTTGCCTCGTAACGCGCGGTCGATGACAGGGCGGTCACCGTGTCTTTCGTGCCGTTCTGGTATTTGATGATAAATACCTCGCTGTTGGGAATCGTGTAGGTGGGACCCTCGAGATTATTCCACTTTTTATATTCGATTTCGTCAGAACCGACTTTCAGGACCTTGGCCTCGATCTCGCTGGCGTCACGTTTCAGAATAATGTCTTGCGCCGATGCGAATTCGGCACATAGGAGCGTTCCCAATATGGATACAATCAGTTTCTTCATGATTTTGAGTGTTTGTTACATAAAATAGAATTGCATATAAAAAACGCAGGCTAAACCCTATTTGCTTCTGAGGTCTTCGACTACCTTTGCCAACAAATGAAGAGTAAAGCCCACGTAGGAACGTGAGCGTTTACGCTTTACTCTTGTTGGCTTGTGAAAGTGTCGAAGTTTCAGAAGCAAGAGATAAAACTAACGCTTTTTATAGGTTCGTGCCGGCGCTTTTAGTGCGGTGACGGCACAGGAATAATTCGAGTAGAACCAACGGTTATCCGGTTTATTGCTTCATAGGCACTCTATTTAAGGGGTTATCGAGGCAGAAATAGGAAAAATCCGAATAAATACCTAACTTTGGGACTCAAAAACAGAGCGAACGAAAAAATGCACAAATCAGGCTTCGTAAATATCATCGGCAATCCGAACGTCGGAAAATCGACGCTTATGAACGCATTGGTCGGCGAACGGTTGTCGATCATCACCTCCAAGGCGCAGACCACGCGCCACCGCATCATGGGAATCGTCTCGGGCGAGGATTTCCAGATCGTCTACTCCGATACGCCGGGCATTCTCAAACCCGCCTACAAGTTGCAGGAGTCGATGATGAAATTCGTGACCGGGGCCCTGGTCGATGCCGATGTGATCCTCTACGTCACCGATACCGTAGAGCAGAGCGACCGTTCGGCCGGCATCGTCGCGCAGATCAAGCGCAGCGGACTGCCCGCGATCGTCGTCATCAACAAAATCGACCTTTCGAATCCCGAAGCGCTCGAATCCCTCACGGAGAAGTGGCATGCCGAGCTGCCCGAAGCCCGGATCGTGCCGGTTTCGGCCAAGGAGCAGTTCAATATCGAGGGATTGTTCCGTACGATCCTGGAGCTGCTGCCCGAAGGTCCGGCCTTCTACCCCAAAGATACGCTCACGGACAAGACGCTGCGTTTCTTCGCCTCGGAGATCATCCGCGAAAAGATCCTGCGCAACTACGACAAGGAGATACCCTACTGCTGCCAAATCGAGATCGACAGCTACAAGGAGGAGCCAGAGATCGACCGTATCGCTGCGACGATCTACGTTTCGCGCGATTCGCAGAAGGGAATCGTCATCGGTCACAAGGGCGAAAAGCTCAAACGAATAGGCAAAACCGCGCGGGAAGACATGGAGGCTTTCCTCGGAAAAAAGGTTTTTCTGCAACTCTTCGTCAAGGTCAGCGACGATTGGCGCAACGACGAACGACAACTGAGACGTTTCGGCTACGAACAGGAATAGGGCTTCCGAAAACCGTAACCCCGAATAGGGAAAACGGATGAAAAGCACTGCAACGAATACTAAAACGGAGCGGACAGCCGTTCATAAAGGCGAGGAACGCAGGTAAAATGAGAAAATTCATCTTCGGAATCATCGCGACGATCGCACTGCTGTGCGGCAGCCGGGTGCATGCGCAATACAACCGGGAATACTTTTTCTGGATTGGGCAGCGCTGCATGATGAATAACGACTACCAGGAAGCCATCCGTACGCTCAATACCCTGCTGCGTTTCGACGAAAACGCCTACGAAGGTTACTTCCTGCGCGGCATCGCCAAATACAATCTCGACGATCTGATCGGTGCCGAAGCCGATTTCTCGACGGCCATCCGCAAAAATCCGGTCTATACTCAGGCCTACACCTATCGTGCCGTGACGCGTTCGCGACTGGGCAACTACGACGATGCGTTGCAGGATTTCCGCGAAGCCATCGAGTTGCGCCCCGATTTGCCGGGGCCCTATTACAGCCGCGGTGTCACGCGTCTGTTGAACCAGCAGTTCGATTTGGCGATCGAGGATTTCGATAAATTCATCCGTCAGGAAAACAAGGTAGCCGACGCTTTCATCTGCCGGGGTCTAAGCTACCTCCACCTCAAAGACACGACCCGGGCCTATGAGAATTTCGACACGGCGATCCGTACAAACCGAGAAAACCCCAACGGCTACAATCGTCGGGGCAGCCTCTACATGCAGCAGAAGCATTTCAAGGAGGCCGAGGCGGATTTCGACAAAGCCATCGCCTGCGATTCGACCTACCTGCTCTCCTACTTCAACCGGGCACTGGTCTACTCGGATACGAACCGGCCGATGCTGGCTCTGGCCGACTTCGACAAGGTGATCCGCCTCGATTCGACCAATTCGCTCACCTACTTCAACCGCGCCATGCTGCGCACACAGATCGGCGACTACAACCGGGCGCTCGAAGATTACAACAAGGTGGCGTTCTATTCGCCCAACAACGTGCTGGTTTACTACAACCGCGCGAGTGTCTACGCCCAATTGGGCGAGATCGAAAAAGCCGTGGCGGACTACACTTCGGCCATCGACCTCTACCCCGATTTTGCCAATGCCTACATTTACCGCGGTCAGTTGCGACAGTTGATGCGCGACCCGAAAGGCGCCCGGCAGGATCAGGAGATCGCCCGAAAGAAGATCGCGGAATACCGTTCGCGGCTGAGCGACAGCACTTATTCGATCTATGCCGATACGACGCAGCGTTTCGATCGACTGTTGTCGTTCGACAGCAAATTCTCGGGCAGCGCGTTCGATCGGATCGCCGGACGCAACGGCGGACAGGAGGAGATGCGCCTGCTTCCGTTGTTCAAATTCACGCTCATGCAGCCCGACACGGCGATCGTCGTCGAACGTTACCGACTGCAGCGGGTCGAAGACTTCAAACGACGCCTGGACAACGAATACCTCGCACTCTCGTGGCGCGAGAGCAACATCGCGCCCGACTCGCTCGTGCTGCTCGACCGCCGCTATGCCGAGGAGTTGCGCGCAGACGAGAAGTCGTGGCCCCTGCTTTTCGAACGCGGCATCACGCAATCGCTCATCAGGCAGTACACCAATTCGGTGAATACCTATTCGGCTGCTATCGAGCAGAATCCCTCGAATCCGTTCCTCTACCTGAACCGTTCGACCACGCGCGCCGAGATGATCGACTTCATTTCGTCGATCGATAACTCCTACCAGCGGATCACGATCGATTCGGACCCGGCAAACCGATTGAACAACAATTCGAAACGCACGTACAGTTACGACGAGGCCGTAGCCGACCTGAACAAGGCTGCCAAACTCTACCCCGACTTCGCCTATGTCTACTACAACCGCGCCAACCTGTCGGCCCTGTCGGGCAATCTGCCGGAAGCTTTCGACGACTATACGAAAGCCATCGCACTGAATCCGGCCTTCGCCGAAGCATACTACAACCGCGGCATCGTGCAGATATTCATGAAAGACACGCGTAAAGGGTGCCTCGACATTTCGAAGGCCGGAGAGTTAGGCATCACGGAGGCTTACGAAGTGCTCAAACGTTATGCGCACACCGAGAATTAATTCTTAATCCAATATGCAATTATGACAGAAACTATCCAACGAAAGATCAACGATTCAGCCATCGCCCGGTGGACGGCGCTGGTGCTGATTGCATCGATGATGTTCTTCGCGTACATGTTCGTCGACGTCATGTCGCCGCTCAAGTCGCTGCTCGAAACCTCCCTGGGCTGGGACAGCGGGACTTTCGGAACCTATGCCGCTTCGGAATACTTTCTGAACGTATTCTTCTTTTTCCTCATCTTCGCAGGCATCATCCTCGACAAGATGGGTATCCGCTTCACGGGGCTTCTGTCTGCCGGACTGATGGTCGTCGGAGCTTCGATCAAATTCGTCGGCATCACGGAGTGGTTTCAGACGACGGGCTTCTGCGGCTGGCTCGACAGCTGGTGGACCTCGTTTCCGAGCAGCGCCAAGATGGCATCGTTGGGTTTCATGATCTTCGGCTGCGGCGCAGAAATGGCCGGCACGACCGTCTCGAAAGCGATCGCCAAGTGGTTTCAGGGCAAGGAAATGGCTCTGGCGATGGGCCTGGAGATGGCTATCGCCCGCTTGGGTGTCTTCGCCGTGATGTGGATCGCACCGATGATCTCCAACCGTTTCGATCAGTCGGTGCTGGCTCCCGTAGCATTCTGCTCGGCACTCCTGGTCGTCGGCATGCTGTGCTATACGGTATTCGTCTATATGGATAAGAAGCTCGACCGCCAATTGATCGCCGCCGGTGAAATGAAGGCCGAGAAATCCTCCGACGAGGAGTTCCACATCCGCGACCTGGGCAAAATCTTCGCCAGCAAAATGTTCTGGATGGTGGCCCTGCTGTGCGTGCTCTACTATTCGGCGATCTTCCCCTTCCAGCGCTATGCGCCGAATTTCCTTGAAGTGACGCTGAATATCGATGCCGAGGCGGCGTCGCGCCTGTTCAGCTGCTTCCCGATTCTGGCCATGATCCTTACGCCGTTCCTCGGCGCGCTGCTCGACTTCAAGGGCAAGGGTGCTACGATGCTGATGGTCGGTGCTGTCATCATGATCTGCTGCCACCTCAGTTTCGCGTTCCTGCTCCCGGCATTCCCGTCGAAAGCCCTGGCCCTGCTGCTGGTGGTGACGCTGGGCGTATCTTTCTCGCTCGTTCCGGCAGCACTGTGGCCCTCGGTACCGAAGATCATCGACGAGAAGATTCTCGGCTCGGCCTACTGTCTGATTTTCTGGATTCAGAATATCGGGTTGTGCCTCGTTCCGCTGTTGATCGGCAAAGTGCTCGACGCCACGGGAGGATACATCGTTCCCATGCTGATCTTCTCGTCGTTCGGTGTGTTGGCTTTCATCTTCAGTTTCTACCTGAAGATCGAAGACAAGAAAAAAGGATACGGACTCGAATTGCCCAATATCAAGAAGTAGCCCGAGCTACGCGAATAAATGAAGAAGAGGGGCCGACATGCACGACGCATGCCGGCCCTCTTTATCGATAGCCCCTTCGCGCAGGCCTTCGGGGGACGAAGTCGCTTCCGAAGCAAAGATCGGCCCTCCTATGCTCGTCAGGACAGATCGGCCAGAGTCGTTCGACGCAACGTCTCTACGGTATGGCTGTATATCTCGGAAAAAGGTTTGCGGATCGCACAGTCGCCTTCATCTTTGCAGAATTCGCAAGGCAGGTATTTGTCTTCGCAGATGCAGGCGAGCATACTGACCGATCCTTCGAAACATACGACGATATCGAACAGGGTAACCTCGTTCGGGTTTCGGATCAGATAATAGCCTCCCGTCTTGCCACGGGTGCTGTCGAGCAGCCCCTTATTCTTCTCAGCGAGAGCAGGATGCCTTCCAGGAAGCGTTGCGGAATGCGTTCGGCTTCAGCGATCCGACCGATCGGAACCGGGGACTTTCCGTATTCTCCGGCAAGTACGGCCATTGCCAGCAGGGCATATCGGGTCTTTTTCGAAAGCATGATTCCGTTTTAGGGCAAAGATAGGAAAATTAGCCGCAAGACATCGAGCGTCCGGACCGAATGCACTCGACGATCAGCGCAGACGCGGATATTTATTGTTGAAGCGATATCCCACACCCAGCATCAGGTAGTTGGGGTCTCGAAAATTTCGGAGACAATATCCGACATGGACGAAGGTGTTGCGCGTCGCAGCGATTTTGAGCGTCACGACTTCATAGATTGCCTTCAGATCCCCGCCTGCCTGCAATACGTTGTACCCGATTCCGAGGCCGACCGTAAAATAGGGCATGACCAATTCCCCGCGGGCGGAAAGGCCGAGTGCGATCTGTTTGCCGAATCCCGGGTTATACAGCGTATATCCGGGATCGTAGCCGCCCTCGGAGACGATATAGTCTTCCGTATAGAGATTGGCACTCCGGTCGTATACTCCGTCTGCCGAGATACCCGCACGGAATTTATAACCGAAGTTATACATGGTCGAAAAATTGAATCCTACGACCGAATAGGCTTCGGGCGATACGATCACCCGGCCTCCGTAATCGACACCCTTGCGGCACCACGCTCCGAACAGCACCAGATCGTAGCTGACATGTCGCGGGAATTCGGGACGCGCAGCGCGCGGTATCCGCGCCGGAAAAACACCGTCGGCGGGCCCGAAACAATACGTGACACCTACCTTCGCACCGCCGGTATTCAACCCGGCATTGGGGACCTGGGTATTTCCGTTCGAGAAATGCGAAAGCGTGAGACCCACCGTCAGCGAGAGACGTTGCGTGAGCAGCCATTGCAGATAGCAATCGATGTTGAGAAAGGCGTTGAGCCGCGATCCCATCATGATATTGGCCGGATTGTCGTAGTAATCGTAAGGTTTCCAGCCCCATGAGATGCCGAAATTCCACTCGTAGTTGAGCGACAGACGCGGCGAAATTCGGGCGAGACGCGCACCCTGAAAAAGATAGACGGTCCAGGGATCGCCCAACTCGCGACTATTGCCGAAGTCGTAGCGCGCGATCCCCACCCCCTGATACACGCCAGGAATGACCCGATCGATAACGGAGCCTGAGGTATAGCGAAACGAGTAGCGCAAATGCGTCGAGAGAGCGACGGAGAGCGGATGCCCGTCCGCATTTTCGCCCGAAAGAAACGGATTGGTTGGGAAGATATGTTCGGGTCGGAATTCGGCTTCCGGGCCGTGGACGATCCGACTGCGCTCCGGAGCATCGAAGTCCGTCGCAGGCGTTCCGGACGACAGTGGCCGATTTTCGATTTCACCCCGAAGCGAGGAGACTGAGCGTCCGGCCCGATAGCCCGCTGCATAGCCGTCGGCATATCCTGCGGCGTAGCCCTGGGAATAACTCTCCGGCAGCCCGTTTTCCGATTTGAGCTGTGCATTCGCCACGATCCGTGGACCGCAGCAAAACAACAGCGAGAGTACGAGCAGACCGGTGGATTTCGATACGATGCTATTTTTCATGGCGCAGGATGCCGATTTGACGATTCAGAAGCGCAAGATAGGAAAAATCGAATAAATTATGTCGTTTTTCGCCGAATTCTTTTACTCCGGGCCGGATGATTCGCAGATGGAAGCGGGTGTTCGAAAACGCTTACACACTCCGGTAAGAGAATTTATGCTGCAATTGGTGTACGGGAGCTCGATCCGGCCGAGGGGCGGCAAGCGGATCGGTCGCATCGAAAAAATATCCCTCCCTGCATGGGCAGAGAGGGATATTGTCGAACCACCCGATTCGAGCGGCTGCTACTGGGCCTGTGCCTGTTTGAACAAAGCGTTGTAGGTGTTATACTTATCGTTCAGCTGGGGATCCTCGTCACGCAGACGGAAGCAGATCGACTTCAGGAAATCGAGTGTGTTGACATCCGTTTTGTTCAGTTCGTGAGCCTTTTCGAACCAGGGAATAGCCTCCTTGTAGATGGCATTCACGGCCTTGAGGTCCTCTTCGTAAGCAGCCTGGCTGCTATACTGCTTGGCGTTGATCTCCGTAAGGAGGTTTTCGGCCTTGATGGTGTAGAATACTCCGAGGAAATAGTTGCCCTCGAACAGATCGGGTTGGAGCTCCACGACCTTCTGGAACGAAGCGATGCTTTCGTCGGCATTCTTCAGCGCGTAGAAGATACGGCCTCGGCCGAACCAAAGGTCGACATTCGTCGGATTTTCAGCCAGGGAGTTGTCGATCATAGCCACCAGGTCTGCAGGATCTCCCACACCCTCCTCCGAGGTGTAGAGCTGCATGAGCCCTTCGAGAATGCGCGAGTTCTTCGGGAACTTCTCCATACCTTTCAGCAGGGCATCCTTCGCTTTCATGATATATTCCCGATCCTTATCCTTCTGACCGTAGTAGCAGTGGAACAGGTAGTAGTAGATATTGCCTTCCTCGTCGGCATAACCTCGCTCGATGGCCTGATTGAGGTAATCGGCACCCAGTTCGAACGACTGAGCGTTGTTCGAACCGTCGACCGTACGCAGATAACCGGCATAGTAGAGCAATGCGGGGTCGGCTTCGCCGTATGCGGGGCTCGACTGTGCGGCATAAGCCGTCGAATAGGCATCCGAGGCGCTGACATAGTCACCGGCATCGAGGCCCGTATTTCCTGCCTGCGAGCAGAAATCGCTGACCTGCTTCAGGCCCTCTTTGACCTTGGGTGCGACCTTCGGATCCAGCTCATAAGCCTTGTTGTAGGCCTCGATCGCCTTCTCGGGAGCATCTTCGAGGACCCATTGGGTCTGTTTCCACGTAGCGACCTTACCGTCCTTGACGTAAACCGTGAAGTAAGGATAAACCCAAGTCTCGAACGCCGTGCCGTTGAGCTCGGCGGTTCCGGTGCTCTTCGGGTCGCCTACGGCGAGTTTGAGCATCGTAGCCTCCATACCGAGGAACAGACTCTTCGTGGGTTCTGCGGCAGCCTCGTAAAAGGCCTTACCGCGATTGAGCCACGTTGCGGCCTTTGCATTCTTCTTCGCATCGGCGATGTCGGCGTCGCTCTTACTGATCTTGGCCAGCAAAGCCTCCTTGTTCACTTTCTGAGCCTGTGCGGCGGGAACAGCCAGAAGCAGTGCCGCAAAAGCCGACAAAATCGTTTTTTTCATAATAACCATGAAATTTTAAAGTTTTTTTGTTGTCTCTTTTTCGTTACTCTGCGGAGGGCGTAACGGTATGATCGGCTGCATCCGCTGTGCCGTCCGTACTCTGAATCTCCTCCTCTTCCCCGGCAGCCGGCACGGCCATGACGGATGCAATGGCGTCGCCGTCGCGCAGGTTGATGATACGCACGCCCTGCGTAGCGCGACCCGCAAGGCGGATCTGCTCGACGGATGTACGTATGGTAAGTCCGGAACGATTGATGATCATCAGGTCGTTATCGTCCGTAACGGCCTGAATCGATATGAGTTTGCCTGTTTTTTCCGTAATGTTGATGGTCTTCACTCCCTTGCCTCCGCGGTTGGTGATGCGGTACTCGTCCAGATCGGTACGTTTGCCGTAGCCGTTCTCGCTCAGCACCAGCACATCCTGCTTCGAATCGGGTTCTACACAGATCATGCCGACCACCTGGTCGCCCTCGTCGAGCGAGATACCGCGCACGCCGGCCCCGACACGTCCGATCGGACGCACGGTCTGTTCGTTGAAACGGATGGCCTTGCCTTCGCGTGCGGCGATCATCACCTCGGCCCGACCGCTCGTAAGCTTGGCCTCGATCAGCTGGTCGCCCTCGCGGATGACGATGGCGTTGACACCGTTCTGACGCGGACGCGAATAGGCTTCGAGTTTCGTCTTCTTGATCGTGCCGTCCTGCGTACACATGATGATGTAGTTGTTGTTCACGTACTCGGCATCGTCCAGACGTTTCACGTTGATATAGGCGCGGACTTTGTCGTTAGGCTCGATTTGGATGACGTTCTGGATCGCGCGGCCCTTCGACGAACGGGCTCCCTCCGGAATCTCGTAGACCTTGAGCCAGTAGCAGCGGCCGTTTTCCGTGAAGAAGAGCATCGTATTGTGCATCGAGGCGACGTAGATATGTTCGATGAAATCCTCGTCGCGCGTAGCGCTGCCTTTGGCACCGACTCCGCCGCGGTTCTGCGTGCGGTATTCGGCCAGGGGCGTACGCTTGATATAACCCATGTGCGAAATGGTGATGACCATATCGTCGTCGGCGTAGAAGTCTTCGGGATTGAACTCCTCGGAGGCATAGATGATCTCCGAACGGCGTTCGTCGCCGTATTTAGCCTTCATCTCCAGGAGTTCGTCCTTGATGATCTGCATCTGCATCGATACATTTTCGAGAACCGCCGTAAGATGATCGATTAGTTTCATCAGCTCGTCGCGCTCGGCGATGAGTTTGCCGCGCTCCAGTCCCGTCAGGGCGCGCAGACGCATTTCGATGATGGCCGAAGCCTGGATTTCGGAGAGCGAGAACCGCTCGATCATCGTCTGTTTGGCAATATCGGGCGTCTGCGAAGAACGGATGATCCGCACAATCTCGTCGATATTGTCCTGGGCGATCAGCAATCCCTGTACGATGTGCAGACGCTCCTCGGCCTTGCGCTTGTCGAAACGCGTGCGGCGCACGACGACGTCGTGGCGGTGCTCGATGAAGTAACGGATCAGGTCGCGCATCGGCAGCAATTGCGGACGTCCTTTCACCAGAGCGATGTTGTTCACGGCGAACGACGTCTGGAGCGGCGTATTCTTGAACAGAGTGTTAAGCACTACGCTCGCGACGGCGTCCTGCTTCAGGATAATAATGATGCGCAGGCCGTTACGGTCCGATTCATCGTTGATATAAGAGATGCCTTCGATCTTCTTTTCGTTGATCATGTCGGCGATCTTCTTAATCATCTCGGCCTTGTTGATCATGTAGGGGATCTCGGTAATCACGATGCACTCGCGCCCCGAAGGGGTGTGCTCGATCTCGGTCTTGGCGCGCATGACGACGCGACCGCGGCCCGTGAGCATCGCTTCCTTGACCCCTTCATAGCCGTAAATGATACCGCCTGTCGGGAAGTCGGGGCCCTTGACATAGTGCAGAAGCTCTTCGCCCGTAATCTCGGGATTGTCCACATAAGCGCAGCAGGCGTCCACCACCTCCGAGAGGTTGTGCGGCGCCATGTTGGTGGCCATACCGACGGCGATACCGCTCGCGCCGTTGACGATCAGCAGCGGAATTTTCGTCGGCAGCACCGTGGGTTCGGGGATCGTATCGTCGAAGTTGAGCGTCCAGTCGACGGTCTCCTTGTCGATATCGGCCATCACCTCGTCGGTGATCTTCTTCATGCGGGCCTCCGTGTAACGCATAGCTGCGGGCGAGTCGCCGTCCATCGAGCCGAAGTTACCCTGGCCGTCGACCAGCGGATAGCGCATCGACCAGTCCTGCGCCAGACGGACCATCGCGTCGTAGACCGACGAGTCGCCGTGGGGGTGGAACTTACCCAGCACGTCGCCGACGATACGCGCCGACTTACGGGTGGGCTTATCGGAATAGAGATTCAGCTCGGCGCTCATATCGTAGAGGATACGCCGGTGCACGGGTTTCATACCGTCCCGCACATCGGGCAACGCTCGCGACACGATGACCGACATCGAATAATCGATGTACGCCGACTTCATCTGCTCTTCGATATTGATCGGGATGATCCGTCCGACCAAACCGGCATTCTTTTCTTCTTCAGTCAACATGTAAACCTATTGAAATTACTTCCTTTTAACGAACAAAAATACGATTTATTTCCGTTCTGAGCAACTTTGCGGCGAAAAAACGCGTCGTTGCGGACGATATTTCTTTTTTAAGTCCTGTTTAGGGGCCTTTTCGGGCGATCTGAGCGCATAAAAAAAATCTCCCGACAAGGGGTCGGAAGATATTAGGCCGGAAGAAGGCCTGCATAACCGAAAGCCGGCGATCCGGACACGACATGCACGCCTTTCGTATCTTGTCGAGCCGCATTATCGGCGGCGGAATTGCATCCGGGAAAAGACTACTTCGCGACCGGGGGCCGGATGGCGATCAGCTCGGTGTATCCGTCCAGTTTGTTGCGCTTGGAGAGCTCCTCCTCGCGCACGACGCCCACTCCGGGCGCATACCACACGTTGCGGCGCATCGTCATTTTGAAAATCGAGAATCCGAATCGGATCGCTTCGCCGACCTTGAAGGCTTCAAACTCCCCGGCAGGCGTCGCGATCCGCTCCCGGGCAGAGACCTTGCGGTCGAAGATGTTGAATTTGATTTCGAAACGCTTTTCGCCGTTGGTCATCGCCACGACGATCGCAAGATCGGGCAGCGTCGCGCCCGATTGCAGGTCGAACGGTATGGCATATTCGTCGCCCGAAAGTTCGTAGTGCACCCCCTCCGACGGCTCGGGCAACTCGCCGAGCAACTGATCGAGGGGCAACACCAGTGCGTCGGGGCGCACTTTGATCCGCTCGGTCTCCCGCACCTGTACCGTCTGCCCGTAGACGATCTTCGTCACGGGATTGTGCTCCTTGTCGAGCGACAGTTCGGTGTTTATCACCTCGAAACATCCCTGCTCGTCCGGATCGGTCACCTCGACAGTCACGAGCGAATAGCCGGTCAATTTTCCCGAGGCGTCGTACTCGGCATATTCGAGTTGCGTTCCCGCCTCTGTACAGACCAGCGGCTGGGCGGCTTTCAACAAACTGAAAGATATTACAAAAATTAATAAAAGTAGTTTTTTTTTCATATTTTCATTTCATTTTAATCATCAAAATCGTATATCACCACATAAATATTTATTTTACAAAATCATCACACGAAAGCCAAAAATGACAATTAATATAAAATCAATATTTATGTGGTGATATTCACTATTAACAGGTTATTACAAATCAGTTATTGACATCGCAAATCCATAGCATGCCACTATTACTACCTACGGAAACCCCAACTTCAATAAATTCTATTGAATCCATAGAAAGAGCTGACAACATAATTAATTTTCGAAATTCCGTTGTATAATTAATAAGAGCCGCTTTATCGTCGAGCATTAATTCTATAGACTCACAATACGTCTTTATTATATTAATTTCCTCCGTTCTGGACGGGTGTATCGCTTGTAGAGCCTCCACAGCATCCAAATGCTGGTTATCTGCTAAATTACGAAACAGTGCAAGCCCACTCTTTATATCTTGAATCATTTGATCCCGTAATCGAAAAGGAATCATACTGTTTGTATATTCACAAACCTTATTAATAACCTTCGCAATATATTGATCTTCATTCATCTCATAAAATCCATCCTGATTTTCATTATATATATCAAGGATTATTTTATTGTGAAAATATCCAATACTATCAGCAGCCGTATACAAAAAATCATCAGTTGTTAAGACCCAATCATTATCAGGATAAAGTACAATCAAATCATCATGACCTTCCGAATCATCATCAATACATCCGATTGAATCATCTCGCTTCATGATTTCATCTATCGAATGGCAAATACCAGTAATAATCATGCCTGTATTGCCTTTATCATACCCATGTACTGCTCCTGTAAGATCGGCTCTTAACACTTTCCATAACCTACGGAGAAATAAGCCAAACCTACCCCTAGTATCAGGTTTAAAGTTCACTGAGTATTGTGCATTCAGTAGTGCGATTTGTTCATGTAATTCGGTATACGCCTCGGCTTCCGTCTTTTTGAGATCATGATCTATTGTTTTTTCCTGCACACATGAATGAATAAAAAGACAAAGCACTATAACTGAAAAAATACCTATAAGAGCAAAAATATTTTTTTCATAATTTTAATATAATAAAAATCCGGATTGTTCAGTACATCGATATCCGAATCGACGTTTTCAGAATATTCCTTGAATATTCATGAAAAAATGATTATTTTTGCCGTGGATTTGGAGTCACCTCCTTTCTTTTTATTTGCGTCCCTTGTCGATAGGCCAATATCGGCAGGGGATTTTAACTGTTTTTAACTAAAACAAATATAAATAAAAAAAACGAATTTCCAAATCCCAAAATTTGGTATATTCATGGATTTTCAATAAATTTACAGCGCTTACTTTCAATCCGGAATCCGACATCGGCCATTTTCGGAAAACAATAAGCGAATCGGGCCGATCCGATTACGAACCAGCCCGATATTTTTTACGAATTATTTTCCTTTTACCGGAAATCGATCGTCTCGAAACCCTGAAAAGCGGCCGGATCGTAGTGCGGCAGCGCTGCCGAGAGCGGTGCGATACGGGTCACCGTCACGACGATCCGTTCTCCGTCGAAATCATAGACGAGCTCTACGGGACGTACCGGCGAGGTCGACAACGTGACGAGAATCTCCCCGGTCGCGGCATCCTTATTCGCAGGCGTCAGACGGACAACGGCCCGCCCGTTCTGCTCGCGCACGAGCGCCGGACGATAGGCGTCGCCCAGGAAATCGAACGCCCGGACGGGGTTGTCGAGCATATTGCGGCTCGTCGTGTCGACCGGGGCGATCGTCACTTCGCGGCGACTGCGATCGACTTCGTAGCGCACGTCACTTTCGGAGTAGACCTCCGCGTCGCCCATTTTCAGATTGTAACGCGTTCCCTCGACCGCATATTCCCCCACGGCATCGAATGTTCCGGCTTGGATGCGGAACTCCACCCGATACGAAGGCATTCCTCGGAATTCCGCCGCCAGACGCTCGACCAACTGCCCGGCACGATCGTGCGATACGGAATTTTGTGCGCACAGCGCGAAAGGCATTCCCCCCAGGAGACACACCCCCAGGAAACAATATATCGAAAACAGACGAAACGGTTTCATCATGATGCTTTTCGTTAAAATCCGCGACTCTGCGTATCGGGTGTTCCTCGATCGCCGCAGCCGCCTTGGCGCTTCGACCCCGTCAAAACACGCCTAAGTCCTGTAATTTCGCCTCCAACGACGGCGAATCGTGGAAAAGAATCTCGCGCGGCTTGGCCCCCTGCTGACGCCCCACGATGCCCGCACGTTCGAGTTGCAGCATGATGCGCCCCGCACGGTTGAACCCCACCTCGTAGTTGCGCTGGATCATCGAGGTCGAAATCTGACCGCTCGCCACGGCTTCACGGGCGATTTCGGCGAAAAGCGTGTCGTATTTCACCGGAGCCGACGACTCTTCGCTGCCCAGCCCGCTGCCGCCGTCGCCGCTTTCGGGCGTATAATCGGGCAGCGCGTAAGGCGCCGTGTAACCCTGTTGCTTGGAAATGTAGTCGACGATGCGCTCCACTTCAGGCGTGTCGACGAAGGCGCACTGCACGCGCGTCAATTCGCCGTCCTTCGAGATGAGCATGTCGCCGCGGCCGATCAGCTCGTTGGCGCCCGGCCGGTCGATAATCGTGCGCGAGTCGATCATCTGCATCACGCGGAAGGCGATGCGGGCCGGGAAGTTGGCCTTGATCTTACCCGTAATGACATCTACCGAGGGACGCTGCGTGGCGATGATGAGATGGATACCCACGGCACGGGCTTTCTGCGCAAGGCGAATGACCGGAGCTTCGACCTCCTTGGCCATCATAATCAAATCGGCGAACTCGTCGATCACGACCACCATATAGGGCAGATAGCGGTGTCCGTGCATGGGGTTCAGCCGTCGCGACGTGAACTTCTCGTTGTATTCGATGATGTTGCGCGAACCGGCCTTCTTACACAATTCCAGCCGGTTATCCATCTCCACGCAAAGCGAGTTAAGCGTGTAAACCGCTTTTTTGGGGTCGGTGATGATCGCATCGTCCTCCGATTCCATCTTCGCCAGAAAATGGCGCTCGATTTTGGCGTAAAGCGAGAATTCGACCATCTTGGGGTCGATCATCACGAATTTCAACTGCGCGGGATGCTTGCGATAGAGCAGCGACGTAATGATTGCGTTCAATCCCACCGACTTACCTTGTCCCGTAGCACCGGCGACGAGCAAGTGGGGCATCTTGGCCAGGTCGAAGACATAGTTTTCGTTCTGAATCGTGCGGCCGATCACTACGGGCAGTGCGGCTTTCGACTCCTGGAACCGCAGCGACCGCACGGCCGAATACATCGACACGACCTGCTTGTTGCGATTCGGCACCTCGATACCGATCGTTCCGCGCCCCGGAATCGGTGCGATGATGCGGATCCCCGACTCAGCCTTGAGACTTTGGGCGATATCGTTCTGAAGCCCCTGGATTTTCGCGATCTTCACGCCCTGTGCCTGTACGATCTCGTAGAGGGTCACCGTCGGACCCACCGTCGCCTTGATGCGCTGGATCGGAATGCCGAAATTCTTGAGAGTCTCCTCGATACGCGATTTGTTGTCGTAAATTTCCTCGTCCGAAACTTCGGAGTCGGAGATATAATCTTCGAGCAACGTGACGGGCGGCTTGCGGTAGTTCACCAAATCCTTGAGCGGGTCGTAGCTCTCGGTCGGGATCGATTTTTCGTCGACCATACGGGCCTGGCGGGATTCGACCGTGACGATAACTCCCGTAGACTCCTCGTCCGGCGCATCCGTCTGCGGAGCGTACGATTGCGGCTCCACGACGAGATCCGCAACAGGCGTAGCGTCGTTTTGCGGAGCGTCCTCTTTCGGTTCAGAAAGATCGATTTCGATGAAAGGGCCCTCCGTTTGACGTTCGCGCGGTGCGGCGGATTCGTGCTCCTGCGCTACGGTGGCGGCCATAGCCGCATTGTTGTCGCAGCGCGAAGCCGCCGAACTGTCCAACTCGACCAATCCGCCCGAACCCATCACGATGCGGCCTGCGGGCTGCGAAAGATCGACTTCGATAAACTCTTCGTCCTCAGTCTCGAACACGGCAGGCTCCTCCCGCACCGGATCCGCATGGGCCTCGGTGCGCTCGATTTCCATATCGGCGGGTCCTGCGAAACTCTCCTCATGCGAGAGTTCAAGGAAAGGATTGTCCTCCGGCTCAGTCGGTTGTGCAGGAGCCTCAGGCGCTGTATTTTTCGATAAGGGCGAAGCATGTCCCGCCTTCGGATCGGCCGGACGCTGCGCTTCGGAACGGCGGGAAACCGCCGGTTCGGAGACGGGCTGATCGCATCGCTCCTCGGCTGCCAGCGGCGCAGGTTCATCGGGTCGAACCCCGGGGGCGACCTTATGGCGTACGATATCGACGAATTTTTCGCTCTTATCCACCATGACATTACCGGCCGTATTCACCGTATTGATGAAGTTTCGATTGATGAATACGCCCGTAAGAATCCAGCCGCCGAGCAGCAGAATCAACATGCCGAAAGCGCCGATATAACTGTTGAGCAGCGCTGCGATCTCGATACCGAAAGCACCGCCCCACCCAGTGGAACAACAAAGGCTCCAACGGTCGGCAAAGGCGAATCCGAGCGTCAACGATCCGAGGATCATCACCAGCACCAGCGAGAGGATCGAATGATTCGCCCGCAACGCTTGTCGTCGGATGATTCGCAATCCGGTGAGGATCAGAATTACGGGAATCAATATGCCGAATATACCGAATGCTCTGTCGATCAGTAGGATTGCGAGCCGAGCACCAGCCCAGCCGCACAGATTGTCGGGTTCGACACCCAAGGTCGTACGCTCCTCGGCAGAGAGTTGCAGGCCGCTTTGATCGGCCGACCAAGTGAAAAGCGAGAAGAAAAGCGCCGAAAAGGCGAAGATACCTACGAACAGCAGGAGCAATCCGCCGATCCAGCGCGCATTGTCGCTGTTCGTACGGACACCGGACTGCCCTCCGCCGGAAGTTGCGTAACTATTTTTGGATGCCATTTTTCGTAATGGGAAATTAACCGAGCGAAGTTACGCAATATTTATGAGAATCGAAATTTTTTTCTGCAAAATGCGGTCTGAAAGACCGCGCAGGCGGCCTGTGCCGCGAAATCTTGCCATGCTCGGCAGCTCGCAACTCCGGGAGACCGGTCGGACAGGGTTCCTGCGGCCCCGTCCTGTCGGGATAAAAACCGCATCCGACACTCGAAGTAAAAAATATAACAAATTATTTATCAGATAAATGCCTTGTGTTCCAATCGGGTTCGATAGGCCTCGTCTGCGAATGTTCGGAATCGATACTC
The DNA here is from genome assembly GCA_964018965.1 of uncultured Alistipes sp. Classification (GTDB taxonomy): domain Bacteria; phylum Bacteroidota; class Bacteroidia; order Bacteroidales; family Rikenellaceae; genus Alistipes. Next base: position 84,605 of record CAXHRY010000004.1, read on the forward strand.
GGGGCAGTGCGACGGTTCGGCTCGGAGCGCGTTTTCGTCGAGCAACTGCACGACACGACGTGCCACGGCGGGCGAAGGGTCGACGATCTCGACGCCGCGTTCCTCGACGACCCGGCGAAGGACCGGCAAAAGGAACGGATAGTGCGTGCATCCCAGGACGATCTGGTCGGCACCCCGTTCGAGCATCTCCTCGACGGCTCGTCGCACGCAGGCCTCGGCCTCAGGCGTCGCTTCGCGATCCTGTTCGACCAGTTCGACGAAACCCCGTCCGGGAACCGTCAGAACCTCGATCCCCGAGCCGTAACGCGCTGCCGTACGACGGAACAGCTCGCCGTCCAGGCTGCGTTCCGTAGCCAGCACTCCCACCACGCCGCTGCGCGTGTGCAGACAGGCGGGTTTTACGGCCGGCTCCATCCCGACGATCGGTAACGAGCGATATTTCGACCGCAGAAAATCGATTGCCGCAGCCGTAGCCGTGTTGCATGCCACGACGATGAGTTTGCATCCGGCGGCGACCAACTCACCGACCGCTTCGTCGGCCAAGCGTCGTACCTCCTCCTCCGGACGCGATCCATAGGGGCAGTTTTTGCCGTCGCCCAGGTAGACGAGCGATTCTCCGGGCAACGCACGACGCACCTCGCGCCAAACAGTCAGCCCGCCGAATCCGGAATCGTAAATACCTATGGGATTGTTATTCATTACTGGTCAGCTCAAGGAATTCCACAACTCGATAATTCGGTTCAGCACCTCCGAATCGCTCATCGAACCGCAATCGAACGTCGCGGCAGCCTGTGCGTAGAAACGTTCGCGCTCCGCCATATCACGCGCCATGAAGCCCACCAACTCCTCGTCGGAAAGTCCTCGCAGACGCGGGCGTTTCTGTCGTCCGTAGGGACTGAGACGCGACGCGATCTGCTCGGGCGAGCGTTTCAGATAGACGGTCGCACCTGCGGCGTTCATCCGCGTCATGTTGTCGCGCCAGATCGGAAGTCCTCCGCCCGTGGAGACGACGCAATCCGCTTCATTGCCGAGCACCTCTTCCAAGGCTGCGCGCTCCTCCTCGCGAAAACGTTCTTCGCCTTCGTAGCGGAACAGATCGGCCACGCAGGCGCCTTGCCGCGCTTCGACCAGCGCATCGGTATCGGCAAAACGTACGCCGAGCCGCTGTGCCGCCTTGCGACCCAGCGTGCTCTTGCCGCAGCCCATATATCCGACCAGGAAAAGCGCCTTCATAACTCGGTTAAAACAGATTCAGTTGCTCGGGATCGATCATTGCATCGGCATCGCCCGCCGCTGGTTCGATCTCGAACTCGACTTCTCCGGTCGCGGTGCCAGTACGCGGAAGGTCCGACGGATCGATCGGACGACGTGCCGGGGTTTCCGCAGCACGATCCTTCGAAGAAGCGTTCTTTTCCTTCGCAGCACCCTCGACCGATGCAGATTCGGCTCCGGGTCGAACCTCCGCCTCGTCGTCGAAATCCCCATCTTCCGGGAACTCCTCGTCGGGCTCGGGCGGCAATTCGGGTTCGATGAACCGCAGCGTCGCGACATCGTAGGTCGTCAGGCGCTTGCCTTTAGCGCGGTGGCTCTTGACACCGACGAAATCGTCTACGCCGATCAGATCGGCCGGACGCTGAGCGTGTGCCCCCTTGTAGGTGATTTCGAGCTGCGCGCCGGCGCAATCCGTCACACAGGTAAGATCGGCCTGCACCTCCTCGTCGAGGAAAAACTGCATCTTCTCGCTCTGCTCGGCGCTGAAACGCTTCATATAGTAGTAGCCCTGTTCGCGATCGAAGTAGCAAACACTGTAAACCCGATCGGGCTCGTAGCGATTCACGCGCACGGTATCGTCGGGGAAATGTTGTCCGAGGTCGTAATTGGTGATATAATACTGGTTTTTCGAGGTCCAGACCACCAGTTTATCGTCGCCCTTGAATTCGCCCAGCAGCGTGCCGCGCCCGTCGGCGTTCAGACGGCGGATATCCTCGTCGAACCAGATATTCTGTCCGCCCAGCGTCGAGGTACCGCGCTCCTTGAGCACGATCTTGTGGATGCCGTAGCGCGAGAAGAGATTACCTTGGCTCTGGCGTCCCTTGATCGCAAGGGTCGAGAAATCGAGATCCACGATCAGCTTCTTCAGTCGCGGCCGCGGTTTGAAGTAAACCTTCAGCACCTCGGCTTCACCGTTGGGGTTGACCGACATGTAGAGGATCTCGCTGCGAGCCGAGCCCTTGGTAATGTTGTACTCCTTATCGCGCGTAACGCCCTTGATGGCGCAGCGTTTCATCAGCAGCGGACCGTTCTTGCCGTCGCGGTAGAGAACGTTGTAGATCGTCCGTTCGTCGTTGCGCTTGAACACGCCGATATAGTAGATCCCCTTATCGAAGAAGGCTTTGTCGCTCACCTTGGTGATGATGTAACGCCCCTCTTTCGTGAAGACGATCACGTCGTCGATATCCGAGCAATCGCACACGAACTCGGCATCCTTCATCGATTTGCCGATGCCGAAGAACCCCTCGGCCCGGTCGACGTAGAGCTTGGCATTGGTGACTGCGACCTTCGTGGCCTCGATCGAATCGAACTCGCGAAGCTCCGTGCGGCGCTCCTTACCCTTGCCGTATTTATCGAGGATGCGGCGGTAATATGCCACAGCATATTCGGTCAGGTGAGCCAGGTCGAATTTCGTCTGCTCGATTTCCGACTCGATCTGCCGGATCTCGTTGTCGGCCTTCTCCGAATCGTAACGCGATATACGGATGAATTTCAACTCCGTGAGTCGTTGGACGTCTTCGATCGTAACCTCGCGCCGCAACAGTTTCTTGAAAGGCTCCAATCCCTTATCGACGGCGGCGTAGGCCTCTTCGCGCGAGCGGCAACCTTCGATGAGCTGATAGAGTTTGTTCTCGATGAATATCCGTTCGAGCGATGCTGCGTGCCATGCGGCGTTGAGTTCTTCGAGACGGATCTCCAGTTCACGTCCCAGGAGGTATTTCGTGTGTTCGGCCGAACGGCGCAAAATCTCTTTGACACCCAGGAAGTGAGGTTTGTCGTCCCAGATCACGCAGGCATTGGGCGAAATGGAGACTTCGCAGTCGGTGAAGGCGTAGAGCGCATCGATGGTCTTGTCCGACGATTCGTCCGGAGCCACCTGAATGACGATCTCCACCTTGTCGGCCGTATTGTCGTCCACACGGCGGATTTTGATCTTGCCCTTCTCGTTGGCCTTGATGATCGACTCCTTAATCGACTCGGTAGTCGTTGTGAAAGGGATTTCGGTGATGGCCAGCGTCCGTTTGTCGATCTTCGAGATACGAGCCCGAACCTTCACCGCTCCGCCACGCAGACCGTCGTTGTAACGGCTCACGTCGGCCATGCCACCCGTCGGGAAGTCGGGATAGAGCACGAAATCGCGTCCTTCGAGGTGGGCGATCGCCGCCTCGATCAGCTCGACGAAGTTGTGGGGGAGGATTTTCGACGCCAACCCCACGGCGATGCCGTCCGAACCCTGGGCCAGCAGCAGCGGGAACTTGATCGGCAGCGTCACGGGTTCCTCCTTGCGGCCGTCGTAGGAGAGCATCCATTCGGTGGTCTTGCGGTTGAAGACCACGTCGAGGGCGAATTTCGACAGTCGGGCCTCGATGTATCGTCCCGCCGCGGCTTCGTCGCCCGTGAGGATGTTGCCCCAGTTACCCTGACAGTCGATCAAAAGGTCCTTTTGTCCCAACTGCACGAGCGCATCCTTGATCGAAGCATCGCCGTGCGGGTGGTACTGCATGGTCTGCCCCACGATGTTGGCCACCTTGTTGAAACGACCGTCGTCCACCACCTTCATGGCGTGGAGGATGCGTCGCTGTACGGGTTTGAGTCCGTCCTCGACATGGGGCACGGCACGCTCCAGGATCACATACGACGCATAATCGAGGAACCAGTTTTTGTACATGCCCGTGAGCTTGCGTACTCCGCCCTCCTCCTGCGTCAACCGGTCGTATTTGCCCGGCTTGCCGGCAGCTGCTGCCGGTTCCGCTGCGGGGGTGTCCTCCTCCGAGGGTGCTTCGGGCACCGTCGCCTCCGTATCGATCGTCTCTTCGTCTCGTTTATCCTTGTCCTCAAACATAGCCGCCTTCAAAAGGTGAAAATGAAATATTCCGAATTATAATGTTCCGCAACGGGAACCTGCCGTCCCTTAGCTCAGGCGCAGGTCCTGTTCCACGATATCCTCCTCGATGCGCAGGTTGCCGATGATGAACCCCTGCCGCTCGAAGGTATTTTTACCCATATAGAACTCCAGCAGATCGTGGATCGGGTCGTCCTTGGTGATCCGCACGCGGTCCAGGCGCATATCCTCGCCGATGAACTCCTTGAACTCGTCGGGCGAAATCTCTCCGAGACCTTTGAATCGCGTGATCTCGGCATTCGCACCGCACTCGGCGATCGCCTTCACGCGTTCGTCCTCCGTGTAGCAGTAGCGCGTGATCTTCTTCTTGGTGTTGCGCACGCGGAACAGCGGGGTCTGCAACACGTACAGGTGTCCCTGCCGGATCACGTCGGGGAAGAATTGCAGGAAGAAGGTCATCATCAGCAGCCGGATGTGCATGCCGTCGACATCGGCATCGGTCGCGATAATCACCTTGTCGTAACGCAGGTTGTCCAGGTCCTCCTCGATATTGAGCGCCGCCTGCAAGAGGTTGAACTCCTCGTTTTCATAGACCACCTTTTTGGTCAGTCCGTAGCAGTTGAGCGGCTTTCCGCGCAGCGAGAAGACCGCTTGCGTACGCACGTCGCGGCTCTTGGTGATCGAACCCGAGGCCGAATTACCCTCCGTGATGAAGATCATCGACTGCGAAGCCAACTCGTTCTTGTCCGTGCGGTGTATCTTGCAGTCGCGCAGCTTCTTGTTGTTCAACGAGACCTTCTTGGCGGTCTCGCGGGCCTTCTTCTGAATGCCCGAAATCGCCTTGCGCTCCTTTTCGTTCTCGACGATCTTCTTCTGAAGCGCCTGGGCTGTTTCGGCGTGTTTGTGCAGGTAATCGTCGAGATGTTTGCCGAGGAAATCGACGACGAAATTATTGACCGAGACGCCCGGTTCGACCTCTTTCGAACCGAATTTCGTCTTCATCTGATTCTCGAACAGCGGGTCCTGCACCTTGATCGAGATTGCGGCCATGATCGACGTACGGATGTCCGAAGGATCGTAATCCTTGTGGTAGAACTCCTTGACCGTCTTGGCAATCGCCAGTCGCAAGGCCGTCTGATGGGTGCCGCCCTGGGTCGTATGCTGTCCGTTGACGAACGAATCGTAAGTCTCGCCATAGCCCGTGCCGTGGGTAATCACGACCTCGATATCCTCGCCCGTGAGGTGAATCGGCGGATAGAGCGGCTCCTCCGTGAGGTTGTCGTTCACCAGATCCAGCAGACCGTTTTTCGAGACGTATTTGCGCCCGTTGAGCACCAACGTCAGCCCGAGATTCAGGTAGCTGTAATTGCGGATTTTCTGCTCGACATACTCCATGTTGTAGTCGTACTGGCCGAAAATCTCCTCGTCCACCCGATAGGAGATGTAGGTGCCGTTCTTCTCCTGCACGCCGCTCTCCCACTTGTCGCTCTGCTCCAGTCCCTTTGCGAAGGTCACCGTGCGAGCTTCGCCGTCGCGGACCGAGCGGGCCGTGAATTCGCTCGAAAGCATGTTCACGGCCTTCACGCCGACACCGTTCAGGCCCACGGTCTTCTTGAAGGCGTCGCCGCCGTATTTGCCGCCCGTGTTCATCTGCCCCACGGCCGCCGAGAGCGACTTGAGCGGAATGCCGCGTCCGTAGTCGCGCACCGTGACGACCTTGTTTTCGATGGTGATATCGATCTGCTTGCCCGCCCCCATGATGAATTCGTCGATCGAGTTGTCGACGACCTCTTTGATAAGCACATAAAGCGCTTCATCGGGCTGCGACCCATCGCCCACGACGCCGACGTACATACCCGGACGCAGGCGGATATGCTCCCGCGGCGAGAGGGTTACGATGGCGTCGTCGCCGTAATTACCGTTCGTATTCGTATCGAGTAAATCTGCCATAATCACTTTTCGTTACGTATTTCCGCCAAGGCTGTACACATGCGTGCGCGCACGCGCTCCATCAATGCGTGGGTCTCCGTTGCGCGGACCTCCTCCACCGGCACGGGAGGCAGTACCCGCAACGTGATGCGGTTGCCCCAATTGAACATCCGGTTCCGCTTCACGAGCGTGGGCGTGCCGTCGAGCACGACGGGCAGAATCTCCACTCCGGCCTCTTTGGCGAGCGTGAAAGCTCCGGCCTTGAAACGGTGGATCTCCCCGTCTTTCGAACGCGTGCCTTCGGGGAAAATCGCGACCGAAGCACCGCGTGCGATCCATTTCCGCCCCTCGCGAACCATCTGTTCGAGGGCTTCGGCTGCCCGGCCGCGGTCGATGCAGATATCGCCGTGCAACATCAGGAACTGGCCGAAAAACGGTATGGCGAAGACCTCCCGTTTGGATACCCAGCGGAAGTTGAGCGGCACGTAATAGAGCGCCGGAATATCGGTCATCGCGCTATGGTTCAGTACAATGACATAGCTTTTGTTCCGATCGACATATTCCATGCCGATTCGGCGTTGGCACCAGCGGGGCGGAATGGCGAAGAAAATACGCACCAGAATCCGCGACAGTTCATGCACCGTACGTCGCGCTCGATCGAAGGGATAGCACACGACCAGCGCCACGGCCGACAGCAGCATGAAAACGAGGCACAACGATGCCAGAAACAGATAATATATGCAGCTCAACATAGTATTCGGATTAGCGGTCCATGATAAAACGTTGGGCAAAAATACGAAATTTCTTCGGATTTTTCATCCCGTCCGAAACAAATATTCCGGAGAAAAACATCCAAAATAATACTATGTATTGCAAAGTATAAATATTTTTACATATCTTTGCGGCATCAAATAAAACGTCATACCTACCTCCGAAGACATGAACTGGGTCATTCTGTTAATCATCCTGCTGGCGATCGTCGCGCTGAATGCGTGACAAGCCTTCCCCGCCCCGCCGAAAACGCTTCCGATTGTCATCGCATGAAAAAACCTCCCTTTTTTAACCGGGAGGTTTTTCGCACACACAAACATTAACAATACAAACAAATACGATGGCTGGTCGGTTTGTTCTTGTTTTCGATGCAAAGATCGGGCGAAATATCGAGCTGCGCAATCGCAACAAATAGGTATAATGCACGAAAAAAGACGATAACGACCGATTATTCTGCTGAACCCCGGACTTTTCTATTTTGAAATCCGAAAATATGCACTATCTTTGCATGCGAATTCCGACAAACCGGACGACCGTTCGGTTTCGCAATCACTTGAATTTAGAAAGATTTTTTATGCAAGACCTCAGTGCGCTCGAAGAGAAGAATCTCGCAGAGTTGAGAGAGATAGCCAAGGCACTCGGTATCAAGAATGTCATGGTGAAAAAGAAGCGCGAGTTGAAAGAGATGATCGCAGCCGTCGCACAGACGGAGGAACCTGCGGCAGAAAATATGTTCGAAACGGACGAAAAATCGTCCGATCCGCAAACCAAAAATCCGCGCGGACGCCGGCCTCGCCTGGCCAAAGTGGAAAACGCCGCTACGGGCGAGCAGATCGCAGCTCCAGCGACGGTCTCTGCCGAGATGCGCGAAACCCGCACCGAAGAGGTCGCTGCGGAGACTCCCGCTATCCTTTTCGAGGCCCCGCAGACTCCTGCGGCGCAATTCGAACCCAAGCGTCGCGGACGCAAGCCCAAATCGGCGAATGCCGCAGCGCAGCCCCAAACCCCTCAGTCGAACGATCCTGAAAATAGCGCTCCGCAGCCCGCGCATACGCGGCCGGAAACAGTTCAGGCCTCCCGCCAGCCGATCGACAACGAAGTAATCACGAAGGACGATTTCGCGGGAGAGATCGAAGGCGAGGGCGTGCTGGAGGTGATGCCCGACGGCTACGGATTCCTCCGCTCGGCCGACTATAACTACCTCAATTCGCCGGACGACATCTACGTCTCGCCGTCGCAGATCAAACTTTTCGGATTGAAACCCGGCGACACGGTCAGCGGCGCCATTCGCCCCCCGAAGGAGGGCGAGAAGTATTTCCCGCTGGTGCGCGTCAGCGAGATCAACGGACTCAGCCCCGAATACATCCGCGACCGCGTACAGTTCGAATACATGACCCCGCTATTCCCGAGCGAGAAGTTCTGCCTGACCGGTAACGGACACAACAACCTTTCGACGCGCGTCGTCGACCTCTTCTCGCCGATCGGCAAGGGACAGCGCGCCCTGATCGTCGCTCAACCCAAGACGGGTAAGACGATGCTGCTGCAATCGATCGCCAACGCCATCGCAGACAACCATCCCGAAGTCTACATGATCGTGCTGCTGATCGACGAGCGCCCGGAGGAGGTGACCGAGATGGCCCGCAACGTCAAGGCCGAGGTCGTAGCCTCGACTTTCGACGAACAAGCGTCGCGTCACGTCAAGGTTGCCGAGATGGTACTCGAAAAGGCCAAACGCATGGTCGAGTGCGGCCACGACGTGGTGATCTTCCTCGACTCGATCACCCGCCTTGCCCGGGCCTACAACTCCGTACAGCCCGCATCGGGAAAGGTGCTCTCGGGAGGTGTCGACGCCAATGCGTTGCACAAACCGAAACGATTCTTCGGCGCTGCGCGCAATACCGAGGAGAAAGGCTCGCTGACGATCATCGCCACGGCCCTGATCGATACCGGTTCGAAGATGGACGAAGTGATCTTCGAGGAGTTCAAGGGTACGGGCAACATGGAGTTGCAGCTCGACCGCAAGCTGGCAAATAAGCGCGTCTACCCCGCCGTCGACGTCATCGCTTCGGGTACGCGCCGCGAAGACCTGCTGCTGCCGCGCGAGGTGATGAACCGCACGTGGGTGCTGCGCAAATACCTCTCGGACATGACGCCCGTCGAGGCTATGGAGTTCCTTCAGAAGCAGATGGGCATGACCTCCTCCAACGAGGAGTTCCTCGCCACGATGAATCACTGACGGCGGAGTCCGGATTCGCGGTCCCTCAGTCGAACGATCCGAAAACCGCAGCCGACGTAATTCGCGGCTGCGGTTTCGCGTTCGTAGCGTGCGACGAAAGTCTGCCGAGTCGAGATGCCCCGCCCTGCAATATGGCGGCAAACTTGCTTTTACCCCTGCTTATTCGTAATTTTGCCGCAATGAAACACGCGATAGAACTTTTCAGCGAACTGGGCCGACGCCTGAGAACCTTCGGTGCCGACGCGCAATCGCAGCGGACGATCGAACGGGCCTGCTGCGAGAACGGCTGGTTCACACCCTCGGATATCCGTCGTGCGATCGACGCCATTGCCGACGACATGCTCGACAGAACACGGCTGGAAACATGGCTTGCGGCATACCCGGTCCCCGTGAGCGAGCCGCGCAACGTATCGGTCATCATGGCGGGAAATATTCCTGCCGTGGGATTTTTCGACCTGCTGTGCGTCGTGGCATCCGGGCACCACTGCGGGGTGAAACCTTCGTCGAAAGATCGGGTGCTGACGGATTATCTGATCGGGCAGCTCCGCGAGATCGATCCGTCGGTCCGCATCGATCTCTGCGACGGAGAGGCTTCCTCCGATGCACTGATCGCGACGGGCGGCGACAACGCCGTACGCTATTTCCGTTCCCGCCATGCCGGAATCCCTACCCTGCTTCGGGGTAGCCGACACTCCGTAGCCGTGTTATCGGGCCGAGAAACGGAGATCGAGCTGACCGGCCTGGCCGACGACATCTGGGCCTATTCGGGACTGGGATGCCGCAGCGTTTCGCTGCTGTGGCTGCCGCGCGGCTACGAACCGCACTTGCGCATGCCGTCCGTCCACGAAAAATACCGCAACAACTACCGGCAGGCTCGCGCATTGCTCGAAATGAAGGGCCGGGCATTCGTCGATCTCGGCGCCGCCGTCGCGGTCGAGCAGCAGGAATTCCCCCTGGCGCTGAGCTGCATCGCCTATGCTCGCTACGACACGCTCGCAGAGGTCGAAGCATGGCTCGCTGGGCACGACGAAGAGTTGCAATGCGTCGTAACGCGTTGCTTGAAACACCCCCGAGGCGTGGGTTTCGGCCGGGCCCAACACCCCGAGCTGACCGACTATGCCGATGCGAAGGACACGATGGCCTGGCTCGCGACGCTGTAACCCCATCGTTATCTCGGGAATAACCGGGAAACAGACTCTGCCGTTTGTTTTTTGGACAGATATTTTTAATTTTGTATACGGATTTCCACTGCTACTATAAATACCGAATAATACTATGTCGATGATTTTTCGATTCCGGATGCTGAGCGATGAAAACGACCGTTTCGTACGAGACTACGAAGTGCCGTACGATATGACATTGCTCGACTTCCACCGCTTCATCCTCGAATCACTGGAATACGAGGAGTGCATGACCTCGTTTTTTACGGCGGACGACCGCTGGGAGAAGATGCGCGAATTCACGCTCATGGATATGGGCGCCGACTCCGGCGAAGGGCCCGAGACGATGGAGGGCGTTACGCTGGGACAGATCATCCACAAGTTGCGCGATCGTCTGATCTTCCTGTTCGACCTCTTCGGCGAGAGGGCCTACTACCTCGAACTCACCGGTGCATACGAAGCCCAGGCAGGTGCCTTCTACCCGCGCGAGATTTATGCGCAGGCCGAAGCCCCCGACCAGTACGACCCCTCGAAAAACCGCGACGAAGAGGACGGCGGATCGGCTTTCGACGAGATGATGGGCGACTTCAGCGATTTCGAAGGAGACGACTCCTACGACGATGAATACTAAGCGGCTGCTGGTCGTCGTCGGTCCCACAGGCGTGGGCAAGACGGATGTTGCGATCCGCCTGGCCCGCCACTACGGCGCACCGATCCTTTCGACCGATTCGCGCCAGGTCTATCGCGGCATGCCGATCGGCACGGCCCAGCCCGATGCCGAGCAGCTGCAAGCCGCTGAACATCACTTTATCGCCTCGCACGATATCACGGACAACCTGAACTGCGGAACCTACGAGGTACAGGCTCTCGCCCTGCTCGGGGAGCTCCATGCCCGGCACGACGACGTGGTGGCGGTCGGCGGTTCGGGACTTTATGTCCGCGCGTTGTGCGAAGGGATAGACGATCTGCCGCAGGCAGACGAAGCGTTGCGGGAAGCACTCTCCCGTCGACTCGCCGCCGAAGGGGTTGCCGCTCTTGCCGAACAGCTGCGCGAACTCGACCCGGCCTATTATGCCGTAGTGGACCGCTGCAATCCGGCCCGCGTGCTGCGGGCGCTCGAAGTATGTCTCCAGACCGGACACCCCTACTCCGAGTTGCGCACGGGAAACAAACGTCGTCGCCCCTTTAGGATCGTCAAGATCGGGATCGACATGCCGCGTGAAATGCTCTACGAACGGATAGACCGGCGCGTGGATGCGATGATCGCCCAAGGGCTCGAAGCCGAGGCACGGGCTCTGTATCCCCATCGGGCACTCAACGCCTTGCAGACGGTCGGTTATCGGGAACTGTTCGAATATTTCGACGGTCTGACGACTTTCGGCAAAGCCATCGAAGCGATCAAACGCAATTCGCGCCGCTATGCCAAGCGACAATTGACGTGGTTCCGTCGCGATCCGGAGATACGATGGTTCGCTCCCGATGAGGTGGAAGCGATGATAAATCACATAGATTTTGGCAGATCGTAAAAAAATTCGTACTTTTGCTACCGCCTTTTCAAGGCTGAGGCTCGGATGGTGGAATAGGTAGACACGCCGGACTTAAAATCCTGTGACCAGCAATGGTCGTGCGGGTTCGATTCCCGCTCCGAGTACCGTTTTGGGGGAGAATATTATTCTCCCCGATTTTTTTAAATGCAAAACAAGCCTAAAACCGCTACGACCTTGCGCCCCACCGAAGAATGAAGCGGATTTGCAAACGCAGCCAAGGCTGCGAAATTTCAGCCGACCGAAGCGAATTTAGTGTAAAGGACTGGAGCGTGCAATGTTGTATATAGTTATCTTTTCCCTTGTGCGCATCTCGGCACGAAAAACGCCCAGCCGATCCGGCTGGGCGCATAATTTCAGACCTTTATCGGTCGCTTCTATCGGTAAATCTCGTTCAACAGACGAGCCAGGCGGCAACCGCCGCGCAGAAGTTGCTGTTCGATGACGGGAGCAGCTTCCGCGACATAATCATAGGAGATTTTCGTACCCTCGGGCGTCTTGTCGTAGATCTTTTCGCAGATTTCGTGGGTCTCCAGCAGCCACTCCTCGGGCGTTCCGGCTTGTATGTCCGCAACCTCCCGAAGAGAAAGTCGATCCACCTGCATCTGCCATTCGGTATAGCTCCAACGGTGCGCGGCTTCGAGCACGGCCGAATCCCAAACGGAGTGAAGATTGCTTTCCTTTCCGAAGAACGACACCGGACGTTTGTTGCCGCCCAGGTCCGAAAGACGTCCTGCGTGCATCGGGCAGTGCATGTCGCCGATCAAGTGAATGAGCATGATGAGCTGAATGCGCTCCTCCTCGGGCTCCAACTGCTTCGTTTTCAACTTCTCGACAATCGACTCGACAGCTGTCAGCACATCGCCTTTCGGATTGCGGGGCATCGTTTCGAGCGTTTTGCCCTCGTCGATATTCAAATAATGCCACGTCTTCGTGTAGGCATACTCGGGCGTATGGCTGGCGTTGTCGAGCCAGTTGGCGTAATAGACTAACGAATGGCCTTGCAACACCTTGTCGATATTGGCCGCAGCCTGTGGCATGAGGCGACACTCGGCGATGTAAGCCGTAGCGTCGTGTCCTTTTTGTCCCCAGGCCAACACTGTACGGGATGCGCAAAGACAAGCGATCAGGATAAGCAGTTTTTTCATGTGTCGTTCGATTTTATCTCGGAATTTTTCTTCTCATATCCAACTAATCCGCCGAGGCCCGGCACCGCAGGTCCCGATTATTCCACTTCCGCCTCGACGACGATTCGCAGCGGCTCGTCTACGCCAGCAAAGCGAATACCGATCGTTCGCAACTGCCAGCCTCGCTCCCCGCGCGAATCGAAGCGGAGGTTTACGGCCGAGAATTCCCCGGGGGCAATAGGCTTGCGATCGTATTCGAGTGTCGTACAACCGCACGACCGCTCGTAGGTCTCGATCAGCAGCGGCCGATCCGTCGTATTGTGCATCCAAAGGCGCCGCAGTGCGATCTCGCCCGAATGCAGACGTCCGAACCGAACGGTATCGCTGCCGCCCGTGTCGCGCAGACTGTCCGTCAGCGAAATAGTCTGTCCCTTGTGTTCGACCGGAGCGCTGCGGCGATTCCGACAACCCGTAGCGATCGAGCCACACAGTACGACGGCGCAAAGAAGCCCTATCGGAAATCTCCGCATGAAAATCAGATCAGGCCCCGACCCGATTTGCGGATGCGCCCCTCGGCCGTAAGCGACTCGACGATCTTGTCCAGCACCCCGTTGATAAAGGTGCTGCTGCCGGGCGTGGAGTAATATTTCGAGATCTCGATCCACTCGTCGAGCGTCACCTTCACCGGAATCGACGGGAAAGAGGTCAATTCGGCGATCGCCGTGCCGATAATCAGGTTATCCATGAAAACGATACGCTCCACATCCCAGTTCGAAGTGAATTTTTCGATATAGGTCTGGTAAGCATCGTAGTTGACGAGCGATTTCTCGAAGAGCGTCTTGACGAATTCGGGGTCGTCGTCGCTCTTGAATTTCGAGGGGATCTTCAGATCCGTATGGGACGGGCGCAGTGCGGAGAGCGTGCGCAGAATCATCATGACGATATAGGGAAGATCATCGCTCCACAGCACCGAAATCTCCTCCAGCACGTCGTCCAACGCTTCGCAACCCTGCAACTCCTTGAAGAAATCCTCGAGCAGACGACGGTCGTCGTCCAACGTCCGTTCGGGACGCTGCATATAATCCTTGTAATAATCGGATTCGACGAGCTGCGCGTAGAGCGTGCGAATCAGATCGGGCTGCTGAGTCCATCCCAGTTTCCGGGCCGCCAGCCGATCGTTCACGGCATCGCTGTTGGCGATGATGCGGATCACGCGGTTCTCGACGAACTTGGTATTGGGATTCAGATCTTCGTATGTCGGCAGTTTTTTCTGTTTGGCCAACTCCTGACGTTGTTCGGCATAACGGGCGAGTTCTACGGGGAGACTCAGAATCTGGAAATAAAGGTCGTAGGCTTTGTCTACGGAGGTCATCAACGTCTTCTCCGAAGCGATCATGTTGTCGGCGCCCGATTTGATATGGGCGAACAGGGCTTTTATGACCTTCGTACGGAGTAATCTTCTGCTCAACATAACTTTTTAGAACGATTTTTCGGCTGCAAAGATAACTAAAAAAACAGGATTTGAAACTACCGGAGACAAGAAGATTTCAAGCGGTCGATTTCAAAACAGGCATCGAGGCTGTTCGTGTTCCGTTTTTCGCATCCCCGAACTCCGCCTCGGGAACTACCCGTTGGCTTGCCAAGATACTCCGCCTCGGCAATACGCAAATAAATTTGGTATTGCGCTCGGCTTATTCGTATCTTTGTCCGAAAATTGCTATCCTGAAATGAAGGAGAGCGATTCGAAACTTTCCCAGAGGAAGAAAATGACGATGTTTATGAAAAGAGTTGCCTGGATCGGCATTTGGATATTGTGCGGCATCGTGCCCCTCGCTGCCGCCACCTATCGTCCGCAGCAGGTCCCCAATGTACAGCGCGCGGACGCTCGGCGCTACGTGTCGAATCCCGACGGAATTCTCTCCGACGAGACGGTCGTACGGCTCGACTCCCTGTGCGGAGCCCTGCGCCGACAAGGACTCGCCGAAGTCGCCGTCGCAGCTGTCGACGACATCGCAGGAGGGGATGCCTTTTCATTCGCGATCGAACTGTTTCGCCTCTGGGGCGTAGGACGCGCTGCCGACAACAACGGACTGGGGATCCTGCTGGTAAAGGATCTTCGCGAGATCCGTTTCGTGACAGGCGGAGGCTTGGAAGGGGTACTGACGGATGCGCTCTGCAAACGGATTCAGACACGCGACATGCTGCCCGAATTCCGGCGCGGAGATTACGATGCGGGAATGATCGCCGGACTGAGGAGCGTCGCGGAAGTACTCGAAGGAGGTGCCGCCGATTTACGAACGGAATCAGACGAGGAGGATTTGCCGATATGGGCCATGTGGCTGGTCGTGTTGTCCGTCGTAGGGATCCCCGTAGCACTGATTATCGTATTGTCTTATGCGAAAAGACGTTGCCCCCGCTGTCATAAAGCAACCCTTGGGATACGATCCCGGCAAGTGCTGAACATCACGCCCGCCTATCGGCTCGTAGAACAGACTTATGTTTGCTCCGCTTGCGGACATACGGTGCGCAGACGAGTCCGGGAACCCCGAAACGACCATTTCGGCGGAGGCCCCTTCATCGGAGGATTCGGAGGCGGATTCCCGGGCAGCGGCGGTGGTATTGGCGGCGGCTTCGGAGGAGGATCGTTCGGCGGCGGCGGTGCGGGATCGCGATGGTAAACCAGCATGAAGATAAACCCTAACATAACAGATTTGCAGACTATGAAAAAATGGATTTGGATCGGCATCGTCGCCGTCGTCGCGATTTATTTCTACGCGACTTACAACGGATTCGTAAACCGAGAGGAGAGCATGAAAACCGCATGGTCGAATGTCGAAACGCAGTATCAACGTCGTTCGGACCTGATACCCAATTTGGTCAACACCGTCAAAGGATATGCGGCGCATGAGACGCAAACCCTGACCGAGGTGACCGAAGCCCGGGCCAGAGCCACGTCGATCAACCTTTCGACCGACGATCTCACCCCCGAGAGTCTGGCCGACTTCCAACGTGCGCAGTCCGAGGTGCGTTCTGCCTTGGGTCGTCTGATCGCCGTATCGGAACGATATCCCGATTTGAAAGCCAACCAAAATTTCCTCGAACTTCAATCGCAGTTGGAAGGCACGGAAAACAGAATCGCCGTGGCGCGCAAGGATTTCAACGAGGCGGCACAACGTTATAACGTCGCCATCCGTCGCTTCCCGGCCAACATCGTGGCTCGCCTGTGCGGTTTCGAGCAGAAACCCTACTTCACGGCCGACGAGGGTACGGCCGCGGCCCCGAAAGTGGAGTTTTAGGTGAAGCGAGAAACATTAATGGTGAAAAGCCGGCAAAAGCCTGCCCGTCTAAAAGAGCGGTTTTATGAATTAGTTTGCAGGAAAATCATCTTCGGCGGCTCGCATCTTCGATGCGACCGTTCCTGCCGTCGAAGATGGCAAGGCAAAACTTGCAGGTTGCAGAACGGCAACACTACGTCTCGCATAAATTTCAAAGGGGAAGCGACGACTCGCTTCCCCTTGTTTTATGGCTTTCGCCGAAACCGTTCGGTAATATCAGTCATCGCACCGTTCGGCGATACGGCATAGAGCCGTTGGTTGGTCGTGGGCGAAGACAACGGCCCCGACGCCTCGACCCAGGGTCCCAGCTTGATGTAGTCGTAAGTCTGCGGAACCACACCCTCGGGCAGCGTCGGGCGGCCCGAGTACCACCCCACTTTCAACGTCGGGGATGCCGTCCGCACGACACCCGCCAACCGAGCAATTTCCAGCGGCTCGGCATCGCCGCCCATGAACCCCACGCAGGTAACCGCTTCGCCGTAGCGGTCGAGCAACGCCAGCAACTCCCCGTCATCGAGCACCCGCCCCGCATCGGCGATCAAGTGAGGGCTGTGACACCCCGGACAGCGATTCGGGCATCCCGTGATATTCACGGCCAGGGTCGTCTCTGCGGGAAATTCCGAAAAAACGATATCGAAATTATGGTATCTGACCATTCCTATTCCGCTTTGGCGTAGAACCGTCGGGCGGCCTCCTTCTGACGTGCTGCCGAGAAATTCGACACGCGTTTCATGTATCCGATCACTCGGGTGAGGTAGTCCAGATTTTCCGAATGGCAGTGCGGGCACTGCTTCAGATACCGTTTGTCGATGTGTCCGCAGGCGTTGCAGACCGTATTCGGAATATTGAACGTGAAGTAGTTGCACCCCTCTGCGGCCGCCACGCGCAGCAAGTGGCGATACTGCTCCTTCGAAAGATGTTCTTCGAGATTCATATGCAGTGCCGAACCGCCCGTCAGGTGCTCGATATAGCGGCGTCCGTGCAAGCGGAATTTGTCGACGATATTGAGCGATTCATCCTCCACGGCATAGAAATAGGAGTTATAGCAGTCGCGCGGCACGACGAACCCGTCTTCCCGGTCCCACTTGGCATGTTTCACGCCGACGTTTTCGGCCGGAATCATCTCGCAATTGAACATCACCTCTTTCGAACGGTATTTCTTATTGTAGCGCTCGACGAGCCCCAGCACCTCCTGCACGAAGCGGGCATAGTCGTCGTTGTCGTCGATCCGCAGCCCGAGGTATTCGGCCGCCTCGACCAGACCGTTGACGCCGATGGTGAGATACTGCCGCGAAAGGTTGATATACCCCGCATCGAACAGGGGCAGCATCCCCTTGCGCTGCAACTCCTTGAGGTTTTCGTTATAAGCCAACTGGACCTTGTGCACCAGATCTACGATCTCCTCGAGGAAGGTCATGTAGTGGATGCCGTTTTTGGCCGCATGCTGGATGCAACGGTTCAGATTGATCGTCAACACGCTCTTCGAGCCGGTCGAAACGCCGCCGGCACCCAACGTATAGCTGAAACCGTTGTCCTGAATCTCGTTGCGCAAGCGGCAGCACGACGACAGCGAATCGGCATTGTCGCTGATGTAGGTGAAGAACGAATGTCCCTCGGCATACATCTGCGCCGTGATGTCGCCCCACTCCTTATCCATCGTATCGCCGTCCTTGGTGAGCAGCGCCATCGTCTCTACGGGGAAAGTCAGCACGGTTTTCGTCCGCTCGGTGTTGAACCACGTCATGAAACGCTTCTGCAACCACGAGAGCGACTCCCAATGGGGTTTCGACCCGTCGGGGAAAACGAATTCGCCGAACAGCGACTCGAAATAGTAACGGTCGTAATAGGCCACGTTCCAGAACACGGCTTGGAAGTTGCGCGCCCCCGTGGGCTGGTTGATCGAATAGACGATCTGTTCGAAGCAGTCGGTTATTATCTTGTCGATCGTGCGGTGTTTCGTCGAGAGGTCGACGACCTTGTCGGCATTCAGATAATAGTCCTCGCCGTACTCCTTTTCGATGAAATAATTCATGTACATGAGGAATTCGGGCGTGGCGCAGGCCCCCGACAGCATCGACGAGACGATGAAGACCATGTTGACGAACCCGCCGCAGAACGACTTGAGATTCGTCGGCCGCGTCGAGTTACCGCCGATCGAGATCGTCCCGCCCAAGAGCCACGGATACATCGTCACCGAAGCGCAATAGTTGGCCATCGAAGTTTCGTCGTTCTTATAGATGAAATGGTTGCTCAGCAGATACATATATCTGTCCGAGAGTTCTTTGCCGAACATCTCCTTCAGACGGTCGGTCAGCAGACGCCGATTCAGCCGGATGAAATTCGACTTGGGCAGCTCGCCGATCAGCGTAGCGATATTCTTCTTCTCGACATTGGCGTTGGCATCGTATTTCGAGCCGGTCGCAGGATTCGTCGCATCGCAATAAGAGGTCAGGAAATCGAGTTTCTCGCGTGTTTCGCGATCCTCGGTGTGCTTCTGACGGTAAAGGATGTAGCTCTTGGCTACGACGAAATAGCGTTCGGCCATAAGCGCTATTTCGACTTGATTCTGAATCTCTTCGACGCTCATGCCGTCCGACACGCGAACACGGCTCAGGATGGCCGTCAGATCGTCGTCCGTAGCGTAACCGCCAGCCGCAAGGAATGCCTTGGCGACGGCGCGTTTGATTTTTTCGAGCGAAAACGGCTCGCGTTTGCCGTCGCGTTTGATGATGTGCAGTTCCGAAATACCCATATCCTTTCGATTTTTTGTGTTTCTGTTCCGCCGACTAAGAAGTTCCGCCTCGACGAACAGTTCGCCGCAGGTGATCGCGATCTCCATATCGGTTTATCTCCTATCCGGCACTCTCCTACGATCCCGAGGAGCAATGCCCGTACAAGATAAGGCAGGTCTTCTGACTCGCTCCCGCCGCACGCCTTCCCGTCGCGAGGACAGTGGCTCAGAGCATGTGCGGCTCATCGTCGGAGCTTACAGCTACGGGGTTAGTCCCTGATTCTCACAGGAGTTCCCTTTTAATCCCTCGTCGGCAGCCGCCGACCGGGAACCTTATCCGGACACAAATATAGAAATAGAATCCGAGACGGCAAGCACCCTACGGACTTTTTTTTGAACACTTTGTCGACACCGGCAGCGGCGCTGTGGTACGGCCTTTGCGGTGCGGAGAAGAAACACAAGAAGTTATGAAGACAAAGCATTGCAACGACACTTCTGCTACCGAAACTTTCGGCCAGGCTACTCCGGCCGACACCCGTCCCGGTGCGGCGATGCGCATTCCGAGCGTCACGCAAAACCAGCCTGAAAACGGCTTCCGGATCGTCCCGTCGGCTCCGGGCGAATCCCCGACCCAGCAAGAGCTGGAGCAGGATGTGACCGCCACGAATCCTTCGGTCGAGAGCATGGAGAGTCGCGGATAGCCCCCGAAGGGCTATTCCGCACCGGGACATTCGTACCCGGCTTGTCGAATCGCCGCGACAATCGCGTCGTCCGAAGCCACACCTTCGACACGCACGATTCCGCGCACAGGATCGGCATCCGCCGAGGCGACGCCCGGAACGAGTGCGAGCGCACGTTCGACGTTGCGTTTGCAGTGGTTGCACATCATACCACCGACTCTGAAAATTTTTCGCATAGTTTTATCGTTTCGTTTTTTACGGTATTTGAGCCAGGTAGCGGCACCGAGCAGAAGCAGCAGCACTGAGCCCGAGAGGGTTTTCCACCACGGTGCGGCATCGCGGCAGCAAGCTGCGGCCTGGACCTGTAACGCATGTTCGAACCACGATGCGGGAAGCAGATAATCGGTCAGCAGGCCGAATCCTACGGCTCCGGCGACGATCGCCGCGAGGTACAACAGCAGCGTACGGCGCCCCAGGACGTTGCCGACGACCAACATGGCCGCAGCGTTGGTAGCAGGTCCCGCCATGAGCAATACGAGGGCGGCTCCGGGCGAAAGGCCCTTGAGCATCAGCGCCGCAGCGATAGGAATCGATCCCGTAGCACAGAGATACATCGGTACCGAGAGGAGCAACACGAAGAGCATGTCGGCCAGCGGATAATCCCTCAGCCAGACGAAACAGTCGTCCGGAAGAAACGCCGTAATAGCAGCCGCGACGAGCAATCCCAACGTCAACCATCGTCCGATATCCTGGATCATATCGACGAATCCGTAACGAAGCGCCGCACGCAGCTTTCCGGTGAAAGAACGGACCCGACATTCTCCGTCCTCCTCAGCAGCCTCGACGGACGTACCTTCATCGCGGTCGAAGGCTCCGACGAACATTCCGCCCGCAAGCGCTGTGACGAATGCCGCAACCGGACGCAGCACGGCGAAGGGACCGCCCAACAATGCGGCGGTAGCCGCAATCGAATCGACACCCGTTTGCGGCGTGGAGATCAGAAACGAGACCGTCGCAGCTCGCGACGCCCCCGCCCGGCGCATGGACATCGCCGTAGGAATCACACCGCACGAACACAACGGCAACGGCACGCCGAACAGCGCCGCCAAGGCGACCGACCGCGGGCCGCTCCCCGCCAGATAGCCCGTATAGATCCGCCGCGGAACGAAGACATGGAGTATGCCCGCGATGAAAAATCCCAGCAACAGATAAGGCGCCATTTCGCCCAACAGGGAGACGAACGCCTCGAAGTAAGTTCGCATCATATTCACAATCATACTCTTAACATACCGGCATCTCCGGATTGCAAACTTTCGCCCGAGCGGCACTGCCTGCGGCATTCCGCCCCCGAATCCCCGTCTCGGAGAGGGCTTCGGGGAGGGGCCATTAAGACTTCGGGGGGGCCGTCAGTGCCGGCACTCAGTTTTCTTTGTTGCAAAGATAGCCGCCGCAGAACCTACGGACGTTACAGGATTTTCAGATTTCGTTACAGAATCTTCGGAAAAGCATCGCGGCTCTTAGCCCGATACGCGACAAAAGCCGTCAGCCGGAACCCGACGAATTTTATACGGCATCGAGCGCCCGGCGTTTTGGGGTTCCCGAGCGTTTGTAGCTGCTCGGTGTCAGCCCGGTCACGCGTCGGAACTGCGCACTCAGATGCGCGACGCTCGAATAGCCCAATCGATAAGCTATTTCACTCAACGTCAGCTCGTCGTAGACCAGCAATTCCTTGACCCGCTCAATCTTCAGAGCGATGAAATAGTTCCCGATCGTGCGGCCCTGCGTCTCGGAAAAGAGCGTGCCGAGGTATTTGTAATCGAGATGCAAACGCTCCGAAAGATAGTCCGAAAGCCGCATGTCGGGAATCGGCTCCGCAGCACGCACCGCCTCGACCAAGGCACATTTCACGCCCTCGATAATCCGCGAACGACGATCCTCCAGCAATTCGAATCCGACGGCACGGAACCGTTCGGCGAGCCGAGCCTCTGCCTGCGCGTCGATATCGGCATCGATCTCCGCCTCACCCAGCACGACGGATCGAACGGGCATACCCTCCTCTTCGAGGATCGTACGCACCGCTGCGACACAGCGGGGACAAACCATATTTTTAATATACAAAATCATACGGACAGCCACCGAACCCCGTCCGGAGGCTCGGATAAAGGTCGGTATTCATCTACAAAACACGGACCGCTCTGCGAATCGGAAACCGGTCCGGCGTATTTGCGACACGCAACCGGAATCACTCCGGCGTGCTCTCCGACGCGTCCAGCATCGAAAGAGCGAAAGCGTAGGCTCCGACGGAAATCGCCCGACTCGCACCGAGTTTCGAGATCGCGACGCCGATACGTTTCTGCGGATCGTAAGCCACGTAACGATCCGAACCGTAAACCTTCAGCGGACGCATTCCGCCCCGCGCGAAAGCCTCGAACTGGGTATCGTCGTCCAGATCGTAAACCTCCATCTGCACGCGTCCCACCGTCTCGCCGCCGAGCGTGCGCAACTCGGAACGCAACTCCTCGAGCAACGATGGCATGATATGCTCGCGGGCAGCCGTGATACCGCCACCGATGACGATCAATCCGTCGGTCAGCGTCACGGCCGTGGCCATAGCATCGCCCGCAATCTCGCCCAACTCCGCGAAAGCTCGCTTGGCAGCCTCCATATCCCCTTCGCGTTTCCCGTCGGCGATTTCGCAGATATCTTTCGGTTCCAGTCCGTGATCGGGATTTCCCGAGAGTTCGCCGTACACCCGCTTCACGGCCCGCACAGCTACGCCCTCCTCGACGATCACGCCGTCGAGTTTCTTGTGCTTGAGGCAGAAGGTCTCCACACAGGAGTTGTCGCCGCGGTTCAGACGACCGTCGACTACCATACCTACGCCGAAGCCCGTACCGAAAGTGTAGCCCAACAGATTGCGATAGCGCTTTCCGCTGCCCGCCTTCTCCAGCCGGGCGTTGATCTCGGGCAGCATACCGCCCAATGCTTCGCCATAGGCGAACAGATCGCCGTCGTTGTTGATGAAGACCGGAATCCCGAAAGTCATCTCCAGAAACGGGCCCAACGCCACCCCGTCGCGAAACGACGGAAAATTCGGAAGATAGCCTCCGATAATGCCGTTCGGATAGTCGGCCGGACCAGGAAAAGCGAACGAGATGGCTGCGGGCCGTTCCTCCAACTGTGCGATGATCTGCCGGAAACCCTCCACCATAGTTTGCAGACAAAGGTCCAGGTCGTGGGCATTCGAAGGCATCGTGACGGGCGCCACGATGAACTCGTTGGCTCGCATCGCACCGAAGACGAAATTGGTTCCGCCGGCATCCAGCGTAATGACGATACGGTTATCGTGAGAATACATAGGTCGTAAATATCAGTTTGATAGGTTAGTCGGAAAATCAATGGGCGACAGCTGTCGCAGGACGAAGATATGCTCCGACCGCCTCGGGCAACTTGAAGTCCGAGAGCGTCGTGACCGTCTTCGGGTGCTTCACGGCCTCGTGGGCCGCCATCCGGGCCATCCGGGCATAATACTCCGAAACGGTATCGGGACGATATGCGTTCTGCGTCACATCGCGGCCGAAAATCGCTTCGAACCATGTGCAAGCGGCCGTATAACGGCCGTAATCGAGATTCAGATGGTATCCGTCGCGTGTGAAATGGTCGCCCACGAACGACGTGCGTCCGTTCTGGATCGCCGTACCCGAAGGAATCACCAAGTCGGTATGGGCCAGTTTCGGAGCCGCCCGGTATACGGACTTCACGATCGCCTTGAACATCTTCGCCTGGTCCTTGTCGTAATTGGCGAAAGCCTTATGCGTCGAGGTGCTCTCATAGGCCCAGGTTTGGTGCATCATCAACTTCATGTCGGGGTTCGACGCATTCTGACGTACGTAAGCCGCCAGTTCGGGCAGCGACCGCTCGTAGGTTTCGTACTGGCCTGAAAAACCGCTGGCCTGTTGCAGCGAAATGAAGTCCCACGCCTCGTCGCGAATCACCTCAAGCAACGAAACCCCTTTCGTATTGGTTTTCTCGCCGTTGACGATTTTCCGGTACTGATAGGCCGGGGCATCCTCACGGGCGTTGTTCACGTGACGTTCCAGCGAGCAACCGCCGATATAGGCATTTCCGATAACGACCTCGATATCCTCGGCCGCACAAAGTTCGTAGAGATACTGCTCGACGGCGTCCTGCGAAAAGCTGTTGCCGATAGCCAGAATACGCACGGTACGCTCCGCAGCCCGGCAAGTGCCGAACGAGAATCCGAGAGCGACGAGCGACAACAGCACGAAGTGCCGCAAAGCGCATAAGCGATTGAAAACGATTTTTCTCATGAATCAGATTATTTCATTGGTTCGGGAATCCATTGTCCGCAACCCGCTCGTCCGGGGACGACCGGAACGCATCCGAGATCAAAAATAGTAATTTATCCGCAATCGGACAAATCCGCGACCGTTTATTTCACACATTATAGGGGGCTTCGGCCCTTCGTCGCCGGACCGGCATCATTTCATTCTGCGATAACGCCCGAGCCGACCAGTTCTTCGCCGTCGTACCAGGCAGCGAACTGCCCGGGGGCGATGCCGCGCTGAGGCGTATCGAAAACGAGAAATCCGCCTGTGTCGCGCATATGGAGCGTCGCGGCCTGCAACGGTTGCCGATAACGGATCCGCACCGAGAAACGGCCCCGTTCCCCTGAAGACAGACGCCGCGAAGGATCGATCCAATGCAGATCTTCGGCGACGATCCGCAATGCCGGGCGCCACAGTCCGGGATGCGCATCCCCTTCGCCGACGTAAACCGTGTTCTGCACGGTATCCGTCGCCAGGATGAACAGCGACTCTTTCCGTCCGCCGATCCCCAGTCCTTTGCGCTGGCCGATGGTGTAGAAATGGGCACCGGAGTGTTCGCCGATCTTCTTGCCGTCACGAACCGTATAGCGCCACGGAGCGCTCAGCGCCTCCAGCACCTCGGTCGAGGGCTCCTCGCCCGCACCGGGCACAGTGCACTCGCGCCGATATTTAGACCACGTCGGGAGAATTTCGTGGACATTGCCCCGCTTAGCGGCGAGTTTCTGTTGCAGGAAAACCGGAAGATCGACTTTGCCCACGAAGCAGATGCCCTGCGAATCCTTGCGGCGCGCCGTCGCGAGTCCCTGCTCGGCGGCGATACGTCGCACTTCGGGCTTGAGCAGATGGCCGATCGGAAAAAGCGCCCGGCTCAACTGCTCTTGCGAGAGTTGACAGAGAAAATAGCTTTGATCCTTATTGGGATCGCTTCCTGCGAGCAGATGGTATACGGGCTTCCCGTCAGGATCCTCGCTCACGCTTTTGCGGCAATAATGGCCCGTAGCCACGAAGTCGGCGCCCAGTTTCAGCGCCTCGCGCAGGAAGACGTCGAACTTGATCTCGCGGTTGCACAGCACATCGGGATTGGGCGTGCGCCCGCGTTCGTATTCGGCGAACATGTAATCGACGACCCGCGTGCGGTACTCTGCCGACAGATCGGTGACATGCAGCGGAATATCCAGTTTCTTGGCCACCAATTCGGCGAAGACCCGATCGTCGTGCCACGGGCAATCGCCTTCGAGCGTACCGGTCGTGTCGTGCCAGTTTATCATGAAGAGTCCGATGACCTCGTGCCCCTGCTGTTTGAGCAGATAGGCTGCGACGGAAGAATCTACGCCTCCCGAGAGTCCGATTACCACACGTGCCATATTTCTGTATTCGTTTTTACTTCGTCGATCGATTTCTCCGGCGGGAAGCCCCTCCGAATTCAGAGGTCTGCCAATCCTTCGGGCAGCACCATGCGGATCCGGCGTCCCTCGAAATCGATATGCGCAATGAACTCTTCGACGGCCGGGACCAACACACGGCGACCGTCTATCTCCAATTCGAAAAGCGGATTGGCCTCACTGTCGTAGTAGTCGGTCAAGGTGCCCGAAAAGGTCCGGATTCGGGACTCCTTGCCGGCATCTTCCGCTCCGAACTCCTCGGCCTCGACCGCGAAACCGATCAGGTCCTCGAGGTAGAATTCGTCGTCCTCCTCTTCGCTGCTTGCGACTCGGAATTCGAGTCCCAGCAGTTCTTGAGCCCGACGCTCGGTATCGAGGTCGGCGAATGCCGCCACGGCGCCGCTGCGGCCGCGCCGCTCGAAGCGTTCGCACCAAAGGGGCACTTCCAGACTGTCGATCGAAACCAGCAGCGGCATGCGCTCCGGATCGAAGGCGTCGGGGAAGGCGTCGTAAAGCGAGAGCATGACACCTCCGTCCGTACCGAAAAGGCGGTTGATTCTGCCTGCGGGAATAGTAGTCGTCACGGTTCTGAAACGTTTTTGAACAGTTACGGGGTGCCGCAACTCCGGCATTCCCCGTTTGGAGCCGTAAAGGTACGAATAAGCGAGCGCAAAAGCAAGTTTACTCGCATTTTACCGAAAGGAAGTAAAAACAGGACACGAAACGCCGGTCGAAAGAGCGGCCGGAGAGACTTTCGGGCCAAACGTCGAAGCGCATACGAATAAAGCTACGGATGAATCGTATCCGTAGCTTCGAAATTCGCGTTCGCCCCGTCCGTCCTATTCGTCCGGGCACCCGAGCCGACGATCGCTCAACGAATATCGTACTGAGCGAGAATTCTTTCGATCTGCGGACCTATTCTTCGCAGGATGCGCGAAAATCCCAGATCCGTAGGATGCACGCCGTCGACCGTCGCTTCGTGATCGTCGCCCAAGGGCATTCCGGGATCGAGAAAAACGAGGTTCTCATCGGTTTTCATAAGACGCTCCATACCGCATTGCGCCGCAGCACGTTTTTCCGTCTCGAATTTCCGTTTCCGAAGATCGAAAGTTCCTGTCTCGCGCACCTCCGTCTGCAAGAAAATCAACGGCACGGAAGGATGACGGTCCCGGATCCGGCGGACGAACGGCTCCAGTCGTTCGTCGATCTGCCGAGGCGAAGGATTGGAAAAAACATCGAAGACGAAAGCATCCGCCTCGGTATCGGCCGCAATCTGCGCCAACGCCGCATCGAGTCTGCACACACCGCTGGTCCCGAGGTTAATGAACTCGAGATTCATCGAACGCCCCAGTCGGGCCGGCCAGGTCATACCCGGGCGACTGGCAGCCATTCCGTGCGTGATGCTCGAACCGATTACCACGATTCTCCGGCGAAACGGATTCGGCATCGCTTCGACGACAGCACCGTCGTCCACTCCGATTTCCAAAGTTCGCAGTTCGTCGAACAACGGCAAATAAAGCATACACTCCTTCATTCCTTCGGCCATATGCCCGACGAGCGTCGCTTCATGAATCCGATTTTCATTGCTCGGCACTCCGACTCCGGCGAACACCCACTTTCCGTCGATACGAATATAGAGATCCAGGCCACGCTGTGCGATCAAAGGTGCATTGCACTTCGACGACGCTTCCGCAGTAGTCCATCGGGCGCAGAGGTTGCGGCTGTCGGTACGGAATACCACGGCTTGTCCCGTCGAATAACGCAAATACCGACTTTGCGTCTGCGTCAGGTCGGGATAGCGCTCCACGTCGAGGCGCTGGAATCCCGGCGTTACTGGCTGCGCCCGATTGACGATCGGAAGCGTCGCAGCGTCGAGATACTTCATTTTCGGAGTCTTCGCAGCTAATGTCAACGGGAAAACTCCGACGAGCAATATCGCAAACAATCTTCTCATCATATGCGTTCGTATCAATCCGTATCGGTGCGTTTGCCGTTGAGCAGCGGCAGCAAGAAGGAAATCACGGCCGCAGCGAGCCAGAAACTCGAGACTGGGCCGAAATCATAACATTTCGTACCGTCGTGCGTCATGGTCACATGGCTGTCGATCAGCCAACCGCTCGCCACGTTCTGAATGCCTGCCGCCGCATAGGAGGCGATACCGACCACCCCCAATGCGGCACCAGTAGCCTTACGAGGTACGATATCCACGGCCATCAGTCCTCCGAGGAAGCAGATCAGCACACCGATGGCGATACCGAACAATACCATCGCGAGGATATTCACCCACAGGGCATCGCCTCCGTAGAGGAACAACGCCAAGGCTACGGCATTGAGTACGCCGAAAATCAGAGCCGGATACCGACGATCGCCCTTGAAGATCTTATCGGAAAACCATCCCGAAAGCACCGTTCCGAGAATGCCCAGCAAGGCGTTGATCGAGACGATCGATATCGCTTGCGTATCGGTATATCCTTTCGCCTCCTGCAAAAACAACACGCCCCACCCGTTGATGGCGTAACGCGAAATATACATGAAGGCGCTGGCAGCCGCCAGGACCCATACCGCCGGAGTGCGCAGCACCTGCTTCTGAATCTCCTTCACCGACCGATCGGCCGCAGGTGCGGGCGTTTCGTGCGCCAGCATCTCGACCGGTGGCAAGCCCTTCGATTCGGGAGTATCGTGCAACCAAAAGAGCACCAGCGCCACCCCGATCGCACCGGCTACGGCCGAGCCGGCGAATCCGGCCTGCCACCCCGCAAGGGTTACGATCATACCGACGAACAGAAACGAAAAGAACTCACCGAGATTATGACTCGCCGAGAAAAATCCGTAGTAAGTTCCGCGCTCCTTCAGCGGAAACCAACGCGACAGCGAAATGATCGCCGGAGGTGCTCCCATCGACTGCGCCCAGCCGTTCAGCCCCCACAAGACGGTGAAGAGCACGAAAAGCAAGGAACCGTCCATAACGCCCCGGGCCGAACCCATCGCCCCCATCAGGGCATTGGCCGCAGCCGATACGACGAGTCCCGTAGCCATGAAACGTTTGATGTTGCAATAGTCGGCGATGAAGCCGTTGACGAACTTGCCCACGGCATAGGTGAACAATAGGGCCAAGCCGACCACGCCCAGCTGCGTGGCGTCGAAAGCACCGCTATCCAGGATCGGTTTCTTCATCACGTTGAGACTCGTGCGGCAGACATAATAAAGGCTGTAACCGAGTGTCGCGGCAGTGAAGGATTACAACCTCAAACGACGGTAATATCTCGACCGATCGGCGTCGGAGGCGATCCGATCCGAAACCGGATCGCTGATCCGGTAAAACTGCGCCAGACGATTCATGGATCAATCGTGCAGTCCGCGTGTGCGGAGATAGGACAAGAGCAGTGCGGGACGGTCGGTCTGAATAACCGTAGCCCCCAGATCCAGGAGATGTCCGTATATGCTCGCAACATCGCCTTCGGCAGCAGCATCGTCGCAATATCCGGCGTTGAGCGACGGCCACAACGAGTTGACCCAAAGTTTGGAACCTCCGTCTACGACCTCGCGCATGAACGCATCGACACGAGCATCCTCCGCGCTCCAGCACACCTCGTAAGTCAAAGGCGGTACCGTCTGCATCCGATAACTCTCGACGATCTCCTCGAGATGAGGCTTGCTGAAATTCACGATGGGCATGAAAAGAGAGTTTTCAGCGTACTTCGAGAATACCGCATCGACCTCCCGGGCCGTAAGCCGCCCCTTTATCAGAGACTGGGACAACATGCCGGTCCGTTCCAGAATGGGATGGATGAGGTCGTAGTACTGGAAGCCCTGATCGATGTTCACTACTGCACGGTCGCGGCACACTTCGAGCGCCTCTTCGAACGTCGGAACACGCCAGTGCGTGGCTATGCCCTGTCCGGCTCTGAGCCGCACGTTTCGGACGGAGTCGTAAGTAATGTCGCAAACCGCACCCCGACCGGTAGTCGTGCGATCGATCTTTTTGTCGTGCATGAGTACGAGCACGCTGTCGGCCGTGAGTTTGAGATCTAGTTCGATGATGTCGACACCCATGGCGATAGCGGATTCGATCGCAGGAATCGAATTTTCCGGCCAGTTACGCCAGTCACCCCGATGCGAAGCGACCAGCACCTTTTCGGAAACGGGATTCCGAAGCTCTGCGACGATCGTTTCGGCTCGATTGCCGACGTCGGAAGCAACGGGATGCGCACACCCGCCCAACAACGGCAACAGGCATGCGATCAACGATATTTTTTTCATAATCAAAAGCAATTTTAAAAGTCGTATTGTTCATAGTCCGACGGAATGATCCAGGCGGCCTCTTTCCAGGGGATGATTTCACCGCTGACGGTCCGTTCGTAGACCCGATCCTTCCCGGGCTGATCGTAGGGATAACGATCGAAAACATCGCCGTCCTCGCCCATACGGGGATCGCCCTGTTCGCGCAAAGCGGCGAACAGCTCCTCGCGCATGGAATCGAGACGCGCACGACATGCGTCATCCTGAGCCCGGTTTAAAGACACTCCCGATCGGACTCGATGCAATAGAGCTCCTCGGCGGGACGCGGACCCATCGCCCAGAGGTAATAGCGCCGGTCGGCACCCGAACGGAAAAGGTTCAGAATACTCGTCTTGGTCGGCGAACTGTCGATATCCCGATAGCCCGTCTCGGGGTTTCCGCCCGGGAGCAACCAAGGTTTGAGATTACAGAGATACAGCCATCCGTCGCGTACGATTCCCCGAACCGGATACCCCTGGTCGCCGGGACGTCCGTTGTCGTGCCGTTCGCGCCCCAGAAGCACCCGGCGCCGTAATTCGGCATGCGGATCTTCGCACTGACGCAACAACGGCACCAGACTGCCGCCCATCGGTTGCTGCATACCGCCCGAAACGGCATCGGCACCCGCAACCTCCAAAAACGTCGGTGCGATATCAACGAACGAAACATAGGCCGATTCCCGGCGTCCGGGATTACGTACGCCCCGAGGCCACATCACGGCCATCGGAAGATGGTGGGCATATTCGTATTGCGTACCCTTACCCCTCGGGAACGGCATGCCGTTGTCCGAAGTGACGACGATCAGCGTGTTGTCCAGCTCTCCGAGCTCCTCCAGCCGGGCGAGCATCCGTCCCAGCTGCCGGTCGTAATGCTCGATCTCGAATCCGTAGTCGAGCATGTCGTTACGTACGGCCTCGTTATCGGGCCAGAAGGCCGGAACACGATCGATTTCATCGACGCTCCGTCCGCCTTTGGCTACCCCGCTGCCGTATTCGTAACGTCGATGCGGTTCGCGACATCCGAACCAGAAAAACCAAGGTCGCGAAGAATCCCGGTGTTCCGCCAGAAACGCATCGAAATTGGACGCATAATCGTTGTCGAGAATCTCGGGGGTCGGAGGAGTCAGCTTATGGTTCTGATAAGCGTCGCCCGTCAATCGCCGTTTTCGGCCCTCCTTGCGCCCCGGGTCTCCCGGAGCCCATCCCTTGCCGGTAAAAGCGATGTCGTAGCCCGCGGCCGCGAGCGCCTCCGTGAAAACGCCGATCTCCTCGGGAAAACGGCAAATGTGATTTCCGGCTTCGCCCAACTGCCACGAATAACGTCCCGTGAGCAAGATGGCACGCGACGGAGCGGATTTCGCATTGGGCGTATAGCAGTTTTCGAACAATACGCCTTCGGAGGCCACGCGGTCGAATACCGGAGTCGAGACCCAAGGACAACCGTATGCTCCGAAATGGAGCCAGGAAGCATCGTCGGCGATGCAGAACAGGATATTCGGTCGTTCGGGCGATTCAGTCCGAGCCTGAGCCGCATGAACGCCGCAAAAAACGACCGGGCACCAATACAATAAAGAGTTTTTTCGCATATTGAGACACGATTTATTCGAATTGGAACGTCGCCATGACGGGGAAATGATCGGAGATATATTTGAATCCGTACTTCGGTGTATCGATCGTCTGATAGACCTGCGCCTTCACGGCTCCCCGGAAGAAGATATAGTCCAACGTGCGTGCGCGATTGCGACCGAATCCGTTGCACGAAGGGCGATTTTCGCCAGACGTGCGATACCGCGATTCTCGTCGTAATCAAGCACGATCTCGCCGTTGGCGGAACCGGTGGCCTTACGGATCGCGATCCAGGAGCGTTCTTCCGAAAAAGATGTCGTCCAGGCACTTGTCGAATAAACCATCAGGCGTTCGGCTCCGGCATCGGAGGGCAGAGCCAACGTGCGCTGATCGACGGCAAGCGGTAAAGTCCGTTCGAAATCATCTCGGCAAGCGGAAAGGACCAACGGCATCGATATCAGAAGCGCCATCAGTCGCAGCCCTGCTTTCGTTATCTTCAGTTTCATGTTTTTGCTGTATTTGCGGTTTACAATCCATAGGTCGCGTAGGCGGCATTGTCCAACGCATACCCCGAATAGGTCACCTCGGTATCGGGAATGGGATAATATTCGTGGCACGGAAGAATGTTGGCCAACACTTTGTTGGAATCGGTCAGCAGCGAAGTGCGATAGTACCAAGTACCCCAACGCACCAGATCGAACTTGCGCTGGAATTCGCCCAACAGTTCGCGAGCACGCTCGTCTACGATTTCGTCCATCAGACGTGCCCACGTGCGGAAACGGGCATATTCGGCAATACCGGCACGGCGTTTCACCTTGTTCAGATACTCCATGGCTGCATCCGCATCCTGTTCCTGCATGCAGTGACACTCCGCCTTCATCAGCACGGCGTCCGCATAGCGGAAGATCTTGTAATTGTTGGAGTCGTAGGTCGTCTGCATGCCGTAGCACCAGAACTTGGGCCCGAAATAAGCTCCTTTCGATCCGGTGAAGGTCTGTCCGTTCCAACCCGACACGCATTGCATGTCGCGACGCTTGTCCGTACCGCCCTCGGGTTGCAGGTCGTTGTAGAAATATTTCGTCGGAACGATGGGCACCCAAGCCGTAGCATTATCGCCCAATTCGGGAATCTCCACACCTACGTAGATAGCCGTACCCTCTTCGCGCGGACGGGGCATGCAGATGCAGGCGACATTCGAAGTATAGTTCAAGCCTCCGGCCGTATAGGTATGCTGAATCTCGAAGATGGACTCCGGCGTATTTTTCATGCTGAACGGAATATCCGAAAGCGGATACTGCTCCAAATCGCCATAAATAGCCTCCAGGTTGTCCAACGCATCGAGCGCCGCATCCCATCGTTTGTTCCACATCGCCATCTTGGCGATCAGCATCCACCCCATGGCGGCACCGCAACGATTATCCTCCACCTCGCTGGTCCGGATCTGATCCATCAGGGGCACGCACTCCTGCAACTCCTCGATGAGCGCATTGCGGGTATCGACGGCCGACATGCGGGGCAGATGTCCCACCTCGGTCAGCACTTCGACATCGGACACGTCGACCGTATAAAACGGGACATCGCCGAAAAACGAAGTAAGCAGCCAATAATAGAACGCACGCAATACCTTGCCTTCGCCGAGCAGCGGATACTTCGCCTCATCGTCGAGCGGAGAGGACTCGATACCCGCGATCGCCGCATTGCAATACATGACACCTTTGTAGGCATTGGTCCACACATCGGCGCCGAAACGCGGCTGGGAGGGCGAAATGGCCAACTGGGCATCCTGTGCCGAAGAACTCGAACAGCACAGATCGGTAACGCCCTCCGTCGCCAGCATCATTTTATAGGTGTAAAGCGCATTGAGCGGAATATAACAGGAATTAAGTCCCGATATACATTGAGTTCGGTCCTTGTAAAAACTGCTCGGGGACGAAAAACCGTTCGTCTCCTCCTCCAGACTGCACGCACTCATGACGAGCAGTGCAAGCAGCATCGAATATATTTTTGCTTTCATTTTCTCGAAATTTAATACCGGATCTGTACGCTGAATACAATCGTGCGGGCTTTCGGATAGGCACCCATATCCACGCGGCGCATCGTGGAACCGCTGCTCTCGGTGGATACGTCGGGATCGAATCCGTTGTATTTTTTCCACAGCCAAAGATTCTCACCGCTGACATTGAGCTGTATATCACGCAGCACGCGGCTCTTTTTCCGCAGATCGAACGTATAACCCACCGTAAAATTCTTCAGTCGCAAGAACGAAGCATCGTAAACATGGAGATCGCTCGGAACATTGACGATGACACCTCCGGCACGCGGCAGATTCGAATCCGGATTACGGACGGGATGCCATGCGTCGAGCATGAAACGGTATTGGTTGGTCGAATAACTTCCGGCCATATAGAGTTCCGACCAGTTGTAGATTTTTCCTCCCAACGAATAGGTGAAATAGATGCCCAAATTGAATTTGCCGATCTGGAACGTATTCTGGAAACCGCCGTAGAGGTAAGGATCGGCGCTGCCCAGATAAACGAGGTCGTTCTGCGTCATCGTACCGTCGTGGTCCATATCGTAATAACGCGGCAATCCGAGCGACGTATTATAATTGGTGATCGTGCTCGACGAAACATAGCCATGCGTCACGGCATTGCGCTCGAACTCCTCGACGCTCTTCCACACGCCGCCGTAGCGGAATCCCCACAAGGCATTGAGCGGATAACCTTTCACGTATCCCTGCATCATGTAACCGGTATTGGGCGATTGGGATGCGACGACGAACTCTTCCGTTCCGATATCGTTCACCATCTGTTCGTTGTGAGCGAACGTGAGGTTGGTGCTCCACGAGAATCCCGGACGCACGATGTTGCGGCTTTCGATGGTGAGTTCCCATCCTTTGTTGGTCGTCTTACCCAAGTTTGCAAACCGCGACGAGTAACCCGTGGAGGTAGGCGTCTGCACCGACATGAGCAGATCGCGCGTTTTCGAAATGTAGCCTTCGGCCGTCACCGAAAGCCGTCCGCCGAAGAAAACGGCATCCAACGCCACGTTGTAGAGGTCGGTTTTCTCCCACGTAAGGTCGGGACTGTCCAACCGACCGCGATAATAAGCGGCGGGTTGCGATCCGGAAAAGAGATAGCCGCTCGTAGTGCTGGTCATGGCCGCCAGCGAACGATAGGCCGCAATAGCATCGTTGCCCGTACGTCCGGCACTCAGACGTAACGAAAGGTCGTCGAGCCAACGGGTATCTTTGAGAAAATTCTCATTGGAAATGTTCCACTTCAAGGCAGCCGAAGGGAAGAAACCCCACTTGTTATTGGCTGCGAAGTTCGAAGCTCCGTCGTAACGTCCCGTAACCGTGAGATAATAACGGTGCTTGTAGTTGTAATTGAAACGCGCCAGATACGAAAGTTTGGTCTTCTTCGTCATGGAGGTCGAAGCCGAATAGGTCTCCTTGTCCAAAACCGCATTCATGTTGTTCCACTGCACCTCGTCGTCCATATAGCCCGATCCGGAAAGCGCCAGCGTATTCGAATTGTAGACATAGGCGGTGAATCCGCCGAGCAGATCGAGGTTATGGCCGCTTTTGGATTCAAACTTCCAGGAGATGGTATTCTCGCTCGAAAAACTGTTCTCCTCGTATTCGCTACGATAAGCCTCGCCGCCCTCGCCCTCGTTTTTCTTGGGCAGCGTACTCGGATAGTAACGGAAGATATGACGCTGGGAAGTGTAATACGATTCCTGGCTCCGCAGTTTGAGTTTCTTGGCGAGCGTCACTTCGAATGCTACCGTGTGATTGGACGACAATCGCTTGGTCTCGTAAGTGTTCTGCGAAATAAGCGCCGTGGGAGTATTGATCGGCGTACCGTTTCCATAGTAGGGGTTGAAATTGTCGTCGGGGTCGATCGCCGGACTCAGATACATGGCGGCGAGGTGGCGATTCACACCACCGATTTCAGCCAGATTGTTGTCCTGGTCCCGGTGTGTGAACGAGCCTTTATAACTAATGTTCAACACTTGAACAATTGATGGCTTACATTGATGCGTCCCGTGATGCGTTTCAGACCGCTATTGCGCACGATTCCTTCCGTATCGTTGTAACCGAACGATGCGAAATAGTTGCTTTTTTTCGTACCGTTCGAAACCGAAATGTTGTAATTCTGATATCCGGCCGTGCGGGTAACCTCGTCGATCCAGTCGGTTCCTTTGCCCACCGATAGCGGATCGGGAAAGGGGTATTTCGAAAGCGGCGTGGACTCATCGAAGCTCTCATGAAAATAGGCATAGTCGTTACGATAGAAAGCGAACTCCGTGCCGTTCATCAGATCCAGTTTGCGGGGCAACTGCGAGAATCCGACATCGGCTTTGAACGTAATGTCGGGTTTCCCGGAGGAAGCCCGCCCTTTCTTGGTGGTAATGATAATGACACCGTTAGCTCCGCGCGAACCGTAAATAGCCGTCGAAGAGGCATCCTTCAGCACGGACAACGACTCGATATCGGCGGTGTTGATATCGTTCAGATCGCTGATGGCATCCATCACGCCGTCGACGATAATCAACGGTTCGTTCGAAGCCAGAATCGAACGAGTACCTCAGATACGAATCGAAGTCGTGGCACCCGGTTCACCGGTCGTGGACATGATATCCGCACCGGCAATACGGCCCTGCAATGCCTGGTCGACAGACAATACGGGCGTATCCTGAATATCGGACATTCTGACATTGGCCACCGATCCGGTCATATCGGTCTTGCTGACCGTTCCGTAACCGATGACGACGACTTCGTCCATACCGACCGACGACTCTTTCAACGTGACGTCTATGGCGGTGCGTTCGCCGACGGGCATCTCCACCGCTTCATAACCGATGAAGCTGATGCTCAAAACCGGTTCGGAAACCGAAACCGGAATCTGCACCGCATAGGAACCGTCGGCTGCGGTACTCGTACCGAGGGCAGTACCTTTGACCACCACGGTAGCACCGACGATCGGATTTCCGTCCGGTCCGACGACTTTGCCCTTGACATTACGGGGACGGTTGTCGTTGCGCGACGAAGCGGCGCCATCGTTCCGTTTGCGGGAAAGTACGATGTTGCTCCCATCGATCCGATAGACGATATTCCCGCCCCGGAACATCTCATCCAGGGCCGTGCGAATGGGTTGTTTTACGATTTTTACGGTAACTTTCGTCGAAAGATCGCATGCTTCGTCGTATACGAACAGATATCGGCTCTGTTTTTCGATCTCCTCCATTCCCTGTTTGAGAGAGGCATTTCTCAAATCGAGCGTTATCAGAGCGTTCTGGGCCGACACCGTTACGGGAGCTACCAGACAGGAACACAATAGGAAAACGAAAGTAAGCGAGCTTTTGAATGCTGAATAGTTTTTTATACATAATAAGAAAATTTGAACTCGACGTGCGAGCGCACATTCGATTGGGGTGATTCTTTTGTTTCCGACCGATCATAGGGAAGCGTTCCCCGCGGTCTTTTCCGAATCGGGAAATAGGGTCAGTAAGATAGGCTTTTCGGCATAGGCAAGTAGTTTTAGATCATGTTGTAGAAGGTTGTTATTTTATCGGATAAAGACCCGATTCGTTTCGTAATCGATTTCGAAAACAGTGTCGGTATCGGTAAGCAGCATCCTCAGGGTATGTTCCAGTCCTTCGACGATACGGATTTTACCCCGGAATCGGATCACGGGAGGCTCCGCGCGCTGCAATTCCACACGGACATTGT
Organism: uncultured Alistipes sp.; assembly: GCA_964018965.1. GTDB lineage: Bacteria > Bacteroidota > Bacteroidia > Bacteroidales > Rikenellaceae > Alistipes. Next base: position 121,543 of record CAXHRY010000004.1, read on the forward strand.
AAGCTCGTTCGATTTTGGAAATAAGATGGGAAAATGAAGCTGAGTTCAAAGCGATGATTCCGTCGGCCCACAGATAGTCGTCGTGGTATTCGATGGCTCGGGCGACAAGACGACCATTCTGCAAATCGGCGCGTTGGCCCTCTGTCAGGAGCAATTCTTCGCTCGGCACGGGAGCATTCCGGATCCGCACCTTACCGCGCAACAAGGCCGTTGAAAAAACACCGTGCTCCCGATCAGCGAGTACATCGAACTGCGTACCGAGTACTTCGACGGATCCGGCATAGGTTTCGACGACGAAAAGCCGGTCATCGAGATGCGCTACATCGAACATCGCTTCTCCCGAAATCTTCACGCGACGTTCGCCTCTGACGAAAGCCACGGGGTATGCGATCGTCGAACCGCCGTTGAGCCATACCTGAGTTCCGTCCTGCAACGTAACATGGACCCGCTGTCCCTCGGGAGCGCTCACGGAGAGCATCTGTCGGCTGAATCGGTCGATTCTCCGCGAACCGAACAGATAAGCTCCGCCCAACACCAATGCGAGGGAAGCCGCGATCGCGACCGCCGAACGGCCGATACGACGTAATGAGAACCGCAATCGCCGTTCTGCGACATGCGACGGAGCAGGCGCATGCAGCACCATCGCATTGAAAACCTCGTCCAGCCGATCCATCTCCCGGCGGTTTTCCGGACTTTCGTCCAACCAATCCAAAACCGCTCGTTCTTCCTCGGACGTGGTTTCGCATCGCATGTATCTGATAAGTATCTCTCTGTCCATATATTCAATATAACGAATAAGCGGACAGGTCTTACAGCGTAATTGCGAGAAAAACGGGAATAATCGTGGAAAAAATAATGAAAAAGAGGGATTACGAAAGATCAGTTCACATCGAAGAGCCACAATAGCAAGCTCAAAGGGAGATAGTCTTTCAAAGCGATCCGCAGCCGGGACAAAGCATGCTGCATCTCGGCCGTAACCCTACGAACGGGAATTCCCAATTCGTCGGCAATTTCGGCATATGTCTTATTGTAGAGGCGATTCGCCTCGAATATGCGTCGTGTGAGTTCGGGCATGTTTTTCAATTCGCGCGCCACGATCTGCTCCACTTCGGCCGCGAAGAGGCGATCCGGATCGCAGGCTCGCAGCGAGCGAATATCGGCCGTGATCAACCGACTTTGCTGCGAGTGGAGATTCATCTGCTTTTGCAGATGGAGTTACCGGGCATAGAGCCAATCCAAGCAACGATTTTTGACGGAGACCGTTATATAGGCCGGAATATTGACATCGGAAGCCAATCGATCCCGATTTTCCCAAAATGCCGCAAAACCGTCCATCACCAGATCCCGCGCAACCTCCGGGTCCCGCACATAGCGCCTGGCTATGATGACGAATCGCGCATAATATTGCGTATATATCCGTTCAAACTGCTCGTAACCGATCTGCATGGCGTCCACGATGAACTGCGGTATTGCGAAGAAAAATTTTAGTAAAGGTAATAAAAAATGGGAACTATATACAATTTTACGTCCCATTGACTTCGCGACAGCATTTTTGCATCGAGCCGTCGGAATCTCGCGCCTTGTTGAAGGCGACGGTTTCCGAGGGAAATTCGCAGTTCGGCAAATCACGTGCTTTTTATCGCATCAGTCATAGTGAACTCGGTCGGCGCGATTCCGGAAAAAGGCCCGACTGTTCCAAACACGAAAAAACGGCGAACGCATTTCGCATTCACCGTTTTTCTTTCGAAGCCGGAACGACGACGCCCGTACGGCCAGGTTTTCCGGGCCTCGTTTCGGAAATCGCCGTCCCCGTCGTCACCTATTCGGCAGCGGGAGCTTCGGTCTCGGCAGCAGCCTCTGCTGCGGCAGCCTCGGCAGCCTCTTTGGCAGCGGCTTCAGCAGCAGCCTTCTTCTCGGCGATGGCAGCGGCACGCTCCTCCTTGACCTTGGCCTCGGCAGCCAGGCGAGCCTTCTCTGCCGTCTTGGCATCGGATGCCAACTTATTGGTCTTGGCTTCGATCTTACCGGTCTTGGCCTCCATCCACTTGTTGAAACGGGCTTCGGCCTCGGTTTCGGTGAAAGCGCCCTTGGCTACGCCGCCCAACAGGTGCTTCTTGTAGAGTACGCCCTTGTACGAGAGGATAGCCCGACAGGTATCCGTAGGTTGTGCGCCTTTGAGTAACCAACCCAGTGCTTGCTCGAAGTTCAGGTCGATCGTAGCAGGATTCGTGTTGGGGTTGTAAGTACCCAACTTCTCGATGAATTTACCATCACGTGGCGCTCTGCTATCTGCGGCAACGATGTGGTAGAAAGCATAACCCTTCTTACCGTGACGTGCCAGACGAATTTTAACAGCCATTTGCTATAAAATTTGTAAAGGTTAAATAAAAGCTCACCCTTTAAGGGCTTAAAAGCCTGCAAATGTAGACAAAATTTTCCGTCCGACAAAATTATCCGACAAGAAAACGCCGAATAATCCGCTCCGATCGTCCGAAACCAGAGGGAACCCGCAAGGCTCCGATCTTACTCGTTCCCTGCGACAAACGCTACGGGCTCCACAGTCCTTTCCGGATCCATGCTCTTCCCCCCCCCGGACGGAGGCTCGCTGACACACCTTGCAGACTACGTCTCGCCTCAGCTGCCGTAACCGATCTTTTTTCTGCAAAGTCGACCCTAAGATCCGGCTCTTAGCCGGGCGCACGGCTGCGTCCGCGAAACCCTTAACCCTACTTCCGTTCCTTGATCTGTCCCGAACGGAACGCCGCGAGCAGTTTTTTAAGGTCCCCGATCTGCACCAGCAGTTCCTTGCCGACGGTAGTATCGCGCACCGTCAGACGCCGCGGAGGAGTCTCCACGACGATGCGCGTCGAGATGATATCGCGCCCCTCGACGATGGCTTTGAGACTCGACTCGAAAGGCTGGTGTTGCACGAGATGCAGTCCGTGAGAGTTATAAATCAAGGTATACCCCGCAATACCGGTCTCCGTCTGGTAAGCCTTCGAGAAACCGCCGTCGATCATCAGCAGCTTACCGCCCGCCTTGACCGGGCTCTCGCCCTTGCTGCTCTTCACGGGAATATGTCCCGAAATGATATGAGAAACCGCAGGATCGAGCCCGAACGCGGAGAGAATCATCGAGCAGGTCGCCGAGTCTTCCATCAGTCGATAATAGGCGCCCTTGGTCTCCTTGTGCGTGGCTTTGTCGGCCACGAAGTAGCGTTCGAAGGTCGTCATGCGATCCTTGTCGAAAAGCGGCGAACAGGGGCCGCACCATAGATACCACATATAGTCGAGCGCCGAACGCACGTCGTCGGCCGAGCGCTTGCCGAAATAGGCCTTGCGCGCGATACGATCGATACGGTCGAGCAGCGCCCGGCCTGCATAGGTGCGTCCGTCGATCGTCACTTCGCGGAATGTGCCGTCCTCGTTCATCGGAATCGAAGCGTGATACATCAGGTTGGAATTGAGCACCAGGTAGAGCCCGCCCTTGGTATATAGCAACCGAATGTGTTTCTGCAACTTCTCGCAGTTCATGAACGAATTCTGGAGCGATGCGGCGAGCTCGGTTTCCTCGGCCGACAGGCGGTACGGATCGTCCGGATCGACGTGTCGGTCAACGGATGAGTCTGCCCGTAGAGATCGACCGTGCCACGCTCGAAATCGATGCGTCCGAGCAACAGGCGGTCGTCCATGCCGTATTCGGGATGACGCCGGATAAGCTGCCCTTCGAGTTTGAACTGCAACACGGCGACGGCCTTGTGCATCTGCGCCAACAAACGCAGGTCGCGGGCGCTGTGCTCGCCCTTCTGTAGTTCCACGACCTGGAATGCCCGGCAAGGATCGTCGGCATAGGTCTCCATCGCGAAGCGTGCGAGCGGAAGCAGATTTATGCCGTAGCCGTCTTCGAGCACGTCGAGGTTGGCATAGCGGGCCGACAGACGCAGCACGTTGGCGATCGACGCGAGATTTCCGGCGGCGGCACCCATCCACAGAATATCGTGGTTGCCCCACTGGATATCGAAATGGCGGTAATTGCAGAGCGTTTCGAGGATCAGATGCGGCCCCGGGCCTCGATCGAAAATATCGCCGATGATGTGCAGGCGGTCGATCGTCAAACGCTGGATGACGTTGCATAGCGCGACGATGAATTCGTCGGCCCGGTCCACCTCGATGATCGAGCGGAGAATCCCGTTGAAATAGTCGTGCTTGTTGGGCTCGGCGGGCGACAGCGACTCGTGCAACAACTCCTCGATGATGTAGGAAAAATCCTCGGGCAAAGCTCTGCGGACTTTCGAACGGGTGTACTTGGTCGACACCGTACGGCACACCTCTACCAGTTGATTGAGCGTGATGCGATACCAATCGTCGATATCGTCTTCGCTCTTTTTCACCAGCCGCAACTTCTGCTCGGGGTAATAAATCAAGGTGCAGAGCGAATTTTTCTCGGCTTCGCGCATCGTATTGCCGAAGATCTCGTCCACCTTCTGCCGAATGACTCCCGACGCGTTCTTGAGGACATGACGGAAGGCCTCGGCCTCCCCGTGGAGATCCGTCAGAAAGTGTTCCGTGCCCTTGGGCAGGTTGAGAATGGCTTCGAGATTGATGATCTCGGTAGCCGCCTCGGCCACCGTGGGGAATTTCTGAGCCAGGAGCCCGAGAAACTTAAGCTCCGTCGCGGTATACTCCTCGTGTTTCGTTACTTTCGTCATTTTCAAATCGATTGGCGGGTATCATCCCCCTGTCGCCGCACAAGACGCATGCGAAGGCACCGGAACGACTCCGTGATAAAACCCGCTAAATTAACCATTATTTCGGGGAACGGCAATTTTCGGGCAAAAAATCGCCGAAGTTTCTTCATCCGCTCCCCCGACGACCAGCGATCGGCCCCGTTTCGCACGAAATTTGCACCCGCCCGACGAACGAATAAACGGAAAGATGAAACGATTCACGATCGCCTTGCTCCTGCTCGGCCTGCCGCTCGCCGCGTCGGCGCAGCAAACCGCCCTCCCACAATCCCCCGACGTTGCGGACCTCGCAACGGAACGGGACGAAGCGCAACTACTCGAACGACTGCGCAACATGCCCAACATCGAAGTCGGGAACGGGATCTCGTTCCGTCCGAAGAACGAACGGTTCGAGCTGACACTGCGTTTCCGAATGCAGGACCTCGTAAGCCTCTCCTTCGACGACGATTTCACGCTTCGCAAGACCGAAGCGCGCGTCAAACGCCTGCGGCTGCGGTTCGACGGATATGTCTACACCCCGAAACTGCTCTACTCGGTGCAGTTGGGCTTCTCCTCCCACGACGCCGCGAACCAAGCCGACGGCAGTACGAACATCGTCCGCGACGCGGTGATCTATTACGTACCCGATTCGCATTGGAACATCGGATTCGGACAAACCAAGATCAAGGCCAACCGCGCACGGATCAATTCGTCGGGAACGCTCCAGTTCGCCGACCGCAGCATCGTCAGCAGCCAATTCAACCTCGACCGCGATTTCGGATTCTTCGGCGAATACGACATGGGCAACGACACGGGGTTCGACCTGGCCGTCAAGAGTTCCGTGACGCTGGGCGAAGGCCGCAACTGGGGCGTATCCTCCAACGGCGGGATGATCTACATGGGCCGGCTGGAGCTCTATCCGTTCGGACGATTCTCGGGGAAAGGCGCCATCCAGGAGGGCGACCACCAGCACGAGGAGCAAGTAAAAATTCTGCTCGCAGGCGCTTATGCCTTCAACCACAAAGCGCAACGCCTCAAAGGCACGGGAGGCGAAGTGATGCCCGACGGCGAGTCGCGCAACCTGGGTTCCTACTTCGCCGACTTCATCCTCAAATACCGCGGCTTCGCATTTTACGGAGATTTCATGGGACGCCATTGCCGGAGACCGCTCTTCGACGACGAAAAGGCGTTCGTCTACAGCGGATGCGGATTCAATGTCCAGGCAAGCTATCTTTTCGGCGGGAAATGGGAAGTCGCCCTGCGCAACTCGACCCTGTTTCCCGAGCACGAAATCCGGCAGCGGGTCGGTTACGACCGCGAGAACCAGGTCACCCTGGGAGCCACGCGCTACATCATCGGTCACAACCTGAAGGTTCAGGCGGATCTGTCCTACAACAGCCGCACGCGACCTGCGACGACGAAATACAACCGCTGGGAGCTTCGGTTTCAGCTCGAATTGGGATTGTGAAGCAACGACAAGCGATCCTTCAGCGCCTCCCCCGAATGCACCTGCCAACCCCGCCGTCTTCAGCTCGCATCTCCGATGCGATCGGCCCGGGCATAGCCTCTCACAATATCTTCAGCGCAATAGCAGCGCAAGCCTCGGCGTCGGCCAGGGCATGGTGGTGATTCGCCAGATCGAAGCCGCAGGCTGCCGAAACCGTATGCAGTTGATGGTTGGGCAATCGGGAACCGAACACGCGTCGCGACGCGCGGCAGGTACAGCAGAACCGATATTCGGGATAAGGCATTCCGTAGAGCTCGAACACCGCGCGCAGGCACCCTTCGTCGAACGGAGAGTTGTGCGCCACGAGCGGCAAGCCCTCGATACGGGGCGCCACTTCGCGCCACACGACGTCGAAATCGAGCGCATCGGCCGTATCCTCGAAGGTAATTCCGTGGACGGCAGTCGTAAAACGGCTGTAAAAATTGGGACGCGGGCGAATAAGGCTGTAGTAGGTGTCGACGACCGCGCCGCCGCGTACGACGACGATGCCCACCGAGCAGACACTCGTCCGGCGCCCGTTGGCCGTTTCGAAATCGATGGCTGCGAAATCGGTCATGCCGCTACTCCTTGTGTTCCCGGAAATAGATATCCAGCAGTTCCTTGGCAGCAATGAACGACGACAGCCGATCGTCCAGCACCCGACGCTCGTAATCGGCGATGCACGCCGCGACCTGGGGATCGCGGTAGAACGACTGCCGAAGTACTTCGTGGATCGATTCGTACATCCAGTATTTGTTCTGCCGATTGCGGTTGTGGCGGAAATAGCCGTTGGCCCGAATATGGTCGAGGTACTCCTCGACACCTTTCCAAACCTCCTCCAAGCCCGTACCCGCGACCGAGGAGGCCGTGTAAACGATCGGTTTCCAGCCCGATTCCGCCAACGGAAACAGCCGCAAAGCCCCTTGGAACTGCACGCGTGCCAATTCGGCGCGATGGATATTTTCGCCGTCGGCTTTCGTGATGACCATCAGATCGGCCATCTCCATGATGCCGCGCTTGATGCCCTGCAACTCGTCGCCGGCACCGGCGATCTGCAACAGCATGAAGAGATCGACCATCGAGTGCACGGCCGTCTCGGACTGCCCTACGCCGACCGTCTCGATGAAGATCACATCGAATCCCGCGGCCTCGCACAGCACCACTGTTTCGCGCGTCTTACGGGCCACACCGCCCAGCGATCCGGCCGACGGCGAAGGCCGGATGAAGACATCGGGGTTGTGGCAAATGCTCTCCATACGCGTTTTGTCGCCCAGAATCGAACCTCCGCTGCGCTCCGACGAGGGATCGATCGCCAGCACGGCCAACTTGTGCCGCAGGGAGGTGACCATGCCGCCGATCGCCTCGATGAAGGTCGACTTTCCGGCTCCCGGAACTCCCGTGATGCCGATGCGGACCGAACGCCCCGCATGCGGAAGACATGCTTCGATGATCTCCTGAGCCTGGGCGTAATGCGTCGGATTGTTCGACTCGATGAGCGTGATGGCTTGCGAGAGGACCGTAATATTGCCTGCGAGGATTCCCTCGACGTATTCGGCCGTCGTGAGCGAGCGTTTTTTGCGACGCGTGAAGTAAGGGTTTACGATCGGTTGATTCTCAACCCCTTCCGATACGTTTAGCGCCGTATCGTGATGCGCATCGGCATACTCTTTTTCGTAGTGATTTATCTTCGTGAAAGACATGGCGTTGTCGCGTATGACTTATTTCGTTACCTGATTCAAGATTTCCCGGTCGAATTTCAGACTGTTGCCCATCCACAAAACCCGGTTCCGGGCATCGACCAGCACGCCGAAAGGCAGATACCGCACCCCGCAAGCCACGAATGCCCGTCCCTCGGGATCGAACATCACCCCTGCCCGCGGAGAAAGATAGTCCCGCAAAATCGGAGCGACGCGTTCGGCGGATTCTTTCGCCAACACGACGATGCGCAGTTTGGCCCCTGATTTGTCCGTCAATTCGCGCAATCGGTCGAGCGACCGCAACGTCGCATCGTTCGTCGAATGAAAAAATTCGTAAAACGTCACGGGTGCAGCCTCGGGCTGCCGATCATCGAGCCATACGGAATTTTTGAATTCCGGAAAACGGTCGCCGACAGCGATTTCCTGCGCTCGGACACTTCCGGAAAAGAGCCCGGACAACAGGATGAAAAGACATAAGACGTGTTTCATAATACGGCTTTGTTTCTGCCAAAGATAGTTAATTTATTTGCCATACGGAAGAAAATATCGCTCCAAATATGAAAATAGGACTCGACAAATCGCCTGCCGCAGCGCAACGATGCTATTTCCACCATCTCGCCGCCCTACTCGAACGCCATCCAAGCCGGCATGAGTATTTTACAGAAGAACAAAGCATTAAGAACATCGACCTCTACCACGGCTTTCGGAACAGACTGCCATTGAGCGTTCACCTGCGTCGGGTCAAAACCATACTGACGGTACCCGATCTCTTCTTCCTACGTCATCCCGAACGATATCCGCTCCTCGAACGAGTCTTCGTTCTGAGCACATTCCGGCGTGCATTGCGGTCGGCGGAACGGTTGATCGCACTCAACACGCCCGACAGCGAGGAGCTTTCGCAGCGGTTGAGCATTCCGCCCGAACGCATCGAGGTCATGCTGCCGCTGGGCGCCGCAGTCCCCGGCGTACCAATACCGGAAGACCGGCTTGATATAATTCGCAGAAAATACGATCTTCCAGACAGATTCATTCTCTCGATCGGCACGATCGAACCGCGTCGCAATCTCGAAACGCTCTTCGAAGCGCTGCTGGCCGTCGAAGAACCTATCCACGCCGTGATTTGCGGCCGCCGAACCGCCTATTCGGACTTTCTGCTCGGATACGCACGCAGCCGCGGAATGGCGACGCACGTAGAATTCATCTACGAACCGACACCCGAAGACCTTCCGGCCCTGTTCCGTCTGGCCTCGATTTTCGTCAGCCTGCCCGACGCTTCGGCACATGTGTCGATCATCCCCGTCGTCGAAGCTATGCGCAACGAATTGCCGATGTTGCTCAGCGATACGGCCGTCAACCGCGAAACAGCGGCCGATGCCGCCCTCTATGTCGATCCCGAAGATGTCGGACAAGTTACGGAGGCACTCATGCGGTTGATTGCCGACAAGGGCTTATGCACTGCATTACGCGAACGCGAACGTCGCCGGGCGGAGCTTTTTTCAGAATACGCCGTCGCACAACGGCTCATCGAGATCTACTCGTCTTTATAAACGATAACGCACTTTCGATGAAAGAACCGAAAAAAAATTGTTTTTGTCGGCAAAAAAGAGCTTGCTGACATTTTTTTAACACGCTGAATATTGCATATTCGAAAAAGTTCTCGAACAGCAGTACGAATGAAAGGGGCTGTCTAACAAGTTTTAGACAGCCCCTTTTCAAAGACATCTATCCTTGGAAGAGACTAATATTCCTCCTCGTTGAAGAAAAAGTCGTCCTTCGAAGGATAGTCGGGCCAAATATCTTCGATCGATTCGTAGATTTCACCTTCATCCTCTATCTCCTGCAAGTTTTCGAGTACTTCGAGCGGCGCCCCCGAACGAACCGCGTAATCGATAAGTTCGTCTTTCGAGGCAGGCCAGGGAGCATCTTCGAGTTTCGAAGCCAATTCCAATGTCCAGTACATAATTATAAAGCTTTAAGTTTCTTTTTATCAATATCTTAACATACGTCCAGGACTTCACTGATCCAGAACAGATTTGCAAAAATATAAAAAAAACGATAGAATCAAAGGAAAACGCAAAAAAGATCGCACGCATCCGTTTTTCGAAAAACATCCGAAAAACCGAACTTACAGAACGCAGGATAGGAGTCTCCACCCGGAATCGCCATCCGACATTCGAACCGGCATCGGCTCAGGGAATCCATAGCGTCTCCTTCGCACCGTAGTGCCACGCCAGCGTTCGTCCGAGCAGATAGAAGTAATCCGACAGACGATTCAACCATTTCAGCACCTCCGGTGCGACGTCGTATTTCATGTCGGCACGCAGCGCTGCGCGTTCCGCCCGACGGCACACTGTCCGGCAGACATGGCACAGCGAAACGGCCGTATGCCCTCCCGGAAGCGTGAATTTGTCGATCGACGGCAATGCCGACTGCATCGCGTCGATCCGTTCTTCGAGCCATGCGACCGCTTCGTCGGGGAGCGGTTGCAATTTATCCCGCCCCGACTCCCCCGCTGCCAACAGCGCCTCGACGGTCATCATCCGCGAAAGTATGCGGTTCAACTCGTCGATATAAGGCGCCCGGGCATCATCCTCGCGCAACCGGTCCGTCAACAGAGCCGTGAAAGCCGACAGCTCGTCGACCGAGCCGTAGGCCTCGACCCGCTCGTCGCTCTTGAAGACCCGTTCGCCGCCCACGAGCGACGTCATACCCTTATCACCGGTTTTGGTATATACTTTCATAATTCGAAGTGTTGTTTGGGAAGTCCGTTGTTGAAAATCAGCAGATAGCCCCGGTTGTCGACCGTCGTCGAAGCATGTTCCGCCACCAACTGCCGGCACATTGCCAGCCGTTCGCAACCCGCATAGGGCGCCATCACCGCCACCGTACGCCGCGCCGCGACAGCAGCCCGCACCAGCGCGAGCGTCTCGGTCCGCGACAGATCGCACGTGGCGATGCACAACTCCCCCTCGGCACGATTCATGCCGAAACTGCCGTAACCGCAATGGATCGCGAGATTTTGCAACTGCACGGCACGCCGCTGCGGCACCCCGACCTGCACGAGCGCCCGGTAAAGCCTCTTGTCGCCCGGCAACAACTCGCGGCGCATGAACACTTCACGCACGATCGTGTAGACGAACGGCGAATGGACGCCGTGCCCCCGAAAGAAACGGGCGCGCGTAACACGCGTCCGCCATTCGGCCAGTCGACCCGACCACCGTTGTGCGAAAGTATTTCCGCTGAAGCCCATCGTCGTCTACTTTTTAAGCATTCCGGCGAGGTGTCCCGTAGAGAAGGCGATCTGAAGATTGTAGCCGCCCGTATTGGCATCCAAATCGAGGATCTCACCCGCAAAATAGAGGTCGCGCACCTTGAGCGATTGCATCGTCTTGGGATCGACCTCGGAGCACGATACGCCTCCGGCCGTCGTGACGGCATATTCGAACGGAGCATAATCCGTAATGGGGAAAGTCAGCCCCTTGAGCGTGCGGATCAGACGTGTGATCTGCGCTTCGGTAAGTTTCGAGATATAATTCTTCGAGTGGATATCCAACTCCTGAGCCAAAGGCATCACCAGCGGTTTGGGCACCAGCTTGCGCAACAGTTCGCCGAAGAACTCCGTAGGTTCCATCTCGGCCGTTTCGCGCGCGATGCGATCGCGCAGCGTCGCTTCGTCCAATGCAGGTTTGAGATCGACGACCAATTTCACACGGCGCTCGTCGATGAGCGCATCCACCGCATCGCGGCTCATGCGCAACGCTACGGCGCCTTCGATGCCGCGGTCCGAAAAGCCCAGTTCGCCGAACTCCTCGCGGACGGGTTCTCCGTCGATCCACAGCACAGCCCGGACATTGCGCAGCAACAGCCCTTCGAGGTACTTCATCTGCGGATGCGACGAGACGAGCGGCGTCAGCGACGGCCGCAGCGGCTCGATCGTATGTCCCAAATCGGCTGCGAAACCGTATCCATCGCCCGTCGATCCGGTCGCAGGATAGGAGACGCCTCCCGTCGTAAGAATCACCCGCGGGCACTCCTCCTTGCGTTCGAAGCCGCGTTTGTTGATATATTTCACGCCGAAAACACGATCTCCCAAAGTCATGATCTCCTTTACCCGTGTATCGTAAAGTATCTTCACACCGTTATCCACGCAATACTCCAACAATGCCGTGGCGATATCCCACGCCTTGCCGCTATGCGGAAATACGCGTTCGCCGCGCTCGATGTCGAGTTTCACACCGCGCCGTTCGAAGAAACGGATCGTCGAACGGTTGTTGAATTCGGCGAATGCCGGAGCGAAAAAGTCCGCATTGACACGAATTTGCGATGCGAACTCCTCGGGCGGCCGGGCATTGGTCACATTGCAACGTCCTTTGCCCGTGATACGGACCTTGCGGCCCGATTTCTCCATCTTTTCCAGAAGCAGCACCCGCATACCGTTGTGCGCAGCCGTTCCGGCAGCCATCATACCTGCGGCTCCCGCCCCCACGACGATCACGTCGTAAGGCTGTTTTTCTTCCTGTTGTTCCATTATGTCGCAAAGGTAGCGATAAAAAACGAGATTCGGAAAGTTCTCCGCAAGAATCGCCCCGGGGCCGACGCTCGCAACGCCCCCGAAATGAGACCGAAAGCGCGAACAGGACGCCCCGGAACGACAGGCCGTCCGCCGGATTGGGATAAAAACCCCGAGGAAATGCGCCGTATTCTAAAATAAATACGCTATTTTTGTGAGTTGTTTAACAAACGAACTCTTATGAAGCAGAATTTTGCAAAATGGGCGGTCGTTTTACTTTGTACGATCGCCTCGTGCCCCGCAATGGCGCAATTCAACTTGAAAAAAGCACTCAACGGCGCAGCCAAGGCTGCCCAGGCCGTCACCCTCACCGACGAGCAGATGGCAGCCTATGTCAAGGAGTACATCGACTGGATGGATGCGAACAATCCCGTCTGCGAAGCGGACGACCCGTATGACATTCGACTCCGGAAGCTGACCGAGGGATTGACCGATGCCGACGGCATCAAACTGAATTTCAAAGTATATCGAGTCATCGACGTCAATGCGTTCGCCTGCGCCGACGGCAGCATCCGCGTTTTCTCTTCGCTGATGGACATCATGAGCGACGACGAGCTGCTGGGCGTCATCGGCCACGAAATCGGCCATATCGCTCACCGGGATTCCAAAAAGGGATTCCGCACGGCACTGCTCACTTCGGCCCTCAAGGACGGCGTATCGTCGCAAGGCGGCAAAGCGGCCCAATTGACCGATTCGCAATTGGGCGACCTGGGTGAAGCGCTCGTGAGCGCCACCTACTCCCAGAAACAGGAGCGCGATGCGGACGATTACGGCTATGAATTTCTGAAAAAAGCGGATAAGAACCCGTGGGCGATGGCCCTTTCGTTTCGACGTCTGAAGCAAATGCAGGAGGAAGCCGGTGCGCAGAAGAGCAGCAAGATCAATCAGCTTTTTTCGACTCATCCCGATCTCGATACCCGCATCGAGCGGATGGAGAGCCGTGCGACGGCAGAAGGAATCGAGCGTCCGGCAGAGTCGCAGCAGGTCGGAACACCCGCCGCAGAGTAATATGCCCGTGACAGAGCGAACCACCCCGAGGCCCCGGCGGCATATGCTGCCGGGGTCTCGTCGCAAAGATACAAGGATAAAAACCGCATACCACATTATCATCTCAAGGGTTGCCTTGAACATGCGGCGCAGCGCCGCAAGACACCCGTAAAACCGATTTTATCATGGCAGACGACTATCTGGGCCGAAAAATGGAGGAGTACCGAACCCGCCCCACAACTCCACGCAAACCGCACCCGACGCTCGACGGATTGCTTCTGCGCAACCGCAGCCATCGAGGCTACGACTCGAATTTCACAGTGCGTGCGGACCAGCTCCGACGCATCATCGGCGTCAACACGAAAATCCCGTCGGCACGCAACCAGCAGGTACTGCGTTTCCGCCCCGTGCTGGCCGACGAAGCCGCAAAGGTGCTGTCCGAAATCCGGCTGGGTGGTGCGCTGCCCGAATTACACCTGCCGAAGCCCGGCAGCGAACCCAACGCCTTCATCATCGTCTGTTCGACGGCACCGGAAGATCGCTATGTCGATATCGACCTGGGCATATCGGCTCAGAGCATGCTGCTCCAGGCTGTCGAAATAGGGCTCAACGGTATTTGCATCGCTGCATTCGATCGCGAGCATATCCGGCGAATCTTCTCTCTGCCCTGCGAACCGCTGCTGATCCTCGCCATCGGCCGAGGAACCGACCGGATCGAACTCGTGCCGATCGGAACTGACGAGAGTCGGAATTACTATCGCCGCGACGACACGCATATCGTTCCGAAAATCGAACTCGAAGATTTGATAATCTGATATTTCCTACTACCCTCGTTCTACGGATCCCTCTAAAGCCCCTCCTATGAATACCGTCCTGATTGTTCTTCCGATTCTGATCGTGCTGATGTTCCAGCTCGGCATCAAACTCGACCGCAACGCCTTCTCCGGCGTGATGCACCGGCCGGGCGCACTTTTCGTCGGACTCGCCGGACAGCTCGTCGCACTGCCGTTCATCGCATTCGGCATAGCCTACCTCTTCGGGTTGCCGCCCGTCTATTTTCTCGGTCTGATACTCGTCGCCTGCTGTCCGGGCGGCAGTTCGTCCAATGTCTTCTCCATGCTGGCCAAAGGCGACGTCGCCCTCTCGGTCACGCTTACGGCGCTCAGCAGCATCCTCACGCTGCTCACCATTCCACCGATCATGGAGTTCGCCACACGATTCGTCGCCGGATACGGCGACACGGCGATACGGCTCCCTGTCGGAAAACTCTTTATGCAAAACATCGTCCTGGTCTTTCTGCCGATGCTCGCAGGAGCCTTATTCCGCCATCTGCGCCCGGCGACAGCCCGCAAGGTCCACAGTGTGCTGAGCCGCTGCGCCTTTCCGGCGCTCATGTTGCTCGCAGCACTTTTCTTCGTGCAGTATGCCGATACCATCCTTCGCCATATCGTATCGCTCGGCACCGCGACCCTTACACTGATTTTCACGGCAATGCTCGTCGGCGTGCTGCTATCGCGCGGGTTCCGCCTTCCCGGCACCATGCGACGTACGATCGTCATCGAAATCGGCATGCAGAATGCCGCACAAGCCATCGCCATAGCGGTTTCTCCGTTGATCTTCGACAATGGAGAAATGGCGATTCCCGGAATCGTCTACGCCCTTATGATGAACGTCGTACTGCTCGCCTATCTTGCATTGCTGAAAACCGGCAAAGGTCTGTCCACCGAAAACCCGGATACCTGACAGCACCTGGAAACCGAGTCGCATTCGGCATGACGCAACCGGACAAAGCTACGGGGATATCCGGAACATCGCACCTTACCTCTGTACTTTCCGGAATCCACGGCTTCATCTTATACCGATCGCAAGCTCTCCCCTCATCTCTGTTTTTCATATTGCAAAAAAATAATCATGCCGCGAGAATTGCAGCATCCGACAACACTCCGTTTCGTTGAAACCCCTCCGCTGAGGGTTCCCGAAAAACGCCTCACACTTCTCCGTATCCAGACAACAGACCGTCGTCCACACACGTCGAATCAGAAAAACGGCATATCGGCACCTTGCATTTAAGATGATGAAAACCAAGAACAACGACGACTTAAACGAGTCGCAACCATCATCTGAATAATTCAGTTCTAAAATCGGCATAAAAGGTGTTTTGTGTTATCGTTCCCGCCCTTCGAAACCGAATAGCTTAAATATACGACCGATGGATAAGCGCTCCGATTACCCAAACGGGTATTCAATACGATAATCCTGTAAATAGGAGGAAATGCGCACGTAGCACCTGGCATTATCTCATATTATCAACTCGGATCGCATAATCGATGCTCTCCGACAAAGATCGCTCGCGAAGATTGCAGCTTTGAATAACTTATTCATCGGCACACGACGAACGTATGTATGAGCCATTGAGTTGCATATCCGATTGCATCGAAACTGAAACCGTTAAGCGAATTAATACTTACAATTAATTATTATCGCTACAATTTTTAATATATTACTTTGCAATATAAAATAAAATAACTAACTTGCTATTATAAAAACAACGCCCTATGTTTCGATATAACATCCTCATTCTCGCGCTGGTTTTAACGGTCGGACGTATTTCATACGCCCAACACCAACCTCTCGCCACCCAACTTGAGTATTATCCTCAGGAGAAAGTTCATGTAACGACGGACAAGGATTTCTACCTGTCGGGGGACACGGTTTGGCTGCGGGCCCATGTGGTCGATGCGTCGTCGCATCATCCCGTGGGAGCGAGTAAATACGTCTATGCGGAGCTTTCGGATGCCGCGGGGAGGCTCGTGCGTCGGATCAAGATTCTCCAGCAAGAGGGTCTCTATGCCGGTTATCTGCCACTCTCCCCCGATCTCTCCTCGGGGGACTATACCCTGGCCGCCTATACGCGGCACCAGTTGAATCTCGATCCCGAGTACCTGTTCCGCAAGCCTCTGCGTATCGAGGCATTCCGTCCCCGAGAGCAGGCCTCGGCACGATCCCGGAGCATCTCGGACTTCGACGTCTCGTTCTTTCCCGAGGGCGGGCATCTGATTCCGGGAGTGCCGGGCACGGTGGGATTCAAAGCCCTGGGCGACGACGGGCTGTCCGTCGCGGTCTCGGGACGCATCGTGGACTCCGCAGGGGATGAAGTCTGCACCTTCCGCTCGGGCATCGGCGGCATGGGACACTTCGGATTCATTCCGCGCGCAGGAGAACGTTACTGGGCTGAATGCCGCATGGAGCATGGAAAGAGCAAGCGTTTTGCCCTGCCGGCAGCCGTGGCGGGGGCTACGGCACTACAAGTGATCGCTACGGACTCCATGGTCCTCGTCATGCGGCGTTCGGACGCCCAACTTCCCGCACAGCGCATCGTGGCACAGAGCCGCGGAAGGATGCTTTACGACCAGACGTGGGCTCCGGGCACGGCACGCATCCTTTTCCGGCGTGCCGAGCTGCCCTCGGGAATCATTCAGCTGCTGCTGCTCGACAACCAAGGGAATGCCCTGAGCGAACGACTCTTCTTCAACCGAGGTGACGAAATAGCCCGTACCGCAATTACGGCAACACCCGAAGGCGGGCGCTATACCGCTCGGGGAAAGGTAACGCTGGAGATCGAGGTGACTGACAATGAAGGAAATCCTCTTTCGGGGGATTTTGCCGTAGCCATAACGGACTCCGCGGCCGTGCCCGAGCGCGAAAGTGCGGGCATTCATGCCGATCTGCTGATCTGCTCCGAACTTAAGGGATATATCGAGCAGCCGAACCGCTATTTCGAGACTCCGCAGAATCTCCAGCAGCTCGACGATCTGCTCCTCACGCAAGGATGGAAGCGTTATGATGTACCCGAAGTACTGAAAGGCAACTACGCTACGCCGCAGATACCCTTCGAGCAGTACCAGTCGATCGAAGGACGCATCGTAAAGGAAGGGCTGTTCGGCAAGAAATCAAAGCTGGCGAATTACCGCTTGATGGCCCTCGTGCCGCGATTCGGCGCTATAGAGCAGGCCGAGATCCACAAAGACGGAACATTTACGCTCTCCGGAATGGATTACCCCGACAGCACCACATTCGTACTCAGACCTCTGTCCGGCAAAGAGTTCGACCGCGAAGCTGTCGTGAAACTCTCGCCCGAACCCGCAGCGCGCATCGAGCCGCTGCCCGAGCAGCGGACCCAACGCATTGCCGCGGAGTCCACGGAGCTCGACCCGGCCGAAATGGCGCGCAAATACGTCGAATGGACCGGAAATGCCGATATGAGGAATGTGATGATCGAGGCCGTGACGATATCGGCCGAGCGGCAGTTGGAAAAACAGAAACTCCAGGACTGGTCAAAACCCGAATACCGAAAGGCAAACCACACCTGGACTGACACCATGATTAAACGATACGGGGCATACAGCATTCTCGATGCTATTCAGCGCATGCCGGGGATATCGGTGCGGGGCAACCACCTGTATTATCAAGGGAGGACTCCTGTAATAGCTGTGGATGGACGGATTTGCCGCTCTTTCGGACAGGTTGCGGGAGAAAGCGTTTATATGCAAACCCTTCCCCTGCCGGGTGTTTCAAGTTCCAAAAGCGACGAAAAAACGCATGCATGGCGAAACGCAATTCTTCAATCCGGCTCTGTAGATATCGTCGATTATCCGGTCGAAGCCTATTATCCGATCGAGTATGTTTCCCGGCTCGATCTGCTGGACGGAAATGCAGCATTCAGTATTTGGGGTTATGAAGCCTCGGGCGGAGCGATCTCCATCACACTGAAATCCGGGGCAGAGTGGGATGCTTTGCAACGCGAAAACATGCGCACCGACGTACAGGTTGCCAAGCCTTTGGGATATCAGACTCCGGCAGAATGCTATACTCCGGCATACGACACCCCCGAGGCAGTGAAATCCCAGGTACCCGACTTCCGGACGACTTTATACTGGAATCCGGCGGTCAAAGCCGCGAACGGTCGTGCTACGGTAGAGTGCTATCTCAACGATGCGGCCACTGAACCCAGGATCGAAATCGAGGGGCTGAGTGCTGGCAGGATCGTTTCTTTCGGTGATTGAGCGGGCGAGTGATTTGGTTGGAGGGTGAAAAGTTTTATCGATAGATTAACTTCGGCTCCTCGCCTCTTTATTGCGCGACCTGTCGAGCTGCCGATGCTGATCGTTCAAACAGATAGTCCGCAATTTCGCACGCTACCCCACCCCTCGGCGCAATCATTCGAGAAATCGACAGAAAATATCCGCAGTAAAATTTGGTTTATAATATAAACTTATTTATCTTTGATGCGTCGAAGAGTGAAAAGGAGCTACATCGCGCGGGTTCGCTCTTTTCTTTTCGATTGGTAGTTTATATTGCAAACCTATTTAATTATTAAAATTAGACAATGGAAGATCAAAAACTCTCCGCTCGAGAAAGCATGGCGCTGATAACAGCCATGATCGAAAACTCCAAACACCGCGTGGCGGTAGCGGACCTACGCATCTCGATGATGTGGGCCCTGCTCTCGATCACCACTGCCTCAGTGGTATTCATTGCGCTGCTCACAACCGGTAATCCCTCTTTCAATTGGCTTTGGCTGGCGATTCTTCTCATTGGCCTCCCTGCGAATCTCCTCCTGTCTCGAAAATGTCAGACCGAAGCGAAGGTTCGCACCTTCATCGATCGGGTACACGACGGTCTTTGGCGAACGGTCAGCCTGGTGGCGATCGTGCTCGTACCCATATGTCTGGTATTCAATTTTTACGGATATCCCCAGGCATGGATGGCGATGTTTTTCTATGCGTTCGTGATCGTAGGGTTCGCAGCCGTCGTGCAGGGTATCCTGTTGCAAGAGCGTTCCTACGTATTCGGCGGAATATTCTCCGTAATTGCCGGATTCGTGGTCGTCGCAGTCTCTCTGTGCGGGATTCCCTTGCTCGTAGTCTGGATGCTTCCGCTCTATGTGCTCTGTTTCCTGCTGATGTTCATCGTTCCGGCCGTCATTGTCGGTAAGAAACTCCAGCGATGAAAGAGCTCGATCCGCTGCTTCATTCGCAGCTGCGTCTTGCGGTGATGTCCATTCTGATGAATGTGGAAGAAGCTGATTTCGTCTACCTCAAGGAGAAGACCGATGCGACGGCCGGGAATCTCAGCGTCCAGTTGGACAAACTCTCCGTTGCCGGATATATAACCGTCGAGAAAGGTTTCGTAGGTAAAAAGACCCGAACGACCTGCCGGGTGACGGAGGCGGGCAAAGAGGCTTTCGGGGAGTATGTAGAGACTCTGAAAGAATACCTCGGATTGTAATACGATGAAGGGAGCCCGATTCGATCGGACTCCCTTCGTGGTAAAAAAGGTGGTAATTAAATTCTACCCTTACGATATATTTGGCCCGGTAACCTTAAGGATTACACCCTAAGTCCCCTCCGAGGAGGGGATTTAGGGGAGGGTCGGATTTATAAACGCAGCCTACGGCCGCGAGACGCCGGCTGTCTGACGAGAAATTAGGGTTGAAAAACCGGCAAGAGTAAAATTGTATATAGCTACCCCAAAAAGGTTCGCTTAGCGGACCGGCCGGTTCAGCAGCTGCTTGGCGGCATTGAGCTGCTCCTGCCATCCGTCGAATTCTTCGCGCGAAGCGCAGGCGGCAATCGCGGCGTTGAGTTCCTCCAATTGTGCCCGGGCCTCGGCTGTGCTGGACAGCGCCAGTTCGCGACGCAGTTGCGTAGCTTTTTCCCAATCCTGGATACCTTCGCGCAGACGCTCGAACGAAATGGCCGAACGGCCCTCGGGGTATACGATGAAGGTGTCGCCGGCCGTGAATCCGCCGTAGCGTGCATCGCGGATCGGGTCGCTGGGCCACGAGTTGTAGGACCAGCGCAGCAGTCCGTCGAACTCGTGTGCCAGGGCATACCAAGCCAGGTAAACCGGTTCGAGCGGCTTCGACGAGGGATAGGTATTGGGGAAACCCGACGAGCAGCAGACGTAGTAGGTCGAGACTTTGCCTTCCGCACGGCGGCGCAGAATGTCGTCGACATCCATATCGGCGTAGATCGTGATGCTCATATCCTTGATATGGGGATAGCGACGATAGGCGAAATGGTTGTCGGCAAGGGCGATGCCCAATTCGGGCGCAGCTTCGGCGAGTAATTCCGTGGCGGCCTCCATGACCTCGGGCGACTGCTCGTCCATGGCGATATTGGTGATTCCCAGCCATCCTTTTTCGCGCAGGTGCTCCGAGAAGGCGCCGAGGAACGGCGTCCAGACCTCCTTGAATTCGGGCGTACCCGGTTTCACGGAGACGGTCACGTCCTGTCCCGTCACGTCGTCCTTGTAGTGCAGTTCGTATTTCCAGGGCAGCAGCGAGTAGCAGTTGATCGCTTTGTCGATGCCCAGCCCCATCATGAACTCCACCCAGCGGTCGAATACCGAGAAGTCGTATTCCCAGCTTCCGTCGCCCAAGCGCGTCCACAGGATCATATCCGCATAGGGATATTGCGTCTGGCAGTTCCAAGGGTCTTTGTTCAGCGTCGCAGTAATCACTTTTTGTCCGGCGTCGGCCAAAAGGCGCATCGTGGGTTCCATAGCCCGGAAATGGTCGTCGCTCCACATTTCGTAACCTTCGACTTCGGCCACGGACGAGGGATGTTGCCACAGGTCGAGGTGGTAGTTCCACTCGGATACAGGCGGCAACACCCGATCTACGACCTCGACGTCGAGGCGGAGTTGTTTCTTGAAGCCTCCGTCGGCTTTCAGGGTTACATTCGAACGGTAGGTGCCCGGCTCGGCCGAAGCCGGGATATCGACGATGATCCATACCGGACGCAGTGTCCGAGCTGCCACGTCGAGCGTAGTCTCTTCGCTCAGCAGGTTGGGCTCCAGGTGAGGTACTTCGCCTTCGGGGCGAGGGCCGCAGTAGACTTTGTTCGAAAAGCGGTTGGCCAATCCGTATTTGACGAAACGCGCACGGCCGATACCGGCCAGCTTGCCGTTTTCACCGACGAAATCACCGATCGTACAGCGCAGGTTCTTCAGCTCCTCGGGCGTCCATACGACCGCTTGGGCCGACAGCCGTTCGCCGCGCCATCCCGTCACGGTCGCTTCCTCGGCGATCGTGCCTGCATAGGGTTCGCTGCGGGGATAGCGCACGTCGATCGAACCGAACGAAGCCTGCGGCTTTTCGACCTCCTGCCAAAGCGCAGGATCGGTCGCTGCGGGATCTGCGGGTTCGCTCCAGTCCATCCGAGACTGCATGACCGGTTCCGCCGCACAGGCTGCCAGCGCTACGGCAGCCAACGCGAAAAAGAGTTTTTTCATGGGTATGTAGTGTTTTTGGTTAGGGGGCGATTACATCATCTCCTCGTAGGCATATTGCACCGCGCGGTTCAGTATGGCGACGAAGGGATAGGTGCGGCGAAACTCCTCGAGGGCGTTTTCCAACAGTCGATCGTCCAGCAGGAACGATTCCGGAATTGGCTTCTCGATGTATATGTCTTTCAGCTTCAGGAGATCGGCATACTCGCTGTCGGCCGAAAATCCGGTCGGGATGCGTTTGAGCCGATTGCTCTCGTTCAGGCGGAAGCCCCGGGCTGCGGCGATCGATGCGGTCATTTCGGCGCCGTGGTCCACGATTTCCTCGCGGACCGAGCGCAGCACGACCGGTTCGGGACAGTAAAGCCCCGAGGTGAGCATGTGCTCGCCGATCAGACGGTCGCCCGTCGGGGCGATATGCAGGTAGTAACCGGCATAGCCGCCCTTTTTGCCGTGCGGTGCGACGAAGATGCCCAGCCAATTCTTATAAGGTGTTTTGTCGGGGCTGAATCGCGTGTCGCGAGCGATTCGGTAGGTGCAGTCCTGCGGACGCAAACCCCGAACCGAAGGGTCGAACGAGGAGATACCCTCGATCAACCCTTCGGCGAGTTTTGCGATGCGAGCCTTCGCGCGGAGCCATTCGGCTCGGTGTGCGTCAAACCATTCGCGTTCGTTGTTCGCGTCGAGCCGACGCATGAAGTCGATGACTTGCTTCATCCTACCAGGCGTAGAGCGGGTAATCGGCCATCAGCGCGTTCACGTCTTTACGGACGTCGGCGATGTTCTGCTCGTTTTCGGGATCGCTCAGCACGCGGTCGATCAGCGCGACGATGTAGTCCATCTTGTCCTCCTTCAGTCCGCGCGTGGTGATGGCCGGAGTGCCGAAGCGCAGACCCGACGTCTGAAACGGCGAGCGGCTGTCGAACGGCACCATATTCTTATTGGTGGTGATATCGGCCGCAACGAGGCATTTCTCGGCCAGTTTACCCGTCAGTTCGGGGAACTTCGTGCGCAGGTCGACCAGCATCAGGTGGTTGTCCGTGCCGCCCGAGACGATCTTGTAGCCGCGCTTGGCGAAAGCTTCGGCCTGCGCGGCGTTCTTCTGCACCTGCTGCTGATATTCCTTGATTCGGGGTTCGAGCGCTTCGCCGAAAGCTACGGCTTTGGCTGCGACGACATGCTCCAGCGACCGCCCGGATCCCGGGAAAGCGACAATTGAGGATCTGCGACATCATCTTCACGGCGCCCTTCGCGTGGTGAGACCCCACGGATTCTCGAAATCCTTGCCCATAGGATGATACCGCCACGCGGACCCGCAGAGTCTGTGGGTCGTCGAGGTGACGATATGGGCGTATCACCGGGTTCTCGAGCAGTCCGGCACGATTCAGACCCGCCGTATTAAAGGATGTTTGCCAGTTGTTCTTGAAAACGGAGAGCTAGTATCTCAGCTACCCAACAACAGGATGTGTTAAAGACGAAACATACTTGACGAGCAGTGTTTGTTCGGGTCATATGTGAGCTCTCCTCCAACTTTGCGGCAGGCAAGACAGAAATAAAACATATTTTAGCGAGTTTACTACATAAGAAAAATCAAATTTTTATTACAAATTTAAGTGGCCTGGGAGCTAAGGCCTTATAAACTCTCCACCGAAATGCGACTCTAAACAGTAATTTCTTTTTTTTACGACAACTTTTCGCCAAGTGGACTGCTTTGTCCTTGCGCTCATGTGTCTATACTTTAGTACAGATTACGCTCGTTCTTCCTGTATGTATGTTTTTCGTTCTTGTTGATTATCTTTTCTTGACTAAATAACACTCTTATCACCTCTGCTTGTGACAATATGAGTTTGATTTTACCCGGACCATGTTGGAGCCTACCAACATGTTCGATAACCATAAGGGGCCTCTTTAATTGATTGTGTCGTATTTTGTAGTTTGTGCCCCTTAGAGATGCCAGATAAGGTCGTTAATTTTACGCCTCCCTTTATATCCAAATTTTTATAAAATTTTGTAATAGAAAATAATTTGGCGCTTAACTCATTGGGACTGGCGATAAATGCAACAATTATGTGCAAAAATTTTACTAGAAGAAATTAACTCTTTATGTTCACAAGTGTGTCGACATCAACTGTGTATCTACAACATACTTTCTCCGATTTTAGTTGAAAGTGAGACATGCTATCAAATTATATTGTCTTTTTTGGAGTGAGTTTACTCTGCAATTTTACTTCTTTATCTTCGTTATCTTTTTCTTTATCTCTCAATCTTTCTAATTCTGTTATGATATCTCTTAAATCTTGTATGATATTATCTATGACCTGATTCTTATCTTCTGTAAAATAGTTTTTAGCCATTCCCAACTGGTATACTGTATGTTTTTGTGATGTATCAATAGTGTGTGTAATTCCATCTGGTGCTATTGTACTTTTATGATAAAAGTTCCTAATTATTTCAATTTTCATATTATTTATTTTCATCTGACTTTCATTCCTATCTTACAGAGTTCCTTTAAATTTCTTATTTATTATATCATATACTTATCCGAATTTCAATCTTGTCTTTTTTTCAATTTTACTCCAAATCAATTTTATGATATAATATATAT